>NZ_JBQPXH010000007.1:0-198807 GCF_052244495.1 Rhodobacter sp. NSM
ACAGCGCGCTCGCCAGTTTGACTAGCGATCCCGCCGCGTTCGATCTCCAAATCTTCGCCGTTGGCTGCTGCCTCTGGCTTCCCTCGCCGCTTCATCCGGCGTCGCCGCCGTTCGTCGTCTCGGTGGAGTGCTTTCTAGGAGCAGTCGCGGCGGTCTGCAAGCGGATTTTTTGCGCAGCGTAACGATTTCATGTCCGGACCAAGAAATATTGGCGTTTTTTGTTGCTCCGGGCCGGTCTCTGAGCATGCTTTGCGCCTGCCTCGCCGGTATGTGCGGGCTCAGATCGCGGAGTGAGTCGTCCCGCCACCGCAGATCGTGCGGCGAATCCCGACCTTTCCCAGCTCATGCGGCGCGGTTTCCGTTACCGAAGCCTCCAGCAGCACCAGATCGGCCGCAAGGCCGGGGCGAATCGTTCCGGTCAGTCGCTCGCGATGGTTCGCCCATGCCCCGCCGGCCGTGTAGGCGCGCAGGCTCTCCATGAGGCCGAGGCGCTCGTCGGCGCAACCTTCATAGGGGCGCCTCGTCAGGGCGGCCTGCAACCCGCGCATCACCGACACATCCGTCACCGGCCAGTCGGAGGCGAAGGCCAGCGGCGCTCCCGCTTCCACGAGGCTGCGCCAGAGATAGGCATCCGGCCATCGCCCCCGGCCGATGCGGTCGAGCGTCGGCTGCAGCGGGAAGTCCATGGCGCCTGGCGGATGGGGCGGCTGAAGGCTCGCGACGATGCCGAGCGCGCCGAGGCGGGGAATGTCGGCACGATCCACGAGCTCGATGTGCTCGATCCGGTGCCGGCTGTCGCGGGGGCCGTTCGCCTTCCGCGCCGCCTCATAGCCGTCGATCGTCACACGCACGGCCCCGTCGCCGATCGCATGGACGGCGATCTGCATGCCGAGCCGGTCCACCGCCGTGGCGATCTCGGCAAATCTTGCGGGCTCGAACAAGGGCTCCGACCGCCAGCCGGGTTCTCCGGGATACTCGTCGAGCCGGAACGCGGTGCCGCTGTCGAGCACGCCATCCATGAACATCTTGACGAAGTTGCAGGCGAGCCAGTCGTCGTCGAAGTCCCGCGTCATCGCCTCGGCACGGGCCAGTTCGGACAGGTCCATCTGCGGCTTGAAATGGAAGGGGACGCGGATCCGGGCCGTGAGCTCGCCGCGGTCCTTCATCTCGCGCAGGAGCTCGAGCGTATAGCGGTTGCCGTCCATGTTCACCATCGAGGTGATGCCATGGGCCGCGCAATGGGCGAGGCCGCGTGCGATCCTGGCCCGGTCGATGGCGCGTTCGGCGGCATCGGGCCACGGCTGCGGCTCGCCCCCCGTCGCGATCCCGAGGTTCAGGCGCGCCTCTCCGCCGAGGGCGATCACCGGAGCGAAGGCCTCGAACTCGCGCAACTCGCCCGTGGCATGGCCGTCCGGCCCCATCACCACCTCATGCCCGTGCGGGGTGGCCGCTCCGTCGAGGAGTCCCGCTGCACGAAGCGCGGCCGTATTCGCCCAGACGGTGTGATGGTCGGGTGCGGTGATCGCGAATGGCCGGTCGGGCAGGATCGCGTCGAGATCGTGCCGCGTCATCGGCCGGTCCAGGATGGAGTAGTCTCCGCCCTGGGCCATCAGCAGCGGCCGGTCGGGGAAGCGTCCGGCGAAGTCGCGGGCGGCGCGGGTCAGCGCCTCGGCGCCATGCACGCCACAAAGCTGGAGATGTGCGAGCTCCGAGCCTCCCAGCACGAGATGGAGGTGGCTTTCCACGAAGCCGGGCAGAAGCGTCCGTCCGCCGGCATCGACCGTTTCGGTCGCCGACGTCGCGAGCTTTTCGATCTCGGCGCGGCTGCCGACCGCGGCGATGCGGCCACCGTCCACCGCCACGGCCTCCGCCCGCGGCCTGGCCGGGTCCATCGTCAGAACCTCGGCATTGGTCAGGATCAGATCGGTCACTCGGAACCTCCGGCGGCGGAAGAGGTCAGGGAACATGCGATCACGCAGAGAAGCTCCAAGAGGATCGAGGCCCCGAGGAAGGCCGTCCCTCCCGAGGGGTCGAAGGGGGGCGAGACCTCGACCAGATCCGCGCCCACGACCTTCACCCCGTCGAGAAGGCGCGCCACGCTCAGCGCCTGCCACGAGGTCGGTCCACCCACCTCGGGCGTGCCTGTGCCGGGAGCAAAGGCGGGGTCGACGAAATCGATGTCGTAGCTGACATAGGTCTCGCCGTCGCCGACGATGGCGCGGGCCTCGGCCATCACGTCCTCGACGCTTCGCGCATGGAACTCCTCGATCGGAATGATCCGGATGCCGACCGCGGCGGCGAAATCGCGGTCCTCCCAGTCGTAGGCGGAACCCCGGATGCCGATCTGGCACACCCGCTTGGGGTCGAGCAGCCCCTCCTCGACCGCGCGGCGGAACGGCGTGCCGTGCGTATACATCGTGCCGCCGAAGTAGCTGTGGAACAGGTCGGTGTGGCTGTCGAAGTGGATCATGCCGAGCGGACGCTCCCGGCCCAAGGCCCTCAGGATCGGCAGCGTGCAGAGGTGGTCGCCCCCCGCCGTCAGCGGCACGATATCGGCCGCCCGGACCTTCGAGAAGAAGTCCTCCATCCGGGCGAGGCTGTCCATGAGGTCGGCGGGATTGGGGCTCACATCGCCCAGGTCGGCACAGCGCACCGCCTCGAAGGGACGAACCCGCGTCACGCCGTTCTGCGCGCGGATCATGGTCGAGAGGTCGCGGAGCTGCCGCGGCCCGTGCCGGGGGCCGGGCCGGTTCGTCGTTCCACCGTCCCAGGGCGCGCCGACGAGGCCCACGTCCACCTCGGCAAAGCGAGCGTGGCCCGGCGGCACGAAAGGCAGGCGCATGAAGGTGGGCAACCCCGCGTAGCGCGGGAGATCGAAGCCCGAGACCGGCTGCCAGAAGTCACGATCCGTGGCGTCCGTCATGCGCATCCTCTCTGCAGGGGGTCCGCAGGCATCTGAGCACCCGCCCACGCTTTTGTCCACGATCGGCAGAAATCCCCGGTGCCGGTCTTGACCGGGAACCGGCCTTGACCCTTTATCGGGCGGACGTGCGGGCGCTCGCCCGGCACCGTGCCCCCGGACGGCGGGGCCGTGCGAGAGAGGGAATCACGATGCAGAACAGACCGGCCGAGCCTGCCCCGCAGCGCAACGGCTCGAACGCCACAAAGTCCACGCTCGGCTCGGACCTCAAGATCGTCGGCGACATCACGTCGTCGGGCAGCATCGAGGTGATGGGAGAGGTCGACGGCACGATCACCGCCCGCGGGCTGATGGTCGGACCGGAAGGCCGCGCGAGCGGGACGTTCAGCGCCGAGAGCGTCGAGGTGCGCGGGCAGCTGGACGGCCGGCTTTCCTGCTCGTCGCTCGTGGTGCGGGCGGCGGCGCAGCTGACCTCGGACGTGACCTACCGCAGCGTGGTGATCGAGAGCGGCGCGACGGTCGACGGCCGCTTCAAGATCACGAAGGACTGAGGGCAGCGCCCCTCCACGGGCGGCAACGTCATGCCACCCTGTCGGGCGGGATCGCATAGGTGAGCCCTGCCCGCGCCACCACCTCCCCCGATTCCGCCGAGCGGATCAGCACGTCCCCCACCGCCAGCACCCGCCCGAGCTTCAGGACCCGCGCCGTCCCGATGAGGTCGCGGCCCGCCTCCGGCTTGCGCATGAAGTCCATCGAGATGTTCGTTGTGACGGCGAGTTTCACCGGACCGATCCGCGACAGGATCGCGAGATACATGGCCACATCCGCCAGCGCGAACATGGAGGGTCCCGATACGGTCCCGCCGGGCCGCAGATGCTGGGGCCCGACCTTGAGCCGCATGGCGACCTCCTGCCCTGCTGAAATCACCTCGAAATCCCCGGCCACCTCGGGAAACTCCTTCTCCAGGAACGCGGCCAGTTCCGCGGCGTCCAGTCTCAGCCCCATGCTTTCCTCCCAGCTTCCGGCTCGCTAGGCTGACCGGAAAGGGGAGGAGTGACAAGATGACCCAGATCCTGCTGCGCGAGGACAGCGGCGCCGTGGCGACGCTGACGCTGAACCGGCCCGAGGCGCTGAACGCCCTGTCGGATGCCATGCTGGCCGCGCTGAAGGAGCAGTTCCGCGCTCTCGCCGAAGACCGGACGATCCGCGTCGTCGTGCTGCGGGGCGCGGGCAAGGCCTTCTGCGCCGGGCATGACCTGCGCGAGATGCAGGCTGCGCGGCAGTCCGACGACCGGGGAGCGGCCTATTTCTCGGACCTCTTCGCCCGTTGCGCGGCGGTCATGCAGGCGATTCCCGCCCTGCCCCAGCCGGTGATCGCGGAAGTCCACGGGATAGCCACGGCCGCAGGCTGCCAGCTTGTCGCCTCCTGCGACATGGCGGTCGCTGCGCAGGGCACCCGCTTCGGCGTGAACGGCGTCAATATCGGCCTCTTCTGCTCGACGCCCATGGTGGCCCTTACCCGCGTCGTGCCGCGCAAGGTGGCTTTCGAGATGCTGACGACGGGCGAGTTCATCGAGGCGGACCGCGCGCGGGAAGTCGGTCTCGTCAACCGCACGGTGCCGCCCGAGGATCTGGCGGGCGAAGTGCGGAAGCTGGCCGAGGTCGTGGCGTCAAAGCTTACCGCCGCCGTCCGGACCGGCAAGCGCGCCTTCTACGATCAGGCGGGCATGGGTCTGGCCGCAGCCTATACCTTCACTGGCGCGGTCATGGCAGACAACATGATGTGGAGGGATACCGAGGAGGGAGTGGCTGCCTTCCTCGAGAAGCGCCATCCCGACTGGTCGTGACGGCCTGCGGATCGCTGGCTGTTCGGCACCAGCGCCGTGCGACACCGGCCGGGCAATGGCTTGCCCGGCCCATCTTCCTTACTTGGTAGCGGCAGCCTCGATGCCCTGCCGGCGCTTCCGCGTCTCTTCCAGCTGCTTCTCGGTCTGGCGGATGTTGATGTAGGCGAAGGCGAGGACGAAACCGAGAGTGCCGAAGGTCAGAACGTATTCCATGATCAGGTAGTTCGTCATTTCCGTGCCCTTTCTGTCTGGGTTTGTCGTGACCGGATTACGCGGCGTCCGCGCGACCGGATCACTTCACCTGCGCCAAAAAGACGCGCCTTGACGAGGTGCCCGTGCCGCCCCCGACCAAGGTGTTGAAGAAGAAGCACTTCCGGCGACATTAACCTTTTTCACCTGCGCGTGATCGGCTCAGTTGACGACGATCACCACCAGAAGCAGGAAGAGGAGGAAGCCGACAAAGCCGCCATTGGCGAAGAGAAGGCTGGTGAGGAACAGCGCGGCGAGGACCCCGCCGACGATCGCGATCTGGTCCCGCAAGGGCCGGGCCGCGAGGCGCCTCTCCGCCTCGCCCGCCGACATGCCGCGCCAGAAGCGCGCGACGAGCGTGGAGGCCGTGCGCCGCGCTGCCAGCCAGAACCTGAACGCCGGACCGCCCCCGTCCATTGCCGGTTGCGGTCAGAGGCCGTAGATGCCGCGGAACTTGGTCTCGAGATAATCGAGAAGCGGCTCCTCGGACGGCTCGAACCCGCAGGCACGGGTGACGGTCTCGTGCGGCGTGTAGAGGCCGCCGTGCCGCTGGAGGTTCTCGCGCAGCCATCCGGTCGCGCCCGACGTGTCCCCGACGGCGAGCTGGTCGTCGAGATCCGGCACCGCCTCGCGGATCGCCTTCATCAGGCAGCCGGCGTAGACATTGCCGAGCGCATAGGTCGGGAAATAGCCGAAGAGGCCCACCGACCAGTGCACGTCCTGAAGCATCCCGTGCGAGGGCCGGTCCACCGCGACGCCAAAATCCTCGAGGAAGCGGGAATTCCACGCTTCCTCCAGATCCTCGGGTTCGAGCGTGCCGCGGATCAGCCCCCGTTCGAGATCGAAGCGCATCATGATGTGGAGGTTGTAATGCACCTCGTCCGCCTCGGTGCGGATGTAGCCGGACTGCACCCGGTTGACCGAGGCGTAGAAGGCCTGCGCGTCCGGAATGCCGAAGTCGCCGAAACGCTCGGTCATGCGGCCGAACAGCCAGCCCGTGAAGGCGCGAGACCGGCCGAGCTGGTTCTCGTAGATCCGGCTCTGGCTCTCGTGGACGCCCATCGAGACGCCGGCGCCGATCGGGGTCAGCGCATAGTCCGGGTCGATCCCGAGTTCATAGGCGGCGTGGCCGACCTCGTGGATGACCGAGTAGAAGCAGTTGAAGGGATCCGTCTCGACAACGCGGGTGGTGATCCGCACGTCGCTGCCCGACCCCGAGGAGAACGGGTGCACCGCCATGTCCATGCGCCCGCGGCTCCAGTCGTAGCCGAAGGTCGCGGCGAGATCGCGCGCCATGCGCACCTGCGCCTCGAGCCCGAAATGGCCGGCAATGGTCTGCGGCTGGAATTTCGCGCCAAGCACCGCCTCGCGCAGCGCGACGAGGCGCGGCCGCATCCGGTCGAAGATGGCCGAGATCGAGGCCGCCGTCGCCGAAGGCTCGTAGTCGTCGATCAGCGCGTCGTAGCGGTCGCGGCCAGAGGCCAGCGCGGCCGCCTCCTCGCGCTTCAGGCGGATCACCTCGGCGAGCGTCGGAAGGAACATCGAGACGTCATCCGCGGCGCGGGCTTCGGCCCAGATCCCCTGCGCGGCCGAGGTCACGCGGGCGATCTCCTGCGCGAGACGGCCCGGCACCTTGGTGGAGCGCTCGTGGCTGCGGCGGATCAGGCGAAGCTGCGCCTCGTCCTCCTCGTCCTCGGGATCGGCAAGCTCGAGCCATTCGGCGATGCGCGGATCGGCGCGGCGCGCGTGCAGCACGCCTTCGAGCGCAGCCATCTCTTCGGCGCGCTGCTCGGCCGCGCCCCGCGGCATGACCGTCTCCTGGTCCCAGGACAGCCGCCCCATGACCTGCGCCAGCGCCTCGGTCTGGCGCTGATAGTCCATCAGCTCGGTGAAGGCGGTGTCGGCGCTCATAGGGTTCCTTTCCGGATCGAGCCCACACGGGGATATTGCGCGAGGTGTCGCGCATGAAGGATCAGCACCCAGATCACGACGGCACCGACCTGATGGGCAATGGCAACGTGCCACTCCGCCGCGGACAGCACCGTTCCGACGCCCAGAGCGATCTGCGCCAGAAGCGCCAGCGCGAGGAGGTCGAAGGCCCGCCGCGTCGCGCGATGCTTCGAACGGCGGCCGAGGATCCAGAAGACGAGGCCGAGGGCTGCGAGCGTATAGCCGGCCATGCGGTGGAGGAACTGCACGAAGCCCGGGTTCTGGAGGAGGCCCAGCCACCAGGCAGGGTTCCTCCAGTCGGTCTCGACGCCCGGCACATAGAGCATGTCGAGGGGCAGGAAGGTTCCGTTCATGTCAGGCCACGTCGGGAAACCGCGGCCCGCGTCGATACCGGCCACCAGCGCGCCCAGCACCACCTGAAGGAAGGCCACCGCGAGCAGCGCCGTGGCCATGCCCTGCAGACGACCCTCGCGTTGGCGGCGGGCCTGCAGAAGCTCGGCCTCGCTTCGCCCGAGGAGGAGCGCCTGCCAGGCGATCATGCCGAGGATGACGAAGGCCAGGCCCAGATGCACCGCAAGCCGCGTGCTCTCGACGGTCACCCGGTCGCCCTCGAGGCCCGAGGCCACCATCCACCAGCCGATCCCGCCCTGCAGGCCGCCCAGCACGCCGAGTGCCAGCAGCCTCGGCCACCAGCCACGCGGGATCTTTCGCGCCACGAGGAAGGCGAGGAAGCCCACGGCCCAGACGAGGCCGATCACGCGGCCAAGCTGTCGGTGGCCCCATTCCCACCAGTAGATCCGCTGGAACTCGGCCAGCGTCATGTCGGCGTTCATCAGCCGGTACTGGGGACTCGCGCGGTATTTCTCGAACTCGGCCGCCCACTCCGCCTCGTTCAGCGGAGGCACGGCGCCGGTGACGGGCCGCCAGTCGGTGATCGAGAGACCGGAGTCGGTCAGCCGCGTGAGGCCGCCCACCACGATCATCGCCATGACGAGGAGGAACAGCGCCATCAGCCACAGCCGGATCCCGCGCCGCGCGCCGCCGTGGCCGCGGTCGATGGTGCCGCCCTGCGGGACAGGCGCCTTTGCTCCCTGCCCCACTTCCTCGAAAATGCTGCGCTTCTTCACTGCCATCCGGCTCTCCCGTTCCGCCCGGGAGACTAGGCCCCCCGCCTGCCCGCTTCAAGGGCTCGCGGGGGGTGGCGCAGGGACGCGGCCGCTAGCCCTGCGCGGGCCTGTCGTCGAACATGAAGATGTCGGCTCCGCCCGTCGCGAACCGGCCCAGATCCTCGACCGCCGCCTGCCCCTCCGGGCTGCCGAGCGCGGCCTTCAGGGCTTCCATGCCGTCGAAGCGCAGGATGGCGACAAGGTGGTAGTCGGACTCTCCACCCGGCGTCGCGATGGGCCCGTCGCTGATCTCGTAGCTTCTCAGGCCGGGCATCTTCGCCGCCAGGCCGATGTGGATCCCGGCATAATGGCGGTCGAAAGCCGCCGCATCCTCGGGCTTCCGGTACATCACGAGCAGTCTTGCCATTCTCCCCTCCCTCTTGGCCGGCCCACTCTGGCACGTTTCGGCAAGAGCGGGCCTCATCCAAAGGTCGGGCGCCGGAGGCGTCCTGCCACATGCGGCCATCGGGATGAGCACCTGCGCAGGGGGAGGGGCCGCCCCTCGGAAGGCGGCGGCGGAGACCCGTGGGATCTACTGCTTCAACTTCCACGCGATCTGGCGCAGCATCCCGTGCAGGGTCTGGACGTCCGACCGCGTCAGCGGCAGCCGGGCCCACATGTTGCGCAGGTTGAGCTTCATGCCCGGCGCCTTCTCGGGCGGGAAGAAGAAGCCCGCGGCCTCGAGCTTCTCCTCGAAATGGTCGCCGAGCTTCTCGACCTCGAGGCCGCTCGCGAAATCCACCCGCGCCATGTCGATCACCTCAGGCGGGGTCTCGTCGTGCTGGCGCCGCCATTCGTAGGACAGGAGCAGCACGCATTGCGCGAGGTTCAGCGAGAAGAACTCGGGGTTGACCGGCACCGTCACGATGGCGCTGGCCAGCGCCACGTCCTCGTTCTCGAGGCCGGTCCGCTCCGGCCCGAAAAGGATGCCAACCCGCCGCCCTTCGCCCGTCAGTGCGCGCGCATGCGCCATGGCGCGTTCGGGCGTCATCACGGGCTTCGTGAGATCGCGTCCCCGGGCGGTGGTGGCGAAGACGTAGTCGCAGTCGCGGATCGCCTCGGCCACCGAGGGGAAGAGGCCTGCATGGTCGAGGAGCCGCCCCGCGCCCGAGGCCATGGCCACCGCCCTGGGGTTGGGCCAGCCGTCGCGGGGATCCACGATGCGCAGCCGGGCGAGGCCGAAGTTCAGCATGGCACGCGCGGCGGCACCGATATTCTCGCCCATCTGCGGGCGGACGAGGATGATGACGGGTTCGATGCTCATGGCGCTCCCTCGGGTCCGGGCCGCTTCCTAGGGGAGAAGCCCCCCGCGGCGCAATGCCATTTCCAACCGCCCGCCCCTCGGCTATAGGCTGCGCCGATCCGAAGGAGACCCATCATGGCCGATGCCGAACGCCCGCAGCTCTACCTGGTCACGCCGCCCGAGATCGACCTCGAGGTCTTTCCCGACCGGTTGGCGGCGGTGCTGGATTCGACCGAGGTCGCCTGCCTGAGGCTCGCCCTCGCCGGCAAGGACGAGGACCGGATCGCGCGGACCGCCGATGCCCTGCGCGAACTGGCCCATGCGCGGGACGTGGCGCTGGTGATCGAGAACCACGTGCTGATGGTCGAGCGGCTGGGCCTCGACGGCGTGCATCTGACCGACGGCGCGCGGCTGGTGCGGAAGCTGCGCAAGGATCTGGGGCCGGATGCGATCCTCGGCGCCTTCTGCGGCCGGACGCGGCACGAGGGGATCAACGCGGCCGAAGCGGGCGCGGATTATGTGGCCTTCGGCCCGGTGGGCGCCACCGCGCTCGGCGATGGTGAGCTTGCCGAAGCCGATCTCTTCGGCTGGTGGTCCGAGATGATCGAGGTGCCGGTGGTGGCCGAGGGGGCGCTCACCCCCGAGAAGGTGGCCGAACTGGCACCGCTCACCGACTTCTTCGCCGTGGGCGAGGAGATCTGGCGCGAGGAAGATCCGGCCGCGGCGCTGCGGAGGCTGCTCGCACCGCTGGGCTGAGGACGCCCGGCGGTCGACCGCCCGCGGCCACCCCGATCGGAACGCTCGTTGTGGACTTGAGTCTTCAGGTCGTCGTCGCGGTCCGCATCGAACGGATGAACTCGCTTCGCCCGCATCTGTGCCGAGATGGACCTGAGAGAGACCTGCAGGCGATGCAGGCTCAGGGTGCCGCCGCAGCGGGCGCAACCGTCATCGGCTCGGGGTCCGCAGGAAAAGCCTCGCGCACCAGCGCCTCGCATCGCAGTGCGAGCCCCTTTCGGCCCGAGAACCCGTCAGCGGGGACCGGAGGATGGAAGGTGATCTCGACCCGTCCATGTCGCGGGGCCGCCAGAAGCTTGACGAGATGGCTGCCGAAATCCATGTCGCCCCACCAGCCGTAGAAGCGCGGATCCTCGCCCTCCGGCGCGGTGTAGCGCACCGTCACCGGCTGGATGTGCAGCGCATGCTCGAGCCCGTGGGTGAAGAAGGCCGCGAAGAGCGTGGACTTGAAGGGCAGGATGCGCAGCGTGTCGGTGCTCGTGCCCTCGGGGAAGAACAGGAGCTGGTGCCCCGCCCGCAGCCGCTCCTCGAACAGACGCTGCTGCGCCCGCGCTTCGGACCCTTTCCGGTTGATGAAGACGGTCCCCGTGGCGCGGGCGAGCCAGCCGATGCCGGGCCAGCCCGCCACTTCGGACTTCGAGACGAAATAGACCCGCTGCACTGCGTTCAGCGTGAAGATGTCGAGCCAGGAGCCGTGGTTGGCCACCACCGCGCCCGGAACGGTCATCCGTCGCCCGCGGGTCGCCACCTTCAGCCCCATGATGGCAAGCGCCCCGCGGCAAACGCCCTGCGTAATGAAGGGTGTGACCGGGCGCGCCATTCCGCAGAGCGGCCGCTCGATCTGGCGCAGGATCAGCAGAAGCAGAAGTCCGCCATAGACCAGGAGCGCCATGGCTGCGCCCTTGCTCATTGCCCTGGCCCAGCCAGCCGCGCCGACGGGACGCGCCTCGGGCCGATCCGCCAGCCAGTCCGTCATTCCACCGCCGCCGCCCGCCGGGTGTAGAGATCGCGGTGCTTGGCCGACATCCGCGCCGTATCCATGACCAGGCACACATCGGTCGTGTTGAAGGCGCGGTCGACCCAGGCGCCCTCGCCCACGAAGCCGCCGAGGCGCAGATAGGCCTTGATGAGCGGCGGCATGGACAGCATGGCCGCGCGCCGGTCGATCCGCTCGGGCGCGATCAGGTCCATCCGCTGCCCGCACTCGGGGCGGACGCGCACCCGGAGATCCTCGGGCGCGAGATGCGACGCATGCAGATGCGAGAGAGGCTCGGCCAATGCCGTGACGTTCGTGCCATGGAAGCTCGCCACGCCGAAGAGAAGCTCCGTCTCCTGCGCAAGCACGTAGTCGGCGAGCCCGCTCCAGAGCAGGAAGACGGCGGAACCGCCGCGGAAGTCGGGGTGCACACAGGAGCGCCCCAGTTCCAGCAGCCGCCGCCCGCTCTCGCGGAGCGGCCCGAGGTCGTATTCGCTGTCGCAGTAGAAACGGCCCGCGCGCGCCGCCCGGTCACCGGGCAGCAATCGGTAGACGCCGACCACATCCTCCAGCGCCGAGGCATCCCTGCGGCGGTCGATCAGCAGGAGATGATCGCAGAGCCCGTCGAACTCGTCGCATTCGAGCCGCGTCTCATGGTCGATCATCGCACCATCGCCGCCCAGCTCTTCCACGAAGACCGTGTATCGCAGGCGTTGCGCCGCCCGGAGATCGCGCTCGGACGAGGCAAGCCGCAGCTCGAGATGCGGATCGTCGGCAATCATTCCCGGCCCTCGCCTCATTAACCGGACGGTCACGGCTTCATAGAAAAAGCCCCCGATGGATGCAACCGCCGTGCAGCGGAGAGCAGCGCCGGATCAGGGATCGAACGAGTGGACGTCCACACGGCACAAGAGCCGATCATGCGGACGACGACAGAGCGACCCTCGGGCCGGAGCCGCATCCCGCGCGAATGCCCGGACCACACGGGCGGTCCGGCCAAGCTCTTGCGCGACGGACACAGGTTCAGCTCCTGCGCCTAAATGCCCGCAATTCATGATTGAAACGAGCAACCTGTCGCCGCTACATCATCCGTGCAAATCAAGCACAAGTTGCAATTCAACCCGACGCCCATCAATCAGAACCTTGCCTGCATTCTCGAAATTGACCGTGATGCGCCCCTTGATGTTCGACTGGACCTGCCCGGTGCCCCAATCGGGGCGCCCCGGATGGCGGACCAGCATTCCCGGTTCGAGCAGCGTGTTCATTCCCGTTCCTTCCGCCTGTTGTGGAGTCCGCCTATGACCGAAAAATCCGATCTGACCGCCCTGCTGGGCTCGCGCATCTGTCACGATCTTATCAGTCCGATCGGGGCCATCGGCAATGGCGTCGAGCTGCTGATGATGGACGGCTCGATCCGCGGGCCCGAGATGACGCTGATCTCGGAAAGCGTGGCACATGCGAACGCCCGCATCCGCTTCTTCCGCGTGGCCTTCGGCGCATCCGCGCCGGACCAGCGGATCGGCCGCCCCGAAATCCTCTCGATCGTCGGCGACCTTACCCGCGGGGGCCGCTTGCAGATCGACTGGCAAGGGCCGAACGACCTGCCCCGCCGGGAAGTGAAGCTCGCCTTCCTGCTGATCCTCTGCCTCGAGACGGCAATGGCCTATGGCGGCAGGATCCGGGTCGAGCGCAATGACGCGCGCTGGACCCTCGTGGGGCAGGCGCACAAGATGAAGATCGACGCCGATCTGTGGGAAATGCTGTCAAATCCCATGGCGCAGGTCGAAATGTCGGCTGCTCGCGTTCACTTCGCCCTCGTCCCAGAGGAGATGTCCCGCCAGGGACGCCGTCTCACCTCGGAGATCCGCGAGGTCGAGATCCGCCTTTCCTTCTGAAGGCGCGTCACGGGCGGATCGTTCCATCCCCTTCGACGAGATACTTGAAGCTCGTGAGCTGCTCCGCCCCGACGGGGCCGCGCGCGTGCATCTTGCCGGTGGCGATGCCAATTTCCGCGCCCATCCCGAATTCGCCGCCGTCGGCGAACTGGGTCGAGGCGTTGCGCATCAGGATCGCGCTGTCGAGCCGCTGGAAGAAGCGCTCGGCAGTGGCATCGTTCTCCGTGAGGATAGACTCCGTATGGCTCGAGCCATAGCGGCGGATGTGGGCGATGGCGTCGTCCACACCATCCACGACCTTGGCCGCGATGATCATGTCGAGAAACTCGCGGCCGAAGTCGTCGGGCTTGGCGGGCACCGTGCCCGGCACCTGCGCCAGCGCACCCTCGGCCCGGACCTCTACACCCGCCTTCAGCAGATCCTCGATCAGCACCGGGCCGTGCTTCTCAAGGAAGACACGGTCGATCAACAGGCATTCGGCCGAGCCGCAGATGCCGGTGCGGCGCGTCTTGGCGTTCAGCACCACCCGGCGGGCCTTCTCGAGGTCGGCGTCGCCATCGGCATAGACATGGCAGATGCCCTCGAGATGGGCGAAGACCGGAACCCGTGCCTCGGCCTGCACCAGGCCCACCAGGCCCTTGCCTCCGCGCGGCACGATGACGTCGATGTGCTCCACCATCCGCAGCATCTCGGCTACGGCAGCACGATCCCGTGTCGGCACGCGCTGGATGGCATCCACCGGCAGTCCCGCCTGCCGCAGCCCGTCCTGCAGCGCCGCGTGGATTGCGCCCGAGGAATGGAAGCTCTCGGACCCGCCGCGCAGGATCACCGCATTGCCCGACTTGAGGCAGAGCGCGCCCGCATCCGCCGTCACGTTCGGGCGGCTCTCGTAGATCACGCCGACGACACCCAGCGGAGTGCGGACGCGGCGAATGTGAAGACCGCTCGGCCTGTCCCATTCGGCGATCACCTGGCCCACCGGATCGGCCTGGGCAGCCACCGCCCGCAGCCCCTCGACGATACCGGCGATCCGACCGGAGTCGAGCTTCAGCCGGTCCATCATGGCCGACGAAAGACCCTTTCCGGCGCCGAAGGCGAGGTCCTGCTCGTTGGCTTCGAGGATCTGGGCCTCGCGCGCCAGCATCGCCTCGGCGGCGGCATCGAGAGCCTCCTGCTTGCGGGCCGGCTCGGCATAGGCAAGCTCCGCCGCTGCGGCGCGTGCCCGCAGACCGATCTCGCGCATGAGCACCGTGACGTCGGTTCCGTCCATAGTCCTGCCCTCTCCTGCCGGCCGTCCAGCGGCCTCAGATCACCATGTCGTCGCGATGGATCAGCGCCGCCCGGCCGGAATAGCCGAGGATCCCCTCGATCTCGGCCGAGCGGTGCCCCGCGATCTGCACCGCCTCGACCGCCGTATAGCGGGTGAGACCCTTTCCCAGCACCTCGCCCGCCGGACCTGCGATCTCGACCGGATCACCGCGTCCGAAGTTGCCCTCGACCGAGACGACACCGGCAGGCAGCAGCGACTTGCCGGCCTGCAGCGCCCGGACCGCGCCCGCGTCGACCCTCAGCGTGCCGCGCGGCTTCATCGCGTTGATCCAGCGCTTCCGGGCGGCCTGCGGATCTCCCTGCGCCACGAACCAGGTGCGCGCCGCGCCCTGCTCCAGCGCCCTGAGCGGGCGCATCACCGAGCCTTCAGTGATGGCCATTGCACAGCCGCCGGCCACGGCGGTCTTGGCGGCCATGATCTTCGTCTTCATGCCGCCCTTGGAAAGACCCGAGACCGGATCGCCCGCCATCGCCTCGAGCGCGGGCGTGATGGCCTCGACCAGATCGAATCGCTCGGCGGAAGGATCCTCCTTCGGGTTCGCCGAGTAGAAGCCGTCCACGTCCGACAGCAGAACAAGCTGGTCCGCCCCCACCGTCACCGCGATCTGCGCCGCCAGCCGGTCGTTGTCGCCGAAGCGGATCTCGTCGGTCGCCACGGTGTCGTTCTCGTTCACGATGGGCACCGTGCCGAGCGCGAGCAGCGTCTCCATCGTGGCGCGGGAGTTCAGGTAGCGGCGCCGATCCTCGGTATCCTCCAGCGTCACCAGAACCTGCGCCGTCGTGATCCCGTGCGGGGCCAGCACCTCCTCGTAGGCACGGGCGAGCCGGATCTGCCCCACGGCCGCAGCGGCCTGGCTCTGCTCGAGCGGGAGCGGTCCCGGCGGCAGACGCAGCGCGCGCCGCCCCAGCGCGATCGACCCCGAGGAGACGAGGATGACCTGCGTCCCCCGCGTCCGCACCTCGGCCACGTCGAGGGCCAGCGCCGAAAGCCACTGGCGGCGCAGACCCTCGTCATCGACGAGCAGCGCCGAGCCGATCTTGACGACCAGCCGCTTCGCACTGCGGATGTCGGGGGCCTGAAGCGGCGTCAGGGTTGCCACGGCACATGCTCCTCCTGCGCCTCGCCGCGCGCCGCGTCGATCTCGGCCCAGAGCGTGCGCAGCACCTCCATCAGTCCGGTCCCCGCGACGCCCGAGATGGTGAACACCTTCCCACCCGTCGCCTTCTCGAGCGCACGGCGGCGGTCAGAGATCTGCTTGGGGTCCATCGCGTCGATCTTGTTCATCGCGGTGATGCGCGGCTTCAACGCCAGATCGCCGCCATAGGCCTCGAGTTCGCCGATGATCGTGCGGTAATCCTTCACGATGGTCGAGGACGTTCCGTCCACGAGATGGAGCAGGACCGAGCAGCGCTCCACATGGGCGAGGAACTGATCGCCGAGGCCACGCCCTTCGGACGCGCCCTCGATCAGGCCCGGGATATCCGCGATGACGAATTCCTTGCCGTCCACCCCCACGACGCCAAGGTTCGGCACCAGCGTGGTGAACGGATAATCCGCGATCTTCGGCCGCGCGTTCGAGGTCGCCGACAGGAAGGTGGACTTGCCCGCATTCGGAAGGCCCAGCAGGCCGGCATCCGCAATCAGCTTCAGCCGGAGCCAGATCGTGCGGTCGATGCCGGGCTGTCCGGGGTTCGCCCGCGAGGGCGCGCGGTTGGTCGAGCTCTTGAAGCGGAGGTTTCCCCAGCCGCCGTTGCCGCCCTGCGCCAGAAGGACCCGCTGGCCGATCTCGGTCAGGTCCGCGATCACCGTCTCTTCGTCCTCGTCGATGATTTCGGTGCCCACGGGCACCCGGAGCACGATATCGTCTCCCGTCTTGCCGGTGCGCTGGCTGCCCATTCCCGGCTGGCCCGACTTGGCGAAGAAATGCTGCTGGTAGCGGAAGTCGATCAGCGTGTTCAGCCCGTCCACCGCCTCGGCCCAGACCGAGCCGCCATTGCCGCCGTCGCCGCCGTCGGGGCCGCCGAACTCGATGAACTTCTCGCGTCGGAAGCTGACGCAGCCCGACCCTCCGCCACCAGAGCGGATGTAGACTTTGCAGAGGTCGAGGAACTTCATGTCGCGGCTTTCCGGTCTTGCAGCTTCAGGCGATAGAGAAATACGGCCGCGGGCTCAAGCCTCGCCGCGGAGGTGCCGATGCCCTGCCCCACGCGCTCGAAGCCCTGCCGCTCGAGGATCCGCATCGAGGCGGGATTGTCGTCGAAGACATCGGCCCGCAGCGCCTTCAGCGGCAGATGCGCCGCAAGAAGATCCACGAAGGCGCAGAGGGCTTCGGTCATCAGGCCCCGCCCGGATGCGTCCGGATCGAGGAAGTAGAAGATATCGGGCTCGTCACCCGCAGCCACGCCCACCGAACCTAGGAGCCGACCATCCGCGCCGGCGATGGCGAGGCGGAACGGGCGGCGGTCGGTCTGCCGGCACCCGGCGATGAAGTGTTCGGCCGCCTCGTCCGTCCAGTCCGGCGGGAAGACGAACAGCATCCGGCCCACCTCGGGCCGCGTGACGATCCGGCGAAGATCCGCCGCGTCCGAGGTTTCGAGTTGCCGCAGTCGGATGCGGTCGGTCGCGACCGGCAGCGGCAGGGACGACATCAGAGCCTCCGGATGTAGGTCCAGGTCGGCACGCGCGAATTGCGAGCGACCGAAAAGGCTTCGGCATCGCCGATGTACTCGAAGCCGCAGTTCGTCAGCACACGCGCCGACTGCGGGTTGTCCTGGAAGACCTCGGCAAAGACGGTGCGGGAGGCTTGCGGATTGGCCTCGATCAGCGCCCGGACCGCCTCGCTCGCGTAGCCCGCGTTCCAGAAGGCAGGCGCGACCCAATAGGCGATCTCGGACTGGTCGCGGTCCATGCGCTTCAGCGAGATCACGCCCAGCACCTCTGACAGGCCGGAGGCCGAGCCGTCCATGACCCAGACATCCTCGGGCCGCTTGTCGGCCATCGCGCGGGTGACGAAGGCTTCCGCCGCGCCCGGAGGGAGCGGGTGCGGAATGCCCCGTGTGCCCTCGGCCACGCGACGATCGCCGGCATACATGGCAAAGAGCCCCGCGTCCGATTTGCGCACCGGACGCAGCACGAGCCGCCCCCCTGCCGGATGCGCATCCGTCGCGGGAAGCGTCGTCGAGATCATGTCTAGCGTCACGGGTTTCCTCCTCTGAGCACTGGCACCCGGGACGGGGGCGGGATGCCCCCGGCACTGAACCGCCCCCCGGCCGGGCCGGAAATGCGGAAGGGGACCGGCTTTGCTGCCGATCCCCCGTTACAGACGAACTGTGAAGGTTCGGCTTACTCCGCGGCCTCCGCGGCCGGAAGCACGGAAATGAAGGTGCGGCCCTTGAGGCCCTTCCTGAACTCCACGCGGCCTTCGACGGTCGCGAAGATGGTATGGTCGCGGCCCATGCCGACGCCCGCACCCGGGAACCAGGTCGTGCCGCGCTGGCGCACGATGATGTTGCCCGGGATGGCCGCCTGGCCACCGTAGAGCTTCACGCCGAGACGACGGCCCGCCGAGTCGCGGCCGTTGCGGGACGAACCGCCTGCCTTCTTGTGTGCCATGGGGTGTTACTCCTTCGCGCTGGCGGTGTGAGCGGCGCGGCGCGCATCGGCGGTGCCGGTGGCGGCGGCCACGCCCGAGGCTTCGGCCCCCGAGGCGAGCACGTCGGTCACGCGCAGGAGCGTGAGCTGCTGGCGATGGCCCTTGGTGCGCTGCGACGAATGCTTCCGGCGGCGCTTCACGTAGTGGATGGTCTTCTCGCCCTTGATCTGGGCGATGACTTCCGCCTGCACCGCGGCGCCTGCCACGAAGGGCGCGCCGACGGTGACGGACTCGCCGCCCACCATCAGGATGTCGTTGAACTGGATCTTGTCACCGGCTTCGCATGCCAGCTTCTCGACGCGCAGCACGTCGCCCGCCTGGACCTTGTACTGCTTGCCGCCTGTCTTGAGGACCGCGAACATGGGTCTTTCCTTCATTGCTCCGCGTCCTGCGGCCCCGGTGCGACCCGGCGTTCAATGCCTTCGGACAGCGCACCCCGGGAGGTGTCATGGTGATTGCCGGAGGCTGTCCCTCACGCGGAGGTTGACCAACGGATGCAGAGCCCGGCCAGACGGATCCGGCCGGGATGCGCGCTTATCGGGGAAAGGAAGATGCGAGTCAAGCGCCTCGACCCGGCGGGATACGCTCGTGCTCAGATATCCTCGCCCTGCATCTGGCGCGCCGCGGCACGGCCCAGATCGAGCGAGATCCTCGAGAAGACCGCGTCGAACGCGCGGAACGTCGCCCCGTTCAGCCGCCGTCCGGCGTCGGTTCTTGAGAAGGCGATGTAATCCTTCAGCTGCTGGTCCGAAAGCGGGCCGTAGGCGAGGGCAAGATAAGGGAAAAGCCATTCCTCCGTCTCGCGCCGGACATCGGCCTCCTGCGACCAGACATCGGCCAGCATCTCGTCTTCGCTCATCGGCTGCTCGAAGGCCGAGCCCTCGACCATGCCGCGATAGAAAGCGAGGTTCGAGTTCAGCGCTCCTGCCACGTTCAGCTCGATCAGGTCGTTCGCTTCGGCAAATTCGCGCAGGAGCTCGAGTCGCGGATCGTTTGCGGCGCTCATGTCCTCGACCGCGACCTTGGCCGCCTCCTCGGAGGCCTCGTCGAGCAATGCCCGCCGCGCCTCGATCTCGAGCTGCAGGATGTGCTGGCCGTTCTCGCTGCCGAAGAAGTCCAACATCTTCCCGATCGACTCGGTGTCCTGCCCGATTTCAGCCTCGAAGGCGGCGTCGAACCGCTTGCGCATCTCCTCGGTGTCGTAGATCAGCCCGACAACGGCTTGCCAGCGCGCCCCCCCACGCTCCGGAAAGAGCTCCGATTCGAGGCTGGAGCCATATTCCAGCCCCTCCTCGCGCATCACGGCGATCACGTCGCCGATGCGCAGAGCGTCCTCGAGTGCCGCGATCTGCACGCCCGCCTTGACGACGGGCGCACCCTGAGGTCCGGCTGATGGGACTTCCTGCGCGACCGCGGTCCGAGCGCCCACCGCAAGTGGCGAGGCTGCCACTCCTGCAAGGAGCAGGAGCCGTACGAGAATCGACTGGAGGACCATCGCAGAAGCCTTCGGCATAGGTTTGGCACAGAGCTAGTTGCTATGCCCGCGGTTGCCAAGGGAAGAGCCGAAGCAGCGCCGCGCTGCGGCATGATCCCGCCATCGATTTCGGCCTTGCAAGCTCCTGCGAGCTTCGCTAAATGCCCGGTCCACGACGACCCCTGACGCGGAGAGGTGGCAGAGTGGTCGAATGCGGCGGTCTCGAAAACCGTTGTCGGTGTGAGCCGACCCAGGGTTCGAATCCCTGTCTCTCCGCCATACTACCTCGTTAAGCATTTGATATCTCTTAAAAAAAATGCTTCGGCGAGGAAGTTCTTCCGCCGACCCTTCCCCCATTAACTGCTGGAACATTGTGGGCGCGGGCGAACGTGCTCGGTAGTGGCCGCTGTCTCCGCTCCTAGCAGTATCAACTTTCAGTTCTTTTCGCCATTTAAGGTTTTTTCAGGAGGGCGGGCCGCACGGTTCCACATCCCGCAGGTGATCTCCTGCCTTGGCCCGCTCAGGACATCAGCCCTAGTCTGGAGGATGATCCGGCCTGCTCCGTAGCTGCCGAAGGCAGTTTGGTGCCTGGCGCGCACGACAAATGCCGGCGGCCTTGCGAACGGGGTTATGGCAATGCACTTCGACGGCCGCTGGGAGGGCGAGGGCTGCTTCGGGCGTGAACTTCGTCTGCGGATTGATTTTCCGGCTCTGCTCCTCGATAGTCAGGGAGACGGAGCCGCCTTCCAATGCCGTGCTGCGCACTTGGGCGACGCCCATTCGCACCGCGTTTTCCGAGCCCAGACGCTCGAAACGGGCTCCGTCCCCCACGTCCTGCGACAGGTCATCGGCACAGTTGTCTGCGGAGCCCGTTCGGATCATCACAATCAGGTTGGGCTCGCCACCAAGCTTGGTAGTTGCGGTAATCTTACGGACCGCCATCACGTCGCGCCAAATGCGGCGGTCTGGCTGCCTCGCGGTAGGCCATGGATTACGGCTACTAAAGCCGACACCAAGCGACACGGCGTCTTGCCCTTTCGGCAGCCCCTGCCACGCGCCCGAATTAGGTTGATCGGCAAGCCGGAAGCCGCGTGATGCCTGTCTCGCCTCGGAGGTCTTGGCGATCCCGCGGGGGCGACGAACTAGCGTCTAACTCTCGGCAGGGGAAAGTTTCGGTTTCTGGTGGATGCAGGACTTCCTGATCACGAAGTTCGCGAGAGCGGGAAGCTGCGCGGCCTCGACCCGTAGGCGTACCCGGTGGACTTGCTCTTGACGATCAAGGACGCGCTACCCGTAACACCACTCACCGCACCGGGAGGCCGTTGCCCGTCCAACTCGACAACCGGAGCACCGCCTGATCTGTGCGGCTAATAACGATGTCGTCACGGAAGCCATGAGGCGCGCTGCCTCAGGCACTGCAGACATCTCCCCGACGCGCAGACGGGGCATCACGACGACGAAAGCAGGATCACTCCGGCGATCAGCACTCCGCATCCGAGCAGCCGCCACCGTCCGACCGCCTCGCGCAGGATCAGCATTCCCATCAGGGCTCCCACCATCATCGACATCTCGCGCATCGGAGCCACGAGGCTGAGCGGGGCGCCACCCGTCAGAGCGGCCAGCACGAGGATGTAGGAGAGCGGAGACAGAAGACCCACTCCGATCGCGGCACCCCAGTGCCCGCGCATCGCGCTCAGCGCACGGCGAGGGTCGGCGATCACCAGCGGCAGCAGCAGGATGAACCGGAGCAGGTTCGAGAACCAGTCGAGCACCACCGGTGCGATGCCGAGCGCCGTCACCGCGAAGGCGTCGACCACCGTGTAGCTCGCGATCAGGCCACCTGTCGCTGTGCCCCAGCGGACCCCGGCCTGGCCGCCGGGGCGCGTGAAGGCGGTCAGGCTGCCTCGGGTGGCGATCAGCAGGATCCCCGCGACGACCAGGGCCAGCCCGATCACGCCGGTGCCGGAGGGTGTCTCGCCGAGGATCAGGAACGCCCCGAGGGTCGAGAGCATCGGCCCGGTCCCGCGCGCCACGGGATAGACCACCGACAGATCGGCCACCTGATAGCCGCGCTGCAGGCAAAGGCTGTAGGCCAGATGGATCAGTCCGCTGAGCAGCACGAACCCGATGCCCGTCCAGGTCCAGATGATGCCATCGTGGATCAGCAGATACAGCACCCATGGCGCGTAGGCCATGCAGGCGATCAGGTTGTAGGCAAAGACGAACACCGGTCCGACCGATGCGGCCGTCTTGGCGAGCAGGTTCCAGCTGGCATGTATGAAGGATGCGAGAACGACAAGAAACAGCGAGGCAAGCGTCATGGAGACCCCCTTATGCGCCGGTAGGCGCGGTTGATCTCGACGTCTCCTCCCCTGGGCTTTTGTCCCTTGGGTGCTGGCCCGGAGAACTCCCCCGGTCTCTGCAACGCTCGGTCCTGCGGCGGATCGCCCGGAACCCTAGTTACCACTCAGTCGATGCCGGAGCCTAACCCCTGTGCGATCGGGCGATCAAGGCCCGACCGCCAGGTTCCGAGTATACCCGATCGGGACCGGCTTATTTCGCGGCAGATGGTGTGCGCGGCCTGCTCCGTCACGGCGTTCCGCTGAGCGGCGCCCGTGGCGGCCGTATGGTCGGGTCTGCGGGGCCTGAAGGACCAGATCCGCGAGAAGCTCGTCGCGCCTTCTGGTAACCGCCATGCACAGGATCAGCACGGCCGCTCGCCGGCACCTCCGATGAACGGATCGGCGACCGGGCGCCGGGCCGAATAGGGCATGTGGAACTCCTCGATGGCCGCCCGCGCGCCGCAGTAGGCTTCCTTGCAGGCGGCCGGCGTGTCGGTGCGCACGACGATGTCCTGGCCCTCGACCGTGACATGAAGCCGGCAGGCCCCGTCCACGGCGGTCCAGCCCTGTCCGATGCGCTCGCCGGTCAGGATGGGCGTTCCGCAGGAGTGCATGCCCGAGAAGACCATGAAATCGAAGCGCAACGAGCTTCCCACGAGTTGCATGCCCATCACCGCCCCCTCCGAGCAGTAAAGGCCGGTGAAGCCGTCCGACGGCGGCGCTGCCGACGTACCGCTCGCTTGGAGAGCAGAGAGGCGGTTCTGCATCGCGGCGCCTAGACAGGTGCGGTCGCTGCCGCAGCCATCGCGAGCGGCGAGCCACGCCCGCTGCTCGGCCAGGAGCCGATCGCGGACCGCTGGCGGCTGCCCGGCACGCGCAGCCCCGTAGGCTTGCGCGACATCGCGGTCGAGCGCGGCGAGAGCGGGATCGCTGCAGATGGCATGTTCCACCATCGTGCCGGCGCGCGAGCAGTCAAAACTGGCTTGCGCTGCGGCGGACGTTGCCGCGATTGTCAAAGAGAGAGAAAGCCAAAGGCGCATGGCAGCTCCTTTCCAACCCGCGAAACTCGACTCGCAGGGTAATCGCATCCGGCATCAAGGTCATGTATCGACCCAATGAAAATCTGCTCATGCGACAAGGAGTAAGGTAGCCGCAGCTGACCGAGGACCAGCCCGCGCATCGACCGCTGGTCGCCGCTCATGCCGTTCCCTGGCCGGGCGAGATGGCGGTGTTTCGTAGCCCATCGACCGATGGCTTCGAGTTGCTGACCACGTTCGGCAGCCGCGCCCGGATTGGGATGCTGGTCTCGGACTTCTACTCGGGCCCCACCTCGCGCTTCGATCTCGGCAATGCGCTGTTGGTCGATCTACTAACCGGCACGCTGGAAAGCGTCACCGACCTGACCCTGTTCGGCGGGGCCAACGTGCTCGCCATCGAGAGCGCCCCGGCCGTCTGGGAGGTCGTTCAAGCTGGCGCGGCGGAACTGATTGCGCCGGGTCGCTATCGCCTGACCCGGCTCCTGCGGGGCCAGCGCGGGACCGAGGGGGCGATGGCCAACCCGGCTCTGGCAGGCGCGCGGGTGGTGGTGTTGGACTCTACGCTGGCGTCACTGCCGATCGCCGAGGCCGATCTCGGGCTGCCATGGAACTGGCGCATCGGCCCGGCGAGCCGTCCGGTCAGCGACGAGACCTATGTGGTGCAGACTTTCACGCCCGAGGGCGTCGGACTCCGGCCGTTCTCGGTCGCCCATGTCGAGCAGCTATGGCGCCAGCCGCGCAGTCCGGGCGATCTGACGATCCGCTGGATGCGTCGGTCCCGCGCGCTCTCGGCTGATAGCTGGGGCGGGCTCGAGGTCCCGCTCGGAGAAGAGCTCGAAGCCTACGAGGTCGAGATCCTCGACGGCGCATCCGTAAAGCGGCGGCTGAGCACGGCCACGACCAGCGCGGTCTACACCTCGGCCCAGCAGACCGCCGACTGGGGCGCGCCGCTCGGCCCCGGCGATAGCCTCACTGTCCGCATCTTCCAGCTCTCCGCCCTCGTGGGGCGGAGCGCGCCCAAGACCGTCACGCTGATACTCTGAAGGCCATCCCATGTCCGACGCCACGACCCATCTCCTGCTGCCCTACATCCTGGCGGCGCAGGCCCAGAAGCATGTCACCCATAACGATGCGTTGCGGCTGCTCGACGGGCTCGTGCAGCTCTCCGTCCTCGACCGCAATCTGGCAGCACCCCCGGCGAGCCCCGCCGATGGCAACCGCTACATCGTCGGTTCCGGCGCGACCGGCGACTGGGCGGGCTGGGACCTGAATGTCGCGCTCCGGACCGACGGCGCCTGGCTGCACCTGCCGCCGCGCACTGGCTGGCGGGCATGGGTCGAGGACGAGGGCCTGCTGCTGGTCTACGACGGCGCAGGTTGGGTCGGCGCCACGCCAAACGCGCTGCAGAATCTTGCGCTGCTGGGACTCGGCACGACAGCGGATACGTCGAACCCGTTCTCGGCCAAGCTCAACGCCGCGCTCTGGGCGGCGAAGACCGTGGCCGAGGGCGGTACGGGCGATCTGTTCTACACCATAAACAAGGAGGCGGCCGGCGACGGCCTCGGGCTGACGCTGCAAACCGGCTTCGTGACCAAGGCCCTGATAAGGCTCTTCGGCTCCGACCGCTTCCGGCTCGCGGTCTCGGCCGACGGCAGTACCTTCTTCGACGGGCTCAGCGCCGACAACGCCATCGGCATCGTCGACCAGCCCCAGCTGCCGCGCTTCAAGGCGTACACCAACTACGACAACTATGTCGGCGTCGGGACCTGGACGAAGATCGGCCTCAACAACACCGACACCAACGATCAGGGCGCATTCGACGCCACGAACAACCATTTCGTGGCGCCGGTCGACGGCACCTACCTCTTTGGCGCGACGCTGCTCTACAAGATCAACGCCAGCACGACCGCGCGAATGAGCGGACGGCTCGTGCTGAACGGCTCCACGGAAATTCGCGGCTCCCTCGGCGAAATCTCCGTCACCCACGTCTCGCTCGCCACCGCGATCTGGCTGCAGACCATGGTGCCGCTGATCGCGGGCGATACCGTCGAGCTGCAGGGGTATTTCCGGGTCGCGGACGGGTACTTCGCCGCCGATCACACGTCCTTCTGGGGCTGCAAGATCGGCTGAGCGGCGGAGGAGGATCCGATGAACCCACCCCGATCCGAGGGCTTCGTGCGCATGCCCGACGCCGAGTTCGAGGCCATCCTGACCCGCGCCGCCGAGGGAGGCGCGAAGCGCGCGCTCGCCGATGTCGGCCTCGATGGCGACGAGGCCGCCCTCGACATCCGCGATCTGCGCTCGGTGGATTGCATCCGGCTGGTGCGCCGCACCGCGATGCAGACCGCAGTCCGCATGATCACCACCGGCGTCATGCTGGCGCTGCTCGCTGGCATCGCGATCAAGCTCAAGATCTTCGGCGGCGGCCCGTAGCCGCCCCCCATCTCCCATCATCAGCCCGCAATGACCCGCCCTCGAGGCGCGGTGAGCCGTGGTCTGCCTGAAAGGCAGACGTGAAGGTCCAGTGGACCTTCACGAGCGGCGAACGCACCGAGCCCCTGCGAGGGGCCGGAAACTCGTTTTCGGAGGACCCTCATGACGACGACATTCCACCACCATTGGCGCGACGTACCCGAGAGCGGCTGGCGCTGGCCTAACTTCTCGCCAGCCGAGATCGCCTGCCGAGGGAAGGGCAAGCTGCTGATCAATGAACCGGCGCTCGACAAGCTGCAGGCGCTACGCGACCGGCTGGGCAAGCCGCTGATCGTCAGTTCCGCCTATCGCAGCCCCGAGCACAACCGCGCCGTCGGCGGCGCGACCCGGTCTAAACACCTCGACGGCGCCGCATTCGACATCGCAATGGCGAACCACGACCCCGTGGCCTTCGAGACCGCGGCGCGCGAGGTCGGTTTCCTCGGCTTCGGCTTCTACCCGCGCTCGGGCTTCATCCATGTCGACCTCGGCCCCGCACGGCAGTGGGGCGAGAGGTTCCCGGTCCGGGCGACCGCATTTGCAGCCGAAACGCCGCCCGCGCGCGAGGTCTTGGCCGACAGCCGCACCATGAAGGGCGGCGGCGCGGCTGGCGTGGCGACGCTGGGCGCAGCCGGGGTCGAGGTCGCGCAGACCGTCCTCGCCGAGACCCAGACCGCCATCCTGCCGCTGGTGCCTTATCTCGACACCCTGCGCTGGGTGTTAATCGCCGTCGCGCTCGCCGTGCTCTTGTTCCTGCTTTCGCTCCGGCGGTCCGGCGAGCGTGCAGGTCGGCTCGTCGAACGCCTCGAAACCTCGGAGAGGACTAATGACGTCCAACGCCAGATGCTCGATGCGGCGGCTCGCCGCCCTCGCGATCGCGACGATCTCGCTGACCGGCTGCGCGACGGTCGCTTCTGACACCGGCGTCGCGACCGTCTGCCCACCGGTGGTCGAGTATAGCCGCGACTTCCAGGCGCGTGCGGCCGACGAGCTCCATCTGCTGCCAGAGGGGTCGGCTATCGCCGAGGTGATGAGCGATTATTCCGTTATGCGGAATCAGGCACGGACGTGCGCCGGTCACCACCAATAATCGCGGCACCGGAGAAGCCGTCACCTATCAACCATGAAATGTGTAGGTTTGCGCCGCTGCCAAACTGTCCAGTCAAACGAGGCCAGATCAGAATCAGAAGAGGATATCAATCGAAGGAATTCGATTGCTGACCTTCCATGGTTTGCACCAGGAGGCTCCTGTCGAGGAACAGGTTCCGCATCTCGCAGCTCGTTTCCGCGATGAGCAGGCACCCGTGGCAAGCTGCCCCGTGGGTCGCCCGGTCCCCGCTTCGACCGTCAGGCTCATGATCCGCGCAAACCGGGTCGTTCGAGCAGATCAACTGCCGAGCAAGCGCATTTCGTAGGATGCTGGAGAACCGTGATCCGGCGGCGACTAGTCCGCCCAATGTGCTTTGGGCGCCGGGAGTCGCTGCGGTAGATCCGGATCCCACACTTGATGGGAGCGCCGCCGTTACGGGCGTCGCTGAGCGCATAGATGCGTTCCTTCAGAGAACTCGCGGGATACCCGTCAAGTAGAACCGCGATGGGCGGTGACCGGTCTGACGGCACGCGACGAGCGGTCGCAGACCCGCGATAGGGGACACTCACGCCGAAGACACGAACGGGCGCGATGCGCAGAAAGCGGCCGCCGTCCGCTCGCCGCGTGACCATGATGCGCTCCGTTTCTGACGTTCGAGCGCGCCGAAACAGAAGGCGCCTGCAGCCCGTCTCAAACCTTCATGATCATTGCAGCGCGGTCCGGCTCTGTTGAACAAATCGGCCGAGGGGATTCATCTTGTGGATCCAGAGTAGTAGCTGGGCTGGATGAGCAGACCGACACCGAGATCCGGGCCGCCGAGTTCACCATCAGTGACGTGGGCGACGCCCCCATGCTGCCCGAGTTGCTGGACCAGATACCGCCCGAGCAGGAGATTGCCACCGTCACCGCCGACGGCGCCTTCGACACCCGCAAATGCCACGACACCCTTGCAGCCAGCGGCGCCGCCGCGATCATTCCGCCCCGCAAGAACGCCAGACCCTGGAAGCCAGACACCCCCGGTGCTGTTGCCCGCAACGAGATCCTGCGCGCATCGAAGCGCGTCGGTCGGACAATCCGGCGACGATGGAGCGGCTATCACCGCCGAAGCCGAGCCGAAACCAAGATGCGCTGCATCAAGCTCCTCGGGCAGCGCCTGTCCGCACGCCAGTTCGACCGTCGGGTTGCAGAGTTCCACGTCCGTGTCCTTCGCCATGGTCGCTCGGACCAGTGGCGCGACATGGCTCATTCCTCAACGGGTTCACCGCGCTCGGCACACCCATCACAGATGTCGCAGGATAGGTCTGTCCGGAAAAAGGTGAGGTCCGTCATCACCCGATCTGTGCAACAGAGCCTGTGCGAACGGTAGGCTGCGAAGACCTCGGCCCGGTCGACGTCCTGCCCTGCGGCGTGAGCGGTCCGGACGTCCGGCTGCGCGGGGTTGCCCAATGGTTCCGACCTAGTGGCGGCAGGGGCCGAAACCCAACTGCTCCGGCGCCGTCCTGGTCGATGTGGTGCCGGTGCGACCGGAGGCCATGACCGGACGAGTCGAGGCAGAACTTCCTGCGGCCCGGTCAATCCAGAAACAGCCGGGCGAACCTGTCCCGGAGCTGGTTCTTCTGCACCTTGCCCATCGTGTTTCGCGGCAACTCGTCCACCAGAACCAGTCGCTTCGGCTGCTTGAACCTCGCGAGCCTCGCCATCAGCGCAGAGCGCACCGCCTCGATGTCAGGCGAGGCCTCGGGTCGGGGGACCAGCACACCCACCACGCCTTCCCCGAAGTCGGGATGGCGGACGCCGATGACCGCGCTTTCCAGCACGCCGGGCTGGTCATCCAGCACCAGTTCCACCTCCTTCGGGTAGACATTGAAGCCGCCGGTGATGATGAGGTCCTTCGAGCGGCCGACGATCTGGACGTAGCCGTCTTCGTCGATGCGTCCGAGGTCGCCCGTCAGGAAGAAGCCGTCATCGCGCAGTTCTGCACGCGTCTTTTCCGGCATGCGCCAGTAGCCCTGAAACACGTTCGGCCCGCGCACCTCGATGAGACCGACCTCGCCTCTCGGCAGCGGGGCGCCGGTCTCGGGGTGAGTGATCTTCAGCTCCACCCCCGGCAGGGGGAAGCCTACCGTGCCGGCACGCCGCTCTCCATCGTAGGGGTTCGAGGTGTTCATGTTGGTCTCGGTCATCCCGTAGCGCTCGAGGATCCGGTGCCCGGTCCGCCTCTCGAACTCGCGGTGGGTCTCGGCCAGGAGCGGCGCCGATCCGGAGACGAAGAGCCGCATGTGGGCGGTCAGAGCCTGGTCGAACCGCGGGTCGGCCAGCAGCCGGGTGTAGAAGGTCGGCACGCCCATCATCGACGTCGCCTGCGGCAAGAGCCGCACCACCTCGTCCGGGTCGAACTTCGGCAGGAAGATCATCGATCCCCGCGCCGCAAGCACCACGTTGCTAGCCACGAAAAGTCCGTGAGTGTGGAAGATCGGCAGCGCGTGCAGCAGCACGTCGGTATCCGTGAAGCGCCAGAGTTGCGCCAGCGTCAGCGCATTCGACAGCAGGTTCCGCTGGCTCAGCATCGCGCCCTTCGAGCGGCCGGTGGTGCCGGACGTGTAGAGCAGGGCCGCGAGATCGTCCTCGGATCGATCCACCGGCTCGAAGGTGGATGGCTGCCCGGCTGCGGCCTCTGCGAGGCTGCCGCACCCGCCGGCATCAAGCGTCAGCACCTGCGCGCCAGCGGCTTGGGCGATGGGCGCGATCACCGCCTCGGAGGAGGGCGAGCAGACGACAAGCCCTGCCTCGCTGTCGCCGATGAAGTAGGCCAGTTCGTCCGCAGTATAGGCGGTGTTCAGTGGAAGGAAGACGACGCCCGCCATGACGCAGGCCGCATAGAGCGCCAGCGCCTCGGGCGACTTGTCGACCTGAACGGCCAGCCGGTCCCCGGGACCGAGCCCGGCAGCGACCAGCGCCCCCGCCTGCCGCGCGGCCATGCCGACGAAGCCGCGTCCACTGATCTTTCGGCCATCCGCGAGGTGCAGGAAGGGTCGATCCGACACCGCGAGCGGGGCGATCAGGGTGTCATGGAGCGGGTTTGCCATCTGTCTTCCTCCTCTCCTCCAGCACGCGCACGGCAAGCCGCGGTGTCTTCAGCAAAGCGCGTACGGCGTCGGATGCCACGACCTCGCGCCTGCCGGCGAAGCTCTCGTGGTTCTGCGAGATCCTCCGGAGGTCGTACAGGTAGTTCACCATCGCACCGGAGCTTTCGGCGAGGCCCTTGGGCGAGGTATCGGCCCCGGCGTGCAGCGCATGGACCTGTGCGCCGTTGCCCAGATGGAACCGCGCCACGGGGTCATAGGGCAGGCCGTCGTCGCGCTTCGCAGTCAGCAGGTAGCGCGCCGCCGCGCCGCGCAGTTCCTCCGGTTCCAGCAATGCCGGATCGACGCCCTCCGCGTGCAGCCAGCGGTTCAGCAGCGGGATCGGCGAGAGGGTGACGAAGGTCTTCAGCGTCGGCAGTTCGGCCGAAAGGTCGGCGACCACCTGCTTGATGAGGGAGTTGCCGAACGAGATCCCGGCAAGTCCCGACTGGCAGTTGGAGATCGAGTAGAACACGGCCGTATCCGCAGCCTCCGCGTCGAGCACCTCGCGGTCCGGCGCGAGGAGGGTCTGCACCGAGCCGGGGATGCCGCGCGTGAGGGCAACCTCGACGAAGATCAGCGGCTCGTCGGGCATGGCCGGGTGGAAGAAGGCAAAGCAGCGTCGATCCGTCGGCCCCACCCGGCGGCGCAGGTCGTCCCACGAGTGGATCGCGTGGACGGCCTCGTATTCGATGATCTTCTCGAGGATATGCGCCGGGCTTTCCCACGAGATCGGCCGCAGCACGAGAAAGCCCCGGTTGAACCACGAGGCAAAGAGGTGCTGGAAGTCGAGGTCGATCCGGGCCCGGCGGTCCTTGCGCGGGATCAGGCGCAGCAGATCCCGCCGCATCGCCACCAGTTGCGAGGTTGCGCCCGGCACGCGGTTGAGCCGCCGGATCAGTTCCTGCCGGGGCGGTTCCGCCGCGGCAAGGAAACGGCCGTAACTGGTCTGGTCCGGCTGCGCCTCGAACTCGTCCAGCGCCTTGCGGACGCTGTGGGCGTCGATCCCGAGGCCCTCGGCCAGATGATCGAAGAAGCCGATGCGCTCCGCATCGTCCATGGCCGCGTAGCGGTCGAGGATCTGTGCCGCCGTCGTCATGCCGGAGACCTCGCCGCGCGCCGACAGAAGGTCCGTCGTCAGTTCCTCGAGGCTGCGCGAGTCGTCGGCCGCGGCCGCGCGGCGGGCGGACCGGTCGAGGATCGTCGTCAGGATGTCCGACAGGATGCTCATGACGAAGGTCCCATCACGAAGTCGGGCAGCCAGGTGGCGAGGGCCGGAAACGCCGAGATCAGGACGATGGCAAGCACCATGCAGCCCACGAAGGGGAGGGAACCCAGCAGCACCTTCTTCAGAGCGATGTCTGGAGCAATGCTGTTGATGACGTAGAGGTTGAGGCCGACGGGCGGGGTGATCAGCCCGATCTCCATGTTGATCGTCACGATGACCGCGAACCAGTACGGGTCGAAGCCTGCCTCGGTGATGATCGGCAGCAGGATGGGCGCCGACATCAGGATCACCGCAACCGGCGGCAGGAAGAAGCCCGCCACCAGCAGGAACAGGTTGATGATCGCCATCAGCACCCAACGGTTTACGTCGAGGGCGGCGATCCACTGCGCCACCGACTGCGTGACGAAGAGAGAGGACAGCATGAAGCTGAACACGCCCGCCGCGCCGATGATGAACAGGATCATCACGCTCTCGCGTGTCGAGTCGCGCAGCACCACCCAGAGGTCCGTCGGTCGGAACATGCGGTAGACCACCACGGCCACGACGATGCAGAGAAGCGCCCCGACCGCTGCCGTCTCGGACGGCGTGGCGATGCCGCCATAGAGCGCATAGAGCACGCCGGCGATGATCACGAGGAACGGGACCACCCGCGGCAGGATCTCGAACCGCTCCGCCCAGGAGTAGCTGGCTGCACTCATGACGATCGACGCGCCTCCACGTCGCCACGTGTCGAACACGGCCCAGGCGATGAAGAGCGCGGTCAGAAGCAGCCCCGGCAGCACGCCGGCAAGGAACAGCCTGCCGATCGAGGTTTCGGTCGCGATGCCATAGACGATCATCGTCACCGAGGGCGGGATCAGGATGCCGAGCGTCCCGCCGGCGGCGATCGAGCCCGCGGCGACTTCATCGGAGTAGCCGCGGCGCCGCATCTCGGGGATGCCCATCTTGCCGATTGCGGCGCAGGTGGCGGGGCTGGAGCCGGACATCGCGGCGAAGAGTGCGCAGGCGCCGAGGTTGGACACCAGCAGTCCGCCCGGCATCCGCGTCAGCCAGCGTTCCAGCGCCTCGTAGAGGTCGGGCCCGGCGCGGGTCGAGGCAATGGCCGCCCCCATGATGATGAACATCGGGATCGAGAGCAGCGCGAAGCTGTTCAGTTCGGCGTAAAAGAGTTCGGGCAGTGCCTCCAGCGACCGCGGCCCGTCGAAGGCCAGCAGGAACCCCGTGGCCACGATCAGCAGCCCCGTCGCGACAGATATCCCCGAGAAGAGCACGATCACGGTGGACAGCGCCACCATGCCTCCGAGTGCAAGGGGGTCCATCAGCCCTCCGCCTCGCGCGGCACCGGCTTTCCGAAGGCGGCGATCCACATGTCGGCAAGCAGTTGAAGCAGGAAGAGCCCGAAGCCGAGCGGCACGCAGAGGTAGGTGATCCACAACGGGAAGGCCCACACCGTCTCGGACTTCCAGTTGCGGCGCCAGGCCGTATGGAACATCTCCCAGCCGTACCAGGACATGGCTCCGATCATCGCGACAGTGGCGAGCATGACGATCACCATCAGGATCCGCCTCGCGCTCACCGGCAGAAGAAGCGGGACAAGATCGACGCCCACATGCCCGCGAAGCCGCTGGACATAGGCCAATCCCAGCATGGTGGAACCGATCACGAGATAAATCACCGCCTCGGTCTGCCACACCGTCGAGCGTCCGAGGACGGCGCGGACGAAGATCATCTGGCAGGTGATCAGCACCGCCGCGAGCACCATGAACGCGGCCAGCACACCGAACGCATCCGAAAGGGCGCCGATCAGGCGCAAGGGAAGGGGCGTCCGGCGGGTGTCATCCGTCATGGCCTGCGTCTCCTTCGCGGGATGCCCGCCGCCGGCTGCGGCGGGCATATCTGCCGGGTGCCGGCCGCGATCACTCGACCGACAGGGCGAGGTCCAGCAGTTCCTGCCCGCCCTCGGTCTCGGCCACGAAGGCGGGATAGGCGGTCTCCCTTGCCAGCACCTGCCAGGCCTCGAAATCCTCGGGCGTCATGGTGGCGATCTCCACGCCTGCGTCCTCGAACGCCTTCGTGGTCACGGCATCGCCCTGCTTGGCCTGTTCCAGATACCAGGCCTCGGCCTTCGTCGACGCCTCGGTCAGCGCCGTCTGCTGTTCCGGCGACAGGTCATCGAAGGTGGTCTTGTTGATGAGCATGGGCTGATACATGAACCACAATGCCGTATCGGCCGGAGGCGTGTAGCACTTCAGCTGCTCGTAGAGGCGATAGCTGAGGAAGCTCTCCGACGAGGTGTTCGTGGCATCCAGAACGCCCGTCTGCAGGGCCGGGTAGATCTCGGACGACGCCATCGACGAGATGGACGCGCCCGCGCCGGCCAGCATCTCCTCGAATGACTTGCCTGCCGCGCGGATCGACACGCCCTTCACGTCATCGGGGCCGGTGATGCAGCCCTTGTTCGAGCCGAATCCCCCGGCAAGGTAGCCGTGAACCAGCACCATGACGTCGTCCTCGGCCATGATCTCCTCGATCCGCTCCATGAAGGGCGAATGCGACAGGCGGTCCGCATGGTCGAGGTTCTTCACCAGCCCCGGCATCAGGGTCAGGTTGTAGGCCGGCTGCTGCCCGCCGGCATAGCTGAGCGGCAGCACCGCCATGTCCAGCTGCCCGCGGCTGAGCGGCGTGTACTGCTCGCGCGCCTTGAACAGCGTCTGGTTCGGGAAGATCTGGATTTCCAGATCGACCCCCGCCGCCTTGACGTCGTCGGCAACCATCTGCGCCACCTGGTGACGGACGTCTCCTTCGGCCCACTGGTGCGATAGCTTCAGCGTCTCGGCATTCGCCGCTGCGCCAAGCGAGGCGGCAAGCGCCAGCGCCGCAATCATCGTGCGTTGCATGTTCATCCTCCCGATCGACTGCCCTCCTCCCAGGCGGCCGCAACCAAGGTCAGAAGGATTGTGCTCGTTGTCAATCTTATTGTATACGAGAGCGGAGAATAAGCATGCGGAGCTCTGGATGGAGCGCAGTCGATCGGATCGGATTGCAGAGCTTCTGGAGGAGCAGATCCTCACCGGCCGCTTCCCCGAAGGCAGCCGTCTGGACGAGGCGCTTCTGGCCGAAGAGCATGGCGTCTCGCGCACACCGATCCGCGAGGCGTTCAACCGGCTGTCGCTGTCGGGTCTCGTCGTCCAGCACCCACGGCGGGGGGTCTTCGTGCGCAAGACCTCGGCGTCCGAGCTGATCGAGATGTTCGAGGCCATGGCCGAGCTTGAGGCCGCCTGCGGCAGGCTTGCCGCCGTTCGGGCGACCGAGGCCGAGATCGAGGCCCTCCAGGCGGCCAACCGCCTGTGCCGCGCCGCGCTCGAGCGCGGGGACGTGGACGGCTACTACGTCGAGAACGGCGTCTTCCACCACAGGATCTATGCCTACTCGGGTAACCGGTATCTCGAGCATGAGGCGCAGCGGCTGCACCGGCGGCTGAAGCCGTTCCGCCGCATGCAGTTGCACCTCCGTGGCCGGCTCAGGCAGTCGATGCACGAGCACGAAGGCATCGTCGAGGCGATCCGACGCGGAGACGCTGCCGAGACTGCGGACCTGCTGCGCCAGCACGTCGCCGTGCAGGGAGAGAAGTTCCATCACCTCATGGCGCATTTGCGGGCGGCAGAATAGCCTGAAGACGTGCCGCCTGTTGTCGGCGGGAGTCGCAGCGGCCTTCCGGCGATCTGAGAGCGGCAGGTGATGGTCCTTATCAGGTTCCTTCATCGAGAAGGTGCGGCAGCGTCCGGTGCGGCCCGCCATACGCAACCGAAAGTCCCGGCTCGGATCACCTGGCTTGGGCTTGGGCGAGGTCGGCTTGCTCACCAGCCGATCGGACCGATCCGCAGTGCGGTACGATCACCGGCCGCCCCGTGCACGAAGCGAGGATCTCGACGTCGATGCGCCAGGTGCGGCTGACCCGGCGCTCGTCCAGAACCTCGGCCGGAGAGCCCTCGGTCATCAGCCGGCCGCAGCACCTCGGGTGCGGCGAGGAACTGCAGGAGCGATTGCAGGTATTGGAAGGAGAACAGCGTGGTGATGCCCGCCAGCACCAGAACCTCGGGCGAGGCCCCTCACAGGTGCGGCGGCGTGGATCAGGCCGCAGGCGTCCAGCGTCATCGCGAAGGCCGAGGCCGGGACGACGATCCACACCGCAAGCGGCAGCCCGGTTCTCGATCCGGCCCTTGGCGATATTGTCGCCGCCGACGCTCTCGATCCCGCGGGCCCATATCCCGTTTTCATGGAAGTTGCCGATCGCGCCCGGCCCCTTCTGCGCCACCTCCACTTAGACGCTGGGGACGTGTCACCCGCGCGGGCGACGCGGGTGGGCGGTATCCGCCATCTCTTCCGCGTAGAGCGCGGCCCGTGCCTCGGCTGGCCCGGGCTCTCCCACCACCGCGCCCAGAAGCCGGGTGGACGCAAGGTGCGCATCGACCGTCTGTGCGTCGTAGTCAATGGCCACGACCAGAATCCCGGCCGCTTCGAGCTGCGCCACGCCCTCACCGAGCGTATCGAAGTGCCAGCCGGCGAGGGTTGCCAGATCGGGTGCCGCAGCCATAGCGGCCTCGGCCGAGAAGGTGCCGGTTTCGGTGCCGCCGACATCGTGAGGCTTTCAAGCGACGTCAGTGCGGCGGTGCAGGCCGCCCATTGCCCGGGCCCCCAGTCCGCCCACGGCACCTTCGACAGTGCCGCGACGCATTTGCGCACAGCGCCTCTGTGCGGCTAAGTCACCGAGGCCGCGCGAGGGTTCGACCGACGCGGAGGGAGGTCTGCTACAAAGGGCCTTGTGTTGTGGGAGACGGCAAACCGACACGGCCCTCCCGCAACCGACAAGGCGGCATCCCGACCTGCGTCCTCCATCCAGCCCGCGCCATCCATCGCCGCTACTGGCCGCATCAGCCAACTAAAACCCTTCACGCCCTGACTGCCGTCGAAAGCCGGCGCATCGGAATGCGCATTCCGCCCTTATGGGTGGTGGCGCCATCCTTCCGGCCAGTTTTCTGCCCGGCTGGCGTGCTTCTGCTCGTACGGAGGGCGAGGGGTGCGCAGGAGCATGCGTGCGATTGCCCGGCTGGGCGTGGCAACCAGAAGCTGCAACAAGGCGGCAGAATGCAACGTCCATCCTCTGCGAGAGGCAGGCCAACCGGAAGTCAGAGAATGACTCATCCCGTAGATCTCGAGGTCGGCCGCCGCATCAGACACCGCAGATGGATGCGTGGCATGTCGCAGCAGCAGCTCGCGCAGGCGATCGGCATCAGGTTTCAGCAGGTCCAGAAATACGAGGCCGGAGAGAACCGCGTGAGTGCCTCGCGGCTCTGGGACATCTCGCTGGCGCTCGAGGCACCGGTCGGCTTCTTCTTTGGCGAGGAGGTCGTCTCACTCCCCTCCGAGCTCGATCGGGAGGCTGCGGACCTCGTGCGCCACTTCCTCGCGATCCCGGCGACGAAACGGCGGGGACTCTTGGACCTCGCCCTTTCGCTCGGTGAAACGAGCTGCTGAAGAACATGCGGAGGTGGCCCTGACCCCCAGCAGTAGCGACTGCCTTTCCGTAGACGGGGTGATTGTAGCAGCGCGATCTTGGCCTCACGCTTCTGTTATCATCATCATGGAGGAAGTCATGGGCTACCATGCCGGGGCTCTGTTTCACAAAGCTCGCGGGCGATTCACCTCAAGCGTCCAGCGTCATAGCTGAAGGGCATGAGCAGACGGACACCCCCGACCTGCAAGATCAGGAACTGGCGGGCCTGTAACGAGGCGCTCAAGCGCCGGAGCTCGCTGACGATCTGGTTCGTTCCCGAGATGACGTGGGAGGCCAGGCCGACCGGCAAGCAGGGACGGCAGCGCACCTGCAGCGACGCTGCGATCCAGTCCTGCCTGACGATGAAAGGGCTGTTCGGCATGGCACTCAGGCAGACGGCGGGCTTCGTCGAGAGCGTTCTGCAGTTGAGCGGGCTCGACTGGTCAGTGCCGGATTTCAGCATGCTGTCGCGCCGCCAGAAGACCCTGGCCGTGAACATCTCGCATCGTGGCTCGGACGGGCCGCTGCACCTTTCCGATCGACAGCACCGGGACCAGGGTTGAGGGTGAAGGCGAGTGGAATGCCCGCAAGCATGGCGGCTCCAAACGCCGCATCTGGCGCAAGGTTCACCTCGGGATCGATGAAGAAACACTGGAAATCCGGGCGGTCGTGTTCACCGGCAGCGATAGGCGGGTTGCCGAGCTTCAGGTTCGTCTAGCCAACGGTCTCACCGCGCTCGGCAGACCCGTAACCGAGGCCGTGGGATAAGTGTGTCCGGGGAAAGGAGTAGCTCCGTCTTCAGCGGCTTTGTGCAGCAGAGCCGGGCAGAAGCCTCTTCTGCCCTGCGAAGAATCCCCGCGGGCGGAAAGGGTCTGGCCCGCAAGGAAGTGTCGAGCGAGGGCTGCTGGCCGAAACAATGCTGCGGCGCGTCATATCTGATCGCTTCTGGCCTGGCTCAAGCAACATTCTTGTCATTCCGTAACTGCAAACCCGTCAAGATCCAGCATTCAACCCTTTGAAACAAAGCTGTTTTCTGGCTTCCTCGCGCGCCGCGTCGCGTTGCCATCGCGCGCTTTTGCGCGTTTGGTTCGGTCGGAAGATCCTTTTGCCGAGCCGCCCGAAGCCGCTGCCCGGACGCCCCGACGAGATGATCTTCCGCCCTTCTATTTTCAGGCCGCAGGCATCCCGACCCGCGGAAGAGGATCGCCCCATGAATGCCCTCACCCACGCCCCGTTCAGCAACGCCGTTACCGATCCCTGGGACGGGTTCACGACAGGCACCTGGCGCGACAGCATCGACGTACGCGGCTTCATTCAGGAGAACTACACGCCCTGGCTCGGGGATGCCGCCTTTCTTGCCGGGCCGACGGCGCGGACCCGGAACCTCTGGGCGCGAGTCGCGGATCTGCTGAAGCTCGAACGGGAGAAGGGTGTCCTCGACGTCTCGAGCGACCGGGCCTCCACCATCACCGCGCATGATGCGGGCTACATCGACCGAGAGAACGAACTGATCGTCGGACTTCAAACGGACGCGCCCCTGAAACGCGCGATCATGCCGAACGGCGGCCTCAGGATGGTCGAGGGCGGGCTCGAGGCCTACGGGTTCAGCCCGGATGCCACCGTCTCGGAGATATGGACGAAGTATCGCAAGAGCCACAACCAGGGCGTCTTCGATACCTATTCGCCCGACATCATCGCGGCCCGCAAGTCCGGCATCATCACCGGCCTGCCCGACGCCTATGGCCGCGGCCGGATCATCGGCGATTATCGTCGCGTGGCGCTCTACGGCATCGACCGGCTGAAGGCCGCCAAGCAGGCCGAGTTTCATGCGCTCGACGACGCCGTGTTCGACGAGGACACCTTGCGCCTGCGCGAGGAGCTTTCCGAGCAGTTCCGCGCGCTGGAAGAGCTGCGGGAGATGGGGCGCAAGTACGGCGTCGATCTTTCCGGCCCCGCCGCCACGGCACAGGAGGCGGTGCAGGCGACCTATCTCGGCTACCTTGCGGCGGTCAAGGAACAGAACGGCGCCGCGATGTCATTGGGCCGGGTCTCGACCTTCCTCGACATCTACTTCGAGAGGGACCTTGCGGCGGGAAGGCTGACGGAGCCTGCGGCGCAAGAACTGTTCGACGATCTCGTCATCAAGCTGCGGATCATCCGCTTCCTGCGCACGCCCGACTATGACGAGCTGTTCTCGGGTGACCCGACGTGGGTGACAGAAGCCATCGGCGGCATGGGCGAGGACGGGCGCACGCTCGTCACCAAGAGCTCCTTCCGGGTTCTGCAGACGCTCTACAACCTCGGCCCCGCGCCCGAGCCGAACCTCACCGTGCTCTGGTCGGTTCGCCTGCCGCGCGGGTTCAAGGATTTCTGCGCGAGGCTCTCGAGGGATACCTCGGCCATCCAGTACGAGAACGACGACCTGATGCGGCCGAAATGGGGCGACGACTACGGCATCGCCTGCTGCGTATCGGCCATGCGGATCGGCAAGCAGATGCAGTTCTTCGGCGCGCGCGCAAACCTCGCGAAGGCGTTGCTCTATGCGATCAACGGCGGAGTGGACGAGATCTCGGGCAAGAAGGTCGCCGACGGGCTGGAGCCGATCACCGCCGAGGTGCTCGACTACGACGAGGTGATCGACAGGTTCGAACGCGCGATGGACTGGCTCGCGAGGACCTATGTGAAGGCCCTGAACGCGATCCACTACATGCACGACAAGTATGCCTATGAGCGGATCGAGATGGCGCTGCACGACCGCGACGTGCTGCGGACCATGGCTACGGGCATCGCGGGACTTTCGATCGTGGCGGACTCGCTCTCGGCGATTCGCCATGCGCGGGTGAAGGTGATCCGCAACGCGGCGGGCCTTGCGGTCGACTACGAGATCGAGGGCGACTATCCGGCCTTCGGCAACAACGACGACCGCGTGGATGCGATCGCCGTCTGGGTGACGCAGACCTTCATGAAGAAGGTGGCGGGCCAGCCCTGCTTCTACCGCAATGCCACGCCGACGCAGTCGATCCTGACCATCACCTCGAACGTGGTCTACGGCAAGAAGACCGGCAACACCCCCGACGGCCGGCGTGCCGGCGCGCCCTTTGCACCCGGCGCGAACCCGATGAACGGTCGCGATCGGAAGGGGTTCGTGGCGGCGGGGGCCTCGGTCGCCAAGCTGCCTTACGACACGGCGCTCGACGGCATCTCCTGGACAGCCAGCGCCACGCCCGGCTCGATGGGCCACACGGCGGCCGAGCAGGTCGCGAACCTCTCGAACTGCCTCGACGGGTTCTGCATGGCCGGCGGATTCCACGTCAACGTCAACATGCTGACCCGCGAGACCCTCGAAAGGGCGATGGACCATCCCGAGGATTTCCCGCAACTGACCGTGCGGGTCTCGGGATATGCGGTGAACTTCGTGAAGCTGACCCGCGCCCAGCAGATCGACGTCATCAGCCGCACCTTCCACGCAGGCATGTGAGGCCCGGGCATGACCGTCCATCTCCCTCCTCCCCGATCTGCAGGCGCGGTCCGTGCCCCGCGCGGCAGCGGCTGCCGGGGCTTCCTGCATTCACTGGAGACCGGCGCGGCGGTGGACGGACCCGGCATGCGCGTCGTGTTCTTCCTGTCGGGCTGCCAGTTCCGCTGCCTCTACTGCCACAATCCCGATACCTGGAAGCTGCACGCCGGACGACCCGTCGGCGTCGAGGATCTGCTGGCCGAGGTTGCGCCCTATGCAGGCTTCCTGAAGTTTGCCGGAGGCGTGACCTTCTCCGGAGGCGAACCCCTGGTGCAGGCGGAATTCGTCGGCGAGGTGGCGCGTGCGGTGAAGGAGCGGTTCGGGTTGCACATCGCGCTCGACACTCAGGGTCATCTGCATGATCGGGTGGAGGATGCGTGGTTCGACGCGATCGACCTCGTGATGCTCGACATCAAGCACATCGACCCTGAGCGCCATCGGGCACTCACCTCGCAGCCACTTCAGCCGACGCTGGACTGTGCCGAACGCATGGTGCGGCTCGGCAAGCGGATGCGCATCCGTTGCGTGCTGGTGCCCGGCTGGAGCGACGGACCGGAAGAGCTGGGCCGGATGGCGGACTACGTTGCAGGTCTCGGGCCCGCGGTCGAACTTGTGGAGGTGCTTCCCTTCCATCAGCTCGGCAGGTCCAAATGGGAGAGGCTCGGCCTCCCCTACCGGCTTGCCGACACACGGACACCCTTCCCCGAGGAGGCCGAGGCCGCCCGCGACATCTTTCGCGCCCGAGGGCTTTCTGCCTGCTGACCCGATGAAATCGGGCGAAGGCAGCCTGCATCTGCGGCAACGGGCACAAATGCCCGCCGCCCGGATCAGCGACACTCGGGGCCGCGCGATGGCTTCAGCGATGAGGAGTGCCTCGATGCCCTGCGCCAACGCCCGCACCGGCCGAGGGGTTGTCCGTGCTGCACGATCACCGGCCGCCCCGCGTGCGAGGTCAGGACCTCCGCGCCTGTCTGCCATGCCCGGCGAACACGGGCTTCCGTCAGCGCCCGGACGGATCCACGTCGTCGAAGGCCTCCGGCGAAGCCGGGTCGGCAATGAAGGCAGATGGTCCGGTTGAAGGGCAGTCCGGAACGACCAGACAGGCATCTTCCGTCGGGACATGCCCCTGTCAGAAGTAGTCGGGGTGGCGTGCCTTGATCTGCTCGACGGTAGCCAGCGTCCCCGACAGATGTCCTCGGACGGCAGCAGTGGCCGCGTCGAGATCGCCGGCTTCTATGGCCGAGATGATCTGGCGGTGCGCCGAGAGGATCGCATCCGGCTTGCCGGCATCGGGCAGGTTCAGGTTGCGCAAGCGGTCGATATGTCCTGACCGGGCCGTCACGAGGTCCCAGAGCCTCGAAACGCCAGCGGCTTCGCAAAGCGACTGATGGAAGATGCGGTCGAGTCGCGCGAACCGGTCCATGTCGTGCTCGGCCAGCGCCGTCTCGCCGAGACTCAGCACCCTGCGGGCCAGGCGCAGCTGCTCGGCGTCGCCCGCCTCCACCAGACGCCGCGTCACCTCCAGCTCGATGGAGAGCCGGAGGAACTGCGTCTCCCGCGCCTGTTCGACATCGATGCGGGCGACCTCGGTCCTCGACTGCGGATAGACGACGAGCAGACCCTCCTCCTCGAGCTTGAGCATCGCATCGCGCACCGGCGTCTGGCTGACGCGAAAGAGGTCGGCAATCTCGGCGCGGGACAGGTTCTGGCCCGGCACGAGGTCCAGTGACACGATGCGCTCGCGCAGCGCGTCGTGAACCTGCTGGCTCGCCGACAGCCGCCGCAGGCGGAGCGGTCGCACTGCCGCATCGTTATGCCCGAGATCGCTGATCTGCTCTGCCACGCTGCCGCCCATCGGATCCCTCTGCCGCTTCCGCACCACACAAAGCCTACACTGAGCTTGCCGATCATACACTAATATATTAGTGTTCGAGTTGTCGCGGGGCAGAGGAGGTCCCGCCTGATTCTCAGGGAGGAAAAAATGCAGTTTTCCAGAACGGCCGCTCTGGCCGCGTCCGTCTGCGCGCTGGCGGGTGCGGCCCATGCAGAGACGCTGAACATCCAGACCTCGTTCAACGCGGGTGACTTCTCGACCCAATACCTGACCGAGACGTGGCTTCCGAAGATCTCCGAGATGACCGAAGGCCGGATCGAGATCGTGCTGACGCCCTCCGGCTCGGTCGTGCCGTCAAAGGAAACTCCAGAGGCGGTGGCCGCGGGTGTGCTGGACGGCGATTTCACCTCGGTGAACTACTTCTCGGGCTTGGAACCCGCCTACGCGATCATGGGCGACCTGATCTCGGGCTACGACAGGCCCGAACAGATGCTGGGCTTCTGCAAGGACGGCGGCGGCGAGGCGGTTATGCAGAAGGCGGCCAACGCGGTGACGGATGGCGAGGTTCAGGTGGTGGCCTGCGGCCCCTATTCCAAGGAGTCGCTTCCGGCGCGCACGCCGATCCGCAGCTTCGAGGATCTCGCGGGCAAGAAGATCCGCTCGCCCGAAGGTCTGGCCGCTGCCGTGTTCGAGGCCGCCGGTGCCTCGCCGGTCTCGATCCCGTTCTCCGAAGTCTACGGGGCGCTGGAAAAGGGTATCGTCGATGCCGCAGATGCTTCGGCCTATGTCAACAACGACGCGACAGGCATGCATGACGTAGCGCCCTATCCACTTTACCCGGGCATCCATTCCATGCCCTCGATGCAGTTCACCATCAACAAGGAGCGGTGGGAGTCGATCTCGGCCGAGGACCGGACGGCCCTGCGCGACTGGTGGTACGATGCGATGTATGCCATGGCCGCCGAGGTGACGCGCCTTGATGCCGAACTCGCTGCACGCGACGACGCGGGCGACAAGATCGAGGTGATCGACTGGCCGCAGGAAGACCGCGACCAACTGCGCGAAGTGGCGCGGAAGCAGTGGGAAGCCTATGCGCAGAAATCCGAGCTGGCGCAGGAAGCGCTGGACGCCAACATCGCCTACATGACCGAGATCGGCCTCTTCCAGAACTGAGGCCGATTGCCGGGCGCCGCCCATGCTGCGGCGCCCTTCCCCCTCCATCCGGTGAGACGCGATGAAACGCCTTCTCGCCCGTTATGCCGATGCCATGGACCGCGCGAGCGTCTTCATCGGACAGGGCTGCTCCGTTCTCTTCTTCGCCTGCATCGCGGTCTCGGCGCTCGAGGTCGTGTTGCGCTACGGCTTCGACAGCCCGACGACCTGGTCGGTCGAGGTCGCCATGATGCTCTGCGCCACCGCCTGGGTGCTCTCGGTCGGGTTCGTGACCGAGCGTCATCGGCACATCTCGATCACCATGCTGGAACTCGTCGTCGGCCCGCGCGTGTGGCGCATCTTCCGCCTGCTGCAGATGATCATCTCGTTCGGCGCGGTCTTCGTGCTGACCATGGCCCTTTGGGGGCCGGCGATGAAGGTTCTCCGCCGCACCGAATATTCCGGCACCGCCATGAACTCGATCCAGCCGACGCTCCTCAAGCTGCTGATCGTCGTGGGCTGCGTGCTCTACCTCATGCAGCTGCTGGCGAACCTGATCCGTTGGGTGCAGCACACCGAAAAGGACGTCTCCGGTGGGCATTGAAGTCATCACCTTCCTGATCGTCGCCGCCCTTCTCGCGCTGATGGCGATCGGCGTGCCGCTCGGCATCACCACCCTCACCGTGTCGCTCGGCACGGCGATCCTCTACTTCGGAGAGCGCGCAGGCTTCTTCATCGTCGCCGCCAACGTCTCGGAAGTGCTGCACAAGTACGAACTGATCGCCGTTCCCTTCTTCGTCTTCATGGCCAATGTGCTCGAGCGGTCGGGCATCGCGAGGTCGCTCTTCGATTCGATGGCGATCATGGGCGGGCGGTTCCGCGGCTCTGTCGCGGTGCAGACCTGCATCGTGGCTGTGGTGCTGGCCGCCATGTCCGGGATCATGGGCGGCGAGATCGTCATGCTCGGCCTGATCGCGCTGCCGCAGATGCTGCGGCTGGGCTACGACCGCAAGCTCTCGATCGGCATCATCTGCGCGGCGGGGGCGCTGGCCACGCTGATCCCGCCCTCGGTCGTGCTGATCGTCTACGGGCTGGCGGCGCAGGTCTCGATCACCAAGCTCTTCGCGGCTTCCGCCGTGCCGGGGCTGCTGCTCGCCACGCTCTACATCACCTATATCCTGGCCCGGGTGCGGATGAACCCGGCGATGGCGCCGATCTACGACATCCCCGAGACGGGCCTGCCCTTCCTCAAGCGGCTGAAGTTCCTCAAGGGCGTGATCCTGCCGGGCATCCTGATCGGCGCCGTGCTCGGCGTGATCTACTCGGGCATCGCCACCGTGACGGAAGCTGCGGCCGTCGGCGCCGTGGGCGCGCTGGTCGTGGCCGCGGTCCGCAAGGAGCTGAGCTGGCGGATGTCGCGCGACGCGATGCGCCAGACCGTGCTGACCGTCGGCTCCATCATCTGGCTGGTGCTGGGCGCCGTGTCGCTGATCGGGATCTACAACCGGATCGGCGGCGGCGAATTCCTGCGCGGCGTGCTGACCGACCTGAACATCGCGCCGATCTGGGTGATCGTGGTGATGATGCTGATCGTGATGGTGCTGGGCACCTTCCTCGAATGGATCGCGATCATCTTCATCACGGTTCCGATCTTCGCGCCGGTGGTGGTTGACCTCGGCTTCGACCCGATCTGGTTCGGCGTGCTCTTCGCCATGAACATCCAGATCTACTACCTCTCGCCACCCTTCGGTCCGGCCTGCTTCTTCCTGAAGTCGGTAGCGCCGAAGGACATCGCCTTGCAGGAGATCTTCGCCGCCGTGCTGCCCTTCATCGCGCTGCAGGCGGTGGGGCTGTTCCTCGTCCTGTTCATCCCGGAGCTCGCGCTCTGGCTGCCCTCGATGCTCGAGTGAGGTGACACCATGAAGATGACCGACGACGAACTCACGCGCCAGGAAGAGGACCTCGCCGCTCCCTCCTACGAAGCCGAGGAGCAGCGCGATCGCCACGACTTCGGCAACTCGCCCGAGGTCGCAGGGGCGGTCCTGACGCTCGTGCTCACCTGGCTTCTCTTCGCCTTCACCGGATAAGGACCATGACCCGAAAAGATGCAAGCGACCTGCGCTCGGCGCGCTGGTTCGCCCCCGACGACCTCCGCAGCTTCGGCCACCGCTCGCGCATGATGCAGCTCGGCTACTCCGAGGAGGATTTCCGCAACAGGCCGGTGATCGGCATCCTGAACACCTGGTCGGAGCTCAACACCTGCCATTCGCATTTCCGCGAGCGGGCGCAGGACGTGAAGCGCGGCGTCCTGCAGGCGGGCGGCTTTGCTGTCGAGATGCCGTCGCTGTCGGTGGACGAGAGCTTCACCAAGCCGACCTCGATGCTCTACCGCAACATGCTGGCGATGGAGACAGAGGAGATGATCCGCTCGCACCCGCTCGACGGTGTGGTGCTGATGGGGGGCTGCGACAAGACCACGCCGGGCCTCGTCATGGGGGCGCTGAGCGCGGGCGTGCCGATGATCTACCTGCCCGCGGGGCCCATGCTGCGCGGCAACTACGCCGGCAAGATCCTGGGCTCGGGCTCGGACGCGTGGAAATACTGGGACGAGCGGCGGGCGGGCAATATCTCGGACGCCGAGTGGCTGGGCATTCAGGGCGGCATCGCCCGCTCGGCCGGGGTGTGCATGACGATGGGCACGGCCTCGACCATGACGGCCATCGCGGATGCCATGGGGCTGACGCTGCCCGGCGCCTCCTCGATCCCGGCGGTGGACGCAAACCACCAGCGCATGTCGGCCGACTGCGGCCGCCGCATCGTCGAGATGGTGTGGGAAGACCTGACCCCCGGCAAGGTCGTGACCGGCGCCGCCTGCCGCAACGCGGCCATCGTCGCGATGGCGACGGGCTGCTCTACGAACGCCGTGGTCCACCTGATCGCCATGGCACGGCGCGCAGGCGTGAAGCTGACGCTCGACGATCTCGACGCGCTCGGCCGCGTCACGCCGCTGATCGCCAACGTCCGGCCCTCGGGCAAGGACTACCTGATGGAGGATTTCTACTATGCCGGCGGCCTGCGCGCGCTGATGAAGCAGATCGGGGACCGGCTCGATCTGACCGCGCTCACCGTCACCGGGCGCACGATGGGCGAGAACCTGGAAGGCGCGCAGGTCTGGAATGAGGACGTGATCCGGCCGCTCACGAACCCGGTCCATGCCGAGGGATCGCTCGCCGTGCTGCGCGGCAACCTTTGCCCCGACGGGGCGGTGATCAAGCCCGCCGCCTGCGACCCGAAATACCACGTCCACGAAGGCCCGGCGCTGGTCTTCGACAGCTACCCCGAGATGAAGAAGGCGGTGGATGACGAGAGCCTCGACATCACCCCCGACCACGTCATGGTCCTGCGCAACGCAGGCCCTCTGGGCGGTCCGGGCTTCCCCGAGTGGGGGATGCTGCCGATCCCCAAGGCGCTGATCCGGCAAGGTCACCGCGACATGCTGCGGATCTCGGACGCGCGGATGTCGGGCACCTCCTACGGTGCCTGCGTGCTGCATGTGGCGCCGGAATCCTTCATCGGCGGCCCTCTCGCGCTGCTTCGCACCGGCGACACCGTGCGGCTCGACCTGCCGGCCCGGCGGCTCGACATGCTGGTGGACGAGGACGAGCTTGCCCGCCGCCGCGCCGCGTGGCAGGCGCCCGAGCCGCGGTTCGAGCGCGGATGGGGATGGATGTTCTCGCGCCACGTCACGCAGGCCGACCAGGGCTGCGACTTCGACTTCCTCCAGACCGATTTCGGCCGAAAGGCCAGTGAACCCGACATCTTCTGAGGCACCCGATGACCGACCACACCCTCTCCGACGAGACCCGCGCCAGGCTGAAGGCGGTCTCGACCGCTTCGGTCGCGACCGCGCTCTACAAGCGGGGGCTGCGCAACCAGTTCATCCAGGGCGTGGCGCCCGTGGCCCCCAAGGCCGAGACGATGGTGGGGCAGGCCTTCACCCTGCGCTACATCCCCGCGCGCGAGGATCGCAACCCGATCACCGTCTTCCGCAACGAGGACCATCCCCAGCGCGTGGCGATCGAGACCTGCCCGCCCGGCTGGGTGCTGGTGATGGATGCGCGGAAGGACGCCCGTGCCGCCACCGCCGGGTCGATCCTGATCACCCGCCTCGCGCTGAGGGGTGCGGCGGGGGTGGTCTCGGACGGCGGCTTCCGCGACGCGAAGGGCATCGGCGCCCTCGATATGCCCTCCTATTGCGCGAAGCCCTCGGCGCCCACCAACCTCACGCTGCACGAGGCACTCGACATCAACGTGCCGATCGCCTGCGGCGATGTGGCGGTGTTTCCGGGCGACGTGATGGTGGGCGACCGCGACGGCGTGATGGTGATCCCCGTACATCTCGCGGACGAGATTGCCGAGGAATGCACCGGCATGGAGAGCTTCGAGGATTTCGTTCTGGAAGAGGTAAGGGCTGGAACTCCGATCATCGGGCTCTATCCCTGCACGAGGGACGAGCATCAGCAGAAATACCAGGAGTGGCGGAAGAAGACCGGCCGCTGACAGGAAAGGCAGAGACATGAGCTTCACCCCCCACGGCAAGCACCTCATCGCGGGCGACTGGATCGGCAGCGACCGAACCTTCCAGAGCGAACCCGCGAGCGGCGAGGGCCATGCGTTCTCGGTCGGCACCGTAGATCTGGTGGACCGCGCCTGCGAGGAGGCCGAGGAGGCGTTCTGGTCCTATGGCTACTCGACGCGCGAGGACCGCGCGGCCTTCCTCGAGACCATCGCCGACGAGATCGAGGCGCGCGCCGAGGCCATCACCGAGATCGGCAGCGCCGAGACCGGCCTGCCGCCGGCCCGCCTCCAGGGCGAGCGGGGGCGCACGGTGGGCCAGCTGCGGCTGTTTGCGGACCACATCCGCAAGGGCGACTACCTCGACCGGCGCCAGGATGCGGCGCTGCCCGACCGCCAGCCGCTGCCGCGCCCCGACCTGCGGATGATGCAGCGGCCGATCGGCCCGGTCGCGGTCTTCGGCGCGTCGAACTTCCCCTTGGCTTTCTCGGTCGCAGGCGGCGACACGGCTGCGGCGCTGGCCGCGGGCTGCCCGGTGGTGGTCAAGGGCCATTCCGCCCACCCCGGCACCGGCGAGATCGTCGCCGAAGCGGTGCATGCCGCCGTGCAAGCGCACGGGCTGCATCCGGGGGTCTTCAGCCTCGTGCAGGGCGGTCGGCGCGACGTGGGGCAGGCGCTGGTCCAGCACCCGCGGATCAAGGCGGTGGGCTTCACCGGCTCGCTCGCGGGGGGCCGCGCGCTCTACGACCTCTGCGCGTCCCGGCCCGAGCCGATCCCGTTCTTCGGCGAGCTCGGCTCGGTCAACCCGATGTTCCTGCTTCCGCAGGCGATGGCCGCGCGCGGCGGCGAGATCGCCAGCGGCTGGGCCGCCTCGCTGACCATGGGCGCGGGGCAGTTCTGCACAAACCCGGGCATCGCGGTCGTGTTGGAGACCCAGGCCGAAGCACTGGGGCGTGCGACGGTCGGGGCGCTTGCCTCGGTGGGAGAGCAGGTGATGCTGACCGACGGCATCGCCTCGGCCTACCGCGAGGGGGTGGCGCGCATCGGCGGCGGGACGGGGGTGCGCGATCTCGTGACCTCGGTCTGCGACCGGCGCAACGCGGCGCCGGCGCTCTTCGTGGTGACAGGGCAGCAGTGGCTCGACGATCACGGCCTTGCCGAAGAAGTCTTCGGCCCGCTCGGCCTGATCGTGACCGTCGCCGACGCGGAAGAGATGATCGGCCTCGCCCGGAGTTTCGCGGGCCAGCTGACCGCGACCCTGCACATGGATGCGGCCGATGCCGATCTCGCGCGTCGCCTTCTGCCGATCCTCGAGCGCAAGGCCGGGCGCGTCCTCGCGAACGGCTTCCCGACCGGCGTCGAGGTGGCGGATGCGATGGTTCACGGCGGCCCCTATCCCGCCTCGACCAACTTCGGCGCAACCTCGGTCGGAACGCTGTCGATCCGCCGGTTCCTGCGCCCGGTCTGCTACCAGAACATCCCGGCTGCTCTCCTGCCGGAGGATCTGGCCTGAAACGATCACGGTCACGGCCCGGAGGCGCAGCAAGCCGCCGGGCCGCATGCGCCGTCCGGTCCTTGCCGAATGACGCCACCCTTGCGGCGCGGCCGGCGCCCACTCTGGATCTAGCCGGGATGCGCGGCGCGGCGCATTCCTTCCCGACGATCAGGAACGGGGGTCCGGCTTCGCAACCCGGTGCTCCTCGTCCGAGAAGCCGCCCGTGCAGCAGCGGCCGGCGACGTGCAGGCTCGTCCGGGCGCGTTCCGTCATCTCGTCATCGTTCCCTTCAATGGCCGCGCCGGCGGCCCGCACTGCTCGGGTCGCCGATCACCTTGAAGATCCGTCCACCCCGGCCGGGGGTGCACGGAGGGACGACGCGCATCGGCGAAGGCGCGATGAGCGGCAGAGGAAGGCGGCCGGTCCCTGGCGGCCTTCCGCGCCTCTTGTCCGCGGGGTTCGCCCGCACCCCTCGCATTGAGCGCCAGATCCGGGCAGGATACACTTGACGCTGCACCGAATTGATTAGGTTATAAAACTGGCAGAAACCCCTTCCGCCTGATACCTCTTGCGTGATGGCTGGAAGCATCGACCCGCAAGCACTGACCGCAGTACAGAGGCAAGCAATGGATACGGTCGCGAGCAATCCCCAAAGCCGGATCTCCACCGGCACGTCGGGTCTGGATGAAGTCCTTCGAGGCGGGTTGACGCCGAGCCGCCTCTATCTCGTCGAAGGAACACCCGGTTCGGGCAAGACGACGCTGGGCCTGAAGTTCCTGATCGAGGGTCGCAACCGCGGCGAAACAGGCCTCTACATCACGCTGTCCGAAACGGAGGACGAACTGCGGGCGGTGGCCCGTTCGCATGGCTGGACACTCGACGGCATTCAGCTTTTTGAGATGGTGGCCGAGGCCGAATTCGGGGCGGAGAATGACCAGTCTCTCCTGCATCCGAGCGAGGTCGAACTGGGCGAGACGGTCCGCGGCGTGATCGAGCGCGTCGAGCAGACCAACCCCCTGCACGTCGTGCTCGACAGCCTGTCCGAGCTTCGCCTGCTGGCGCAGAACCCCCTGCGCTACCGCCGCCAGATCCTCGCGCTGAAGCATTTCTTCGCGCGCCGAAACTGCACCGTTCTGGTGCTGGACGACCGGACCGCCGATCCCGGTGACCTCCAGTTGCACTCCATCGCGCATGGCGTGATCTCGCTCGAGCAGTTCGCCAACGATTTCGGCGCCGAACGGCGGCGCCTGAGGATCGTGAAGATGCGCGGAATGAAATATCGCGGCGGCTTTCACGACTTCACCATCGAAAAGGGCGGGCTCGAGGTCTATCCCAGGCTGGTGGCCGCGGATCATGGCCGCGACTTCGCGTCGGAAGTCGTGAGCACCGGGCTTCCAGGGCTGGATGCGCTGCTCGGCTCCGGGCTCACTCCCGGCACCAACGCGTTGCTGATCGGCCCTGCGGGAGTGGGCAAGACCACCACGGCGGTGCAATGCCTGCTCGCGGCGCTCGGACGAGGCCAGAGCGCGGCCTATTTCCTCTTCGACGAACGCCTTGCCACGTTGATGATGCGCTCTAGGACGTTGGGGATGGACCTGCAGCCCTACATCGACGAAGGCCGGCTGACGATCCGCCAGGTCGATCCGGCAGAGCTGTCTCCCGGCGAGTTCGCCAGCGCGGTGCGCTCCGCCGTCGAGGATTCCGGGGCGGGCATGGTCGTGATCGACAGCCTGAACGCCTACCTGCATTCGATGCCGAGCGACAACTTCCTCGTGCTGCAGATTCACGAACTTCTGAGCTACCTCGCACAACAGGGGGTCGTGTCGCTCCTCGTGCTCGGGCAGCACGGCATCATGGGCGACCTGCGTAGCGACATCGACATCAGCTTTCTTGCCGATACCGTGATGCTGATGCGCTTCTTCGAGGCCGAGGGACAATTGCGGAAGTCGATCGCGGTGTTGAAGACCCGCACCACGGATCACGAACGCACCATCCGCGAATTCAGGATCGACCGGTCCGGCATCAGTATAGGCGAGCCGATCAGCAGCTTCAGCGGCATCCTGTCGGGAAATCCCGTCTATTCCCGCAGCGACGACACGCTGATGCCGATACGTCGGTCGGGCGAAGGAGAGGGGAAGTGAGCGAAGGGCATCTGCGGAGTTCCTCGTCCGGCGGAGACGAGGACGACGTCCGCGATGCCGTTGCCATTCTGGCGCCCTACGGACGCGATGCGACCGTGGCCGGCGGCCTTCTGGCGCGGGACGGGGTCCGGACCATCCTTGCGATCTCGCCCGATGATCTGGCCGGGCTCGTGCGCCGGCAGGTGGGCGCGGTTCTCGCCACCGAAGAGGCGCTGAGCACGCCCGACCTGCCCATGCTCGAGGATGCCCTGGCCAGTCAGCCCGCCTGGTCGGACCTTCCCTTCATCGTGCTCGCGAATGCCACGGCCGGGACGCGCTCGCCCGAGGCCCGCCGGCGGATGGACAATCTGGGCAATGCGGTGCTGCTCTCGCGGCCGCTGCACTCGGAGGAGCTCCTGCGGGCCGTCCGCTCGGCGCTGAAGGCTCGGGCCCGGCAGCACGAGGCGCGCGAGCGGATGGAGGAACTGCTGCTCCGCGAGGGACAGGTCCGCGACAGCGAGGCAAAGTTCCACGCCATCGCGAACACGGTCGACCAGATGATCTGGTCGACCCTGCCCGACGGCTACCACGACTATTACAACGCGCGCTGGTACGAATTCACGGGCGTGCCCGAAGGCTCGACGGACGGAGAGGCCTGGAACGGGATGTTCCACCCCGACGACCGGGAGCGCGCCTGGGCGGCCTGGCACCGCTCCCTCGCGAGCGGCGAGCCCTACGAGATCGAATATCGTCTCCGGCACCGGTCGGGCGCGTATCGGTGGGTGCTGGGACGCGCTCAGGCCGCCCGCGACAGTCGCGGCCGCATCGTCAGGTGGTACGGCTCCTGCACCGACATCCACGACGAGGTGACGGCGCGCGAGGCAAAGGTCCACGACCTGACCCGCCAGCGGGACCAGGCCTGGAACCTGTCGCTCGACCTGATGGCCGTGGTATCGGCGGATGGGACGCTCGCCGTGGTGAACGAGGCCTGGACGCGCATTCTGGGATGGCAGGCGCACCAGATGCTCGACCGCCCGCTGACCTCCTTCGTCCATCCCGACGATGCCGCCGAGGCCGGGCGCGTGTTCGCTTCCGCGGCAGTCTCGCCCCTCACCGACCCCTTCGAATGCCGCCTCCGGCACCGGGACGACGGCTATCGCTGGTTTGCGTGGACGGCCTCGGGTCATGACGGGAAGATCTTCGCGGCCGGGCGCGACGTGACCGAGCGGCGCGCGCGGGACGCAGCGCTCGCGACTGCAGAGGCGGCCCTGCGCCAGAGCCAGAAGCTCGAGATGATCGGGCAGCTGACGGGTGGCATCGCGCATGACTACAACAACCTGTTGATGGCCATCCGATCGAGCATCGAGATCGCGATCCGCCGGCTTCCGCCCGGTCATGACACGCTGCGGTTCCTGCACAACGCCATCGCCGCGACCGAGCGCGGCGCTGGTCTGACCCAGCGGATGCTGGCTTTTGCCCGCAAGCAGGACCTTCACGTCGGGGTCCTCGAGTTCGGTCAGGTGCTGCCCGGCCTTCGCGACCTGCTGCAGAGATCGCTCGGCCCCCAGATCGAGATCGTCATCGAGATCCCCGAGACGCTTCCGAAGGTGCGGGCGGACACCAACCAGCTGGAAATGGCACTTCTGAACCTCGCCCTGAACGGCCGCGACGCGATGGAGGGCGACGGCCGTCTGACCATCGGCGCGCGCGCCGTGGACGAGACGGCAGCCGCTGACCTCGCGCCGGGGTCCTATCTCGAGATCTGGGTGACCGATACGGGTGGCGGCATGGACGAGGCCACGCTCGCCCGCGCCATGGAGCCGTTCTTCACGACGAAGGGCGTGGGCAAGGGGACGGGTCTCGGGCTGTCGATGATCCACGGGCTCGCGAAACAGTCGGGCGGCTCCTTCCGCCTCGAAAGCCGCCCCCGGGCGGGCACGACCGCCTTCATCTACCTGCCCGTCTTCCACGAGCCGGAGCGGCCCGAGCCGGTAGCCCCACCCGTCCCCATGGTGGCCGATCCGGCGCGGAAACCGCGGCATCGGCTGACCATCCTCACCGTCGACGACGACATCCTTGTCTCGATGGGAACGGTGGGCATGCTCGAGGAACTCGGCCACGAGGTGATCGAGGCCCATTCCGGCGCGGAGGCTCTGGAAGCGATGCGCGAGCGCGACGACATCGACCTTCTGATCACCGATCAGGCGATGCCCCGGATGACCGGCAACGAGCTTGCGCGGCAGGTCCACGAGATGCGTCCGGACCTGCCGATCGTCCTCGCCACCGGATATGCCGAGCTACCGGGGGGCATGGCGAGCTGCATCACGGCGAAGCTCGACAAGCCCTTCTCGGATGCAGCGCTCGCGCGGCTGCTGTCAGAGCTGTTTCATCTGGTGGACAGCTGACCCCGGCGGAACCCACGGATCCTCGCATCGTCTGTTCCCGCAAGGCGGCAGCAGGCTGACGGGCAACCCGAGCCCGGAGTGCTTCGACCTAACGCAGCGGGCCATGTGCGTCCCGCTCGATCGCGGCGAGGTGCCGGGCGCCGCCTGCACCGTTCGGGATCAGGGATCCGCAAGCACCATCGCCGCGAGAAAGCGTGCGCAGACGATCAGGAGGAAGCAGCCGAAGGCCCGTTCCAGCGATTTCTTGGACAGCCGGTGCGCCAGCGCAACTCCGAGGCGCGCGGTCAGCATCGAGGTGGGAATGGTCAAAAGGAAGGCGGCGGTGGAGACAAAGCCCAAGGCATCCGGGGGCAGGCCGGGCTGACCCCAGCCCGCGATCATGTAGCCCAGCGTGCCCGGTATCGCGATCAGCACGCCCACTCCCGCTGCAGTCGATACTGCGCGGTGGATCGTAACGCCGTGCAACGTGAGGATCAGGCTCGAGATCGCTCCGCCGCCGATGCCCATGAGGGCCGAGACCAGCCCGATGACCGCGCCATAGGCGCGCATCACCGCGCGGCCCGGAAGACCCTCGCCGAGGCGCCAGCCGCCCCCTGTGAGGAGCTTGGTGGAAATCACCAGCGCCACGCCGACGAAGACGCCCTGAAACACCTTCGGCGGTGCGACGCTGGCCAGAGCCGATCCGATGGCGACCCCGACGAGGATCGGCAGCGCCCACAGCTTCAGCAGATCGATATCCACTGTTCCGCGCTGCATGTGCGCCCGGGCCGAGACGATCGAGGTTGGCACGATCACCGCGAGCGAGGTGCCGACGGCGAGCGGCATGGCCACCTCCGGCGGGTGGCCGATGAGCCGGAAGACCTCGAAGAAGACGGGGACCGAGATCGCCCCGCCGCCGATCCCGAAGAGCCCGGCGAGAAAGCCTGTCAGCGCACCCGCAGCCGCGAGGGCCGCGATCAGCGCCGCGATCGTGCCGGAGGAGAGCAGCTCCATCAGTCCAGCGCCACCCGCCTCGCGAGGCTCGCACCATCGAGCGCGCCGAGACCTGCATCCAGCGCAGCGCGATACCGGGCCTCGGCCGCGCGGGCGAGCGGAAGCTCCGCCCCCTCGGCGGCCGCGAGGACGAGCGCCAGGTGCAGGTCCTTCGAGAGGCCGGCGATGTCGAAGGTTCCCAACTGGTCCGAGCCGAGAAGCGTGTCGACCACCACCTGTGCCCGGGTCTTCAGGACCGCCGGCCCGGCGGAACTTTCGGCCATCAGGCTTATCGCCAGATCGGGCTGGATGCCCGCGCCGCGCAGCAGCGCGAGGCTCTCGCCCAGCGTCTGCCAGTAGAGTGCGAGCGGCAGGTTCACGGCGAGCTTCATGCGCGCCGCAGCGCCCACCGGGCCCATATGCTCCACCCGGCGGCAGAGATGGTCGAGCACCGGACGCGCGCGGGCAAGGTGCTCCTCGGCTCCGCCTGCGAAGCCCAGAAGCTGCCCCTTCAGCGCGGGCGCCACCGTTCCGCCGACCGGACAGTGGAGGAAGGAGGCACCCGCAGCCATCGCCTGGGCTTCCAGCGCCTCGGCCTGCTCCGGCAGCAGCGTGGACATCTCGACCACCAGCCGCCCGTCGAGCGCGGGCCCCATGCCGTCCAGCACCGATGCCGAGGCCGGAGCATCGGTCAGCGACAGAAGGATCAGGTCGCTTTGGGCGAGGTCCGGCAGAGACACCGCCTCTGCGCCCGCTTCGACGGCCGCTGCCTTCCGGTCGGGGTTGCGGTTCCAGACACGCACCCGATGACCCGTTTCGCAAAGACGCCGGGCGAAGGCCGTGCCCATACGCCCGGTGCCGGCTATGGCGACCGTCTCGATCATGTCAAACCTCCTTCATCAGGCCCAGTATCGACAGCGTCGTCTCGCCTCCTGCAATGCGGCGCTTCATCTCCTCCTCGCGCGCGGCGCGTTCGCGGCCTGCGGCAAGCGCCGCTTCCGCATCGCCCCTCGGAAGGATCAGAACGGCATCCGCATCCGCGACCACCACGTCCCCCGGCGCCACGGTCGCGCGCCCGAAGTCCAGAACGCAGCCTGTCTCGCCCCGGTCGGTCTTGCTCGTGCCACGAATGTCGAGGCCGCGGGCGAAAACCGGAAAGCCCGCGGCCGCGATCTGCGCACTGTCGCGCACCGCACCGTCGATCACCAGCCCCGCGATCCCGCGCGACCGGCAGGAGAGCGCCATGATTTCGCCGAAGGGCCCGCTCTCGAGGCTGCCGCCATAGTCGACCACCAGCACCTCGCCCGGCTGCGCCGCGGCCATCGCGCGGTGAAGCGCGAGATTGTCGCCCGGCCGGCAGCGCACCGTGAAGGCGGGTCCGGCCAGGGCCATCCCGTGCGAGAGCGGTCGGAGCGGCAGACCCGGCAGCCGGGCCGGAGGCCAGGCCTCGGCCAGAGTGGCGGTGCCGAGCGCGAGGAGGTCTGCCGGGGTCACGGGCGGCCTCAGGCCGCTCGCGACCCGACGCGCACCTGCATCGGCTCCAGCCCCTCCATGCTGCAATCGAGCACGTCGCCGGTCACGACCGCCCCCACTCCGGCCGGTGTCCCGGTCATGATGATGTCGCCCGGCTCGAGCCGGTGCTGCTCGGACAGCTTCGCGATGATCTCGTCCACCTTCCAGATCATCAGCCCGATGTCGGCGTCCTGCTTCACCTCTCCGTTGACCGCCAGCCGCAGCTGGCCGGAGGTGAGCACTCCGCAATCCTCGACCCGCGTGATCGGGCCGATCGGCGCCGAGAGGTCGAAGGCCTTCGTCACCTCCCAGGGCAGGCCCTTCTCGAGCACGCCCTTCTGGTGGTCGCGCCGCGTCATGTCGAGGCCCACCGCATAGCCGTAGATGTGGCTCGCCGCCTCGGAGACGGAAATGTTGTAGCCGCCCGATTTCAGCGCCACCACGAGTTCGCATTCGTAGTGGAAGTTCTCGGTGAAGACGGGATAGGGGATCTCGCCCCCGTTCGTCACCACCGCATCGGCGGGCTTCATGAAGATCACCGGCGGGTCGCGCTCGTCCGCGTTCATCTCGCGGATGTGGGCGACGTAGTTCTTGCCGATGCAGTAGACGCGGCGCACCGGATACTTCTCGTCGCTGCCGACGACATCGAGCCGGGCCTGCGCCACTGCAGGTAGAACATAGTCCGCCATCGTTTCCTCCTCCTCATCGGGTCGAGCCGTTCCGCATCACGCGGCGACTCGTCGGACAGAAGCGTTCCCCGGATCCCCGCCCGGATCAAGATACGAATACGTCTGAACGGGCATTTCGTATATTTTTTTGATTCAGAGGCGGAATGGTATACGCTACTGGCGGGAGCAACCGCTCGCCACGGGCGGAACTCCCGACAACGGGAGGAGAATGAGACATGACAAGCTCGACCAGGATGAGCCGCCGCAGCTTCGGCCTTCTGAGCGCCGGGGGCGTGGCCAGCCTCGCCATCGGCGCACCCGCCCTCGTCCGCGCACAGACGGCCGTGAACTTCGCCGTGCCGAACCCCTCGGCGCTGACCTGGCTGCCCTACTGGGTCGCCGTTGGCGAGGGTTACTTCGCCGAGGAAGGCTTCGAACCGCGGCTCGAGGCGATCGACGGCTCCTCCGCCGTTCTGCAGGCCATGTCGGCAGGTCAGGCGCAGATCGGGGCGCCCGGTCCCGGCCCCACGCTCGGAGCACGCGCGCGCGGAGTGGACGTGAAGTTCCTCTACAACCTCTATCCGAAGTCGGTCTTCGGCCTCCTCGTGAAGGAGGACAGCGACTTCAAGGCGCCTGCCGACCTCAAGGGTCAGGTCATCGGCGTGGGTACCGCCGACGGGGCCGAGGTGTCCTTCACGCGGGCGATCCTCACCGATGCCGGAATGGCCGAGGGCACCGACTACAGCTTCCTGCCGGTGGGCGACGGTGGCACGGCAGCGGTCGCCTTCCTGCGCGACGAGGTGGCCTGCTATGCCGGTGCCGTCTCGGACGCGGCGATCCTTGCGGCCCGCGGTCTTGCGCTGCGCGAGATCACGCCCGAGCAATATCTCGGCTTCTTCGGCAATGGCATTGCGATGCTGGAAAGCCAGATGCAGGCGATGCCCGAGCTGGCCCCCGCCTTCGGCCGGGCGCTGGTGCGCGGCACGCGCTTCGCCTCGGATCCCGCCAACAAGGAGAAGGCGCTCGCCCATTGCGCGGCCGGCAACCCGCAGGAGGGCGAGCAGGACTACGCGGCATCGCTCTATGACGGCGTGGTCAACCGCATGACGCCGACCGAAGCCTACATCGACAAGGGCTACGGCTACCAGCCGCCCGAGCACTGGCAGGCCATTCACGACTCGGCCGTGGCCTCCGGCGCCCTGTCGGAGCCGATCGCCGACCTCTCCTCGGTCTACACCAACGAGTTCGTCGACGGCTGGAACAGCTGATGGCGATGGCGGAGCCCCGTGCCCTGGCCTCGGAACCGGCTGCCTCCGCGCGGCCGATCTACGAGATCGAGCGCCTGTCGAAGACCTATGCCAACAACCGGCTGGTCGCGCTTCAGGACGTCCACCTGACCCTGCGCAAGGGCGAGTTCGTCTCGGTGGTCGGCTCGTCCGGCTGCGGAAAGTCGACGCTCCTGAAGATCATGTCGGGGCTCCTGCCGCCCACGCGGGGGCGCGTCGTGCTGGACGGCAAGCCGGTGACGGGGCCGCGCCCCGACATCGGCATGATGTTCCAGCAGGCGACGCTCCTGCCCTGGAAGACCACGATCGAGAACATCGTGCTACCCATCGAGATCCGCGAGGGGCGGGCGGCGGCGAGGGCCGCCCTGCCCCATGCCCAGGCCCTCCTGCAGCTCGTGGGCCTGGGCGACTTCGCCCATGTCTACCCGGGCGAGCTGTCGGGAGGCATGGCACAGCGGGCCTCGATCTGCCGCATGTTCATCTCCAACCCGGCGGTTCTCCTGCTTGACGAGCCCTTCTCGGCACTCGACGAGCTCACGCGCGACTTCATGAACATGGAGCTGCAACGGATCTGCGCCGAGCAGGACTCGACGGCCTTCCTCGTCACCCACTCGCTCGCCGAGGCGGTGATCCTGTCCGACCGGGTGCTCGTCATGAAGCCGCGTCCGGGGCGTGTGGTCGAGGAGATCGTGATCGACCTGCCCCGCCCCCGCACGCTCGAGATGATCAACACGCCGAAGTTCGGCCAGATCGTCGGCCACATCCGCGACCTGCTCGGCAAGGAGGCCCACCAATGACCGACACTCCCGACAGCCGCGACACCGTCTGGGTCGAGCACGAGGCGCTGATTGACCGAGTGCCGCGCTGGGTGGCGATGCTCGCCCTCGCCGTCGTCGTGGTGGCGATCTGGGATCTGGCCACCGCACGCATGGCCTGGGTCTCGCCCATCATCCTGCCGAGCCCCGGCGAGACGCTCGACGACCTGATCTTCGTCGGCAGGAACCTCCTTTCGGGGGGCTACATGCTCGAGGCGCTCTGGACGACGACGCGGACGGTCTTCTGGGCCTTCCTGCTGGCCACGGGCATCGGCTTCTCACTCGGCGTCCTCGTGGGCGAGACCAAGTTCGGCGAGCGGGCGGTCATGCCCTATCTCGTGGCCATCGACACGATGCCGAAGGTCGCCTTCGCGCCGCTCTTCATCGCCTGGCTCGGCTTCGACATCGCCTCGAAGGTGGCGCTCGCGGCCTTCATCGCGACCTTCCCCATCGTGGTCTCGACCGCCGCAGGCCTCTATTCGGCGTCCGAGAACGAGCGGATGCTGTTCAAGGCGATGGGCGCGTCACGGCTTCAGACGCTGGTGCGGCTCAAGCTGCCGAACGGGCTGCCGCACATCTTCACTGGCCTGAAGATCGCGGCCGTGGGGGTGATGGCGGGCGCGATCACGGGCGAGTTCCTCGGCGGCGGGCGCGGCTTCGGCGCATTGATCCGCCAGTCGGCAAGCCAGATGGACACGCCGCGCGTCTTCGCGCTGATCCTCTATCTCAGCCTCCTCGGTCTAGCCCTTTTCTTCACCGTGGCCTGGCTGCAGAAGCGTCTCGTTTTCTGGAACAAGGCGAATCAGCCCATCGGAGCTGCGTGAACATGAGTGCTGCGGAGAAGGCGCCCGCGGAGGCGAGGAACCTGTCCGAACGGGCCTATGACCGGATCCGTCGCGACATCCTGCGCGGAGGGCTCTTCCCGGGCGCGAAGCTCCAGATCGAGGGCATCTCGGAACGCTACGGCATCGGCATCGCGCCGGTGCGCGAGGCACTGAACCGCCTCTCCTCGGAAGGGCTCGTCGAACGCAAGAGCCAGCGCGGCTTCTTCGTGGCCGGCATCTCGATGACCGCCCTCGAAGAACTGGTGAAGACGCGGATCTGGCTCGAGACGCTGGCGCTGCGCGAATCCATTCCGCGGGGCGATCTGGACTGGGAGGAGAACCTCGTTCTCGCCTACCATCGTCTCGCGCGGACCAACCGGCGCATGCCGGCCGAGGAAGGCCGTGATCTCGCCGAGGAATGGGAGCATTTCCACAAGGCGTTTCACATGCTGCTGCTCGACCGCTGCGGCTCGACCTGGCTGCTCGGCTTCTGCTCGACCATGATGGATCAGGCGGTGCGCTACCGCAGCCTGTCGATGAACTTCCACCCGAACATCCAGCGGCGGGAGGGGGCGGCCGCGGAACATGCCGCCATCCTCGCGGCCGCCATCGACCGCGACACCGACCTCGCCTGCCGGCTGCTGACCGAGCACTATGCCGCAACCCTCGAGGCCCTGCGCGGCGTGATCGGCGAGCAGGGCATTGCCGAGGCGGACCGTGGCCCGGCCGCGCAGGATGCAGAGGCCGGCTGAACGGCCGCCTGCGGCCCCTTGACGCAGCGGCCGCCCCTCCTAGTTCGCCGGCTGAAGCCACCGGGGAGGCAGCCATGGTCAATCTGTCCATCAACGGACGCGAGGTATCCCTCGACGTCGATCCGGACACGCCCCTGCTCTGGGTCCTGCGCGACGAACTTCGGCTGACGGGCACGAAGTTCGGATGCGGCGTCGCGCAATGCGGCGCCTGCACCGTCATGCTCGATGGGATGCCGAGGCGCTCCTGCGTGACGCCGATCGGCTCGATCGAGGGAGGGCAGGTCACCACCATCGAAGGGATGGAGGGACGTGAGATCGAGGCGGTTCAGGCGGCATGGGCCGCCGTGGACGTGCCCCAGTGCGGCTGGTGCCAGTCGGGACAGGTCATGTCGGCCACGGCGCTCCTGCGGCAGATCCCGAAACCCACGGACGAGGACATCGACCACGCCATGGCCGGCAACCTCTGCCGGTGCGCGACCTATGTCCGGATCCGGCAGGCGATCCACGATGCCGCACGCACGCTGGAGGGCTGAGCCATGACCCTCATGTCACGCCGCAATTTCCTCGCCACCGGAGCGGGCTTCACGCTCGCGCTGGTCCTGCCTGCGCCCTTCGCGCGGGCGCAGGGCGCACCCTCCGACATTCCGGCCACGCCGAACGCCTTCATCCGGGTCGGTTCCGACGACACCGTGACCGTCATCATCAAGCATCTCGAGATGGGCCAGGGTCCCTACACGGGCCTCGCCACCCTCGTCGCCGAGGAGATGGACGCCGACTGGAGCCAGATCCGGGCCGAAGCCGCTCATGCGGATGATGCGCTCTACAAGAACCTTGCCTTCGGCGCACAGGGGACCGGGGGCTCGACCGCCATCGCCAACAGCTACATCCAGATGCGCAAGGCAGGCGCGGCGGCGCGGGCCATGCTGGTCGGCGCGGCGGCGGCCGAATGGGGCGTGCCCGCTTCCGAGATCACGGTGCGGGCCGGCCGCCTTTCCCATTCGAGCGGCAAGGAGGCGGGCTTCGGCACCTTCGCCGAGGCTGCGGCTTTGATGGAAGTTCCGCAGGATCCGCCGCTCAAGGATCCTGCGGATTTCGTGCTGATCGGCAAGGACGTCGCCCGCCTCGATTCCGCGGCCAAGTCGGACGGGTCGGCCCAGTTCACCCTCGACATCTACCGCGAGGGGATGCTGACCGTCGTCGTCGCCCATCCGCCGGCCTTCGGGGCGAGGGTCGCCTCGTTCGACGACGCGGAGGCGCTGAAGGTGGCAGGGGTCGAGATGGTCCGCCAGATCCCCGAAGGGATCGCGGTCTATGCCCGAAACACCTTCGCCGCGATCAAGGGCCGCGGCGCGCTCGAGATCCGCTGGGACGAAAGCGGCGCCGAGCGCCGACCCACGTCGATGATGATCGAGGACATGGCGAAGGCGCTTCCCGGCGCGCGGGTGGTCGAGGAATCCGGAGACGCCGGCGCCATCGACGGAGCGGCCGAGATCCTCGAGGCCGACTATCGCTTCCCCTACCTCGCCCATGCCCCGATGGAGCCCCTCGATGCGGTGATCGAGGTGAAGGGTGGGCAGGCGGAACTCTGGTACGGATGCCAGTTCCCATCCATCGACAAGCCCACCGTCGCGCAGGCGCTGCAACTGCCCCCGGATGCCGTCCGGATCAACGTGCTCTTCGCGGGCGGCTCGTTCGGGCGCCGCGCGCAGGGGAACGGGCACCTTGCCGCCGAGATCGCGCATGTGGCGAAGGCCGCGGGGCGCGACGGAACCTTCAAGCTGCTCTGGACTCGCGAGGACGACCTCAAGGGCGGCTATTACCGGCCGATGACGCTTCACCGCCTCCGCGCGGGGCTCGATGCCGAGGGCAACATCATCGGCTGGGAGAATGCGGTCGCCAACCAGTCGATCATGTCGGGCACCGCGCTCGAGGCCTTCATGCAGGACGGGCTCGACCCCAGCTCCTACGAGGGATCGAACGACCTGCCCTATGACGTGGGCGCGCGCCGCATCTCCTGGGCGAAGATCGAAAGCCCCGTGCCGGTTCTCTGGTGGCGCTCGGTCGGACACACCCACACCGCCTTCGCCGTCGAGGTATTTCTCGACGAGGTCCTGGAGCGGGCCGGGAAGGATCCGGTGCAGGGGCGGCTCGACCTGCTCACGCCCGGATCGGGCCGCTACAGGGGCGTTCTCGAGAAGGTTGCCGAGATCGCGGACTGGCAGGGGCGCACGAAGGACGGGCGCGGCTATGGCGTGGCCGTGGCCAAGAGCTTCAACACCTACGTCGCGCAGATCGTCGAGGTCGAGAACGGCGGGGTGATGCCGAAGGTCACGCAGGTCTGGTGCGCAGTGGATTGCGGCGTCGCGGTCAATCCCGACGTGATCCGCGCCCAGATGGAGGGCGGCATCGGCTATGCGCTTTCGGCCGCGCTCTACAGCGCGATCACGCTCGACGGCGAAGGGCGGGTGGAACAGTCCAACTTCGACGACTACCGCCTGTTGCGGATCAACGAGATGCCGAAGGTCCATGTCGCGATCCTGCCATCGGCCGAGCCGCCGACCGGCGTGGGCGAGCCCGGAGTGCCGCCGCTCGCCCCGGCCGTGGCCAATGCCTGGAGGGCGCTGACCGGTCAGCCCGTCCGCCAGCTTCCCTTCGCGCAACTCCTGTCCTGAGGTGACCATGCGTCTTTCCTTCGTTGCCGCCGCGATCCTCGCGGCGGCCCCGCTTGCCGCGCAGGAGTTGCGCGGCCCAGAGGCCTTCGAGGGCATGGCGGACGGGGCCGAACGCTCGGCCGCGATCTTCACGGAAATGGGCAAGGTGCTGACCCATCCGCGCTGCCTGAACTGCCATCCTGTCGAGGGCGGCCCCACGCAGGGTGACCGGATGCAGGCGCACAACCCGCCCGTCGTCCGCGGCCCGGCCGATTTCGGCGCCGTGGGCATGAACTGCACGACCTGCCATGGCCGCGAGAACGTGGCCTTCACCGGCAGTCCGGGGAGCATTCCGGGCCATCAGCCCTGGTCGCTCGCGCCGATCAGCATGGGCTGGGTCGGCCTCGGCCTCGGCGATATCTGCCGGCAACTGAAGGATCCGGCGCGGAACGGCGGCAAGACGCTCGAACAGTTGCACGAGCACAACGCGAGCGACGGCCTCGTCGGCTGGGGATGGGAGCCGGGCGAGGGGCGTGAGCCCGCCCCCGGCAGCCAGGAGATCTTCGGCGAACTGACCCGCGCGTGGATCGACAGCGGAGCCGCCTGCCCCTCGTGAGCACCGGGCCTTCAGCGGCCGGTGATCCCCGGGAAGGCAATCACGAGGGCAAGGGCCACGATCTGCAGCGCGATGAAGGGCAGAAGTGCGCGAAAGATCTCGCCCAGCGACATGTCCCGCGGCGCCACCGACTTCAGGTAGAAGGCGGCTGGCCCGAAGGGCGGCGACAGGAAGCTCACCTGCATGTTGATCGCGAAGACCACGCCGAACCAGATCGGATCGTAGCCAAGGCTCGTCACGATCGGCACGAAGATCGGCATGCAGAGGAGGGCGATCCCCACCCAGTCGAGGAACATGCCGAGCAGGAACAGGATCGCCATCATGAACAGGATGATGACGATGGGGTCCTCCGACACGCCGGTGATGAGTTCCGAGACGAAGCGCACCCCGCCCATCAGGTTGAAGACGCCGACCAGCGCCGATGCCCCGATGCCGATCCAGACGATCATGCCGACCGTCCGCAGTGTCTGGAGCGCCGCCCCCACGACCAGCTCGCGGCTGAACTCGCCCCGGATCACCGTAGAGAGCGCCACGCCGATGACTCCGATGGCCGAGGCCTCCGTCACCGAGGCGATGCCGCCATAGATCGAGCCGAGCACGAAGATCACCACGAGGATCGGCAGGAACAGCCCCTTGAGCAGCCGCAGCTTCTCCGACCTCGTGCGATCCTCGGGCTCGGCCACGGGCGCCATCGCAGGATTGATGTAGGCGCGGATCAGCACATAGGCCGCGTAGAAGCACGCGAGCATCAGCCCTGGCACGAAGGACGCGGTAAAGAGCTGCCCGATCGAGACGTTCGCTGTCAGCCCGTAGACGATGAGGACGATGGATGGTGGCACCATCGCCCCGAGCGCGCCCCCCGCGCAGCAGACGCCGATGGCGAGACCCCGATCGTAGCCGAGCCGCAGCATCTGCGGCAAGGCAAGGAGGCCGAGAAGGATGATCTCGCCGCCGATGATCCCCGACATCGCGGCGAGGATGACGGCCACCATCAGCGTCTGGATCGCCACGCCGCCCCGGATCCGGCCCGCCAGCACCTTCATCGCGTCGAACAGGTCGCGCGCGATGCCGGACCGGTCCAGGATCGCGGCCATCAGCACGAACATCGGCACCGAGACGAAGACGAAGCTGTTGACGAAGCTGAAGATCCGGCTGGTGATCAGCGGCAGCGCCATCGGCCCGAACCAGCCGAGCGCGAAGATCAGCGCGACGAGGAGTGTCACGAAGGCCAGCGGCATTCCGGTCAGAAGCAGCAGGATCAGCGACACGAACATGGCAATGGTCGCGCCCTCGATGCCGAGGGATTTCAGGTCGAACAGGGTGCTCGGATCCATGATCCCTCCTCAGCGCGCGTGCCGGCCGCGGGCATAGCCGGCGGCTAGGATGAGAAACTGGATGGCGAGCGCGACGAGCACCACGAGAAGGAAGACCTTCAGCAGGCCGGGATAGACGGGATCCCATGCGCTGCCTGAGCTCTCGAGCCGGAACTCGCCCGCGGGCGTCCAGACGGCGCGCTTCACGCTCTGCCACGCGGCGAAGGCGAAGAAGCCCGAGGCCACTGCACAAGTGAGCGAGATCGCCATGTCGAAGACCCGGCGCACGCCCGGCGACAGCGCATCGTAGAAGAGGACGACGCGGATATGGGTATTGAGCGCGGCGGCGTAGAGGCCGCCGAAGACGAAGGCGCAGGCATTCAGGAAGACAACCGTCTCATGCGCCCATGTCGTGGGACTGTTGAAGACATACCGCATGATGACCTCGTAGAAGAGGATCAGCGCCGAGACGACGATCGCGGCGGCAAAGAGCAGGCCCGCCCCCACGACGCCCCTCCCGAAGATCCCCGCCTCCGCAATGGCGGAAGGCCCGGGATGGACCATGTCTTCTTCCTCGTCGAGCGGTTCGTTCATCCGCGCCTCCTTCACTCTGGAATGAGGTCCCCGGCCGGCGGCCGGGGATGGCCCCGTCACTCGGTCAGGAGGCCCTTCTCCTGCAGGTAGGCCGTCAGCGTGTCATAGACCTTCTGCGAGGCCGGCGAGGCGGACGCCGCCTCTTCCCACTGCGTTCGGGCGATGCCTCGGAACTTCGCCCTCTCCTCGTCGGACCAGTCGTGGATCGTCACCTTGCCGGATGCCTCCGCCTTCTCCGCGGCGGCACGGTCGTTCTCGAGCACGGTCTGCGACTGGTATTGCGCAAACTCGCGCACGCTCTCGGTCATCGCCTGCTGGAGATCCTCGGGAAGCGCATCCCAGGCGGCCTTGTTCATCGAGACCTCGATCAGCGGCATCGAGTGGAAACCGGGGAAAACCGGATGCGTCGCGATGTCGTGCAGGCCCTGCGCCTCGTTCGTGGAGAAGGTGTTGTAGTCCGCCGCGTCGATGACGCCCTTGTCGAGCGAGGTGAAAACCTCGGAGCCCGGCAGGTTCACAGGCGCCGCCCCGGCTGCCGCGAAGACACGCTGCACCATGCCTTCGGGTGCGCGGACCTTCAGGCCCTGCAGGTCATCCACGCCGTCGAGCGGCACCTTCGAGACGAAGGCTTCAAGCCCGGGCGTGGTGGCGCCGATGAAATGCAGGCCGTAAGGCTCCAGCATCTCGTTCATCAGTTCCTTGCCGCCGCCCGTCTCCATGAAATCGAACATCTGGTCCGGCGAGGACCAGGCGCCGACCGGGTTGGCGATGAGGCCGAGGGCAGGCTCCTTGCCGGCGAAATAGGATGTGTCGGTGAAGTGGCCGTCGATGATACCCGCCGCCACGGCATCCTGGGTCTCGTTGTGGGCGACGATGGTTTCCACGGGCAGCATCTCGACGGCGATGCGGCCGCCGGACTTCTCGTCCACCATCCGCGCCCATTCCTTCTGAAGCTGGAAGTTGGTGTTGCCCGCCGGATCCGAGGACTGGAAGCGGAACGTGTGCTCCTGGGCCGAAGCGCCCGAGGCGAGTGCGATCCCCGCCGCGGCACCCAGCAAGAGGTGTCGCATCGTCATGTTCTTCATCTGGTTCCTCCCATCGGGGTCCCGTGCCTGCGCGCCGTCGCATGCGGCTGCGCCTCTTCACGCTGCCGGGACCGTGCTGCCCAACGCAGGCCGGACGCCGGGCGTTCCGCCGCAGGGTGCCTCCGCGGGAATTGCAGGAAGGGACGGCGCAGGTGGGCGTGCCCGGACGGCCACGGATCCGGGTCTGGCCGCAGACCCGTGCAATCTCAGAGGTGAAGCGGAAGGCGCGCCGGCGCCTGACCGCTGGCTCGGGCTGTCATGCGGCCTGCCGAAGGGCGGAGCGGGCCAGCGGCGCGGCGCGCCTACGGCTCGCGGACGCTCTCCCGGCCGAGAGCGGAGCCGGGCCGGCCCCCAGACACAGGCAAGCGACCGCGCGCGAGCGGACCCGGGCCTCGACCAGGCGCGGTCGCCTGCGCCTGTCTCGCCCGGCCGGCGGGTTGCGACCCGAGGGCGCGGTCCGGCGGAAGGTCGCCGGGGGGCTTGGCGAGCACGCGCCCGCAGGCTAGATGTCCACGCGACAACGAATTTCCGGCGGTCGGCGATCTTCGGTCTGTTGCATCCGGTCCTTCTGCGCGACGGGACCGGGCCGCAGGCTCAATCCGGTTCCGTCACGCCGGCAGGCGACCTAGAAGGGGCAAGACATGTCCTGGCGCAGCGAGACGCCTGAATCCGTCACCTCTGCCGGCGAAGGTGTGCCCGCCCGTGCCCGTCCCCTGCGGGACTGGTTCGGCCGCAACCGCACCATGCTTCTCGCGCTGGTGACCTGGGTCGTCTTCGCGGCGGTCGCCTACACGACCTACCGGATCACCGGCGACATTCGCTACCAGGACATCCTCCGGGCGCTCGAAGAGACCTCCTGGCGCGACATCCTGATCGCCGGCTTCTTCACGGTGGTGAGCTTCGTCCTGCTGGCAGGCTATGACGTGAACGCCCTGCGCCATCTCGGCCGGTCGCCGAACCTCGTGCAGGTCGGCATGGTGGCCTTCTGCGCCTATGCGATCGGCAACACGGTCGGGTTCGGCCCGCTATCGGCCGGGGCGGTCCGTTACCGCGGCTACAGCCGCCTTGGTCTGTCGGGAGAGCAGGTTGCGGCCGTCATCGCCTTCGTCACGCTGTCCTTCGGCATCGGACTGACGGTGACGACGGCCCTCGCCGCTCTCGTCGCGGCCGATCAGGTCGCTGCGCAGGCGGGCCTTTCTCCCCTGGCGCTCAGGCTCCTGTCGGGGGCGCTGCTGCTGGCGCTGGCGGTAATGGCGGCCTTCCTCTGGCGGCAGAACGGGCGGCTGCGGCCGCACATGCCGCGACCCGTCATCGCGCTTCAGCAGCTCGCCATCACCGCCGCCGACCTGATGGTCACCGCCACCGTCCTCTGGGTACTGCTGCCGCAGGACCTCGAGGTGAGCTGGATCTCCTTCGTCATCATCTACGCCATCGCGATCGGACTCGGCGTCCTGAGCCACGTGCCGGCGGGGCTCGGAGTGCTCGAGGCGGTCATCCTCACGAGCCTCGGCGGCTCGACCGGGACCGATGCGCTGCTGGGATCGCTGGTGCTCTACAGGGTGATCTATCACGTCGCGCCCCTGCTGATCGCCGTCGTGGTCGTGGCCTGGACCGAGGCGCTCGAGGCCCTGCATTCGCCCCGTCTCGAATGGGCGCAGCGCATGGGGACGCTGCTTGCGCCGTCACTCCTCGCCTCGCTGGCCGTGATCTGCGGCGTGATGTTGATCTTCTCGAGCGTCATCCCCGCGACCGATGCGGACCTCGCCTGGATCGCGGCATATGTGCCGGTCCAGCTGATCGAGGCCGCGCATTTCCTGTCCAGCCTGATCGGGCTCGTTCTCTTCGTGGCGGCACGCGGGCTGACCCAGCGCCTCGACGGTGCCTACTGGCTCACGCTCGTCGCGGCCGCTGCGGCCTTCGTCTTCACCTTCGTCAAGGCGCTCGCTCCCTACGAGGCCGTGATGCTGGCTGCGCTCATCGGCTTCCTGATCCTCAGCCGACCCCTCTTCGACCGTCCCGCCTCGCTTCTTTCGCAGACGCTGACGCCACCGTGGCTGGCCGGAATTGCGACCATCGCCGTCTCGGCCATCACCATCCTCTTCTTCGTCTACAAGGACGTGGATTACAGCCACGACCTCTGGTGGCAGTTCGAGGTCTCGGCCGAGGCGCCGCGCGGCCTGCGCGCGCTGCTGGGCGTCGTCATCCTCTCCTCGGTCATCGCTATCCACAGCCTGTTGAAGCCGTCCCGCCCCGAGACAGACCGGCCTGAGGACGACGAAGTGCAGCGCGCGCTTGCGATCGTGGACGCGCAGGACGGCAGTGAAGCCAACCTCGTGCGGATGCGGGACAAGAGCCTGATCTTTTCGGCCTCGGGCGACGCCTTCCTCATGTATGCGGTGCAGGGCCAGTCCTGGATCTCGCTCTTCGGCCCCATCGGGGCGCAGGGTTCGCAGGCCGAGCTGATCTGGCGCTTCATCGAAATGGCGCGCGCCAACGGCGGGCGGCCGGTCTTCTACCAGGTGCCGCCCGCGCTTCTGCCGCTCTGCGCCGACGCGGGCCTGCGCGGGCTGAAGCTGGGCGAGCGCGCGCTGGTGGATCTCGAGACCATGGACCTCCAGTCGAGCCAGTGGGCCGAGCAGCGGCAGGCGCTGCGGAAGGGCGAGCGGACGGGGCTCACCTTCGAGGTGGTGGAGCCGGCGGGCGTCGCGGCCATCCTCGACGAGCTCCAGCAGGTCTCGGATGCGTGGCTCGCACATCAGGACACGCGCGAGAAGGGCTTTGCCCTCGGCCGGTTCGACCGCTCCTACGTGGCCGAGCAACCGGTCGCCGTACTCAGGGCCGAAGGTCGGATCGTGGCCTTCGCGACGATCATGACCACCGCGACGAAGGCGGAGGCCACGGTCGATCTCATGCGCTTCGCGCGGAACGCGCCCTCGGGGTCGATGGACGTGCTGTTCTGCAACATCCTGGTCGAGATGAAGCGACAGGGCTTTCGAAGCTTCAGCCTGGGAATGGCGCCGCTCTCGGGCATCACCGCCAGTCAGTCGGCGCCGTTCTGGAACCACCTCGGCCAGTCCGTCTTCGAGCACGGCGAGCGCTTCTACAACTTCCGCGGGCTGCGGTCCTTCAAGGCCAAGTACCGGCCCGACTGGCAGTCACGCTATCTGGTGACGCCGGGCGGGGTGTCACCACTCGCCGCCCTCGTGGACGTGACGCTGCTGATCGGCGGCGGCCTCAGAGGCGTGATCCGGAAGTAAGGCGGCCAGGCGCGGGTTCGCCCTCTGCTCGACGACATTCTGCAAGGCGAGATCTGCCAGCGGCGGCGAAGCGCGAGGATGTGCTGCGTCTGCGCCACGCGGTCCTTCAACGCATCATGCTCCATCCCATGCCGAGGCGCTGCGGTGGGTCCGGGCCCGGCATCTGTCAGATCCGCTTTCGACCGAAGCGACAGACCTCCTCTCCAGGACACGGCCGGGGAACGGTCGCGGTTCGAAGGAGATGGTGCGGCTGCTCCGCGCCGCGCGGTCGGGGCAGGCTCGCCGCCCTCCCCGCGCGTCGAGGGAGGCGAGCCGGAACCTCAGGTCAGGAGGCGGGACCGGACCCTCCCCTTCCGTCGAGGAAGAAGCGGATCATCTCGGCCGAGGCATCCGGCCCGGCAGGATCGGTGTAGGAGCCGCTCGCGCTTCCCCCGGACCAGGCATGCCCCGCCCCGTCGATGCGCCAGATCTCGGCGATGCGGCGCCCGTCACCCCCGTCAAGCATCTCGCGGACGTAGCCGCGACCGCCCGGCGTCTGCCCCTTGTCGCGCGAGCGGGTGCCACCCGGCCGCTCTGCCGTGACGGCGGCGAGGATGGCATCGGCATTGGACGGATGGACCGTGGCATCGGCCGTGCCGTGGAAGACGATGGTCGGCTTCGGCTCGGGCACGGGCGCCCCGCGGCCTTGCCCCCGCATCGCGGCGAAGGCCGAGATCACGTCATGCGCCGACCCATGCGCGAGGCCGGAGTGGATCCCTGCAGCGGCGAACAGGTCCGGATGCGTCGCGGCCATCGTTGCCGCCATCGCGCCCCCGGCGGAAAGGCCCGCCACGAAGATCCGGTCCGGCTCTACGGCGAACTCGGCCGCGATTGCCCGCACGAGGCCCGCAAGCAGCGCCGGCTCGCCCGCCCGCGCCTGCTGGTCATCGGGGCGGAACCAGTTCCAGCACCCCTGCGCATTGTGCTCGCGGCTCTGGTGGGGATAGACCACGAGGAGACCCGACCGCTCCGCCTGTTCGTTCATCCTCGTGCCCGCCGCGAAGTCTTCGGGCGTCTGCGTGCAGCCATGCAGCATAAGCACGAGACCCCGCCCGGCTTCGGGCAGCGTCGACGGCACGTAGAGCCGGTAGGCCCGTGCGCCATGCGGTCCCGCGAAGCTGCGGCGTTCGAAACGGGCGCCCTCGGCCAGGGCGGGCTGCGGATCGGCCCCGCGCTGCGGCGCCGACGGCGTCCGGATCCGGCTCAGGGCATCGACCACCTCGCGCAACGGCCGACGACCGGGCATGGCGTCGCGCCGACCCGCCCGGGCGGCGGGGCGGTCTGAGACGATCTCGGCATCCTCGATGTCGCGAGCGGCCTTCGGAGCCCTCGCCGTGCTCTCATGTCCGGTGTCGACGGAGGGAGATGCCGGACCGTCCCGTTCCTCGACCCCCTCCGCCGGGGAGCGCGAGGACAGCGCCGTCTGGATCGTGCGCGTCGCATGCTTCAGCTCACCTGCACGAACCTGTTGCAGCGCCCGGCCCATGGCCGTCGCGAAGTCGATGGTCATTGCTGTCTTCCTTCGTGGAGGGGTGCCGTCCTGCGCCTGCCCCTAGCGGATGCGGTCCCGGAGAACCGCCTTGATCTCGGGCGCCGCCTGAAGCGCCCCGAGAACGGTGATTGATCCGATCGTGGCCTGCGCCAGATCGGGGGTAACGTCGGAAGCGATCCTCGCAAGGCCCACGACCCGGAGGTGAAGCATCTCGCCCGCCGCACATGCAGCCTCGAGATCGGCCCTCGTGACGTCGCGGAGTCCAAGCTCCAGCACATGCCGCTGGATGGAGCGCGAAATCACCTCGCCCTCGGTCGAGAGTTGGTTGCGTATGGCGGTCCGGATGAAGTCGCTGCGGTTGGAGTAGAAGCCCTCCTGAACCAGAAGATCGATCCGTCCCAGATCGACCGGGCCAAGGTTGATCGTGATCTTCTCGCTTTCGGACAATCTCGGGCTACGCTCGGTCACGGCATCTCCTTCCATATGGATGGTATATGGATGCCGTATATCGGGTTTCAAGAGCGGCGGAGGCATCAACAGCATGGAAACGGCCGGTGCCTCGCTCCCGACCACGGGAGACCTTCATGCGGGCGGGCACGCATCGGCGAGGAGGTGCTCCTGCGCGCCGGCACCGTGAAGCGCAACCGCTGGATGGCGCATCGACACGAGGCATCCGAACCACGCGCGCGGAGCGCCCGACGATGTGGCAGTCGCGTCCGCCGCCAATCCCCCGAACCGGAAGCGCTAAGGGCCCCGACGCCCCTCGCGCAAACCACCTTCGCCGCGGTCGGTCGCATCTTGGATACATGCGGGCCGGGAACCTGAGCCGCTCCTGCAGGTTCTACTGCATCTCCCCTGCAAGCCCGGAGACGGAAAGAGAAACGGTGAAGATGGCCTCGACCGCGGTCGCCTACGACAGTCGTCAGCAGAGCGGGGAGAATGGCCGCGGCGATTGCTGCCCGGCCTTCGGCGCCGAGCTCGCGCGCCTGAGGAACTCGGACCTTCTGGGCTCGAGGGCAGACGTGGAACCGCTCGCGCGCTCGCTGAGGCAGATCGCAGAGCGAAATCTCTCCGTCGCGCGGCTCTACGAGGGCCATGCCAACGCCCGGGGCCTCATCGAAGCCTATGGATCCGACAGCATGAGGTCCGAGGCTCTGGATGCCATGACGAGGGGACAACTCTTCGGCGTCTGGGGTGCGGACGGGGTCCCGCCCGTGACCGCGAAGGGCTGCCGCCTCTCGGGGCTCAAGAGATATGCGTCCGGCCTCGGCCACGTCGATCATGCGATCGTGGCCGCCGCCAGCGACGAGGGCCAGCAACTCTTCCTGATCGACGCGCGCGACCGGGCGAGGCACAACGCGGCTGCCTGGGACATGGCGGGGATGCAGGACAGCGCATCGGGTGTCTTCGACTGCGACGGCCTCGAGGGGCAGCGGCTCGGCCCCGCGAACGTCTATACGCGCGAACCCCTGTTCGTCGGCGGAACATGGCGGATCGCGGCCGTCAGCCTCGGCGGCATCGTGGGCCTGCTGGACGGCGCCGCGCGGGCCTTGCGGGCGCGCGGGCAGATCGAGGCCGAGGCACATCTCCTCCGCCTGTCTCCGCTCGCCGGCCGGACCATCGCAGCCTGGCCCTTCATCCTCCGCGCCGGGCGGATGGCCAGTGGCCCGGAGGGCGCGGCCGATCCGGAGCGCGCGGCGGCCATGTCGGCAGCGGCGCGGCTCCTGACCGAGGAACTGGGGCAGGAGGTGATCTCCGCTGTCGAACGCTCCGTCGGCCTCTCGCTCTTCGCGGCCGATGACCCGCTCGGGCGCCATGCGCGGGATCTCGGCTGCTATCTCCGTCAGGCGGCGCGTGACGCCTTTTCGCTGCGGGTGGGACGCGCGCTTCTGGCTTCCGGCGCGCCGCTCGGCGAGTGGCTCGATGCGTAACTGGCGGCACGCGTCCTTCGCCGATCTTTCCGGCGGCCGGCCCATCGTCGTGCTGGCTCCCCACCCCGACGACGAGGCGCTGGGATGCGGAGCGCTTCTGGCTGCGGCGTTCCAGGGGCCGGGCGCCCGCGTCGTCTGCATGACCGATGGCGCGGCGTCCCATCCCAACTCGCGGCTCTGGCCCAGGGACCGGCTGGCAGCCCTGCGGGCCTCGGAACTCGATCTCTCGATCCGGGAACTCGGCGGGGCGCCCGACATCGTGACGCGCCTGAACCTGCCGGATGCCGCCATGCCAGGGCCCGGACCGGCGCGCGAGGCTGCTCTGCAGCAGGTCGAAGCGGTGATCCGCGCGTGCAAGGCCGGTGCGCTCTTCGCCACCTCCCCGACGGATCCGCATTGCGATCACATCGCGACGGCTGCCATCGCTCGTGAGGCAGCGGCGCGGACGGGCGTTCGTCTCTTCTTCTATCCCATCTGGTCCCGCTGGTCGGATCCGGACTACAGGCGGCGCATGGGGTCGGTGATCGAGCATCGGTTCGATGCGCGGCGCGGTGCTTCCGCCAAGGGGCGCGCGATTGCCGCCCACCGCAGCCAGCTAGGACTGGTGATCGGGGACGATCCCGAGGGCTTCGTGCTGCCCGAGGCTTTCCTCGCCGACTTTCGCACGGGGGACGAGATCTTCTTCGAGGAGGCGTTGTGACGGGAGTGAGCGCAGAGAAGCTCGCCGGGATCTATGCCAGCGGCGACGACCCGTGGAACTTCCGGACCAGCGCCTACGAACAGGCGAAGTTCCGGGCCACGGCGGCTGCGCTGCCGCGCTCCGCCTATCGCGCGGCGCTGGAGGTCGGTTGCGGCAATGGCGAGCTTGCACGGCACGTGGCACCGCGATGCGAGGATTACCTAGGGGTGGACGCCATCGACGCCGCGCTAGGCGCGGCCATGCAGGCGGTGCCGACAGCGCGGTTCCGCAAGCTCTTCCTGCCGGGGTCGTTGCCCGAGGGGCCCTTCGACCTGATCCTGCTGTCAGAGATCCTGTATTTCCTGAGCCCCGAGGCGCTGGCCGATCTTGCCGCGCGGATCGACGGCCGCTGGCCGGGGGCCGACGTGCTCTGCGTCAACTGGCTCGGCGAGAGCGGGAACCCGCTGCAGGGTGCCGAGGCGTTTTCGCTCTTCGCCGCGGCCTCGCAGCGCCCGTTCCGGCGGGTGGATGCCTCCACAAGTTATCGCATCGACGTGGCGGAGGCCCTTGCGTGAGGCTGTGGGTCGAAAAGGCGGATCTTCCGCGCATCGCGCGTGCGGACATGACCATCGTCATTCCCGCGCGCGACGAGGAGGACATGCTTCCCCGCTGTCTCGCGGCGCTGGCCGATCAGGATGGCATCGAGGCCGCGGCCGTTACCCTTTGCGTGAACAATTCGCGCGATGACACCGCGACCTCGGCATGGCGCACCGCAAGGGCGCTCGGCCTTGCATTCGTTCTGGTCGAGGTCGATCTGCCGCGCGGGGGCGTCGGGCGCGCGCGGCGGCTGGGTCATGCCGTCGCGATGAGGCACAGCCCGCGCGCGCGAAAGCTGCTGTCCACGGATGCGGACAGCACGGCGGCGCCGGGGTGGCTTGCGGCGATGGGCAGGGCGCTCGACAAGGCGCCTGCGGTGCTGGGACGGATCGAGGGCCTGCCCGACATCGCCGAAGGCGACCTCCGCCGTCTCGGCCCTGTGGATGAGGTCGAGCAAGCGTATCTGCGGCTTTCCACCGAATTCGAGAGGCTTGTCTCGGGGCGGCCATTCGGCCTCAACCTGGCGGGCGGCGCGAACCTCGGCTTTCGCCGTCAGACCTATCGGGCCCTGGGCGGCTTCCGGCCCCTGCCAAGCGGCGAAGACCGGGATCTCGTCAGGCGCGCCCTGTCGGCAGGACTGCGCGCGGTGCATGCGCAGGATGCCGTCGTCCGGGCCTCGCAGCGATCCTCCGGGCGGGCGCCCGGCGGAATGGCGGACGGGATCGCCGCCCGCCTCGCCGGCGGGAATCCCGCGCTCGATACGGCACTGTCGCCGCTGCGCGTGATGATCGACCGCCACCTAAGGGGCGAGGATGCACGGGCAGCGCCGATCTCGCTCTTCGAGGCCGCGCGCGATCTGCCGGCGCTCTCCGCCTGTGTGGCCGAGCTTCGGAAGAGCCCCGGCCCGACGGCGCGGCGCGACGTGCTCGCGCGGTTTGCGGCCCGCGGTGACTGCTGAGCCCGCGCGGACGCCGCCGAGGGTCACGAAGGACGCGCGCCTGCCCCGCGGAAGGCCTCGGGTGGCTGCGCGGGCTCGGCCAGCGCCACCGCCTTCAGTCGCGCCACGACCAGATCGCCCGTTCGCAGCGCCAGCCTCTCCCACGACTTCCGCGATACGCGCGACAGAAGGGCGGCCCCCTGCCCGTCGGGTCCGAGACGCAGACGCACGGTGATCTGGTAGGGACCGGCGGGTTCGGCGCCCTCGATGCGGGCGGGCAGGGCATTGAGGATCGTGGTGTCCAGCGGCGCATGGCGCCCGAGGCTCACGTCGCTTGCCGGAATGCGCAGACGGCGGCGCACCCCGTTCGGCCCGAGGTCACCGGGCACGGTGACAACGCCGCCCGGCACACGGATGTCGGAGAGGCCATAGCGGGAATCGGTCGCGATCACCTCGCCCTCGACCACGGCGGCAGGCTCGGGCAGGTGGATCAATGGCAAGGCGGGATCGGCGAGCAGGTCGGCGATGGGGCCGGCCGCACGCACCCGCCCCGCCTCCATCAGCACCAGCGTGTCCGCCAGCCGCTCGACCTCGGCGATGTCGTGGCTGACGTAGATCACCGGGATCGAGAGCGTCGCGTGCAGACGCTCCAGATAGGGCAGGATCTCGTCCTTCGAGAACCGGTCGAGCGCCGAGAGCGGTTCGTCCATCAGAAGAAGGCGCGGCTGCGACAGGAGCGCCCGGCCGATGGCCACCCGCTGCCGCTCGCCTCCCGAAAGGCTCCTGACCGGCCGGTCGAAGAGGGGGGCGACGCCGAGGAGTTCGACCACCTCCTCCATGCCGATGCGCACCCCGGACCTCGAGCGGCGCAGCCCGAAGCGGAGGTTGCGCTCGACCGACAGATGCGGGAACAGGCTCGCCTCCTGGAAGACATAGCCGATGTCGCGGCGGTGCGGCGGCAGGAAACGCCGCCCATCCTGCCAGGTCTCGCCGTTTACCCGCAGCAGGCCTTCGGGCAGGCGCATGAGCCCCGCCATGCCGCGCAGGACGGTGGTCTTGCCGCAGCCCGAGGGGCCGAAGAGCGCGGTGATGCCCTCGCCCGGGACGGAGAAGGCTGCATCCAGCGCGAAGCTGCCGAGCCGGCCGCGGAAGGCGGCCTCGATCATCGCCGCGCCCCGCTCAGCCGCCGTTCGACCAGCATCATGGCGAGGATCACGAGGAAGGACATCACCAGCATGCCGCCCGCCAGCACATGCGCCTTGCCCCATTGCAGCGTCTCGACGAAGTCGTAGATCGTGACCGACAGCACCTTCGTCTGCCCAGGAATGGCCCCGCCGATCATCAGCACCACGCCGAATTCGCCCACGGTATGGGCGAAGCCCAGGATCGCGCCGGTGAAGATCCCCGGCAGGGCCAGCGGCAGGGCCACGTTGAAGAAGGCGTTGATCGGAGAGGCGCGGAGCGTCGCCGCCGCCTCCATCGGCCGGTCGCCCATGGCCTCGAAGGCGTTGCGGATCGGGTTGACCACGAAGGGCAGCGAGTAGATCACGGATCCCACCACCAGCCCCTCGAAGCTGAACGACAGCTTGCGCCCCAGAAGTGCTGTCAGCGGCGAGTTCGGCCCCATCGCGATCAAGAGGTAGAAGCCCAGCACCGTCGGTGGCAGCACGATCGGCAACGAGACGACGGCGGCAACGACCTCCTTCCAGAGTCCGCGCGCCCGTGCCAGCCACCACGCCAGAGGAGTCCCCACCAGCAGGAGCACGACGGTCGTGACAGAGGCGAGCTTCAGGGTGAGCCCGATCGTCGCGATCATCGCCGCATCGAACAGCGGGCCTTCCTCACCCATTCTCAGTCGCCGGTCGCATAGCCGTATTTCCCGATGATGGCAGCGGCTTCGTCACCCTTCAGGAAGTCCATGAAAGCCCGCGCGGCCTCGCTCGTCTCGCCCTTCTTCAGCAGCACCGCGTCCTGCCGGATCGGGGTGTAGAGGTCTTGCGGCACCAGCCAGCGGGACCCGGAGTCGTCGGCCATGACCTGGCTGAGTGCGACGAAGCCTGCATCCGCGTTGCCCGTGGCCGCAAACTGGTGGGTCTGGCTGATGCTCTTGCCCTGCACGAGCTTCGGCTCCAGGCTCTCGAAGACGCCGAGCGCCTTCATCGCCTCGACCGCCGCAGCACCATAGGGGGCGGTCTGCGGGTCGGCAATGGCGACGTGGGTAAGGCTCTCGTCCTTCAGCGTAGCCGCGCCGTCGACGCGCGCGGGATCCGCGCTCCACAGCACCAGCTTGCCCACGGCATAGGTGAAGCGGCTGCCCGGCACGGCCAGTCCCTCGGCCTCGGCCTTCTCGGGCCTTGCCTGATCGGCGGAAAGGAAGACCTGGAAGGGCGCATCCTGCGTGATCTGCGCGTAGAGCTGCCCGGTCGGGCCGAAGCTGTAGGTCACCGTGTTCCCGGTCGCCGTCTCGAAGGCCGCACCCAGTTCGTTGGCGGCATCGGTGAAGTTCGCAGCCACTGCGGCGAGGATCTCCTCGGCCCGCGCCGGTGCCGCGAGAACCATGGAGACGAGCAGAGCGGCGAGGCCGGCGCGCCGGTGGGTCGTGGAGGAAGACATTCAGACAGTCCTTGTGCTGGTTGCATCCGGCTTGTGGCCGGCGTCACGGCATCGCGATGATGACGTGGCTCGCCTTGAAGAGAGCAATCGCCGCCGCGCCGGGCACGAGGCTCAGGCTGTCCGCGCTCTTCCGCGTGATGATGGCGGTGATGGCCTTGCCCTCGCCGAGGTCGAGGGTGATCTCGCTGTTGACCGGCCCGTCCTCGCGCGAGGACACCTTTCCGGCCAACTGGTTGCAGGCCGAGATGCGGCCCGGATCCTCGCCCGCCGCCAGCATGACGAAGGTCGACTTGATCAGCGCGAAGACCTCCGACCCCTCGCGGAGGCCCATGTCCTCGGCACTGCGTTCGGTGATGACCGACGTCAGCCGGTGTCCATCCGTCAGTGCGAGTTCGACCTCGGCGCTGACCGTGCCCTGGGTGACCCGGGCGACGGTGCAGCGGAAGGTGTTGCGGGTGCTGGTCTGCATCTTGAAGCTCCAGAAGGTGGGGCGGCGCCCCTCGGCGCGGCCTGTTTCGATCTTGTCCGGCGCCCTCACCCGAATGACAGGTGGAGGTGTCGCTATGGTGTCCGGCTATATAGAGCTTGAGCCAAGACGGAGACAAGCGCCTCGTTCGGAGCGTCGCCTATATAGCGCCTGAAAGCAGCAACATGGAGGTCGGGATGCACTCGCCCGAACCGAGCGGGTTCGCGAAGGTCCGGCAAATCGGGCGGCCACGCACAGCGCTGCCCAATTGCGCGGCAGCAGTGACGCGACAATGGGTAACGAGGGGCGAATCGCCCGGCGCCGGCATCGGGCAGGCGGAGGTCAGGGAAGGGCGAGGATGACGTGGCTCGACTTGACAAGTGCCGTCGCCGTGTCGCCCGACCCGAGGGCCAGCGCCTCGGCGCTCTCGCGCGTGATCGTGGCCGCAAGCGTCTTGCCCTGCCCCAGGTCGAGCACCACCTCGCTGTTGACCGCGCCGTCCGTCCGCGACGTCACCGTTCCGACCAGCCGGTTGCGAACCGAGAGCGGCCCGATCTCCGCCCCCTTCGCCAGGATGACGAAGCTCGACTTCACCAGCGCGAAAACCTCGACGCCCGGAACGAGACCCATGTCGGCGGCGCTGCGCCCGGTGATGACCGACACGAGGCTCTGGCCGCCGCCGATGTCCATCGCGACCTCCGCGCTCACGGCGCTCTCGGTGACGGAGGTGACGATCGCGCGGTAGGTGTTGCGGGCTGAGGTCTTCATCATCAGGCTCCAGAGGATATCGCCGGGGTCGAGGTCGATCTGCGCTTCGAGCGTGTCTATGACGCGTTCGAGACCTTCGCGAATTGCGGTATAGGCGGCGATCACCTTCTCTCCGGCCGGCGTGAGCGTTGCGCCGCCCCCCGCGCGGCCCCCGGGCGCCGCCGTCACCAGCGGGCTTGCGAAGAGGTTGTTCATCGCATGAACGCCATCCCAGGCCGCCTTGTAGGAGAGGCCCACCTCTCGCGCCGCGGCCGAGATCGAGCCGGTCCGGCCCACCGCGGCAAGCAGCGCCACCCGGTCGGCGCCCATGCGTGCACCCGGCCGCTCCAGCGTCAACGCACTCCGCACGGTTCCCGGCATGGCGATGCTCCCTCGACTGCTTGGATACGTTCTTAGCTTGCCCTGCCTCGCTTCACCACCACCCGTCGGATCACTCGCCGCACCGGGCATCGCCCGGAGCAGCAGGAACACCGGACCGCCCACGCCAGCTGATGCGTCGATGGCGGGCGGAGCCAAGGCTCAGACGGTCGCGTCGAGCCGCACCTGCGCCTCGTCATGGTCGAGGATTGCCGCCATCGCTTCGCGTGCCGCGAGCGGGTCCCCCGCCTCGATCGCCGAGAAGAGGCGGAGGTAGACCGGATGCTTCGCCTCGGCCAGCCCTCCGGAACCGCGGCGCGCGGAGACCCATGTCACCAGAGCGAATTCCGTCAGTGCAGTGGCTGCGCGCAGAAGCGGGTTGCCGCTCGCCTCGCAGAGGATGCGGTGGAATTCGAACTCGGCAAGCGCGAAGGCCTCGGGCAGGTCGGATGCGTCGAGACGCTGGCCGAGCCAGTAGCCCATCTGGCGCAGGTGCTCGGCGCTGCGGCCGCGGGCCGCGAGGGCTGCAACCTCGAGTTCCAGCAATCGCCGCACGGCGAAGGCAGAGGTCAGGAACGCGGGCTCGGGGCCGGCTTCATGCATCCACCGCAGCACCTGCCGGTCGAACAGGGTCCAGCGGGCAGCGGGCAGCACGCGGGTGCCGACCTTGGGCCGCGCCTCGACGAGGCCCTTCGACTCGAGCGTCTTCAGCGCCTCGCGCAGGACGGTGCGCGAGACGCCGTAGCGGGCGATCATCTCGGCGTCGCCGGGCAGCACCGACCCCGCCTTGCGCTCGCCCGAGACGATGCTGCGGCCGAGGTCGTTGATCACGAAGGAGTGGAAGTTGCGCGCCGGCTGCCGACCGGACAGCGACCGGATGAGGCTTCCCGGCTCGCTCATCTCACGCCCGCCGGAGCGCCTTTCTGCGCGGTCCGGAGGCCCGGAACACCAGCCGTTGCAGCAGGATGAAGGTGAAGAGCAGCGCGCCGATGACGATCTTCGTCCACCAGCTCGACAGCGTGCCGTCGAAGACGATGTAGGTCTGCACCAGCCCCTGGAGCATCACGCCCACCAGCGTGCCGGCGACAAAGCCGTATCCGCCGGTCAGCAGCGTGCCCCCGATCACCACCGCGGCGATGGCGTCGAGTTCCACCCCCACCGCCGAAAGCGAGTAGCCCGCCGAGGTATAGAGCGAGAAGACCACCCCCGCGAGGCCCGCCAGGGTCGAGGACAGCGTGTAGATCAGGATCGTGGTTCGTGCGACAGGAACTCCCATCAGCGCGGCGGAGGTCTCGGACCCCCCGAGCGCATAGACGAACGAGCCGAAGCGCGTCCGGTGCGCGACCAGCACCCCGAGCGCGAAGACCGCAAGCATCAGCCCTCCGATCAGGCTCAGACGTCCGCCGCCGGGCATCAGCCAGTAGGTCCGGGAGACGGCGGTGAAGAACGGATGCGAGATCCCGATCGAGTCGGGAGAGATGACCGAGGCCGCGCCGCGCGCCAGAAACATCCCGGCCAGCGTCACGATGAAGGCGGGCACGCTCAGGAAGGCGATGGCGGCCCCCATCGCGGCGCCGAAGGCCGCGGCGACCGTCAGGGCCGCGGCAAAGGCCAGAAGCGGATGCACCCCCCACCAGCTGACCATCACGGCAATGAGGACAGTGGTGAAGCCGATGACTGCCCCGACGGAGAGGTCGATGCCACCGGACAGGATGACGAAGGTCATCCCCACGGCGGTGATGCCGAGGAAGGCATTGTCTGTCAGGAAGTTGCCGAGGACTCGCGTTGACCACAGCCCGGGATACTGCGTGATCGCCAGGGCATAGGCCAGCACGAAGATGGCCACCGTGGCCAGAAGCGGGCGCAGGGCGCGGTTCATGGGCTCGTCCTCTTGCGCGGCTCCGGCCTCGGCGCCGGCCTCGTTCGCCGCGCGAGGAGTGCTGCCGCCTGCGGGGACTGAAGGACGAGGATCAGGATGATGACGCCCGCCTTCACGACGAGGTTGAACTCCGGCGGCAGTCCCGAGATCAGGATGCCGGTGTTCATCGCCTGGATGATCAGCGCGCCGACCACCGACATCGGGATCGAGAACCGGCCGCCCATCAGCGAGGTTCCCCCGAGCACCACGGCGAGGATCGCGTCGAGTTCCAGCCAGAGCCCGGCGTTGTTCGCATCCGCGCCGCGGATGTCACCGGCGACGATCAGCCCGGCCAGCGCGGCGCAGAGGCCCGCGAAGGAATAGACCGCCACCAGAAGCAGACGTGCCGAGATTCCGGCAAAGCGCGCGGCCGAGCGGTTCACGCCCACTGCCTCGATCAGGAGACCCAGGGCCGTCCGCCGCACGAGCAGCGTCGCCAGCACCGCCAGCGCCAGCATCAGGACGACCGGCATCGGCAGCCCGAGAAACGAGCCCGTGCCGATGAAGATCAGCCAGGGATCCGAGAAGGTGACGATGAAGCCCTCGGTCACGAGCTGCGCGAGGCCCCTGCCCGCGACCATCAGCACCAGTGTCGCCACGATGGGCTGCATCTCCAGCACCGTCACCAGAAGACCGTTCCAGAGCCCGCAGAGCACGCCCGCAACGAGCGCCGCGGCAATGGCCACCGCCGCGGGCTGCCCCCCCACGACCAGCACCGCGGCGATGGCGCCCGAGATCGCCATGACCGCGCCGACCGACAGGTCAACTCCGCGTGTCGCGATCACGGCCGTCATCCCGATTGCCAGGATCGCCACGGGCGCCCCGCGGTTGAGCACGTCGATCAGGCTGCCGAACAGCCTCCCGTCCCGCCAGGCGAGGTCGAAGAAGTTCGGAAACAGCATCCAGTCGATCAGCAGCACCGTGGCGAGGGCCACGAACTGCGGGCGCAGAAGGGCGGCGGGGCGCAGCCTCATCCCCGGACCCCGGAGTTTCCGGCGATCTCCTGCACGATCACCGAGGGGTCGATCCGGTCCCCGCGCAGTTCGGCCACCATCTCGCGCTCGCGCATGACGACGACGCGGCTCGAATAGGCCACGACCTCGTCGAGTTCCGAGGAGATAACGACGAGTGCCATCCCGTCCTCGCGCAGCCGGTTGATGGTGCGGACGATCTCGGCATGGGCCCCGACGTCGATCCCGCGCGTCGGCTCGTCGAGGATCAGCACGCGAGGGTCCATCGCGAGCCAGCGGGCGAGGATCACCTTCTGCTGGTTTCCCCCGGAGAGCAGCTTGACGGGCATATCGTGATCGGCGGCGCGGATGTCCAGCATCTCGGCATAGCGGTCCGCGATATCCGCCTGGTCGTCGCGGTCGAGCGCGCGGAACCAGCCCAGCCGCGCCTGCAGCGCGATCACGATGTTCTCCCTGACCGACAGCTCGCCGAAGATGCCGTCGAGCTTGCGATCCTCAGGACAGAAGCCGAAGCCGGCTGCCACCGCCTGCGCCGGGCTGCGGATCGGAACCGGCTGGCCGCCCATGCGGATCTCTCCCGCATCCGGCTGGTCGATCCCGAACATCAGCCGGGCCATCTCCGTCCTCCCGGATCCGAGCAATCCCGCCACGCCGACCACCTCGCCCTCGTGCAGCGCGAGGCGGAACGGCGCCACAGCGCCGGTGCGGCCGATCCCGTCGAATTCCACGATCGCGGGGCCCGCTTTGCCCTCGGCGCCACCGGCCATGACAGGCGAGAAGGCGACGTCCTTGCCCAGCATCATGCGGACGACCTGCGTGGGGTTCAGCCGGTCGAGGCGCTCGGTCGCGACGAGGCGGCCGTTCCTGAGGACGGTGACGCGGTCGGCCACGGCGAAGACCTGATCGAGGAAATGGGTGATGAAGATGATGGCTAGTCCGCGTGCCTTCAGCCTCGCGATCACGTCGAAGAGCAGCGCCACCTCCGCCCGGTCGAGGCTCGCCGTCGGCTCGTCGAGCACGAGGACCTTGCCGGACAGCTCGACGGCCCGCGCGATGGCCACGATCTGCTGCACCGCGACGGAATGGCTGCCGAGCTCGGTTCGCACGTCGATGTCGAGCCCGTAGTCGGCCAGCACCCGTGCCGCGCGCGTCTCGATCTCGCGCCGCCGGACCAGACCGAAGCGCGTGGGCTGATGACCGAGGAACAGGTTCTCGGCCACCGGCCGGTTCGGCAGCAGGTTGACCTCCTGATAGACGGTGCCGATGCCGTGTTCCTGCGCGTGGAGCGGGTCGCGGAAGCTGACGCGGCGCCCCTCGAGCCGGATCTCGCCGGCGTCCGGTCGGTAGGCGCCGGTCAGGATCTTGATGAGCGTGGACTTCCCCGCGCCATTCTCGCCCAGAAGCGCGTGAACCTCGCCGGAAGAGGCGGAGAAGTCCACCCGATCCAGCGCAGGATAGGCCCCGAACACCTTCCCGATGCCTCGGGCCTCCAGAACCGGCGTCCGCTCGACAGCCACCATTGTCCCCTCCCCTTCGACGGCCCGCCGGACATGCCGGCGGGCCGAAGTCTCAGTATCCGAGGCCCTTGCGCCGGTCGTATTCGCCCTGCGGGTCATCGGCCGGCGTGTAGAGCTTCGACTCGGTGATGATGGCCTTCGGCGGCTCCGTGCCGCCGTTGAGATAGGCGTCGAGCGCCTCGAGAGCGGGCCCGGCCATGTTAGGCGTGAGTTCCACCGTGGCATTCGCCTCACCGGCGGCCATCGCCGCGAAGATGTCCGGCACGGCGTCGATCGAGACCACGAGGATGTCGCTGCCGGGCTTCAGCCCCGCATCCTTGATCGCCTGGATTGCGCCCACGGCCATGTCGTCGTTGTGGGCGTAGACGGCGCAGAGGTCGCTGCCACCCCCCTCGGCCTTGAGGAAGCCCTCCATCACCTCCTTGCCCTTCGAGCGGGTGAAGTCTCCGGTCTGGCTGCGCACGATGGTGACGTTCGGATGATCCGCGATCGCCTCTTCGAAGCCCGTCTTGCGGTTGATGGCGGGGGACGATCCGACGGTGCCCTGCAGCTCGACCACCTTGCACTCCCTGTCGCCGACCTCGTTGACCAGCCAGTCGCCGGCCACGCGGCCCTCCTTGACCTGGTCCGAGGCAACGGAGGTGAGGTAGAGATCGTCGGGGGCATCCACGCCGCGGTCGAGCAGCACGACCGGAATGCCCGCGTCCTTCGCCTCGGACAGCACGTCGTCCCATCCCGTCGCCACCACCGGCGCGATCAGGATGGCATCCACCCCCTGCGCGATGAAGCCGCGCACGGCCTTGATCTGGTTTTCCTGCTTCTGCTGGGCATCCGCGAACTTCAGGTTCACGCCAGCCTTCTCGGCCTCGGATTTGGTGACGGCGGTCTCTGCCGCCCGCCATCCCGACTCCGATCCGATCTGCGAGAAGCCGATGGTCTTTCCGTCCAGCCCCGCCGCGAGCGCCGTCGTCGAGGCAAGCGCCGACAGCCCTCCTGCGAGGGCGATCCTGTGAAGAACAGACATGTTTCCTCCCGTGGTTTCGTCGCTTGCCCTCCCCGGCAGAGGCGACGCATGAAGGGTATCAAAAGTCATACTATATGTAAATTATTCTTGTTTTACGGCTTTTGGGGGTAGAGTTAGAGGATGACCGACGGCTCTGCGCGGCCCTTGGCCTCCACGGCGAGGCGAAAGGTCTGGCCGGACAGCGGCGCAGCGGCCAGGGCGTCGGATCCCAGCCCTTCCCTTGCGGTCGTGACATAGAGGACACCGTCGCCGAAGGCCGGGCAGGTGCAGTTCGGCACGGGCAGCGGAATGGACCGTTCGAAGTCGCCATCCGGGCGATACCGGGCGATGCGGCCGGCGCCCCATTGTGCATTCCAGAGGCAGCCTTCGGCATCCGTCACCGCTCCGTCGGGATGAAGACCCTCGGCCGAGAGATCCGCGAAGACCTCCGGGGCAGCGGCGGGCCAACCTTCGGCGTCGAGCCTCTGCGTCATGATCCGCGAGGTCGTCGTGTCCGAGAAATAGGCCCGGTCGCCTCCGGGAGCGAAGCAGATGGAGTTCGGAATCGTGACCGCCTCGTGCAGCCGGACGAGCTCCCCGCGATACCAGCGGTAGATCGAGCCCGCGCCCGGCTCCGCCTGCCGACCCATCGTGCCGATCCAGAACCCGCCGCAGGGGTCCGCGCGACCGTCGTTCGACCGCGTGACGCGGTTGTCCGCCTCCAGTTCGGCAATCGGGTCCCTCCTCCCGCTCTCGACGTCGAAGCGGATGAGCGCCGAGGCCGTCGCCACGAGCAGCGTCTCCGCATCCACCCAGCCGGCGGCCGAGGCCGGCTCGCCGAAAGTCCACTCGCGGCCCGGAGCGAGAAGCCGGCCGGCGAGGATGTCGAACCAGAACAGCTCTCGCCTGATCGGATGCCAGAGCGGGCCCTCGCCGAGGAAGCAGGGGCGGCTGTCGAAGACGGTGGCGGTCATGGTCCGGGTCTCCTCCGGCTGCGGCGATGCACGGCGCGCGTCGCGGCCGTCATGGCGTCATTGCAAGATCGTAGGCCTCGACCAGCGCACGGGCACGCGCGGCGACCTCGGCCGCATCGAGGCCCGGGCGGTAGAGGGCGGTGCCGATGCCGAAGCCGTCCGCCCCCGCCTTCCGCCATTCGCCGAGGTTGTCGGGCCCTGCCCCGCCGACGGCGTAGACCTGCGTGCCTGCCGGCAGCACGGGGCGGATCGCGGCGAGGCCCGCCGGTCCCGCGAGGACGCCGGGGAAGAGCTTCAGCCCGTCCGCGCCGGCGCGCAGCGCCGCGAAACACTCGGTCGGAGTGAAGACCCCCGGAAAGGAAACGAGGCCCGCGGCCTTGGTTGCGCGGATGACCTCGGGGTTGCAGTCGGGCGAGACCACGAGACGGCCCCCGGCATCCCGGACCTGCGCCACTTCGGCGGGCTCGAGCACCGTTCCCGCCCCGATCAGCGCCCGGTCGCCGAAGGCACGGGCCATGCGGGCAATGCTCTCGAGAGGCCGGGGAGAGTTCAGCGGAACCTCGATCCGGTCGATCCCGGCCTCGAGCAGAGCCGCGGCCACAGGCTCGGCCTCGTCCGGCGTGATCCCCCTCAGGATGGCGATGATGGCGCGCGACGTCATGGATGTTCCTTCAGAAGCTGAACGCGGCGACGGTCCTCCGCCGCCCGAGAGTCAGAGCGTCGGCCACATGCACCATCGGGGCAAGGTCGACGTCGCGGCGGCCTTCGCGCACAAGCTCGGCCATGCGGCGGTAGAGACCCGCGTATTCCCCCTCGAGCGCCGCCCGCGTCCCGACCTCATCGCCATCGATCTCGAGACGCGCTCCGCCGTCGGTCAGGCGAAGCGTGCCGCCATCGGTCTCGACCGAAATGTCCCATGTCTGCGGCCCCTCCTGCCGCCAGTCGAATTCGGCGGTGACGTTGCCGGAGAAGGCCAGTTCGGCCGCGATCGGCGTGTCGCGGTTCTCGGGATACTGGAGTGCCGCCGAGGTGAGGTGGACCGGCCGGGGCAAGATGGCGGTCAGGATCGAGAGCGCGTTGATGCCCGGATCGAAGACGCCCATGCCGCCCGGCTCGAACACCCAGTCCTGCCCCGGGTGCCATTTCCGGACGTCCTCTCGCCAGACGATGCGCGCGCCGATGATCCTGCGCGATGCCAGCCAGTCCCGTGCGGGCGCGACCCCCGCCGCCATCCGGCTGTGCCATGTCGCATGGAGCGTCAAACCCCGTGCCTCGGCCATCGCCTCGAGCGCGTGGACCTCGGCCAGTGTCGCGCCGGGCGGCTTTTCCAGCATCACGTGACGGCCCGCCGCAAGCGCGGCCTCGGCCGGGCCGAAGCGCGGAACCGGGGGCAGGCAGAGCGACACCACGGGGATGTCCGGGCGGGCCGCGAGCATGGTCTCGATGTCGGTGAAATTTTCGACCCCCTCGACCCTGCCATGGCGCGAGACCGCGGCCGCAAGCTCCCACTCCTCCGAGGCGGCGATGGCGGGGATGTGCTGGTCGCGGGCGATCTTGCCGATCCCGACGAGGGCCACCTTCATCAGTGCGAATCCTTTCCCACCGGAGCCCCGCGGCAGCCCTTGAGGAAATCGAGGTCCGCCCCCGTGTCTGCGCCTTCGACATGGGTCTGGTGCAGCCAGGCATAGCCGCCCTGCGGCCGGTCGCCCGGCGGCTGCCATGCGGCAAGCCGCGCGGCCAGCTCCTCGTCCGGAACCTCGAGGTGCAGCCGCCGGTTCGGCACGTCGAGCTCGATCATGTCGCCATCGCGCACCACGGCCAGAGGCCCGCCGGCCGCAGCCTCGGGCGAGGTATGCAGCACGACCGTCCCATAGGCCGTCCCCGACATCCGCGCGTCCGAGATCCGCACCATGTCGGTGATACCCTTGCGCAGTACCTTGGGCGGCAGGCCCATGTTGCCCACCTCGGCCATGCCGGGATAGCCCTTCGGCCCGCAGTTCTTCAGCACCATCACGCAGGTCTCGTCGATGTCGAGCGCCTCGTCGGCGATGCGGGCCTTGTAGTCGTCGATGTCCTCGAAGACGACGGCGCGGCCCCGGTGCACCATCAGAGCAGGCGTCGCCGCCGAGGGCTTCAGCACCGCCCCCTTCGGCGCAAGGTTTCCCTTCAGCACCGCCACCCCGCCCGAAGCCGCGAGCGCGCGATCCACCGGCAGGATCACGTCCTCGTCGTGGTTCACCACGTCCCTCACCTGCTCCCACATCGTCTCGCCCGAGACGGTCAGCGCATCGCGGTTGAGCAGCCCCGCCTCGCCCAGCCGCTTCAGCACCACCGGCAGGCCGCCGGCGTAGAAGAACTCCTCCATCAGATACTTGCCCGAGGGCATCAGGTTCACCACCGTCGGCACGTCGCGCCCGCAGCGGTCCCAGTCGTCGAGCGTGAGATCCACCCCCACCCGTCCCGCGATGGCCAGCAGATGGATCACCGCGTTGGTCGAGCCGCCGATGGCGGCGTTGGTGCGGATCGCGTTCTCGAAGGCCTGCTTCGTCAGCACGTCCGAGGGCTTCAGCTCGTCCTTCACCATCTGCACGATCCGACGCCCCGAGAGCTGCGCCATCACGCGCCTGCGCGAGTCCACCGCCGGGATCGCCGCGTTGCCCGACAGCGCCATTCCCAGCGCCTCGGCCATGCTCGCCATCGTCGAGGCAGTGCCCATCGTGTTGCAGGAGCCCGCCGATCGGCTCATCGAGGCTTCGGCCTCGACGAACTCGGCCTGCGTCATCGTCCCGGCCTTCACCGCCTCCGAGAATTTCCACAGATGCGTGCCCGATCCCACCCGCTCGCCGCGGAAATAGCCGTTCAGCATCGGACCCCCGGTCACCACGATGGAGGGAAGGTCGGTCGAGGCGGCGGCCATGAGCAGCGACGGCGTGGTCTTGTCGCAGCCCACGAGCAGCACGCAGCCGTCCATCGGCTGGCCGCGGATCGCCTCTTCCACCGCCATCGCGGCAAGGTTGCGGAACATCATCGCCGTGGGACGGAAGCCGGATTCCGAGGCCGAGAACACCGGCACCTCGACCGGAAAGCCGCCGGCCTCGTAGATGCCGTGCTTCACCCGCTCGGCGAGGACGTCGAGATGGGCGTTGCAGGGCGTCAGCTCCGACCAGGTGTTCAGGATGCCGATGACGGGGCGGCCGTCGAACAGGTCGTGGGGGAAGCCCTGGTTCTTCATCCATCCGCGGTGGTAGATCTGGTCGCGGCCGGAGCCGCCGAACCATTCCTGCGAGCGAAGCCTGCGGGGCCAGGGAGCGGGGGTGAAGGTCATCTCGGTCCTCACAGGGTCTGGACGCTCAGCGCCGCGTCCGATGCGGGCGCGACGGCGAGCGGATTGCGGAGCGGCAGGCCGAGGGCCGGGCAGTCGATCTCGAAGACGTCTCCGGGCTGGGCGCTGACTCCATCGGCGAAGGACAGCGTGGCCGTGCCGAAGAAATGCACATGCAGGTCCCCCGGCCGGCGGAACAGGTCGTACTTGAAATGGTGGTGCTCGAGATTGGCGAGGCTGTGGCTCATGTTGGCCTCGCCCGACAGGAAGGGCTTCTCCCACAGCACGCGACCGGCGCGCAGGATGCGGCTCCGGCCCTCGACATGGTCGGGCAGGGGCCCGACGAGCAGCTCGGGACCGAAGGATGCCGGACGCAGCTTGGAATGAGCGAGCCAGAGGTAGTTGCCGCGCTCGGTCACGTGGTCCGAGAACTCGTTTCCCAGTGCGAAGCCGAGGCGGACCGGCGTGCCGTCGGGCGCGATCAGGTAGATCCCCGCCACCTCGGGTTCCTCGCCCGCGTCACGCGCGAAGCCGGGCGAAACCAGCGGCTGGCCCGGAGCCGCAGCCCCGTGACCATTGCCCTTGTAGAACCACTCGGGCTGCACGCCGACGCGGCCGACCGCAGGCCTGCCGGCCTCGACCCCCATGCGGAACATCTTCATGCTGTCGGTCATCTGCTCGGGATCGGCGGCGGCATGCATCGCGTCGCGGGCGGCGGCCGAGCCGAGGTGGGTGAGACCGGTGCCGGTCAGGTGCATGTGCGCGGGATCGGGATGATCGACGGGCAGCAGAAGGCGCCCCTCGGCCAGCGCGGCGGCAAGGTCGACCGCCTCGCCCTGTCCACGGGCCGCGACCTCTGCCGCAAGCGTCCGGTGCCCGGCGAGCGCGGCGCCGGCGAGGTCCAGCACGGTGCGCACACCGGGCACGACATGCGCCGTTCCATCGTGGCGGGCTGCAACGTGGCGCGATCCGACGCCGTCGGTGATCTGGGAAAGGAACATGACTTCAGGCCTGCTTCTGCTTGTTGTAGACATCGAAGAACACGGCGGCGAGCAGCACGAGGCCCTTGATGACCTGCTGGTAGTCGATGCCGATGCCCATGATCGACATGCCGTTGTTCATCACACCCATGATGAAGGCGCCGACGACCGCGCCCACCACCTTGCCCGATCCGCCGGCCATCGAGGCGCCGCCGATGAAGACGGCGGCGATCACGTCGAGTTCGACCGCGAAGCCTGCCTTGGGTGTCGCCGTGTTGAGCCGCGCCGCGAAGATCAGCCCGGCGAGCGCCGCCAGAAGCCCCATGTTGGCGAAGGCGAGGAAGGTCAGCCGCTCGGTCCGGATGCCCGAGAGCTTCGCGGCCTTTCGGTTGCCGCCGAGGGCGTAGATGCGGCGGCCGAGCACGGTGTTCTCGGTCAGGAAGGCATAGATGATCGTCAGCACTCCCATCGAGATCAGCACGTTCGGCAGGCCGCGGAAGGTCGCAAGCTTCCACGTCACGAAGAGAAGCGCCCCGGCCACGATCAAGTTGCGCATCACGAAGAAGGCGGCCGGTTCGTCCTCGAAGCCGTACTGCCGGTTCCGGGCACGGGCGCGCAGGCCGATCCAGAGGATTGCCGCCACCGCCAGGACTCCTGCCGCAAGCGCGGTTCCGTTCGGCCGCCCGATGCCGAAGAGGTCCGGAACGAAGCCGGTCGAGAGCAACTGGAAGCTGCGCGGAAAGGGCCCGACGGATTGACCAGCCAGTACCCAGAGGGAAAGCCCGCGAAAGACCAGCATCCCCGCCAGCGTGACGATGAACGACGGGATGTGCCAGAACGCCACGAAATAGCCCTGTGCTGCGCCTATCAGCGCGCCGAGCGCGAGGCAGGCCGGAACCGCCAGTGCCAGCGGCACCTGCCACTGCACGATGAGAACCGCCGCGACCGCGCCCACGAAGCCCATCACGGATCCCACCGACAGGTCGATGTTGCCCGAGACGATCACCACGAGCATCCCGAGCGCCATGATGATGATGTAGCTGTTCTGCAGGAACAGGTTGGTGATGTTGACCGGGCGGAGCAGCGTTCCGTCCGTCACGATCTGGAAGAACACCATGATCGCGATCAGCGCGAACAGCAGGCCGTAGTCGCGCAGGTGGCCCATGAGATAGCTGCCGATCGTGCGGTGCGATGACGTCTCGCGCGAACCCGTCAGATCCATTCTGAACTCCTGTTCGGTAATATGTGCCGCAAGCGGCGACTTCGGCCCGTGCGAGGCGGCGGCGCGGCTCCGCCGAGTGAAGAAGCCTATTCGGTGACGATCAGCGACATGATCCGCTCCTGGCTTGCCTCGGCGGCGGAAAGCTCGCCGACGAAGGTTCCCTCGCTCATCACGTAGATGCGGTCGCACATGCCCAGCAGTTCGGGCATCTCGGAAGAGATCATGAGCACCGCCTTGCCGGATCGGCTGAGCTCGTTGATGATGCCGTAGATCTCGAACTTGGCGCCGACATCGATGCCCCGCGTCGGCTCGTCGAGGATCAGCACCTCCGGCTCGGCGAAAAGCCATTTCGACAGCACGACCTTCTGCTGGTTGCCGCCCGAGAGGTTCATCACCTTCTGGAAGACCGAGGGCGTGCGGATGTTCATGGCCGAGCGGAATCCCTCGGCCACCGTGGTTTCGCGCGCCTCGGTGATGACCCCGCTGGTCGAGACCGCACCGAGATTGGCCAGCGTCACGTTGCGCTGGATGGTTTCCTCGAGGATGAGACCCAGCGACTTGCGATCCTCGGTGACATAGGCAAGGCCCGCGTCGATGGCCCGGCTGACCGTCGAGACATCCACCGGGCGGCCGTGAACCCGCGCCTCGCCCCTGATGTTCCGGCCATAGCTCTGGCCGAAGAGGCTCATGGCCAGCTCGGTCCGCCCGCATCCCATCAGGCCCGCGATCCCCACCACCTCGCCGGCCCGCACTGCAAGGTTCACGTCATGGATCACCTGACGGCCGGCGTGCTCGGGGTGGAAGACCGACCAGTCCCGCAGTTCCAGCACCACCTCGCCCGCGCGGCGTTCCCGCGCGGGGTAACGGTGCGCCATGTCGCGGCCGACCATGTCGCGCACGATCCGGTCCTCGGTGATGCCGGCGGAGGCATCGAGGGTCGACACCGTGGCCCCGTCGCGGATCACCGTCACCGTGTCGGCTATGCGGCGCACCTCGTTCAGCTTGTGGCTGATGATGATCGAGGTGACGCCCTGCGCCTTCAGTTCGAGAAGCAGGTCGAGCAGGGCCTGGCTGTCCTGCTCGGAAAGCGCCGCCGTCGGCTCGTCCAGGATCAGCAGCCGGACGTCCTTGGACAGCGCCTTGGCGATTTCGACCAGCTGCTGCTTGCCGACGCCGAGGCTGTCCACCTTCGTGCCCGGAGGCTCCCTGAGCCCGACCTTGCGCAGCAGAGCCTCGGTCTGGCGATAGGTCTCGGGCCAGTTGATCACGCCGCCCCTCGCGCGCTCGTTGCCGAGGAAAAGGTTTTCCGCTATCGAGAGCAGCGGGACGAGGGCCAGTTCCTGGTGGATGATGATGATGCCCCTTCGCTCGCTGTCCGAGATGTCGCGGAAGGCCGCAAGCGCACCGTCGTAGTGGATCTCTCCCTCGTAGCTGCCCGCAGGATAGACGCCCGAGAGCACCTTCATCAGCGTGGACTTGCCGGCGCCGTTCTCGCCCACCAGCGCGTGGATCTCGCCGCTCCGGACCGAGAGGTTGACCCCGTCGAGCGCCTTCACGCCGGGAAACGTCTTGGTGATGGAGCGCATCTCGAGCAGCGCCGTCATGTCCGGTCTCCGAAGCTGGCAGTGGCTGCGGCACGTGCTGCCCCATGGCGCCTGCCCGGAGGCAGGCGCCGGCCGTGCTCACTTGATCTGGTCCATGGTGTAGTAGCCCGAATCCACCAGCACCTTCTCCCAGTTGCTCTCGTCGACCGGGACGGGCTCGAGCAGGTAGGACGGCACCACCTTGACCCCGTTGTCATAGGTTTCGGTGTCGTTGATCTCGGGCTCGCTGCCCTTCATCATCGCATCGACCATGCCGACCGTGACCCGTGCAAGCTCGCGCGTGTCCTTGAAGATCGTGGAATACTGCTCGCCCGCGAGGATCGACTTGACCGAGGGCACCTCGGCGTCCTGACCCGTCACGATGGGCATCGCAAGATCGCCAGAGCCGTAGCCGACGCCCTTGAGCGAGGACAGGATGCCGATGGACAGCCCGTCATAGGGCGAGAGCACCCCGTTCACGCGCTCGTCCGTGTAATTGGCGGAAAGCAGGTTATCCATGCGGGACTGGGCCACCGCCCCGTCCCAGCGCAGCGTTCCGACCTTGTCCATGCCGGTCTGGCCCGAGGGGATGGCCACGTCACCCGCGTCGATCATCGGCTGCAGCACGCTCATCGCGCCGTCGTAGAAGAAATAGGCGTTGTTGTCGTCGGGCGAGCCGCCGAACAGTTCGACGTTCCACGGCTTCACGTCCGGGAAGCGGTCCTTCAGGCCGGCGACGAGGCTTTCGGCCTGCTGCACGCCGACCTGGAAATTGTCGAAGGTGGCGTAATAGTCGACATTCCCGCTGTCGCGGATCAGGCGGTCGTAGGCGATGACCTTGATGTCCGAGGCAGCCGCGTTCTCGAGCGCATTCGACAGCGTCGTGCCGTCGATGGCGGCGATGACCAGCACGTTGACGCCCTTGGTGATCATGTTCTCGATCTGGGCGAGCTGGTTCGGGATGTCGTCCTCGGCATATTGCAGGTCCGTCTCGTAACCTGCGGCCTTGAACTGTTCGACCATCGAATTGCCGTCCGAGATCCAGCGGGCCGACGACTTGGTGGGCATCGAGATGCCGACGGTCCCCTCGGCCGCTGCGGGCATGGCAAAGCAGGTCACGCACATCGCCAGCGCCGTGGCGACGGTTCCGATTTTCATGATTTTCCTCCCTGAGCCGGGGCTGACCCTCCCAGCCGCCCCTCGCGAGCCTCTCGATCGAGCGAGGCCGCACCGAAGTCCTAATTCGACTTCGCATATCCGTAAAATTACTTTACTGCCGTTCTACATATCAATGATGGTAACACTTCGATGACCGACCTCGCTCTGGGGCTGAAACCCGTCCAGCTGCGCCTGATCGCTGCCATCGCCCGGCATGGTCAGTTGCAGGTCGCGGCCACCGAGACCGCCATGACCCAGCCGGCCGCCTCGCGGATGCTGTCCGAGATCGAGCGGATCGTCGGCGCGCCGCTCTTCCTGCGCCGGCCGAGGGGCATGGAGCCGACCGAGACGGGGCTCGTCGTCGCCCGCCGGGCCGCCTCGATGCTGCGCGAGATGCGGATCATGGCGGCCGAGGTGCGGGCGCTGCGCGAAGGCCTCGGCGGGTCGGTCCGCATCGGGGCCGTCACCGGGCCGGCCGTCGGCTACCTCGTTCCGGCGATCCGCGAAGTGAAGCGGATGGCGCCCGGCGCCAGCATCACCGTCGATGTCGCGCCCTCGCGCCAGTTGCTGCGCGACCTCGCCACCGGAGCGCTCGATTTCGCCATCGCGCGCATCCTGCCCGAGTTCGAGAGCCGCGAGTTCGAGATCGAGCCGATGCGGGACGAATCCGTGTCGCTTCTGGTCCGCAGCGACCATCCGCTGTCGCGGGCGGCCAGCGTCACCCTGACCGAGCTGTCCGATTATCCCTGGGTCATGCAGGAGCGGGGCGCGCCGATCCGCGAGGCCCTGCTGGACGCCTTCGGCGCCGTCGGCCTGCCCGAGCCGCGCGACATCGTCAACAGCGCCTCGCTGCTGCTGATGATCGCCTATCTCACGCGCAGCGACGCGATTGCGCCGATTTCGGAGGAGGTGGTCCAGCTTCTGACCCATGCGCCGGTCGGCGCGCGCTTCGCGACGCTGCGCGTGGACCGCGCCATCCGGGTCTCTCCCTATTACATGCTGCGGCTGAAGGGCCGGCCGATGCTGCCGTTGGCCGAGCGGCTTCGGTCGCTCGTGCTGGCCGAGGCCAGCGCCGCCGGCCTGCCCGGGTCCTGACGCTGCCAGCCGTGGCCCCGAAACTCTCCTCCAGCACGGACCCTTAACGGCGGGGTCGACGAAGACGCTGCCGTCAAGCCCGGAGCGGCGGCGGAGAGGCCGACGCCCGCGGACATCTTCCGCGCCTGCGGACGGCCTGCTTCCGGGGCTGTCCTCCTTCTGCGGCAACGGGAAGCAGCGAAATAACATAATGCCAATGACGGGCAATTTGACGTTTGACGACGGCGACCGGGCGCGCAAGTTTGGGCGCCAGGTCCGGCCGCTGGAACCGTCAGAGCGCAGCGCCGGGCCACGACAAGGGAGGAAGACATGAAAAGACTTGCCCTCGGTGCGGTGTCCGCACTGGTGATCTCCGCCACCTGCGTCTTCGCGCAGGACTATCCGGAAAAGGAAATCCAGGGGATCATCCAATGGGGCGCAGGCGGTTCGACCGACACGGTCATGCGCTCCGTCACGCCCCATGCCGAGGAGACACTGGGCGGCACCGTCGTCATGCAGAACATGACGGGCGGGGTGGGCGCCATCGCGCTGAACTACGTGGCCGATGCCGAAGCCGACGGCTACACACTGCTGATGGGCGCGGAAAATCCGCTGCTCTACAAGGTGATGGGTCTCGGGGACAAGGACTACTCCGACTTCGTCACCATCGGTCTTCTGGCCCGCGGCACGGCGATCCTCGTGGCCAATCAGGAGGCCCCGTTCGACGACTATGCCGGCATGATGGCCTACATCAAGGAGAACCCCGGCGAGCTGCGGGTGGGGGCGACGGGGCCGGGCGGACTGCCCTCCGTCATCACCGCGATGATGAACAGCGTCGAAGGCAAGCTCGACGTGATCTCGGTGCCCTTCGACGGCGACGGTCCGGCGCTTACGGCGCTTCAGGGCGGCGCGATCGACGTCATGCCCGCCGTGCTCGGCGCAGCGATCGAGGGCGTCCGCGCCGGCAAGCTGAAACCCCTGGCGATCTTCGACGTGGAGACGCACGAGGCCCTGCCCGATGTGCCGCTGGTGACCAGCTTCAACGACGGCTACACCAGCTATCTGCCGTGGGGGCCGTTCTTTGGCGTCTTCGTCAAGAAGGGCACGCCCGACGCGGTGGTCGAGAAGCTCGTGAACGCCTATGGCGCGGCGGCCAAGTCCGAAGATTTCGTCGAGCTGATGGACAACCGGGGCTATACGGTGATGGGCACGAGCGGCGCCGAGGCGGAAGAGTTTCTTGCCGGCTGGCAGGCGAATACCGTCTGGCTCCTGCAGGATGCGGGCCTTGCCAAGCACTCGCCCGAGGAATTCGGCATCTCACGTCCTGGCCAGTGACGCGGACCTGACGACCGCAATCCGGTGACCTGCCCGAGCCGCAGGTCCAAGGGCGCCGCCGCGAGCCGGCCGGCGCCCGTCTTACGAGGACCGTCTGACAGGACAGGCGAGCCATCGCGCAAGGAAGAAGAATGGACGGGGATTACGAGCACCACGACGGCACATCGGACGCTTCGCCCGGAGGCTACGACAACGGCCGCCGGCCGGGAGAGGCAGCTTTCGCGCTCTTCCTGCTTGGGGGAAGCCTGTTCCTGCTGTGGAGCGCCTATGGCATCTCCGGATTCGAGGCACTCTCCGCCCCCGGTGCGGTGCCGCTGGCCGCGACCGCGGTCATGGTCGTCACCGCACTCATCGTGTTCATCCGGACCTTCCGGCTGCCGCTGGTGGCTGGCGAGACGATCAGGCGTGACATCTTTCCGCCCGTCGCGGGCCTTCTGGTCCTGCTGCTGGTCTCCTACGCGCTCCTTCTGCGCCCGCTCGGCTTCGTGCCGACCTCGGCGCTCTTCCTCGTCGCATCGATCAAGCTGCTGTCCCGGCGCGGATGGACCTTCACGCTGCTGGTGTCGTTCGGCAGCCTGCTGGCGATCTGGCTGGTGTTCCGCATCGTCTTCACGGTGCTGATGCCGGCGGGCATCTTTCCCGAGGCGGAACTGATTCAGGTTCTCCGCACCCTCCTGCGGGGCGGAAGCTCCTGATGGACGCGTTTCTCGCCTTTCTTACCGTCATCCTGCATCCCGAGCTGCTTCTGCTGGTCGCCGTCGGCACCTTCGCGGGCATCTATGTCGGGGCCATCCCCGGCCTTTCGGTCACGATGGCGGTGTCGATCCTCATCAGCTTCACCTTTTCCTGGGACGTCCATCCGGCGCTGGCGCTGATGGCGGGCATCTACATGGGCGGGGTCTACGGCGGATCGCGAACCGCGATCCTTCTGAACATCCCCGGGGCGCCGTCCGCCATTGCCACCGCCCTCGACGGCTACCCGATGGCACAGCGGGGCGAAGCCGGCACAGCCATCGGCATCACCACGGTGATGTCCTTCCTCGGCGGCTTCATCGGAATCGGCGTTCTGGCGCTGGCCGCGCCCTTCGTCTCGGACTTCGCGCTGAGGTTCCAGCCGCGGGACTACATGCTGCTCGCTGTGCTCGGCGTCCTGCTGGTCGGCTCGCTGTCCAAGGGCAGCCTCGTCAAGGGGATCTTCGCCGGCGCGCTCGGGATCGCCATCGGCACGGTGGGGATGGACCCGCTGACCTTCACCGAGCGGCTCACCTTCGATCTGCCCTTCCTGCGGGGCGGCATCTCCTTCATCGCGGTGATGATCGGGCTCTTCGGGGTATCGGAGGCGCTGCTGCAACTGCACCATCTCGACACGCCGGCCATCCGGCAGAAGATCACCCGCATCCTCCCCTCGCTCGGCACGGTCCGCAAGCACCTGCCGCTGGCGATGCAGACCTCCTCGATCGGCGTGATGATCGGGGCCCTGCCCGGCACCGGGGGCGACATCGCGGCGCTCATGGCCTACGACCATGCCCGCCGCGTCACCAAGAACCCCGAGCGGCCCTTCGGAGAGGGCGCGATCGAAGGCCTCGTCGCCCCCGAGACCGCCAACAACGCAGCGGTCGGCGGCGCCTTCATCCCGATGATGACGCTGGGCATTCCGGGCGATGCGGTGACGGCGATCATGATCGGCGCGCTGTTCATCCATGGCCTCAACCCCGGCCCGATGCTGATGGTGGACCATCCGGACATGTTCTGGTTCATCGTCGGAGCGCTGGTCATGGCCAACATCTTCATGCTGCTGTTCGGCCTGACCGGCGTCCGGCTCTTCACCCGCATCGTCGAGATGCCGAGGCCGGTTCTCGTGCCGCTGATCATGCTGCTGTCGATCGTCGGCGCCTATGCCGTCAACAACTCGGTATCCGACGTCTACTGGATGCTGGGCTTCGGCGTCTTCGGCTACTTCATGCGCCACTACGGCTATCCGCTCGGCCCGGTAATCCTCGGCGTGATCCTGTCACGGCTGCTCGACGACAACTGGCGCCGCGCCATCATCTCGGAGCGCGAGGATCTGGGCCGGTTCTTCGGCGGCCTGTTCCACAGCCCGCTGTCGACGGTGCTCCTGGCCGCGGTCATCCTCATCTTCCTCTCGCAGACCCCGGTATGGCGCTGGCTGATGTCGCGGCTGTCCGGAAGCCGCCGGAAGGACGACAATGCCGCTGACCGCTGAAGAACCGATCCGGCTCGGACTGATCGGGGACAACATCGCTGCCTCCTCGGCCCCGCGCCTGCACCGGCTCGCCGGAGAGCTGGCCGGTCTCCCCGTGCGCTATGACCGCCTCGTCCCGAAGGTGGAAGGCCTCGACTTCGAGTCGCTCTTTCACCGTTGCGCCGAGCGGGGCTACCGCGGGCTGAACATCACCTATCCCTACAAGGAGCGCGTTCTGAGGCTGGTCAAGTTCGCCGAACCGGCGCTGCAGGCGATCGGCGCGGTCAACACAGTGCGCTTCACCGACAGCGGGCCAATGGCCCACAACACGGATTACACCGGCTTCATGGCAGCCTACGAAGGCCTCCGTGGCACGCGCGCGCCGGGCGTGGTGGCCCTGATCGGCACGGGTGGCGTCGGCCGCGCCATCGCCTTCGGCCTCGCCCGCTTGGGGGCCGAGGCGATCCGGCTGTTCGATGTCTCTCCCCAGAAATCGGAGGCGCTCGCCCGAGACCTGGGCGGCCTCTATCCGGCGTTGCGGATCGAGCAGGCGCCCGGCGCGGAAGAAGCGGCCCGCGGCGCAACCGGCATCGTGAATGCGACGCCTGTCGGCATGGTGGGTCTGGGCGGCATACCGATCGCGGCCAGCACCTTGCCGGCCGCCGGCTGGGCCTTCGATGCGGTCTACACGCCGGTGGACACTCCGTTCCTGATCGAAGCCGAACGCGCGGGCCTGCAGATCGTATCGGGATGGGAGCTGTTCTACTGGCAGGGTGTGCATGCCTGGACGATCTTCACCGACCTCGGCGTGGATCGCGCCGCGCTCCGTGCGCGGCTCGAGGATCTTGCGCAGTCATCCGACGTCTGAGCGTCCGCCGGTTGAAGCGGCGAAGTCGCGATTGGGCGCCATCCAGTGGTCCCGCTGCGGTTCACGATTAATGGCATCGCGTGCCGCCCCGGATCTTCACGGGGCGGTTCATTACCGACAACGTCCACACTGCACCTCCGCAACGGAGGACTCAGCGGTTCCACGCGGCCATCCCACCCTGGCCGCGCGAGAAGGCCGCCCCGAACCGGGCGGGCTCAGCCGGTCAGCTCTTCCGCCGTGATGGAGTAACGGAAGTCGTCGGGCGCAAGCTCGTCCAGACGGACGCCACCGACCTCGGCCGCGGGATACATCAGGAACGGCAGCGGACCGTCAGTGGCGCCGGGCAGGGCCACGTCATGAGAGAAGTTGTAAGCGATCCAGTTGCCTTCCCAGGACCCGAAAAGCGCGCGGCGCACGTCCCGGACCGCGTCGTCCTGAAGCGTCAGCGTCTTCGGCGGCTCTTCGAGCACGACCTTGCGCACATCGGCCGGATCGACGGGGACCCATCCGAGGCCATCGAGATACACCTCGGCCCGGCAGTGCTGGGCCTTGGTCACATTGGACGAGCCGGCCCCCAGGCTCTTGTATCCGAAGGCCGACGGAGCCACCCGCAGACCGTAGACGTCGCGCGCCGGCAGGCCGGAAGCGCGCGCAAGCCCCACATAGAGAGTGTTCAGATCCGCGCATTTTCCGGTGAGATCGCCCGTCTTGAGCATCGAGGCGATGTCCCCGAGCCCGCAGCCCCGCGTCTCCGGATTGCGCTCGGTGCTGTCGACGACCCAGTCGTAGATGCGCCGGGCCTTCTCGATGTCGTCCTCGGCTCCGGCAACGATCTGCTGGGCCGTGTCGCGGACGATCCCGTCCGTCGGGATCAGCTCGGTCGCGGAGGTGAACTGCCGCCGTTCGGCCTCCGAAAGCGGCCGTGCCTCACCCGAGGCGGTCAGGTCCACCGCGCGATCCTGCGCCGAAGCAAGAGAGGTCACCTCCAGCACCGCGGGCCCGGATCCGGCCGGCCAGACAGCGTGGACGAACTGCGCGCCCGTCCCGTCCGCCTTGATGGCAGCTTCCGCAGCGTTCGTGCTCCACGTGCTGTCGCCTGCCCGCATCCACTCCGCTTCGGTGACGGCGGGGATCGGGATCCAGACCTGCGTCTCGGCGCCGTTCCGCGCGATCTCGACACGGGTCACAAGCCGGAACCTGCGCCAGCCGGAAGGGGTGGGCGCGAAGGCCGCGGAGGCCAGCCGCGGAAAGGTGGTCGCAAGGGCTGCCGCGCCGCCCAGCTTCATGATCGTGCGTCTGCTCAGGTGCATGGCTTTCCTCATCGAATTCAGACAACCGGTCGGACTGATTACCCGGATAGGTCGGATGGCGATGCGGATCAAGGGAGGAGCCGCCCATGAGACGAAGAGATTGCGGGCTTCTTGCCCGGCGACGCGCCGCAGAAGCGAAGTCGCGGAATGTGACGCCGCTGAAGCACCGCCCTCGGGAAGAACGGCGGGGATAGGGCATTCCGGCGGCGTGCCCTCAGGGGCCGGCCCGCACCTCGACATAGCCGCGCGGCAGGCCGCTTTCTCCATCCGTGGTCGCCATGGCGGCTAGGAGATCGGGCAACGGCACCCATGTCCAGGGAAAGCGGTGCGCAGCGGTGTCGAGCACAAGGACGCGGTCGCTTTCCGCATCATAGGCGGCCAGCGGTGAAATATGCCCGGACGCACCCTGCCCCAGCACCTCCCGCAGGTAGTTCACGATCAGGTAGTCGCCCTCCGTCGAGAGGTTTCGCCGGAGGGCGGCGCGAAACTCCGCGGCCCCCAGCCCGTCCGCGTGCCGCACCTCGACGCTGGCACCACGGGCGACCAGCAGCCCGCCCAGCGCGTCGAGCGGCATCCCGCCGAACACCACCCGCCATCGCGAACGAACCTGCCCGGTCCGCCCGTCGAAGAACCCGCGCTGTGTCACTGTCTGGCCGAGCGCATTCAGCACGGCCACGCTGCTCGCCACCCCGCAGAAGCTCGTCAGCCGCTGAGGCCGGAAGCTCGCGGACAGGTCGTCAAGATCGGCCGTGGCCTCGGCCTCCGCCAGAAGCGCCTGCCCCGCCTCGCTGTCGAAGGGGATCAGGGAAGCGGGCAGCGGCTGCGGGTTCTCGCGCGGCACGAGGAGGACAGCCATCGCCACGGCGGCGCCGACCAGCAGCAGAAGCGGAAACGCCACAAGAAACCGCCGCAGGGTCATCCCGCCTTCCTCCTGCCGGACGGCGCGCGCCGTTCGCGCGGTTCCTCCGTCGCAAGTTCGATCCAGGCGGGAGCATGGTCACTTGCCTTCTCCCAGCCACGCACATGCCGGTCGACATCCGCTGCCTTCAGCTGCGGCACGATCATGGGGCTCAGCAGCAGGTGATCGAGGCGCAGGCCGGCGTCCCGCTCCCACGCGTTCCGCAGATAGTCCCAGAACGTATAGATCCTGTCGCCGGGGTGCAGATGCCGGACGGCGTCGGTCCATCCCTGTGCGAGGAGACGGGCAAAGGCGTCGCGCACCTCGGGCCGGAAGAGGGCATCCTTGCGCCAGCGGTCAGGCCGGTAGACGTCGAGCTCCGTCGGCATCACGTTGAAGTCTCCGCACAGAACGACCGGCACCTCGTGGCGCAGCAGATCGCCGGCATGATCGAGAAGGCGCGAGAACCACTCAAGCTTGGCGTCGAATTTCGGACCGGGTGCCGGGTTTCCGTTCGGCAGGTAGAGGCAGCCTACGAGAAGGCCCCCGACGGCGGCCTCGATGTATCGACTCTGCCCGTCCTCGACGCCGGGAAGTCCGCGCCGCGTCTCGACCGGTTCGGCCCCGCGGGCGAGGATGGCCACGCCGTTCCAGCTCTTCTGCCCATGCCAGACGGCGCCATAGCCCGCCTGATCGAGGGCCGCAGCGGGAAAACGCTCGTCCGGGGCCTTCAACTCCTGCAGGCAGACGACGTCCGGCTGCGCCTCGTCGAGCCAGCGCAGCAGAACCGGAAGGCGGCCGTTCACACCGTTCACATTGAAGGTCCCGATCTTCATGTTCCTCAGGTAGCGCCGCAGTCTGCCGTTTCCGGTGCTTTCCTGCCGCGCCTTTTCGTCCGACTGCGGCCTGCGCCTGAAGTCGGCCCTCGGTGCCGGGCAGCTCTGCCCCAGGCATCCGGCAGCGGATGACGTGCCGGGGACGGGATGGCCGCCTGCGACGATGACGGCAGCCGGAGCCAGAATTGGCCGGTATGATCCAGCCGTTCGGAACCGACAGAGGCATGCAGGAATATCATCGAGGGCAACCGCGCCGTCGATGCATCAAATGGCTCGCAACCTTCAGCGGCCTGCTTGCCGCCGGAGGAAAGGTCAGAGTGCCTGTGTGACTACTGCGCCTCCGGCGCAGGGCAAGGAGCGTCGGGACCCCATGCATACCATCCTCTGGCGCCGACTGAGTCAGGAAGGGCACGATGCCTGTCGCTATCGGGAAACCCCGGAGGGCTGGATGATCGACGGCACCGCCGTCTTCACTCATGCCGACAGGGCTGCGATGCTCTCCTACCACGTCATGTGCGACCCGGAATGGGCAAGTCGCGGCGCGGCCGTCTCGGGATGGATCGGGTCGCGGCCCTTCCGTCTGGACCTGTGGCGGGCCGACGATGGCCTTTGGCGCGTCAACGGCCACATCGACCGGAGCCTTGACGGCTTGCAGGACATCGACCTCGGCTTCACGCCCGCAACGAACACGACTGCCATCCGGCGGTTGCGCCTGCCTGAGGGCTCGGGCGCCCGGTCGGTCGCAGTCTGGCTCGACGATGGCGACTGGACAGTCAAGCCGCTGGTCCAGACCTATCGTCATGTCGCAAGGGGCAGATACGCCTACGAGTCTCCGCTGCACGACTACGGCGCGACGCTGCTCGTCGATGATTTCGGGACCGTGACCGACTATCCGGAGCTCTGGAAGATGGTGAGCCGCGAGACGGGATGACCGCGTGACCACTGGGCACGGAGTAAAAACGCGAGCCTCCTTCTGCAGGATCGCACAGCTGAACGAGTCCGGCGCTCAAGGGTGCGGATGCCGCCCGGCGCGCGGAGGACGCTGCACAAATGCCCGGGAGACGTGATCGCAGCATCAGGCCGCCCGGCCTCGCCGATACGGGCTTGGGCTTCTCAGAGCAAACCCGCCGAGCAGGCCTTGGCCACGGCCTCCGTCGTGGTCTTGGCCCCGAGAGCGCGGCGGGCGCCGTTCAGCCGGATCTTGCAGGCCATCAGGCTGATGCCGAGGCGCGTGGCCGCCTCTTGCTGGCGGCACCCCTGTTCGATGAGACGCAGCGCGTCGACCTGCTTCGTTGTCAGGGTCGGCCCGCTTTCGTCCAGCAGCGCATGCATTTCCGAGATGATCGCGATCAGCTGGCCGAGTTCGGCCTCGGAGAACTCGCGGTCATGGCGGCCCAGGCCGCAGATGCTCGGGTTGGGCCCCGGTCCCACCGAGAAGACGGCACCAAACTTCAGCCCGTGGCTGGCTGCACCCGCCATGACGCCCATCGGATCATCGGTGAATTCGCTCCAGCGGCGCACGCCACGACTGTGGAGCGCCCAGGTAACGGAAGGGTCGGCGATGGCGAGGGACCTCTCGAGGTAGAAGTCTGTCCAGGCCTGAGGATAGGTGATGGACACCCACTGCGGCTGAAGAGCCCTGATGTGCAGGGCGATGTAGTGGCCTGCCGTGGCGAGCGCCTGCACCTCGGCCAGCAGCGTCTCGAGCCACAGGTCACGGGTGGCAGGGTCCCGCACGGGTCGCGTGCAGCCGGACCGTCGACGCCCGAGCAACATGTCGTGCGCCGCTTCCGCGGGCTTGCCGTCATCCTGCGACGGAGGACGGCCATCGGAATCGGTGGCAGAGGGCATGGGATCGCTGACCGGCAAGTGGAACTTCAACCAGATACGGTCATGGCCGATGTCATGCTAGTGCGCAAACTGTCCTCCCGGCCAATTTTAGCAGTGACGGAGCAGGCGTTGCAGATCCTGATGGGACGACTTCCGGCTGGACCCGGGAATTGCCCCCCTTGCCATCGCGCGCCTGGGCTCCCTCCTGACCTTCGCCGCTCCGGCATGATCCGTCCCGCGCGAGCGTTTCCACGGGCCGGCCGCGCGGTGCCCGCAAGAGCCGGCGGTCCCGACGGCTCGCGGGGCCCGTGCGTTCAGGCCTGCCGAGCCCTCGCCGACTTGTAGATCGGGCGGCGCGGTCTGTCCCGCTGCGGAACTCGGGTAGCCCTGATGCGCTTGGGGTCGAGGGAGGGTAGCGGGTGACTGACCTGGCAGAGATGCTCGACGGCCTGATCCGGGATCTGGAGCTCTTCATTGCGAGCCTGCTCCGGCCCTGGAACCTGTATCAGATCGCCATCGTGCTGGCGCTGGCGCTGGTGGCGCATCTGATGGCTGCCTGGGCAGCCCCGCGGCTTCATGCCTGGATGCGCAGCCGCGAGGGCTGGGCGCTCTGGCGCATGCGCCTCATGGTGGTCGTTCACCGGAGGCTGCGGGGGATCTTCTTCGTGATCCTCACACAAGCGACGGTCTGGATCATGCGCAGCGTCACGTGGCCGAGCCGCTCCTACCTCGTCGCGGCCGTGGCGTCGCTGGCGCTCGCCTGGCTGATCGTCGTCTTCTCGACACGCCTGATCGCGAACCCGCTGCTGCGCTCGGCCGTCAGATACGGCGCCTGGATCTGGGTCACGCTGCGGATCCTGAACCTCGATGCAGACGTGGCCGACCTGCTCGACCGGCACGCCGTGATGTTCGGCACGCTGCGCGTCTCGACATGGACGCTGGTGCAGGCGGTCGTCTTCGTGGGCCTCTTCCTCGTGCTGGCGCGATTTCTCACCCGGATCACGTCGGCGCGGGTGGCGGTCAACGACCAGATCTCGCCCTCGATGCGCGTGCTGATCGTGAAGCTGCTGCAGGTCAGCCTCTACGGCGCGGCCTTCGTCGTCGGCCTGCGTGCGGTCGGAGTCGACCTCACCGGCCTCGCCTTCCTCTCGGGCGCCATCGGCCTCGGGCTCGGCTTCGGGCTGCAGAAGGTGGTCTCGAATCTGGTGTCGGGTGTCATCATCCTGCTCGACAAGTCGATCAAGCCCGGCGACGTGATCAGCCTCGGCGAGACCTTCGGCTGGATCAACGCACTGGGGGCGCGTTACGTCTCGATCACCACCCGCGACGGACGCGAGTTCCTGATCCCGAACGAGGACATGATCACGAACCAGGTGGTGAACTGGACCCATTCCGACGACTATGTCCGGCTCGACATCCATTTCGGAACGTCCTACGGCGACAACCCGCACGACGTCCGACGCATTGCGATCGAGGCCGCCAAGGGCGTCGACAGGGTGCTGGTGACGCGCGCTCCGGTGTGCCACATCACCGGCTTCGGAGAGTCAAGCATCGACTACATCCTGCGCTTCTGGATCGCCGATGCGACCGGCGGGCTCACCAACATCCGCGGCAATGTCTTCCTCGCCCTTTGGGATGCCTTCCAGGCGAATGGCATCACCATTCCCTTCCCGCAGCGCGAGGTGCGGATGCTGGGCGGGTCCAAATCGGCGAAAACGGGTGACGGTTCTTCCGCCACCACGGCCGGACCTTCCGGTTAGCGGACCGCCTCATCCGCGGCGAGCGGCGTCGATGGCCCCGACATCGATCCTACCCATGGTCATCATCGCCTCGAAGGCGCGTCTGGCCTCGTCGCCGCCCGCCGCCATCGCCTCGATCAGCGTGCGCGGCGTGATCTGCCACGAGATGCCCCATCGGTCCTTGCACCAGCCGCAGGCGCTTTCCTGGCCGCCATTGCCGACGATGGCGTTCCAGTAGCGGTCGGTCTCCTCCTGGTCGTCGGTCGCGATCTGGAACGAGAAGGCCTCGCTCTGGCGGAAGGCAGGCCCGCCGTTCAGCCCGAGACAGGGGATGCCTGCGACCGTGAAGTCCACGGTCAGCACGTCTCCCGCCTTGCCCGAGGGATAGTCGGCGGGCGCGCGATGGATCTCGCCGACCGAGCTGTCGGGGAAGATCCCGGCATAGAAGCGGGCGGCCTCCTCGGCGTCCTTCTCGAACCACAGGCAGACCGTGTTCTTCGGGATTGTCATCTTCCGTCTCCTGTCCTGCATGTGGTCGCAGTCGTTCCTCGGGCCATGCCCGTTACGCCACGGTCTTCGACCCGGTGTAGTTCAGCATCCAGGGCGTGCCGAAGCGGTCGGTGAACATGGCGAAGCGGTCGGCCCAGTAGGTTTCGGCGGGCGGCATCGTCACGCGCTGCGCCTCGGCCGACAAGGCCGAGTAGATGCGGTCGAACTCGGCTTCCGAAGCGGGCGAGATCGAGACGGCGAAGCCCTGCGGCTTGCTGTACCATTCCTCCGGGGCGTCCGAGGCCATGACTGTGGCGCTGCCAAGCGTCATGCTCATGTTCATGACCAGATCGTCCCCTCCGGGCATGCGGCTCTCGGCATCGGGCGCGTCGCCGTTGCGGAACACGCCCTTGATCTCGCCGCCAAGCGTCTCGGCGTAGAAGCGCATGGCCTCAAGGCAGCAGCCGTCGAAGTTGAGGTAGATCGTCGGTTCCATCTGCAGATCCCTTCCGTCGAAAGCGGAGACAACGGCCCCAGGCAGGACAGTCGAGGCCGCCCGCCGGAACGCGACCGGCGCGCCCGGTCTCGGCCGCGCTGCGTCGAAGAACCTCCGCCGCGCTTCCTGGTTCCCTTGCGGAAGCTGCGACCTGCCCCGGGCCGCCCTCCCCTGCACATTCCGTCAATGCGGGGCAGCAGCTTTCCGTTCATGCTGACCCGACTGGCGGCGGACTGCGCAGAAGGAAGGATGCCAGATGAGCGACATGGACATTGCGCGTCGGCGGATGGTCGACTGCCAGCTTCGCGCCCGCGGTATCGTGGACAGGCGCGTGCTCGAGGCGATGGGCCGAGTTCCGCGCGAGGAGTTCGTGGACGAGGCCCGGCGGGCCGTGGCCTATGAGGATACGCCCGTGCCGATCATCGGGGGGCAGACGGTCTCGCAGCCCTGGATCGTCGCCCGCATGGCCGAGGCCGCCCGGATCGGCCCCACCGACCGCGTGCTCGAAGTCGGCACCGGCTCGGGCTATGCGGCGGCCGTGCTGGGACTGCTCGCAGCCGAAGTCATGGGCATTGAGCGTCTGGCCGCGCTGGCCGGTCCGGCAGCCGAGAGACTGGCCCGGCTCGGCTATGACAATGTCTCGGTCCACGAGGGCGACGGCACGCTCGGCCTGCCCGAGGCTGCACCCTTCGATGCGATCCTGGTGGCCGCGGGCGGCCCCTCGGTGCCTCAGGCGCTCTTCGACCAACTCGCGCCGTGGGGACGCCTCGTCATGCCGGTGGGTCCCGCGCGGCGCGAGCAGCGCCTGCTGCGGATCATCCGCACAGGACCGGTGGATTTCACGACCGAGGATCTGGGTGCGGTGAGGTTCGTGCCGCTTCTCGGGGCGCAGGGCTGGGAGTAACCCATCCACCCGCAGCTCTCATGCCGGATCCGCCCCCGGCAGTCCGTCCGTCCTGCCGGAGACCGGGATCGAGATCGTGCAGCGGACGCCGTCGGGGCCGAACCCGAAGCTCGTCCGGGCACTCAGCTGGAAGGGCAGCGCATGTTCGATCAGCTCGCGCCCCTGCCCCGTCGGGCAGTCGGCGGCGGCTTCGGGCGGCATGGTCACGCCGCTCTCGCTCCAGTCGATGTGCAACCACGGTTCGCCTCCCTCCTGCGCCGGCTGGAAGCTCCAGCGGATGGAGAGATGCCCTTTCGGCTGGCCGAGTGCCCCGAACGTGACCGCGTTGGCCGCGAGTTCGTGCAGGGCGATGGCGAGCGTCTGCACGGTCGAGGATCGCAGCGAAATTCCCGCTGGCCCTTCGAGCGTCACCCGGTCGGCCTGCCCATCCTCCACCGCGAGGATCTCGGCGCGGATCAGTTCGTCGAAGGACACCCGGGCGTGCTCGTCCATCCGGGAGAGCAGGCGCTGCGCCCGCGCCAGTGCCTGCATGCGATTGCGGAACTTCAGCCGGAATTCCACAATGTCCGAGCAGTTCCGCGCCGTCTTGTCAGCCAGCGAGCTGACCACCCCCATCAGGTTCATGGTGCGGTGCTGCAGCTCGGCGATCAGGACCCGCTGGTGCTCCTCCATCTCGCGGCGTTCGGTCATGTCCGCGACCGCGCCCACCATCCGCCGCGCCCGCCCGGCCTCGTCGTAGAAGAACCGACCTCGGGCCGAGAGCCAGCGCACCGTGCCGTCCGCGTGGACGACCCGGAACTCGTGTTCGTAGACCTGTCCGGACGCGCGCGCCTCGAGCACCGCCGCCTCGGCAACGGCGCGGTCGTCGGGATGCAGACACTCGGCCCAGACGGCATAGGCGGGCGTCACCGAGCCCACGGCATGGCCGAGCATGCGGTAGTGCTCGTCGGACCAGTGCACCTCGTCCGTCACCATGTTCCAGTCCCAGAGGCCCAGCCCGCCGACCTCGATGGCGCTGCGCAACCGCTCCTCGCTCTCGCGGAGCGCCTCCTCGGCGCGCATCTGCTCGGTCACGTCCTGCGCGATGCCGCCGACCCTTGCCACACGCCCCCGAAGATCGGGCATCGGAAAGCCCGTGTCCCGGATGTAGCGGACCGCGCCGTCACCGGGGCGGACGATGCGGTAGGTCTGCTGGAAGATCTCTCCGGCAAGCGGGTGCGACATGCCCTGCGCCGCGGATTCCCGGTCCTCGGGATGCAGCAGCTCGGCCCACCGGCCGATGTCGCTCATGACGCGGTCCCGGCCTTCCCCCCACATGGTCTCGAATGCCGGGTTCAGGAACTCGAGGCGGCCGGTGCCCGTGTTCAGGATCCAGAGCGTGTCGCCGGTGTTGTCGGCGAACTGATGGAAGCGCCATTCGCTTTCGCGCAATGCTGCCTCGGCCCGCGCACGCCGGATCGCATGCCACAGCCTCTCGGCCGTCTCCTCGATCACCGCGGTCTCGCCGTCCGCCCAGTCCCGCGGCACGGCCTGCACGACGCAAAGCGCGGCATCGAGGCTGCCATCCTTCACCAGCGGCACGTCCACCCAGGCACTCACGCCCTGCTGCGAGAGATAGCTTCGCTCCTCGGGCGAAACGGCGCTTTCGCCGACATCGGTCACGACCCAGGTCTCGCCGCTGAAGATCCGCCGGTAGGTCGAGCGGAAGGCGTCCATCGGATGGCGCCCGACGAGGCTGCTCAGGCCCTGTTCGCGGTAATCGTTGATCACGATGCCGCAATCGTCGGCCGCATCATACTCCAGATAGTAGACCCGCGAGGCGCCGAGAAACTGGCCGAGGAGACGGCAGGCAACCGAACACGCCTCGTCGGCATCGGCCAGCGGACGCAGCGCGTCGCTCATCTTCACGAGGAACTCGCGTCGCCTCTGGCGCTCGAGCAGCGCGTCACGCAGGCGGAATGTCTCGGTCGTCTCCATCGTCGAGGCGAGGAAGCCGGCGACCACACCCGCCTCGTCGCGGACGGGCATCAGGGTAAAGGTGAACCAGCCGAACGGCTGCTCGATCCGCCAGGGCATCGGGAAGCGGACGTTCTCGAGCAGTTGCGGCCGGCCGGACATCACCTCGCTGCAAAGCGGCCCGAGATCGGGCCACAGCTCCGGGAAGGCCTCGCGCATGGGCTGGCCGAAGGCGGCGGGATGCCGGTCGGCGAGGAAGCGGCCGTAGGCATCGTTGTAGATGAAGATGAGGTCGTCGCAGAGCGCCAGATACATCGGATGGACGGCGTCAGCCACCAGCTCGATCTGCGCCTTGAGACGCGGCGACCAGCCGTCAGCCGCCCCAAGAGCGGTTCGGGACCAGTCATGGTCGCGGATTCGTGCGGCGGTCGCGTTTCCGGCCGCGGGCCAGCTGGCTGTGCTCATCCTCATCGCCGCTCATGTGACAGACAGGCGATGAAACGCGACAACTGCCTAACTGTTTCTGCCAAAGATCCAGCTCATGGACGCAAATCGCCGATGGACCCGCGGCGGCCGTCTCAAGGGACGGACGCGAAGGCGCAATGTGCCCGCATCCCGAGCCGCAAAAACAGCGAGAGCCCACTGGGCACGAGGACGACAGCCGTTCCCGCCGCCTCGATGGCGGTCGCCCCGAGCGCGGCCTGAAGCGTGACGTGAGCACCGCCGCCGCTCGTTGCAGAATGCGGCGATGCTTGTCCCCTTTCTGATGCGCGTGACCGGCGTGGCAGTGCCGCCGCGCCGCCGCGTGCGGCAAGCAGCAGGGCGACGGGGACTCCTTTCGGATCAGCCTCTCAGGTCGGCGATCACGGGACGGTTCATGGTCAGGTAGGCAGGGACCAGCGCCAGCAGCGCCGTGAGGCTGACGAAGCCCGCCACGAGATGCAGTTCGGGCCAGCCGAGGCTCGCCCGCACCAGGATGTCCGTCCTTGCGGTGATGGCCGCAGAGATCGCGGCCGTCGCACCGATCCCGAGGATGAGGCCCCCGGCCGCACCCGCCAGGATCAGCGTCACCGCGAAGCTCCAGGTCAGGGCGAAGACGAAGCGGCGCGGCGCTCCCAGCGCCCGCAGGAGCGCGAGCCTCCGCGCGATCAGCCGCGTCAGCATCATCAGGCCAGCGAGAACGCCCGCGGTGACAAGGACCTGCGTGATCACCGCAAGGACGGACATCGCCTGCCGGATGTCCCCCATCAGCGCGTGCAGCCGCGCGAGCACCGTGCCGGGAAAGAAGGCCATGGTGCGGTCGTCGGTAAACTCGGCCCGAAGCCCGTATGTGGCACCGAGCGATTGCGCACGCACCATCACCGCTGGCGTGCCGGGAAATCGCGAGGGGTCGAAGGGCGGGCCGACCGCGCCGGTCCAGTCGTCGCCGTGGCCGTTGGCGAGCCCATGGACCGACCAGACCGATTCAATCGGCACCAGAAGCGCTCGGTCCCAGGGCGTGCCTGTCAGCGGCATCCGCCCGACCACCTCGTAAGCCGCCTCCTCATGCGCGCCCTCCTCGGCTCCGTGGCCGGTTCCGTGGGCCGGCTCGAACCGGTCGCCGATCGCGATGGGCAGGCGCGCGCCCGCCACGGCCTCGCCTTCGGTCGAGAACATCCGCCCCTCGTCCAGCCCTCCCGACAGATGCCGGACAAAATCCGAGGTCGTGCCGACAACCGGCGCCCCGTTCCAGCTGTCGCCGAAGCCGATCGGGGCCACCAGACGCACGCCCGGGTGGCCCGCGATCCGGTCGTAGGTCTCTCCGTCCACCAGCGCCATGTCCGATGGCTGCAGATAGACCGCCGCCAGCATGGCCGTGATCTCGCTGCCCGGTGCCGCGATCACGAGGTCGAACCGATCCGCCGCCCGCGCCGTACCCTGACGCAGCCCGCGTTCCTGCGCGATGAGCCCGACACCCAGACCCACGGAGACCGCGATCAGCGCCGCGAAGACCGCGCTGATCGCGGTCTGGCGGCGCAGCAGGCCGCCGAGCAGCGGCGCAAGCGCGAACCCTCGCAGCACCACGAGGCCGATGAGCGCTGTCGGCGCGAGTAGCGCCAGCAGCAGGACCACATCCTGCGCCAGTGCCGGCACTTGACGCCAAAGCTCGCTCATGCCCGCCCCCCGGCGCCGAGGCGGCCGTCGGCGAGGTCGATCACGCGGTCGGCCGCGGCGTGGAACGCAGGATCGTGGCTCACCGCGATCAGCGTCCGGCCCTCCTCCCGCGAGAGCCGGATCAGGTCCGCGGCCAGCCGGTCGGCATTGCCGCGGTCAAGGCTGGCCGTCGGCTCGTCGGCGAGCAGCACCGCCGGATCGCCAGCCAGCGCCCGGGCCACCGCGATGCGTTGCCGCTCGCCGCCGGAATAGCTGCCCGAAGCGCGTATCGCATCCGGGTCGAGGCCGAGCGAGCGCAGCTTCTCCGCCCCACGTGCGCGGAGCGCCGCACGGGCGGCGCGCGGCGCATACATCGCGGCGAGCGAGGCATTCTGCGCCGCCGGCAGTTCCTCGAACAGCAGGTGCTCCTGGAAGACGAAGCCGATCCGCTCCCTCCGGAAGGCGGCGCGGCCCTCGTCGCTCAGCGCCGCGATATCGAGCCCGCCCCAGAGGATGCGGCCGCGCGTCACCGGCATGAGCCCCGAGAGCGCGTGGAGAAGGGTGGACTTGCCCGCCCCCGACGGCCCGCGAATCGCGACCGCGCTGCCCGCCGGCACTTCGAGATCGGGAACCGCGAGCAGGACGCGCCCGTCTGTCCCGGAGATGACGAGGTCTTTCACCCGCAGATCCGGAACGGATCCCGCATCGCCGGACGTGCGGGACGGCTGGGTCGGGGGTCGGCGCATGGCGTCTCCGCAGTGTCTCAGGGATCGACGAACGCCCGGAAGCCGCGACCCGCGCGCAGTCAAGCGGCGGAATGTAACAGGATCTTGTCGGGTGGAGTGGACGGAAGAGCAGCGCCACCGCTTGATGTTATGATATAACGACATACTCGGAAGGATGTCCGCCCGGTCCTGCGGACGGAAGCGTCCCGCTGTTGCAAATCTGTTTCGCGGAGGCGGTAGCGAAGGGGCGATGTCCCCAAGGACGCAGACAGGGAAATGCCGATGAAACACCTCCTCATGTCCACTGCCGCCTGCCTCGCCTTCGCCGCGGCCTCGGCCGCGCAGGATCTTCCGCAGGCCGGGTCCGACTGGTTCACGGCCGGACAGGCCACGATCGAGGCACGTCTTGCGGTGCAGCCGATCACCTCGCGCGCGAAGAACGTGATTCTCTTCACCGCCGACGGCAACGGCGTCGGCACCAATTACGCCATCCGTCTCTTCTCCGGCCAGCAGGCCGGCGGGCTCGGCGACGACTATGTCCAGCCGCAGGAGACCTTCCCCAACGTCGCGCTGGTCAAGACCTATTCCTCCAACGGCCAGACCCCTGACTCGGCCCCGACCGCCATGGCGATGAACTCGGGCGTGAAGGGCAAGAACGGGATGATCAACATCCTCGACAGCGTGGCCGTGGACGACTGCGCCGCCGGCGCCACCGCCGGCACCCGCACCTTCGCCGAGATTGTATCCGGGATGGGCAAGTCCGTCGGCGTGATCTCGACCGCGCGGATCACCCACGCCACGCCCGCCGCCGTCTACGCCCGCAGCGTCAACCGCGACTGGGAGGACAACTCGCTGATCCCCGAGGGATGCGAGCAGAAGGACATCGCAAGCCAGCTGCTCGACCAGATGAAGGCCGGCGTCATTGACGTGGCGCTCGGCGGGGGACGCGCCCACTTCCTTCCCGCGGAGGTGACCGATACCGAGGGCAAGCCGGGCAAGCGTACCGACGGGCGCAACCTCGTGGACGAGGCCACTGCCATGGGGGCGCAGGTCGTCTTTGGCGATCAGGACTTCGCGGCTCTCTCGATGGGCGGCAATGCGCCTGTGCTGGGCCTCTTTGAATCGAGCCACATGAAATACGAGGCCGACCGCACCGGAGAGCCCTCGCTGGCCGAGATGACCGAGGCCACGATCAATGCGCTCTCACAGAACGAGAACGGCTTCTACCTCAGCATCGAAGCCGGCCGCGTGGACCACGCCAACCACGAGACCAACGCCTATCGCATGCTGACCGACGGCAAGGCCTTCGCCGACGCGATCGCCAAGGCGATGGAACTGACGGATCCGAACGACACGCTCATCATCGTGACCGCCGACCACGAGCATGCCATCGCCTTCAACGGCTATTGCGGACGCGGATCGAACATTCTCGGGCTCTGCATGGAAGAGAACGAGAAGGGCGTGGAACACGCCGGAACGCCGAACCTCGCCGACGACGGCAAGCCCTACACGGTGATCGGCTATCTGAACGGCGCGTCCTCGGTGCTGACGGAACAGGCCGACGGCTCGTTCTTCGGAACCCGCCCGAAGGCCACGGAAGAGCAGGCCACCGACCCGGACTATGTCCAGCAGGCACTGATCCCCCTGTCGTCCGAGACCCACTCGGGGGAAGACGTGGCGGTCTTCGCGCGCGGGCCCTGGGCACATCTCTTCGGCGGCGTGATCGAGCAGAACGTGATCTTCCACGTCATGAACCACGCCGTGAACGCAGAGTGACACGCGCCTGACCCTGCCGGCCCCGGCCATCCGCCGGGGCCGCCTTGCCCTGACGACGGAAAGTTCCGGATGAATCGCCGCACCCTCCTCACCCTTCCGCCTGCGCTGGTCCTCGCGCGCGGCCTTCCCGCGGCTGCCGAAACCGAGGCGATCCGGCTGCGCGAGCTCTACAACAAGGACCTCAGCTTCTCGCCCAGGGCGCTGGCCGCCGAAGGTGCGGAAATCGCCGTGTGGGGATACATGGCGCCGCCGCTGAAGGCCGAGTCCACCTTCTTCGTCCTGACCAATCGCCCGATGGCCGTCTGCCCCTTCTGCGAGCCGGGCATGCCCTGGCCCGACGACATTCTCGCCGTGCGCGCCAAGCGGGTGGTGGACGTGGTTCCCTTCAACGTGCCCATCGTCGCCCGAGGCACTCTCGAACTCGGCGACGAGGTCGATCCGGAACTCGGCTTCTACTCGAAGGTCCGTCTGGTGGGGGCGACCTATCGCAGGGCCTGAGCGGCCACCGCTCTGCACATTGCCCGCCATTCGAGCATCGTGGCTTCCGTTGCCTGCGTAATGCGCATCCTTGTCCCGGATCCGCCCGCCCGTGTTCCCAACCGTCACGCCGCCGCTCCGGATCTGTCATTTCTGACCGGAAATCGGGCGGGAACATGCAGACGCTCTCCATCGTCATCGTCGAGCGCGACCGCGAGCGCGCGCTCCTTATCGTCGATGCCCTGCGGCAGGCGGGAGACTTCGACATCTTCGTGATCGGCGACGAAACGAGCCTTGCCCGGCGTATCGCCGAGCGCAAGCCGGACCTCGTGCTGATCGACCTCGCCGACCCGTCGCGCGACGTGATGGAGGAGCTGACGCTCGCCTCGGGGCCGCTTGACCGTCCGGTGGCGATGTTCGTGGACCGCTCCGATCCCGCGCTGACGCGGGCTGCCATCGAGGCAGGTGTCTCCACCTACGTCGTGGACGGCCTGCGCGCCGACCGCATCCGGCCGATCCTCGACGCAGCCATAGCGCGCTTCCAGATGTTTCACCGCATGCGCACCGAACTCGAAGCCACGCGCGCCGCGCTGGAGGAGCGCAAGGTGATCGACCGCGCCAAGGGTTTCCTCATGCGGATGCGCGGGATCGGCGAGGACGAAGCCTATGCCCTGCTGCGCCGCACCGCGATGGACCAGAAGAAGCGCATTGCCGAGGTGGCGCAGGCCCTCGTCATGACGGCGGACCTGCTGAAATGAAGCTCTCCACGATTACCGCGGGCTTCATCCCGCTCCTCGATGCGGCACCCTTGATCGTCGCCCGAGAGTTGGGTTTTGCCGAGGAGGAGGGGTTGGACCTCCGGCTCGAGGACGCGCCCTCGTGGTCGGCGCTGCGCGACCGGCTGGTCTTCGGCCAGATCGAGGCCGCGCACATGCTGGCGCCGGTGCCGGTAGCGATGGCACTGGGGCTGGGCGGCGTATCGCTGGGGGTCGACGCTCTGCAGGTGCTGTCGGTGGGAGGGTCGGTGATCGGCGTCTCGCCGGTGCTTGCCACCCGCATGCGCGAGACGGGCCATGACTTCGACTTCGCCGATGCCGTCGCTGCCGGCCAGGCTCTGGCACGCGCGACCGAGGGACGGCTGCGGATCGGCGTGCCCTTCCCCTTCTCGATGCACACGGAACTGCTCTGGTACTGGCTGGACTCGGTCGGCATGCCGAGGCTCTCCGCGCTCGACATCCGCACCGTTCCGCCGCCGCTCATGGCCGAGGCCATGGCCGCGGGCGAGATCGACGCCTTCTGCGTCGGCGAGCCATGGGGGTCCATCGCGGTAGAGACCGGTGCGGGCGAGCTTCTCCTGCCCACCTCGGCCATCTGGAGCTTCGCGCCCGAGAAGGTGCTGGCCGTGCGCCATGACTGGGCCGAGGCCGACGCTGACCTGACCGGGCGGCTCATGCGCGCCGTCTGGCGCGCCGGCCGGTGGCTGGGCGAACCTGCCAATATCGGCACCGCGTCCGAGATCGTTGCCCGGCCCGGCCGCGTCGACGTCGCGCCCGAGGTGCTCGAGCGGGCAATGCGCCGGCGGCTGGTGATCTCGCCGCGCGGAGATGAGCGCGACGCGCCGCAGTTTCAGGAGTTCTTCGCAGGTTCGGCCACCTTCCCCTGGCGCAGCCAGTCGGCCTGGATAGGCACCCGGCTCGCCCTGCGCCACGGGCTCGACCCGGCAGAGGCCGCGCGGCGCGCCCGTGCCGTCTTCCGCTCGGACCTCTACCGCCGCCACCTCGGCCCGGCACTGGCCGACATGCCGGGCTTCTCCGAGAAGGTCGAGGGCGGGCTCGCGGGCCACTTCTCGCCCGAGACGGGTCGGACGATTCTGCTGCCGAACCGTTTCTTCGACGGCGCGATCTTCGACCCGGACAGCGTGCTTTGATGAAAATCCGGGCGTTTTCGATCATGCCGCAAAAGATCGCTTTACGCTGAACCGTTTCCGCCACCAATCCGTTGACGCCACCGGGCGCGCTTCGGCATGGTGACCTTGCCGAGGGACAGCGTGGTCCCGAACCGGCGCCACCCCCGAAGCCGTGGGTAGATGAGCAAAGCCGCTCGACCCGTCGCGAGTCCCTCTCGCGATGCATGGTCAGCGGCTTTTCGACGTTTCCTTCCCTCTTGCCATCAGGTTCCGAAATGCGCCTTATCGCCCTCAGCCTCAGCACGGCCCTCGCCACGCTGCCCGCTTTCGCCGAAACCCCCGACATCGAGAAGGACGAGCTGACGCTCGGCTTCATCAAGCTCACCGACATGGCCCCGCTCGCCATCGCGAAGGAAAAGGGCTTCTTCGAGGAGGAGGGCCTCTACGTCACACTCGAGGCCCAGTCCAACTGGAAGGTCCTGCTTGACCGCGTGATCGCCGGAGAGTTGGACGGCGCGCACATGCTGGCCGGGCAGCCTCTCGCCGCGACCATCGGCTACGGCACGAAGGGCGCGGTCATCACGCCCTTCTCGATGGACCTGAATGGCAACGCGATCACCGTCTCGAACGCGGTCTGGGAGGCGATGAAGGAGAACGTTCCGACCGATGCCGAGGGCAAGCCCGTCCACCCGGTCAGCGCCGCTGCGCTCAAGCCCGTGGTCGAGGAATACGCCGCCGAGGGTCGCGCCTTCAACCTCGGCATGGTCTTCCCGGTCTCGACCCACAATTACGAGCTGCGCTACTGGCTTGCCGCGGGCGGGATCAACCCCGGCTTCTACGCCCCCGACGACGTGTCGGGCCAGATCGACGGCGACGTGCTGATCTCCGTCACGCCCCCGCCGCAGATGCCGGCCACGATGGAGGCGGGCACGATCCTCGGCTACAGCGTGGGCGAGCCGTGGAACCAGGCGGCCGTCGCCAAGGGCATCGGCGTGCCGGTGATCACGGACAACGACATCTGGAAGAACAACCCCGAGAAGGTCTTCGGCCTGACCGCCGCCTTCGCCGAGGAGAACCCCCAGACCGTGCTCGCGCTGACCAAGGCGCTGATCCGTGCCGCGATCTGGCTCGACGAGAACGACAATGCGAACCGCCCGGAGGCGGTCGAGATCCTCTCGCGGCCCGAATATGTCGGCGCCGACCGCGCGGTCATCGCGAACTCGATGACCGGCACCTTCGAATACGAGCCCGGCGACACGCGTCCGGCGCCCGACTTCAACGTGTTCTTCCGCTACAACGCGACCTACCCCTACTACTCCGACGCGGTCTGGTACCTGACCCAGATGCGCCGCTGGGGCCAGATCGCCGAGGCGAAGCCCGACAGCTGGTTCGACGAGACCGCGAGGGCAGTCTACCGGCCCGACCTCTACAAGGCAGCGGCCGAGGCGGTAATTGCCGAGGGCAACGCTACGGCCGGGATGTTCGACTTCGATGCCGACGGCTATCGCGAGCCGACCTCGGACTTCATCGACGGCGTGACCTACGACGGCCACCAGCCCAATGCCTACATCGACAGCCTGACCATCGGCCTCAAGGCCGGCCAGCAGGTCGAAGGCGGCGCGATCACCAACTGACCGCCATCCCCTCCGGCGCACCAAGGCCGGAGGAGCCCCCAGCCCTGCCCCAGGACCAGCCCGAACCGGCGTGCGGCGGCGCGATCCGCCCCCGCCTGCCCGACCGAACCGAAGCCCCGAGCCGCCTGCCACGCGGCCTCTGAAGCCCGGAGAGCCCGATGACCGTCCTCGATCCGATCCCCATGACATCCGCCGACCGCGCCGCCCGCCGGGCCCGCCGCCACGCCCGCATCACCCGCGCCGACGCCTGGTTCCGTGCCCTCGGACTTGCCTGGATGACGCCCATCCTGCGCATCGCCGCCGGGGACGCGCCCCGGTCGCAGGCAGGCGAGCTCTGGCGGCTGGCGGGCGTGCCGCTGCTGGCGATCCTCCTCTTCCTCGCCGCCTGGGGTGCGCTTGCACCCAGGGTGCAGACATCGCTTGGCGCCATTCCCGGCCCGGCAGCGGTCTGGGAGCAGGCGAAGGCCCTTCACGTCGACGCCGTAGCCGAGCGCCAGAAGGAGGCCGACTTCTACCTCAGGCAGGACGAGAAGAACGCGAAGCTCGAGGCCGAGGGCAAGTCCGACAAGGTGAAGCTGCGCGCCTATACCGGCCGGCCCACCTACTATCAGCAGATCCTGACCTCGGTCCAGACGGTCTTCGCGGGCTTCCTGCTCGCCACGCTGGTCGCGGTGCCGCTGGGAATCGTCTCGGGCCTCTCGCCCACCGCCAGCGCCGCCATCAACCCGCTGGTGCAGGTCTTCAAGCCGGTCTCGCCGCTGGCCTGGCTGCCCATCGTGACCATGGTCGTCTCGGCCGTCTACGTCGGCGGCGAAGGCGCGCTGCCCAAGAGCTTCGTGATCTCGGCCATTACCGTCACGCTCTGCTCGCTCTGGCCGACGCTGATCAACACCGCGCTCGGCGTGGCCTCGATCGACCGCGACCTCGTGAACGTCGGCCGGGTGCTGAAGCTCTCGCCCTGGACGAAGATCACCCGGCTCGTTCTGCCCTCGGCGCTGCCGCTGATCTTCACCGGCCTGCGGCTCAGCCTCGGCGTGGGCTGGATGGTGCTGATCGCGGCCGAGATGCTGGCGCAGAACCCCGGCCTCGGCAAGTTCGTCTGGGACGAGTTCCAGAACGGCTCGCAGCAGAGCCTCGCCCGGATCATGGTGGCGGTCTTCACCATCGGCCTGATCGGCTTCGCCCTCGACCGCGTGATGTTCGCGCTCCAGTCCCTCTTCACCTACTCGAACAACCGGTGAGCGGCATGGGCATCCTCGACCTCGATCATGTCTCGGTGAGCTTCGGCGGCAAGCCGGTGCTGCGCAACGTGAACCTTTCGGTGGCGGAAGGCGAGTTCGTCGCGATCCTCGGCTTCTCGGGAACCGGCAAGACGACGCTGATGAACCTGATGGCCGGACTGCAGCGGCCCGACCGCGGACAGGTGACCTTCCGCGGGCAGCCGGTGACGGGACCGGGCCCCGAGCGCGGGCTGGTGTTCCAGTCCTATTCGCTGATGCCCTGGCTGACCGTCGCGGGCAACGTGCGGCTTGCCGTCGATGCCGTTCACCGCGGCCTTCCCCGGTCCGAGCGCGCGGCACTGGTGGCCCGATACGTCGCGATGGTGGGCCTTGGTCACGCCGCCGAGCGTCGTCCGGCGGAACTGTCAGGGGGCATGCGCCAGCGCGTCTCGGTGGCGCGGGCGCTGGCGATGGAGCCCGAAGTCCTGCTGATGGACGAGCCGCTGTCCGCGCTCGACGCGCTGACGCGGGCGAACCTTGCCGCCGAGATCGAGGCAATCTGGGAGGCCCATCGCCGCACCGTCGTCCTTGTGACCAATGACGTGGACGAGGCACTTCTGCTGGCCGACCGCATCCTCGTGCTGAACCCCGACGGGACCATGGGGGCCGAGTTCGCGGTGACGCTCGCCCGGCCGCGCGACCGGGGCGCGATGAATGACGACGCGACCTTCAAGGCGCTGCGCCACGACGTGACGGCCTACCTGATGGACGTGGGCATCGCCGCGAAGTCCGCCGAGACGCGGCAGCTGCCGCAGGTCACGCCGCGCCACGCCATGCCGAAGGCCTATGCCGCGGCGTCGGTTTCGCGCACCGACGACCGCTACCTGCAGTATTCGCAGCTCCACAAGATTTACGGCACGCCGAAGGGGCCACTGACGGTGGTCGAGGACTTCAACCTGACGCTCCGCAAGGGTGAATTCGTCAGCCTGATCGGCCATTCCGGCTGTGGCAAGTCCACCGTGCTCACCATGACCGCCGGCCTGAACGGCATCTCGAAGGGCGCGATCAAGCTCGACGGGATGCATGTCGAGGGCGCCGATCCCGAGCGGGCGGTCGTGTTCCAGTCGCCCTCGCTGTTCCCGTGGCTCACCGCGCGCGAGAACGTGGCGATCGGCGTGGACCGCGTCTATCCCGCAGCCAGCCAGGCCGAGCGGCAGGAGGTGGTGGAATACTACCTCGAGCGCGTGGGCCTCGCCGATGCCATGCACAGGCCCGCGGCCGAGATGTCGAACGGAATGCGCCAGCGCGTCGGCATCGCCCGCGCCTTCGCGCTCTCGCCGAAGCTTCTCCTGCTCGACGAGCCCTTCGGGATGCTCGACAGCCTCACCCGCTGGGAGCTTCAGGAAGTGCTGATGGAGGTCTGGAGCCGGACGCAGGTCACCGCCGTCTGCGTGACGCATGACGTCGACGAGGCGATCCTGCTCGCCGACCGCGTGGTGATGATGACGAACGGCCCGCACGCCACCATCGGCAGGATCACCGAGGTGGACCTGCCCCGCCCCCGCAGCCGCAAGGCGCTGCTCGATCACCCCGACTACTACCGCTACCGCGCCGAGATCCTCTCGTTCCTCGAGGATTACGCGCACGGCCAGAAGAAGGATGCCGCATGATGAAGAGACTGGTCGTCATCGGGGCCGGGATGGCCTCGGGCCGCATGCTGGAACACCTGCTGGGGCAGGATCCGGACTGGCAGGTCACGCTGTTCAACGCAGAGCCGCGTGGCAACTACAACCGCATCATGCTCTCGCCGGTGCTGTCGGGCGAGAAGACCCATGCCGAGATCGTCACTCATGACGAGGACTGGTATGCCGACCGCGGGATCGACTGCCGCTTCGGCGAGCCGGTGGTGAAGATCGACCGCGCCGCCCGCATGGTGCTGACGAACAAGGGCTTCGCGCCCTACGACAAGCTGGTGATCGCCACGGGCTCCGCGCCCTTCATCATCCCGGTTCCGGGGAAGGACCTGCCGGGCGTGGTCAGCTACCGCGACCTCGACGACACGAACGCGATGATCGCTGCGGCGCAGCCGGGAGCGAAGGCCGTAGTGATCGGCGGCGGGCTGCTGGGCCTCGAGGCGGCGGCGGGGCTCGCCCTGCGTGGCATGGAGGTCACCGTCATCCACCTGATGGGCCACCTGATGGAGCGCCAGCTTGACCCCTCGGCGGGCTACCTGCTGCAGAAGGCGCTGGAGGCGCGCGGCATCCGCATCCACTGCAAGGGCGCGACGAAGGCGATCCTCGGCAATGGCCGGGTCGAGGCCGTGCTGCTGGAAGATGGCACGACCTATGGCGCCGACCTCGTCGTGATGGCGGTGGGCATCCGCCCCGAGACGCGGCTCGCGCAGGACGCGGGCCTCGAGATGGGTCGCGGCATCGCCGTGGACGACCGGATGGTGACCTCGGACCCCGACATCCTGGCCGTCGGCGAATGCGTCGAGCACGACGGACAGCTCTTCGGCCTCGTGGCGCCGCTCTACGATCAGGCGAAGGTGGTGGCCGCGACGCTGGCGGGGCGCGAGGCCGCCTTCCGTCCCGTGCAGACCGCCACAAAGCTGAAGGTGACGGGCTGCGACCTCTTCTCGGCCGGCGACTTCGCCGAAGGACCGGGGCGCGAGGACATCGTCTTTCGCGATCCCGGCCGCGGCGTCTACAAGCGGCTGGTGATCGAGGCCGACCAGCTGGTGGGCGCGGTGATGTATGGCGACACCGCCGACGGCGCCTGGTTCTTCGGGCTGATCAAGGACGCAACCGACATCTCGGAGATGCGCGAGACGCTGATCTTTGGCCCGGCCTTTCAAGGGGGCGCCCCCGCGGACCCTATGGCGGCCGTTGCAGCCTTGCCGCCTGAGGCGGAGATCTGCGGCTGCAACGGCGTCTGCAAGGGCCGGATCGTCGAGGCCGTCACGGGGGGCGCCCATACGCTCGATGCGGTGCGGGCCCGGACCAAGGCCAGCGGCTCCTGCGGGACCTGCACAGGCCTCGTCGAGCAGGTGATGGCGCTGACTCTGGGCGACAGCTTCGTGAAACCCGCGGCGCAGCCGATGTGCAGGTGCACCGACCTGACGCACGAGGACGTGCGCCGCCTGATCAGGGCCGATGGGCTGAAGTCGATCCCCGCCGTGATGCAGGAGCTCGGCTGGACCTCGGCCGGGGGCTGCGCCTCGTGCCGGCCGGCGCTGAACTACTACCTGCTGGCCGACTGGCCGCTGGAGTATCAGGACGACCGCCAGTCGCGCTTCGTGAATGAACGGAACCACGCCAACATCCAGAAGGACGGCACCTATTCCGTCGTGCCCCGGATGTGGGGCGGCGTCACCACGCCCGCCGAACTGCGCGCCATTGCCGATGCCGCCGACAGGTACAACGTGCCGATGGTCAAGGTGACCGGCGGGCAGCGCATCGACCTGCTGGGCGTGCGGAAAGAGGACCTGCCCGCCATGTGGGCCGACCTGAACGCGGCCGGCATGGTCTCGGGGCACGCCTATTCGAAGGGGCTCAGGACAGTGAAGACCTGTGTCGGCTCCGAGTTCTGCCGCTTCGGCACGCAGGATTCGACGGGCCTCGGGATCAGGCTGGAGAAGCTGCTCTGGGGATCGTGGACGCCGGCCAAGGTCAAGCTTGGCGTCTCGGGCTGCCCGAGGAACTGCGCCGAGGCCACCTGCAAGGACATCGGCGTGGTCTGCGTCGACTCGGGCTACGAGATCAGCGTCGCGGGCGCGGCCGGCATGGAGGTCAAGCAGACCGAGCTTCTCTGCAAGGTCGCGACCGAGGAGGAGGCGATGGAGGTCATCGCAGCCTTCACCCAGCTCTACCGCGAGAACGCCCGCTACCTGCACCGGATCTACAAATGGGTCGCGAAGGTCGGCCTCGACTGGTGCCGCGAGCAGATCGCCGACCCGCAGACGCGCGCCGCGCTCTGCGAGCGGTTCGCGATCAGCCAGTCGGTCTACCAGAAGGACCCCTGGGCCGAACACGCCGCCCCCGATGAGCGCGGGAAGTGGCACCCCCTCGCCGATCTGACGCTGGAGGCCGCGGAATGAGCATGATCGACATCGGCGCGCTGGACGAGATCCCGGCGCAGGGCGCCCGCGTGGTGAAGACGGCGCATGGCTGCCTCGCAGTCTTCCGCACCGCCGACGACCGCGTCTTCGCTCTGGACGACCGCTGCCCGCACAAAGGCGGCCCGCTCTCGGAGGGGATCGTGCACGGCACCTCCGTCACCTGCCCGCTGCACGGCTGGGTCTTCTCGCTGGAAACCGGCCTCGCACAGGGCGCGGACGAGGGCCATGTGCGCACCTTCGCCACCACCGTCGAGGGCGGACGCATCCTGATCGACGCGGGCCTGCTGGCGCGGAGGTCGGCGGCATGACCGGCCCCGTCCGCACCACCTGCCCCTATTGCGGGGTCGGCTGCGGCGTGATCGCCACGCCGGACGGCGCGGGCGGGATCGCCATCTCGGGCGACCCGGATCATCCGGCCAACCGGGGGCGGCTCTGCTCCAAGGGCTCGGCGCTGGCCGAGACCCTGGTGCCCGACGGGCGGCTTCTCGCTCCCCGCATCGCCGGGCGCGAAGTGGGCTGGGACGAGGCGCTGGACCTCGTCGCAGCCCGCTTCGGCGCAGCCATCGCCGAGCACGGGCCGGACTCGGTCGCCTTCTACGTCTCGGGCCAACTCCTGACCGAGGACTACTATGTCGCCAACAAGCTGATGAAGGGCTTCATCGGCTCGGCCAATATCGACACCAACTCGCGGCTCTGCATGGCCTCCTCGGTGGCGGGCCATCGCCGCGCCTTCGGGTCGGACACGGTGCCCGGACAGTACGAGGATCTGGAACTGGCCGACGTGGTGGTGCTGGTCGGCTCGAACCTCGCCTGGTGCCATCCGGTGCTCTACCAGCGGCTCGCCGCGGCCCGAGCATCGCGCCCCGCCATGCGCGTGGTCGTGGTCGACCCGCGCCGCACCGCGACCTGCGATCTGGCGGACCTGCATCTTCCCATCGCCTCCGGCGGCGACGGCGCGCTCTTCAATCTTCTGCTGGCGGCGCTCGCGGATCGCGGCGCGCTGGACCAAGGGTTCATAGCCCATGTCGCGGGCCTCGATGCGGCACTGGCCGCCGCCCGGGCCACCGATCCCGCCGCGACCGGGCTTTCCCCGGACGAGATCGCGCGCTTCCTCGACCTCTGGATCGGCGCCGAGCGGGTCGTCACCGTCTACAGCCAGGGGATCAACCAGTCTTCCTCAGGCACCGACAAGGTGAACGCGATCCTGAACTGCCATCTCGCCACCGGGCGGATCGGGCGGCCGGGGATGGGACCGTTCTCGGTGACCGGCCAGCCGAACGCCATGGGAGGGCGCGAGGTCGGCGGTCTCGCCAACATGCTCGCCTGCCATCTGGATCTGGAGAACCCCGCCCACCGCGAGGCCGTGCAGGGCTTCTGGCGAAGCCCCGCCCTGCCAGAGCGCCCCGGCCTGAAGGCCGTGGACATGTTCCGCGCCGTCGAGGAGGGGCGGATCAAGGCACTCTGGATCATCTGCACCAATCCGGCCGTCTCGATGCCCGAGGCCGACCGCGTCGCCCGCGCCATCTCCGGCTGCGACTTCGTCGTGGTGTCGGACATCATGGCGCAGACCGACACGACGCGCCTCGCACACGTCCTGCTGCCCGCCACCGGCTGGGGCGAGCGGAACGGCACCGTCACCAATTCCGAGCGGATGATTTCCAGGCAGCGCCCGTTCCTTCCTGCGCCGGGAGAAGCGCGGGACGACTGGCGCATCCTCGCCAGCGTCGCGCGCCGCATGGGCTGGGACGAGGCCTTCGACTGGCAAAGCGCGGCCGAGGTCTTTGCCGAATACGCCGCCTTGTCGGGGATCGCGGGCAGCCTTGGCAGCGACTTCGACATTTCGGGGCTGAGCGGACCCTATGACGCAATGGAGCCCGTCCTCTGGCCGCAGTCCGCAGCCCGGCGCGGAGGACGCTTCTTCGGCGACGGCCGCTTCCACACGCCCGACGGCCGGGCCCGCATGATCGCCGTGACACCGCGCGCGCCACAGCCGCTGTCAGAAGAGCACCCCCTCCGCCTCAACACCGGCCGCGTGCGCGACCACTGGCACACGATGACGCGCACCGGCCTCTCGCCGCGGCTGTCGCAGCACCGGGGCGAGCCCTACCTCGAGATCCATCCCGCCGATGCGGCCCGTCTGGGTCTTGCCCCGGCCAGCCTCGCCGAAATCACGAGCGTCACGGGCCGCGCCGTCCTCCGCGTGCTCGTGAGCGACCGCGTGCTGCCCGGCCATCCCTTCGCGCCGATGCACTGGACGGGCGAGACGGCGCCGACCGGCCGGATCGACGCGCTCGTGCCTGCCCTTGCCGATCCCGTGTCGGGCCAGCCCGAAAGCAAGGCGGCGGCCATTGCCGTGGCCCCCTTCCCGGCGGTCTGGCATGGGTTCGCCGCCTCGGCCGATGCCCTCGATCCCTCCGCCTGCGCCTACAGCGCCCTGTCGCGCAGCGCTACCGGCTGGCGAGCAGAGCTGGCGGGTGTCCATCTGCCATCCGACTGGGAAAGCTTCGCCCGCAGGCTCTTCGGCCTGCCAAGGGCCGCGCTGAGCCAGGTTGTGGATCCTGCTCGCGGCATTGCGCGGCTCGCCTTCTCGGAGAACGGCCGCCTGCGCGGCGCGCTCTTCGTCTCGCGCGAGCCGGTGGCGCTGTCGCGCGGGCATGTCGCCGCGGCGGTGGGTGCCGAGGCTGGCGGCGACCTGCTCGCCGGACGTCCCGGCGCGGGACGTCCGGATCCGGGTCCGATCCTCTGCGCCTGCTTCGACGTGGGCGCGAACCAGATCCTCGCGGCCGTCGCGGGTGGTGTGCCGATGACCGTCGAGGCCGTGGGCAAGGCTCTCCGCGCCGGCACCAATTGCGGCTCCTGCCGCCCCGAAATCCGCAGCCTGCTGGCGCGAACGGCCCGCACCCTCCAGCCCATCGCCGCCGAATAGGAGAGACCGATGTCCCAAGCCCTCGCCGCCCGCTGGCCGATCCTCGCGGCTTTCCTCGCCCTCTCGGATCGCCTGCGGCCCGAGACCGTGCTGCCTCGCCGTCGGGCAAGAGGGGCCGCCCGTGCCCGGCACGGCTCGATCGCCCTCGTCGGAGCCGGTCCGGGGGCCGCCGACCTGCTGACGCTGCGCGCCATAGAGCGCATCCGGGCGGCCGATGCCATTTTCTACGACAGGCTGATCGACCCCGCCGTGCTGCGCTTCGCGCGGCCGGGTGCCCGCCTCGTCCACGTGGGCAAGGCGGTTGGTGGAAACCTCTGGCCGCAGGAACGCATCAACGCCGAGATCGTGGCCTCGGCGCTCGCGGGCGAGCGCGTGGTTCGCCTGAAATCCGGTGATCCGGGCATCTTCGGGCGCGCGGGCGAGGAGATCGCCGCGGCCGATGCCCATGGCATCCCGGTCGAGATCGTCCCCGGCCTAACCGCAGCCTCGGCCGCCTGCGCCAGCCTCGGCCGCTCGCTGACCGAACGCGGCGCGATCGACCGGCTCACGCTCGCCACCGCAACCTGCCGACCCGGAGACCCTGCCCCGGATTTCTCGGCCATGCTGGCACCAGGCACCACTCTGGCGCTCTACATGGCAATGCATGTGCTGCCCGAGGTGCAGGCCGGACTGCTGGCGGCCGGCGCCACGCCGGAGACACCTGTGGACATCGTCAGCAACGCCAGCCGCGCGGATGAACGCCGCCTCTCGACCACTGTGGGAGGACTCGCAAGGGATGCGCGTGCCGCCGGCATCGGCAACCCCGCCATCCTCCTCGTGCGGCGCGCCAAGCCGGCCGAGACCGTATCGGTTTCCGCCGACTGCATGACTGCCTGATTGCACCGCCGTACCGGCCGCAATCTCCCCTTACGGGCTGCCCGCCGCGGTGCGGCCGGCGCACCATTCCTTCAGATGCGCGCGGCCTTGTCCCGGAGCCGCGAGGAACAGGGCCTGGAAGAAGGCGCCGAACCGGCGGAAAGAGGGTGACAGGGAATGCGCTCTGGACAGCGCATGATTCATGCGCATACTGGATACACCCGTTCTTGGAGGTTCCGCACATGAATGCTCGTCCGGCAGCCCGCAAGCCGACCAATGTCTCCCTCAGCTCCAGCCTGATCGAGGAGGCCAAGGCCTATGACGTGAACCTGAGCCGGGCCGCGGAAGAGGGGGTGCGCGCCGCTGTCCGCACTGCCAAGGCGGACGCATGGAGGCGCGAGAATGCCGAGGCGCTGAAAAGCTCGAACTCCTGGGTCGAGCAGAACGGCCTGCCGCTCGAGGCCTTCCGGACCTTCTGATGGCCCAGCACGATCTTTACCCGGCTCCCTCAGGTTCGGGATACCTGCTCGACGTGCAGTCGGACCTTCTGGACGGGCTGAACACGCGCATTGCCGTGCCCCTGCTGCCGGAGGCTGCCGCGCCGCGCCCGGCGCGCATCCTCAACCCGGTCTTCGAGATCGCGGGCGAACGCCACGTGTTGGCGACGCAATACCTGGCCGCGGTCCCGGCAGGGCTGTTGCGCCAGCCGGTCGGCAGCCTCGCGCCACACGGGCACGAGGTGACACGGGCGCTCGACATGCTTTTTCAGGGGTTCTGAAGAAGAGGAGGGGAAGAGGGCGAGAGGGCCCCTCAAGCGGACCTCGGCCTTGCAGGCGGGAAGCGATCCACGTCCCGAAAGGCGAAACACCGAGAGGTTAAGATTGCGCAACCGTATCGGTGCAATAGGATGGGCACTCAACCCAAAGTCGTCGCCACCCGCCCTCCGGTAGCCCTGATGAAGCTGATGCCAACCCTCTCGCGGAGAGCGCCCGAAGTGGTCGCGCTGTCATACGCGGTGGTCAGCGCCCTCTGGATCCTGTTCAGCGACCGGGCGGTATCGCTTCTCGCCGAGAACTCGGCGGTCTACCACTCAGTTCAGACTTACAAGGGCCTGGGCTTCATCACGGCATCGTCGCTCGTGCTCTATGTCTCGCTCCGCGGGGCATGGACGCAACTGCAAGCCTCCTATGCGCGCACCGCCGAGACCGAGCGCCGCCTTGCCGACGTGATCCGGGGAGGCGAAGTGGGCACCTGGCAGCTGGACCTCGACCGCGAGATCATCCTGATCAACGACCGTTGGGCCGAAATCCTCGGCTACCCCAGGTTCGAGATCGAGCCCGTGACCGTCGCCTTCTGGAACAGGATCGTCCACCCTGACGACCTGGCGATGATGCAGGCCAAGCACGCCGAGCATTTTGCTGCGGGCAACTACCAGTTCGCAAACGAGATCCGGCTGCGGCACAAGCAGGGACACTGGGTCTGGATCATGTCCCGCGGACGCGTCACCGGCTTCTCGGCAAGCGGCGAGCCGGTCCTGATGTCGGGCGTGCATCTCGACATCTCGCGCCGGAAGCAGCTGGAGAGCGAGTTGCAGGTCGAGCGGAACCTGCTGCGTCAGGTGATGGAGACGAGCGTTTCAGCCGTCACGGCCTTCGACGCGAAGGGCCGCATCATCTTCGCCAACCGCGAGGCCGAGGCGGTCCTCGGCGTGCCGGCCGACCAGCTCGTGGGGCGCATCTACAACGAGGCCGCCTGGGGCCTGCGCGGCGAGGATGGTCGCGAGATGCCGGACAGGGAGACACCGTACCAGCGCGCCATTGCGGCCCGCGAGGTGCTGCGCGACCTGCGCGTGACCTTCCGCCATCCCGAGAAGGGGCTGCGCGCGCTCTCGGTCAATGTCGCGCCCGTCGAGCGTGCCGACAGCCCGGTGCGGCTGGTCTCGACCTTCACCGACGTGACCGAGCAGATCGAGGCGCAGCGGGCCCTGGCGACGGTGGCCGAAGAGGCGCAGTACCGCGCGCTGCACGACCCGATGACGGGCCTGCCGAACCGGGTGCTGTTCCACGAGAGCCTGAACGCCGCCGTTGCAAGGGGCAAGCGGCTGGCGCTCGTGTTCATCGACCTCGACAATTTCAAGCAGATCAACGACCGGTTCGGCCACTTCGTCGGAGACAGCGTGATCCTCGACGTCGGGCGCAAGCTCGTGGCCGCCGCTCCGGACGACAACACCATCGCGCGGATCGGGGGTGACGAGTTCACCGTGCTGATCCCGCTCGGAGGGGACGAGCGACTGGGCGAGGTGCTGGACGCGCTCGTGCACGAGATCGAGCGACCGGTGACGGTGGACGGCAACACCTTCTACCTGACCGCCAGCTTTGGCGTCAGCCTGTTCCCGGACGACGCCCCGGATGCCGACGAGATGGTGCGCAATGCCGATCTCGCCATGTATGCCGCCAAGACCAAGGGGCGGAACCAATGCGTGCGCTTCGACTCCTCGCTGCGCGAGCAGACCCTGCAGCACGGCATCGTGAGCCAGGGGCTGCAGCATGCGATCCGCGAGGGGCGGATGGAGCTGTTCCTGCAGCCGAAGGTGACGCTGGAGGGCGGTTGCCGGATCGTCGCGGCCGAGGCGCTGCTCCGCTGGACGGATCCCCAACTCGGCGCCGTGAGCCCTGCGCGCTTCATCCCCATCGCTGAAAGCTGCGGGCTGATCCGGACGCTCGATCAGCACGTGATCGACCTGCTCTGCGGCGTGCTCGTGCGCTGGCGGACGGGAGGTCCGACGGTGCCGGTCTTCGTCAACGTCTCGGCCGAAAGCCTCGCGTCCGAGGGCTTCGCCGCGGGCTTCCTCGGCAAGCTCGGCCGATTGCCGGTTCAGCCCGGGCTCGTGGGCATCGAGATCACCGAGGGTTCGCTGCTCGAGACGAGCCAGGTGACGCGCGCCAATCTCGATGCGCTGGCGCAGGCGGGCGTGACGCTGTCGGTGGACGACTTCGGCACCGGCTATTCCTCGCTCGGCTACCTCCACGGGCTGCCGCTGAGCGAGCTGAAGATCGACCGCGGCTTCGTGGCCGAGATCGGCACCGGGCGCGACGGGTCGGAAGCAATCGTGAAGGCGGTGCTGGCCATGGCCCGCGCACTGGGGCTGAAGACGGTGGCCGAGGGCGTCGAAACCGAATTCCAGCGCGACTGGCTGATCCGCGAAGGCTGCAACCAGGCACAGGGCTACCTGTTCGGAAAGCCCGTCCCGGTGCCCGAGTTCGAGCGCATGCTGTCCCACGACCGCCGCGCGACCTCGTGAAGGTCCGCGCAGGCTGCCACCCGTCCTCCCACGGGGGCTCCGGATCTGAGGCCCACACGACGAGCCGGCCCTTCGCCTCGTTTCGAAGCACCGGGAAGTGCGCTTGTCAGCGGGATGACGCGTCTGCGTCGGTCGGCTGGTGGCCGTAGAGCGTGCCGGCGCAGCCGCTCTGGCCCGGATGCTCGAACTCCAGTGTCGAATGCGAGATGCCGAAGCCCTGCTCGAGGCGCTCCTTGATGGCAGCCTTGATCTCCTCCAGCCGCGACCAGCCCTCGGCCTCGAGCACGATGTGGCAGTCGAGCGCGGCCTCGTGCTCCTGCATCTGCCACAGATGGACATGATGGAGATCCCTCACGCCCTCGACCTCGCGCACGGCCTCGAGCACGGCGGCGTGATCCATTTCCGGCGGGCTGCCGAGCATCAGGGCTCGGATCGGTCCGCCGATCTCGGAAACGGCCAGCCAGAGGATGTATCCGGCGATGCCGAGAGTGATCGCGGGATCCACCCAGCGGATGTCGAAGAGAATGATGAGCGTGCCGCCGATGATCACCGCAACCGAAGACAGCGCGTCCGAAAGGTTGTGCAGAAAGAGCGCGCGAATGTTCACGCTGTCCTTCTGCATCGACCAGGTCAGCGCGGCCGTCAACGTGTCGACCGCCAGCGCCACCGCCCCGAGGATCACCACCGTCCAGCCCTTCACCTCGGGCGGATCGACGAGACGGAGTGTGCCCTCGTAGATCAGGTAGACCCCCACGAGGATCAGTGTCGTGTAGTTGACGAGCGCAGCCACGATCTCGATCCGGCCATAGCCGAAGGTCATGCGGGCGTCCGCCGGCCGGCGGGCGATGCGGCGGGCCGCGAAGGCGATCACCAGCGAGGCCATGTCCGAGAAGTTGTGCAGGGCGTCGGCGATGAGGGCGAGGCTGCCGGCGAAGATCCCGCCCACGACCTGCGCCACGGTCAGGAGCGCATTGGCGGCGATGGCGGCAGAAACGCGGCGATCGCCGGATTTCGGATCCATCGCGGCATGGCCGTGATCGTGCGGCATTGGCGGCCCCCTTTCAATCGGTTGCTGTGACGAGGCGCAGGGCGGTTCGGGCCGGCTGCGACTACGGGAAGCCACCCGGTCGCCGGAAGTTCCTTGACGCCCGGCATCGCGACGGATCGATGGCGGACAGGGCGGCCGCTGGATGTCACGCCCCGGGCAACGGAGTGCCGCCGATCGGCAAGACGGTCGGCACGACCCGGTTCTGCCGCCGCCCGATCCGCACCACGCTTCTGCGGCGATGGAACGTCCAGAGCCCCGGCGAGGCGCGGGGGAAACGACCCGCGCAGCCTGCGTCTCGCCGTGGATCCCACGGCCATCCCGGATGGTCGCAGGTCGCGTGCGGCCGCCAAGTCTCGACGGAATGCCTGCAATGCAGCCGCAGGAGTGTCGGAGCCGCCGATGACGCACGGAGCCCGTGGCGGGCTTTTTCTTTCTTCGCGTCCAATGGCTTGCACGGCGGCAGGTTCCTCTGGCGCGAGCAAAGGATACCTTGATGTGGATCATATGCTCGGCGGGCCGGATCTGTAAGATGAGGGCCTGTTCGTCGGCTCCTGCCTGCCCGTCGCTGCAAGACCATTGCGGGATGATCCGGAGCCATCGCCGACCACCCTCCACCCGGAGGCACCGCCATGCCCATCCATTTGCTGTCCGTACCCTCCGCCTGCCTCGTCGCTGTCGCGCTGCTCGTCGTCGGACTGCGGCGGAGGGGCTTCATCTCGACCCTGCCGGACGGGCATCCACTCCGCGCCTATCACGACGCGATGCGCAACGAGGATCGCCGCAATGGCCGGCGGCTGATCCTGATCCTTCTGGCCTATCTGGCCTTCGTTCTCGGCCTCGCGGCCGCCGGCCTGAGCAGGACGCCCACCGGGGCCGAGCATGTCACGCTGCTTCTCGCGCTGGTCTTCAGCGGTGGGCTTGCGCTGCTCGCCATCCGCTGCGGCGCGAACCAGAGCAGCCGCGGCATGATGCTGCTGCCGCCGGTGATGCTGGTGGCCTTCGGCTTGGCCTATCCCTTGCTGGCTTGACCGAAGCGCCCGCGGCCCCCTGCAGGCGGGTTGGCGCTGACAACATGCCGCACTGGCACTTTCAGGAATGAGCATAAATCCAAGGTAGTCGGCTCTCGCAGGGCCGGCGCGTCACGCATTGAAAGCGGGGATCATCATGGCCTGGACCTTCCACCAGTTCGACGACGACGTGACCGAGGTCGTCACGCTCGGTCCCACCCGGATGGCCGATGGCTGCCGCCTGCGCGAGGTCACGATCAAGGGCGGCAACACCTTCCTGATCGACGCCGACCTGATCTTCGGATCCCGCGAAGAGGCCGAGGCCTCGCGCGTTGATCTTGGCGCCTGCTGACGGAGCGGCGCTACAAGGGTACGACCGGATATCGGGTGTCAGGTTCGCGGGATGCGGCGGGCGTACGGAAAAAAGCGGGGCCCCATGAGGGGCCCCGGCTCGATCCACTGGGAGGAGGCGCGGCTCGAGCGGACTGCCGGATGCCGTGGAGGGTGCGGCCTGCCGGTCAGGGCGGGCACCGGCCACGGGAGCGCGCGGCCATTGCCCTGTCTCTTGCCCGTGCGGCCTGCCGGGTTCCCCGTTCCGGCGGCCCTGCAACGGCCATGACCCCTTTTGCCACAGGATTCGGCCGGATTATTTGATTCATATCAACTGAACCTTTTTTCGTCGCGCCTCACCGCGGCAGGCGGCGCAAGGGAGTGACCCCGGGAGTCGCATCCAGGGGCCGTCACCCACAGTTGACGCTTGGCCTTCTGCCGCCAGAGCGCGGCCCGTTGCCCGCCTAGCGGTCGTTCATCCCCTTGCCCTCGAGGATGCGCGGCACGGCTTTCTCAATACGTGCGGCGCGGGTGGTCGATCGTTTGGCCTGCCCGAAGTGGAGGATCCAGCCACGGCGGCGACCGGGTGTCAGGCCGTCGAAGGCCGCGCGAAACGCGGCGTCGGCGGAGAGGCGTTCCTCCAGTTCGCGCGGCATGTCGAGATCGTCCTTTGGAAAGTCGACCTTCAGGCCCGCGCGCTCTACCCTGATCGCCTCATTGATGAGTGCGCGTAGGGTCGGCCGCAGCCTCTCGATCTGCGCGACCTCCGTGAAGTTCACCACGCGCGACGAGCGCGAATTGTCGCCCGGCGGTTCGAGGACACCATCCGGATCGCGCAGCAGAACGCCTTTGAAGAAACCCAGCGTCGCCCGATCCTTGAACCCCCAGACGATGGCGACGTTACAGCCCTCGAAGGTGTAGACGGGAGAGGACCACTTGAAGTCCTCCACGAGCGGGCTGGCGAGAAGCAGGCCTCGCAGCGCCAGCAGTTCGCCCCGCCATGAGACGAGCCCGTCGAAGAAGGCCTGGACCTTGGCATGACTGTCCGGCACGTGGAATCCCTCGCGCAGATCCGCGGATCCTGCCCACAGCAGCTTTCGATGTCCAGCCGGCTCATGGGCGGAGCAGGTTTCCGCGCAGGCGCCGTCGCCCGGTTCGGGCCGTTCCGCACCGCACCCCTTCGGGCATGGCCCGATCCCGGTCGGCGCAGCCGACTTCCGGACGCAGCGCCTTGCCGGATGATGCCGGGCGCGCGGGCTTGTCCATATTCGCGCACGCGCAGGCTAATGGGAGTGACGCGGAGTCCGCGTGTTTCCTATGTCGCGATAGCTGTCGGCGTTCTCGAGGATCATGCCCTCGGCGAAGGAGCGGACACGCGCGCGGAAGATCTCCTGCCACGGCGTCTGGCTCTCGGGGATCCGATAGCCGCCCGCTTCCTCGAGCGCGGCCTGCCGGGCGGCGATCTCGTCCTCGGGCAGGAGCAGGTCGACCCGTCGCTTCCGCAGGTCCACCCGCAGCCGGTCGCCATCCCGCAGGATCGCCAGATTGCCGCCGTCCGCCGCCTCCGGGGCGGCATTGAGGATCGAGGCCGAGGCCGATGTTCCGGATTGCCGCCCGTCGCCGATGCAGGGCAGCGCATGGATGCCCGTCTTGATCAGATAGGCGGGAGGGCGCATGTTCACGACCTCGGCGCCGCCGGGGTATCCCCTGGGCCCGGCGCCGCGCATCACGAGGATGCAGTCGGGCGTCACCTCCAGCGCCGGATCGTCGATCCGGGCGTGGAAGTCCTCGGGTCCGTCAAAGACGCGGACCGGCCCTTCGAAGGCTTCCGGATCGTCGGGATCCGAGAGATACCGGGCGCGGAATTCGGGACCGATGACCGAGGTCTTCATCAGCGCCGTGTCGAAGAGGTTGCCCTTCATGTTCAGGAACCCCGCTTCGGGCGTCAGCGCGGCCTCGACCGTCCGGATGACGTCCGGATTGTCGATCTCGGCTGCCTCGTAGAGTTCGGCCATTGTCAAACCAGTGACAGTCACCGCTTCCGGATGTGGCAGAATCCCTGCACGGAGCATCTCGCCGATCACGGCGGGCAAGCCGCCGGCAAGGTGGAAGTCCTCGCTGAGATAGGCGCCGGCGGGCTGGACATTTGCCAGTAGCGGCACGCCGTAGCCGAAGCTCTCCCAGTCGGCATTGCCGAGCTCGATCCCCAGATGCCGCGCGATGGCGTTGAGGTGGATGGGCGCGTTCGTCGAACCGCCGATCGCGGAATTGACCGCGATGGCGTTCTCGAAGGCCGCCCGGGTCATGATAGTGGAGGGGCGAAGATCCTCGTGCACCAGGTCCACGATGCGCAAGCCGGTGCGATAGGCCATCTGTGCCCGCTCGCGGTAGGGCGCGGGGATGGAGGCCGAGCCGGGAAGCTGCATCCCCAGCGCCTCGGCCAGGCTGTTCATGGTCGAGGCAGTCCCCATCGTGTTGCAATAGCCCACCGAGGGCGCCGAGGCCGCCGCCATTTCGAGGAACCCTTCGCCGTCGATCTTGCCCGCAGCATGCAGCTGGCGGGCCTCCCAGATCACCGCGCCCGAACCCGCGCGCTTGCCCTTGTGCCAGCCGTTCAGCATCGGGCCCACCGAGAAGGCGATGGCCGGAATGTTCACCGTCGATGCCGCCATCAGCAGTGCGGGCGTGGTCTTGTCGCAGCCGATGGTCAGCACGACGCCGTCGATCGGATAGCCGTGCAGCGCCTCGACCAGACCCAGGTAGGCCAGGTTGCGATCGAGCATGGCAGTCGGACGCTTGCCGGTCTCCTGGATCGGGTGAACGGGAATTTCCATCGCGATGCCGCCGGCCTCGCGGATGCCCTCGCGGATGCGCTTCGCCAGTTCGATGTGGTGGCGGTTGCAGGGCGAGAGGTCCGAGCCGGTCTGGGCGATGCCGATGATCGGCTTGCCCGAGCGCAGCTCGCCCATCGTCAGCCCGTAGTTCAGGTAGCGCTCGAGGTAGAGCGCGGTCATCTCGGGATCGCCCAGGTCGTTGAACCAGCTTTCGGAGCGGAGCCTGCGGCGGGGCGTATCGGTCACGATTCTCGTCCTGTCGAGGGGGCGCCGGAGCGCCGTTGTGGGAACGCAAGCCCGCGACTTCGCGCGGAAGTCGCGGGCCGCAGCGGCCTGAACCGGCCGCGGATCAGGTCAGAAGCGCCACGGGCCACAGCACGATCTGCGGCAGCGCCGCGATCAGGATCAGCACGGCCAGATTGATGACGTAGAACGGCAGGGCCGCCACGACCAGCCGCTCGGTCGGAACCTTCGCGACATAGGCCGTCGCGAAGAGACAGGTTCCCACCGGTGGCGTCGCGAGTCCGACCGCGAGGCAGGCGACCATGAAGACGAGGAAGTGAAGCGGTTCCACCCCCGCCGCGACCGCTGCCGGCATCAGCACCGGGATCAGCATCAGCGCGCCCGCCACGATGTCCATGAGCATTCCCACGATCAGGAAGATCACCATCATCAGCATCAGCACCATGAAGGGAGAGCCCCCGAGCGTCGTGAGGATCCCCGACGCCTTCTGCGGCAGCATGTCCACCGTGAAGACGAAGGTGGCGGCAGAGGCGACCATCAGGATCAGCAGCACCGACCCCGCGAGCCTGCCGGAGAGAACGGCGAGTTCAAGAAAGTCGCGCAGCCCCACCTCGCGATGAACGAGGCTCGCCACGAGGAAGGTGTAGAGCACGGCAAGGCCCGCGGCCTCGGTCGGCGTCACGATGCCCGAGAACATCCCGGTGAGGATGATCACCGGCGCGCCGACAGAGGGCAGTGCGCGCAGGAGTGCGCGGCTCGAGCGACGCATGTCGAAGGCGGTAACCGTGCCGTAGCCCTTCCGCTTCGAGATGACGTAATTGTAGAGCGCAAGCGACAGGGCCAGCAGCAGCCCCGGCCCAAGCCCTCCGGCCAGCGCGCCGCCCACCGACTGGCCTGCGGCGGCGGCGGCCACGATCACCAGGATCGAGGGCGGGACCAGCGTGGCGAGCGTTGCCGTGATCAGCGTCAGCGCCGCCGAATAGGGCAAGGGATAGCCGCGCGAGGTCATCGAGCGGATGGTGATCGGCCCGAGGCTCGCGATGTCGGCCACGGACGAACCCGAGATGCCGCCGAAAACGAAGGAGGAGGCGATGTTCACGTGGCCAAGCCCGCCCCTCATCCGCCCGACGGCCGCCTCGGCCGCGTCGAAGATGCGCTCGGACAGGCCGCCGCGCTCCATGATCTGGCCGGCGAGGATGAACAGCGGCACGGCGATCAGAAGGAAGGAGTTGATCGAGGTCGCCATCGATTGGGTGATCATCGAAAGCGGCAACTGGTACCACCAGAGCGTGCCCGCCGTGGCGAGGCCCAGGGCGACAGAGAGGGGCACGCCGAGAACGGCCAGCACCGCGAAGAGGGCAAGAAGGAACAGGCTCATTCGCGCGCTCCCTCCGGCAGGGCTTCGGTGACGTCGTCGATGTCGTCGGTCGCCGTGTGCACGATCGCGCCGAGCACGGCAAGGCCGCTGCCGAGCACGAGCGGCAGGGTCGTGAGCCACATTCCCACCTGCAGGATCGGGGACAGCTCGCCGAAGCGGACCTGCTGCGACAGAAGGGCCCAGCCGTGCCATGTGACGATGGAGAAGAGCATCACCGCGGCCACGGCCGGGATCACGCGCAGCACCGGCTTCAGCCCGCGCGGCGCGAGGAAATAGAGGAAGGAGAGAGCGGGATGCTGGCCGTAGCGGAAGCCCGTGGCAATCCCGAGCCAGACCGTCCAGATGAACAGAAAGCGCGACAGCTCCTCCGTCCAGGGCACGGAGGCGCCCATCAGCCGCGAGCCCACCTGCAGGGCGATCAGGCACACCATGCCCACGACCGCGACCAGGATCACGGCATCCACCAGCCGCCAGAGCAGCCCGTCGAGCTTACGCATGTCCTCTCCTCCTCCTCGATGGGCGGTCAGCCGCCCCTGACCGGCCGCCTCAGCTCACGAACTCGAGGCTCCGCGCCATGAACTCGGCACCGATCTGCCCCTCGAACTGCGGGTAGATCCCGCGCGCGATTTCCTGCGCCTTCGCCAGTTCGCCCTGCTCGAAGTCGTGCACCTCCATGCCGGCCTCCTGCAACTTGCCCACGATCACCTTCTCCTGAGCGATCTCCTCCTCGTCGTGCTCGGCGATCATCTGCGCTGCCGCTTCCCGGACCGCGGCGTGATGTTCCTCGGGGATCCGGCCCCAGGCCGCGCCGGACAGCGCGACGAGGAAGCTGTCGGCAAGATGGCGCGTCATGTTCAGATGCGACTGGACCTCGTAGAGGCGGTTGTTCCAAGGCACCTCGACCGGATTCTCCTGCCCGTCGATGGCCTTGAGCTGAAGCGCCGAATAGACCTCGGAAAATGCCATCGGCGTGGGGTTCGCGCCCAGCGCCTGGAAGAGGCTGACGAAGAGCGGATTGTTCGGCGTGCGCAGAGTGACGCCCTTGAAATCCGCCACCTTGGTGATCGGCGTCTCGCGCGTGGTCACGTTGCGGAAGGTCCGCAGGAAGAAGCCGAGGCCCTGGATGTTCAGCCGCTCCAGCGAGGCCAGAAGCTCGGCCCCCGGCTCGCCGCCGAGATAGGCACGCAGCCGCTCGTAGTCCGGGAAGAGGTAGGGCAGCGAGATCGCGTTCATCTTCGGCTCGAACGAGGCATAGACCGAGCTTGCGAGGATCAGCCCGTCGAGCGCACCCGAGCCGAGCTGGTTGATCGCCGCGTTCTGGTCCTTGCCGAAGAGGATGCCGTCCGGGAACACCTGGAAGGCAACGGCGCCCCCGGTGGCTTCCGACGCGAGCGCGGCAAAGCGCGTGGCGGCGCGGCCGACGGAGCTGTCGGCCGGATCCGGCACGGCCATGCGCAGCGTCGTCTGGGCGAACGCGGCAAAGGGCCGCCCGAGGAATGGCGCCGCGAGGCCCGCGGCTCCGAGGCCGACGAGCAGCCGGCGGCGGTCTATCGTGCGAATGGTCATGATTGTCCTCCCTTTTCTGGTTCCTTTTGCAGAAACGCTTCCAGCGCCTCCGCCCTGCCATTCCGGCGTTCGAGTTCGAGGATCAGCGCGGAATGGTCGAGGTCGCCCCCTCCATGGGCGACGAGACCGCGGAAGAGGTCGTCGGCCAGGTCGAGCAGCGGCAGCCGCAGCCCGAGCATTTCGGCCACCTCTCGTGCAGCCCGCGTATCCTTGAGCTGGTATTTCGCGGGGCCCCGCGGTGTGAAGTCCCGGGCGATCATGCGCGCGCCGTGCAACTCGAGGATGCGGGAAGATGCGAAGCCTCCCATCAGAGCCTCGCGCACCTGGGCAAGATCGGCGCCGCCTGCGCCCGCCAGAAGCAGCGCCTCGGACACCGCGGCAAGGGTCGAGGCCACGAGGAGCTGGTTCACGAGCTTGGTCAGCGCTCCGGTGCCTGCCGGACCGATGTGGATCGGCTTGCCCATCGCGGACAGGATCGGACGTCCGGCCTCGAAATCCTCGGCCCGGCCGCCTGCCATGATCGAGAGCGCGCCCGCCTCGGCCGCGACCGTGCCCCCCGAAACGGGGGCATCCAGCCAGCGAAGGCCACGCGCCGTTGTCTCGGCGGCCAGCGCCTGCGCCTCGTCGTGGCCGATCGAGGACATGACGATCAGAAGGGCGCCGGGGGCGGCCGCCGCGGCCGCGCCGTCGTCGAAGAGCACCTGCCGGCAGGCCGGCCCGTCGGAGACCATGAGAACGAGCACATCCGCGCCTTCGGCCGCCACGCGGGCCGTGGGCGCGACGCGGGCGCCGGGCTCGAGCGCTTTCGCCTTCGCGAGGCTCCGGTTCCAGACGGTGAGGTCAAAGCCCGCCTCGATGAGCTGCCGCGCCATCGGTGCGCCCATCAGCCCGGTGCCGAAGAAGGCGATGCGTCCGGCGTCGGCTGCTTCGTTCATGGCACGACCCTCTCGAACATGGTCACGGGCCCCTCGCGGCAGAGCGTCAGCGCCTCGCGGAAGGCCGCAAGATGCGGCGTGCGCAGATGCGCCTCGAAGGCGGCGCGGTCGTCGTAGACCTCGTAGAACAGCACCCGGGCCGGAGTTGTCGAGCGGTCTACGGCCACGTCGAACTGTCGGCAGCCGGGCTCGGTCGCAAGCGAGGCCTCGGCATCGGCACGGGCCGCGGCGAGGAACGGCCCGAGCCGCTCCTCCTCCACCTCGAAGCTCGGCACGACCACGTAGCTCATTCCGCGGCCTCTGCGAGCGCCTTCGGCCCCATCGTGCGCACCTGTTCGCGCCGCAGATCGACCACGTCGAGATCGTCCACAAGCTCGACATCCGACATGCGGATGATCTGGTCGCGCCGGATGTCGCTCTTCAGCCTGACGTGATGGGCCAGCCCCATCGGCAACGCGTCGATCTCCGTCGAGATCGTGGCCGGGATGGCCTTCGCCCAGGAGGCGAAGCCGCCCTCTCCGTCCAGGTAGCTGCCGGCCTTCAGGTCGCTCTTGGCGGTCGCCACGGCATCGGCCCGGAACTCCTTCGAGCTGCCGGTCGGCTCTTTCCGCAGCACCGCCGAGAGCACCGAGACCGAGGTCTCCAGCCCGATCAGGTGGAAGGGCCGCCACATCGAGCCATACCAGCCCGACTTGTCGGTCAGTAGCCCGTATTGCTCGAAGCAGGCCCTGGTATAGTCGTCGGGTGCGCGGAAGGTCACGAACATGCCGTACCGGATGTTGTTGACGACCTCGCGCCCGTCCGGCTCCTGGCTGGCCGCGATGTCGATGAGCCCCGCGCGCGGCAGGCGCCCACCCTCGGCGGCGGGCTTGAAGACCTGCGCGAGGTCGTGCAGGCCCGACGGGTGGAAGGCCAGCCCGTCGTCCGGGCAGTCGAGACCGGTTCCGTTCGCCACCGCCGCCATTTCGATCGCGGCCTTGGTGCCGTCGGTGAAGGAGTTGTACATCTTGGGGTTGAAGTCGCCCTTCGCCACGAATTCCTCGGACCAGCCGAAGTAGCCCCAGACCGTGTCGGGCGTCGAATAGCGGTATTCCGGCTGGAAGTTCATGCCCTTGCCGGCCGAGACCAGCTCGAACCCGCAGGAGCGCACCCAGTCCACCAGTTCGCAGATGAAGGCGGGCTGATCGCCATAGGCCATCGAGTAGATCAGACCCTTCTCGCGCGCCATGCGCCCGAGGATCGGGCCGCACATCACGTCCGCCTCGACGTTGACCATGACGATGTGCTTCATGCCGTCGATGGCCATGAGCGCGTGCCGCGTGCCGGCCAGCGGGTGGCCGGTGGCCTCGATGATGCACTCGATCCCCTCGAAGGCGCAGAGGGCGGCAGCATCGTCCGTGACGAAGGTGCGCCCGGTGTCCATGGCCTCGCCCAGCGAGCGGGCGGCGAACTCCTCGTCCTGCCAGCCCGTCCGGCGCAGCGAGGTGCGCGCCTTGCCCGCGTCGAGGTCGGCCACGCCGACGATGTGGTAGCCGGGGATCTTGCGCGCCTGCGCCAGCACCATCGAGCCGAACTTGCCCGCTCCGATCAGGCCGACCCGGACGGGGCGGCCGGCGGCGTGACGCTCGGCGAGCATGGAGGAAAGGTTCATCTTCTGCGACTCCGTTCTGGGCCTGCGGCCAGAGGTTCCGGAAGGGTCCGCACATGCCCGCACCGCCCTCGAAGGACGAGGCTGCGCACCGGAATGTCGGAAGGCCCTCCCAAGCCTCGGGGGCCTCTGCCTCCCGATGGCTTCAACCTCGCGCAAACCAGGCCCCACGACAATTTAACTTTTCTGCCCGATCTTGTAGCACAGCTACATGGACGGGTCGGCCGAGGAACTCTGCCAGTCGCGCGCTTCCTTGCGGATCCAGGTCAGGAAGCTGCGCACGCGCCCTCGGCGCAGGCTGGCGTTCGGGCAGACCAGCCACTGGGTCACGATGGTCATGCGGGGTGGCCGTCTTACCGGGATGACGAGGCGGCCCTCGCGCAGCTCGCGTTCCATCATCAGGTTGCTTTCCAGCGCCACGCCCAGACCCAGGACCGCGGCATCGACGGCCATGTGCGACCGGTCGAAGAACAGCCGCTTCGCCTGCTTTTCCCCCGCCAGCCCGTGGTGGTCGAACCAGCCGCCCCACTGCACCTGCGCCTTGACCGACTGGATCAGCCGGAAACCGAGCAGATCCTCCGGCGCGAGAGCATGGGGATCGGCGAGCGCCGGCGAGCAGACCGGCAGGAACATCTCCTCGGCCAGCGGCTCCACATGCAGGCCGGGCCAGCGTCCGGTGCCGTGGCGGATCTCGATGTCGACCTGATCGCGGTTGAAGTCCGTAGGTTCGTTCGTCCCGTCAAGCCGCACATCGATGGAGGGGTTGTCCTCCAGGAACCGCGGCAGGCGCGGCAGGAGCCACTTCGTCGAGACGGTGGGTGTCGCGCGGATGGTGAGAAGTGTCGTGACGCGCGCGCCGCGCATCAGATCCGTCGAGCGGATGATGGCCTCGACCTGTTCCGAGATCAGCTCGAAGTAGCGCTCGCCGGCCTCCGTCAGCCGGATCCTGCGCCCGACGCGGGTCACGAGCGCCGCACCGATCTGTTCCTCGAGAGCGCGGATCTGCTGGCTGACGGCCGAGGGCGTGACACCGAGGTGCTCGGCCGCGGCCGAAACGGAGTCGAGGGTCGCCACATGGTAGAAGACTGCGATCGAGCGGAAGGGTGTCATGGCGGACCTGAGAGGGAAGCGCCAGTCTTCCGCCAGCCGGGGGAAGCGTCAAGCGGCCAGAAGCGACGTTCCTGACCAGCTGGCGAACCCGCGAGGCGGACTCGTCTCAGTACATGACCTTGTAAAGCGTGATCTTGACGGGGCCGTCGGCGGCAAGCGGTGCGCTGCCTCGGGCGAGCAGCCAGCCGTCCTTTCGCTCCAGTCGCGCCACGAGTTGAGCATTGCCGGTCGCACCCTTCGCGGCCGGCGCCGAAACGCTGAAGTCCATGCTTTTCACCTTGCCGTCACTCGTGACGCGGGTTCCCGCCGCGCCCTGCCGGGAATGGCCGGAGGAGGCGGGACCGTCGAGAGTAATGTCGATCTCACCCTCGGGAATGGCGGCTCCGCCCTCGAATTCGACGACGCCGACGATGTCGGAGGGCTGGGCGGTGACCTTGGTGGCGGAGGCCGCCAGCGCGATGGTGCTGACGGCGAGCAGTAGGGCGGGGTAGCGCGGCGGGCGCCTCATCTTCTCTTCCTGTCTTGATCGAGCGACGGAAGCGGCATCGCCCCCGACGCGTGTGAGGAGAGGGGCGGCCCGGAGGCCGCCCCCGTCGGCTTTGTCAGACGATGTAGAAGTCGTTGGCCGCAATGTCCGTGTAGGGGATGACCCGCGCGAAGCGGACCGCCCCCAGGTCGCCGGAGCCATCGGCATCATAGGACAGATATCCGCTGTTGAAGTCGTAGATGATGCGGTCGTCCGCATCCTGGGCCTCGCCCGAGCGGTTCTGCCGGAAGGCGCCGAAGGACAAGGCCCCCACGTCGCCGGCGGCCGCGAAGATGGCCATGTCGAGCAGCATCAGATCGTCGCCGGAGTCGAAGTCGAGCAGCCGGTCGACGTTGCCATTGCCCAGCGCTGTCGAGAAGCGGAATGAATCCTCTCCTGCGCCACCGATCAGCGTATCCGTTGCAAGCCCTCCGTCCAGCAGGTCGTTGCCCTGCCCGCCAACCAGCCAGTCCTCTCCCGGCTCGCCCGGCTGCACCGGCTCGGGCGGGAACTCCACCGAGACGTTCAGCTCGTAGGTCGAGCCCTCCGGCACCTCCGGCGTCCAGCCTTCGGGCGAGTCGGGTGTCCAGCTTCCTTCGACGATGTAGTAGGTCCCCGACTCCTCGACCGTGAAGACGGTGCTCGAGTCGCGGCTGCTGGTCGAGCCGGGGTCGCCCCCCCCATCGTCGTTCTCCGCGACGACCTCGCCGTCACTGTTCAGCAGCCTCACCCAGCTGTCGTGGACATCGGGATCGGCGATGCCGTCGATGTCGATGGAGATCACGGTGCCGGCCGCAAGGTCGATCTGGTAGTAGCCGGCCTCGCCGTTGCCTGTCGCGTTGACCGTGGTGTGGAGGACGGTCGTGGAGTCGAAGATGTCGGGATCCTCGGTGAGCGAGAAGTTGTCCGAGATGTCGAATGCGGTGTCGATGGAGTTGTTGTTCGCATCCGGCCCCAGGGTGGCATAGCCCGTCCCCATGCCCGGCCGCGGCGGAGCATCTCCCTGATCGGGGAAATCGCCGAGCAGCGTGTCGTTGCCCCGGGCCCCGATCAGGATGTCGTCACCCCCCTGCCCCGTCAGCACATTGGCGCCACCGTCTCCCACCATCCGGTCGTCATGTCCCGAGCCGGAGAGGTTCTCGATCGAGATGTAGGTGTCGCCCGCGGAACCGCCCCGCGCCAGAAGCAGCGAGACGCCGCTGGTTGCAGTGCTGTAGTCGGCCGTGTCGCGCCCCGAACCGCCGGCCAGCGTGTCCGGCCCGCGGCCACCCGTCAGCGTGTCGTTCCCCGACCCGCCGGCCAGCCGGTTCGCCCCATCGTCGCCCAGCAGGTGATCGTCATGGTCCGAGCCTACGGCGTTCTCGAAGCCGGCAAGGATATCGTGCCGGATCGTCGTGCCTCGTCCGACGATCTGCACAGGCCCGTCCGCATCGCCGCCCCTCGCCGTGCCGTTGGCGAGGTCGATCGTCACTGCGGACGAACTTCCGGCATAGACGACGGTATCCGTGCCCGTGCCGCCATCCAGGTAGTCCTGGCCCGAACCCCCGATAATGGTGTCATCGCCGGCTTCGCCATAGAGGATATCCCCGTCGGCGCCCCCGTCGAGGATGTCGTCACCGCCACGACCGTTGAAGTAGTCGCCCCCGCCCTGGCCCCAGAAGTGATTGGCCGCAGCGGTTCCGATGAACCGGTCGATGCGGTCATCCGAGCCGATCAGGTTCTCGATGCTGTAGAAGGTGTCGCCCGAACCGGTCCCGCCGCTGGCGACGTTTGTCTGCAGGTTCACGAGCAGCTGGAACGGGCTCTCCATGCTGTAGTCCACGGTGTCCGTGCCCGAACCGCCGCGGAACACGTCGACCCCGTCCTGGCCTCTCAGCAGGTCGTCGCCGCTGCCGCCCTCGAGCGTGTCGTCGCCGGCGCCGCCGTTGATCGTGTCATTGCCCGCGCCGCCGTAGAGGGCGTCGTCTCCGTCGTCGCTCTCGGTCTGGTCCTCCAGATCCTCGACGTCGATGGTGTTGTTGATATCGCGGCTGGCCAGAGAGTCACGGCCGCCGATGATGAGATCGTCGCCGCCGAGCCCGAAGATCGCATCTGCGCCCGAGCCCCCGTCAAGCGTCTCGCCATCCTCGGTGCCGATCATGATCGCCTGCTGGCTGGCGGCGCGGCCCTGCCGTCCGCCACCGCCCTCCTCCGCGGGACTGCCGGTGGTGCCGGTCGCGCCCGAGGAGCCGAAGGCGTAGATGATGGTCTCGACATTCGCGACGGATCCGAGATCGAGGCCCTCGGCCAGGACGATGATCGTGTCCTTGCCGCCATTGGCCGTCTCGCGGACCACGTCATCGGCAGAGTCGACGAAGTAGACGTCGTCGCCGCCATAGCCGGCCATCCGGTCGCCGCCGCCGCGTCCGTCCAGCACGTTGTCCCCGTCGTTGCCGATCAGGATGTCGGCGTAATCGCTCCCGATGCCGGTCTCGATGTAATACTCGGTCTGATCGGCGTTGTGGCCGGCGAAGATCGAGACGTTGTTGTGATGGCCATTGACGCTGGAGAACTGCCCCGCGCGGAGGTCGAGGATCGTGCCCGAGGTGGAGCCCGAGAAGTCGATCGTATCGTCACCGCCGGTATCGTGGATCACGAAGCCGATGTCGTGCTGCATTCCGCTCGAGGTGAGTTCGTAGCCATAGACCGTGCTGCCGAAGCCATAGACGTCGTCGCCCGTGTTCAGGTCGATGGTCTCATAGGTCCGGACACCGTCCTCGTCGACGGTCGAGAAGAAGCGCCGGATCACGGCTTCGATGTCGGCCATCAGCGGCGTCGAGGCGGACCAGCGGCTGGTTTCGCCCACGTCGATCCCGTCGAAGTAGGACATGACGCTGTATTGCTGCCGGTCATAGATCCAGGTCGCGTTGTTCAGATAGTTGATCTGCACGCCGCCCGGTCCGCTGTAATTGTAGAGACCGGGGTGGTTCAGGCCGAATTCGTGGCCGAATTCATGGACGAAGGAATCGAACACGTAGCCGCCGATGTCTGTCTTGTTCGGCTCGGTATCGTGGAAGCGCTGGCCGATGCTCACATAGCGGTTGCTGGAGAAGGCACTGCCGTCGCTCGGCTCGCCCAGTTCGGGGCTTACGACCTCCATCCAGTCCGTGGCGGGGTCGAAGGGGGTATCCTCCACGATCTCGAACTGGAGGGGCGTGACGGTGGCCCATGTCTGCAGGGCCCCGACCGCCGCCGCCTTGTAATCCGGATGGTCGTTCAACTCGCTGACATTGATCCGGAGCGGTTCAGCCGCGATCTCGGGTGTGAGGCTGCGGTTCAGGGCGCCAAGATAGTCGAGATAGGCCTCGTAGTCGGTGCTCTTGCCGTAGGGATTGTCAGGCGTCTGGTCGTTGACCCACCACCGATCGATTGCTTGCGTCGAGGACGGCATAGGGGGCTCTCCTTGGCTATGGGTGGTCAGGGTTGCATTTCTGCGTGATGATGAACTTCCTGCGTGTAACGGGTGTTCCCGGTTTGGTGATGGAACCGGCGGGTCATCGCCGGCTTGCGCAGGATGCCGCCGATCAGCGCATCCGGGGATCGACCCCCGCCATCCGATCCTTCGTCGCATGATGGCAGCCGCGCGTTCGGCACATGGCGCCGCACGGGCCTTCGGAAACGCGCTGCGGCATCGCCATGCGGCGGGCCGACGGTCGGCATGGCCCCCTGCCCATCCCGCGCGAATGCCGCACCCTATTCCGATGAGTCTTCCTGATCCCGAAAGATGACAACTGTCTCGAATGCGATGCCTCTGACCAGCGCCGACTGCGGTAGAAGGGCCACCATCGAGAAAGGCATGTCCCGGATGCGCGGATGGCCGTGGCGGGCCACCCATCCTCCAGCCGGTTTCTCCGGCTGACATGACGGAGACATCATGCGGCCCGTGACCGACACCCAGAACTTCCGGACAAGTAGCGCCTTCCCCTCGTCCGGCCGACCATCTGCCCGTCGCGCCATCGGCGTGAGCAAATGCGGCTCGCTCCGCGACTTCTGTCCTGCGGATACTGAAATGGCCGTAAAGACATCCGTTACAGATATGGAAGACCTTCAGGGTGTTCGTGACCCTTGTCGCCTCTTCAGCGGCGGGGAGGGCCGAGCCGGGGCCCTTGTCGCGGCATCCTGCTCTCAGTCAGTCCAAGGAGTGTGAACTTTGACCGTTAAACTGAAACTGATCGCGGCCTTCCTCCTGGTCTTCCTGTTGATGGGCGGCAGCACCGTGATCGGCATCCTGGACCTGCGCCACGCCAACCAGACGCTGGACACCATCGTCTTCAGCGAGGCGGCGCGGGTAAATGCGGCGAACCGGCTGGATGTTGCGCATTCCGATCTCGGCATCGTCGTGCGCGACTATATCAATTCCCGCACGGCGGCCGAGCGGTCCGCCCTGAAAGCCGAGATCGACGCCATCCGGGCCGAGATGACGGCGAGCATCGAGAACCTCTCTGCGATTTCCGACGACGAAGGCCGGACCATGATCGCGGCCTATGCGGACCAGCTGAAGGCGGCCGGCGAGATCGACGATCGCGTACTCACCTTCGCCGACCGGTTCCTCACGACCGAGGCGATCCGCCTGCTGTCGACCGAAGCAAAGGAAAATGCGGATGCGCTTGCGGGCCGGTTGCAGGAGTTCCGGGACCGCTATGGCAGCCAGATGGACCGCGCCGCGAATGAAGCTGACAAGGAACTCAAGAGCACCGTTCTCAATCTCTCGATGCTCGCCATCGTGGCGTTTCTGACCGGCACCGTGACCGTGCTGTTTCTCGTGCGCTCGATCGGACGCGGGTTCGCGATGGCGCTGGCGCTGTCGCGGCGGGTTTCGGAGGGGGATCTGACGACCCTGGCCGAGGTGCGTGGGTCGGACGAATTTGCTCAGCTGCTGAAGGTCAACAACGAGATGATCCTGCGCCTGCGCGATGTGGCGGGCCGTGTTGCGCGGGCTACCGAAAGCGTGGCGGCCAACAGCCAGACCACGGCTTCGACCTCGGAGCAGTTGTCGCAAGGCAGCAACGAGCAGGCGTCGGCCACCGAGGAAGCCTCGGCTTCCGTCGAGGAAATGGCCGCCAACATCAAGCAGACGGCGGAAAACGCGGAACAGACCGAACAGATCGCGGCCCAGTCGGCCGAGCATGCCCGCGCCTCGGGCAGTGCCGTCCGCGAGGCGGTCGAAGCCATGGCCCTGATCGCGGACCGCGTTCTGGTGGTGCAGGAGATCGCACGCCAGACCGACCTGCTGGCGCTGAACGCCGCGGTCGAGGCCGCCCGAGCCGGCGAGCATGGGCGTGGCTTTGCGGTTGTCGCGTCTGAAGTCCGCAAGCTGGCCGAGCGCAGCCAGGTTGCGGCCGCGGAAATCTCGACCCTGTCGGCGCGAACCTCAACCACCGCCCGCACGGCCGGAGCCATGCTCGACCGGTTGGTGCCGGACATCGAGCGCACGTCGGGCCTCGTGTCGTCCATCACGGCCGCATCGCGCGAACTGTCGGTCGGTGCGCAGCAGGTGGCGCTCGCCATCCAGCAGCTTGACAAGGTGACGCAGCAGAACACCGCTTCGTCGGAAGCGCTGGCCAGCGGAGCAGGCCGGCTTTCGGCGGAGGCCGATCAACTGAAGGAGGCGGCCGCCTTCTTCCGCGCCGAACCGGCCGGGCAACCGGCTACCGCACAGACCGCCATGCCGGAGGCCCGCCCGGCCCCGAAAGCGGCGCTGCGCGTGGTGCCGCCTTCCGGAGGCTTCGGCTTCGACCTGTCGAAGCCGGACGACGACCTGGACGCCGCCTTCCAGCGGTCCGCGACGGCCTGAGCGGATTGTCGGGAAGGGCCGGGTGCCCGCGCCCTTCCCGCCGGCAGAACCTGCTAGGCGCCGTCATCCGGCGCGCTCGGACGGGCGGAAAGGCTGGCTATGATCCGGCGATGGAGCCGCTCGATGTCCTCGGGCTCCTTCAGGTCGAGCAGCTTCAGTTCAGGCATGATCGCGCGCAGTTCCGCGCGCGAGATCAGTTGCATGGACCAGTCCGGAAAGCTTCTTTGCTCGATCGGTCTCAGCCCGAAGGCGACGATTTCCAGATGCCGGGGATCCTTGGAGATCCGCTCTAACAGGTGGTTGCACGCGGTCCGCGGCCCCTCGAGGGTCTGGACGAAGTGAAATCCGTTGTAGAGCAGGATTCCCGTGATCCCGAGACGCGGATTCCGCACGCGGCTTGCCTGCACGATAGCGACGATGTCCGCTACCGGATCGGCAAGGCAGACGCGACTCCTGTAGGTCAGTGAAACCAGGTCGTCGATCATGGGGACATGTTCGACGACCATACGCGCTTTGGCAAGCATCGTTCCTTCAGGTGACGGCATGGGCGAATCCGCCGCACCGGCGCCAAGGCCACCCATGTCCGAAAAGGAATTGCATTGGCCTGCCCCTGCAACGTGGTCCTCCCCGGACCCGGCCCGAAGCGCAAGCGAAGCTGAAGGAATGCTGCGGAGCGGAGCGGCAGCAGGTGTTGTCCCGCGGATCGATCCCCCGGGGCGCAGGACATCGCGCGGCACACTTCGCCGCGCCGGTATCGGGACCCAAGGCGACTGCGCCGCCCTGCGCTGGAACAGGAGGCGGGGACTCGCTGTTGTGTCCGGGCCGCGGCCTGCGCGGGGCGAGCGGCAGAGGAAGCTGGAAGAATGATGCAGAACGAGGGGATCGGCCCAACCGCCGCCGGCAGGTCGGCCGAGGAACCCGACGAAGCCATCGAGCGACAGCGGAACTCCGAGGCAGAGCTGGCGCGGCTCAATCATCTGGTCGCCATCCGGAGGCTGCTCGGGTTCATCCTGCTTGTCCTCGTGATCATGGGCTTCTATTTCGCGCGGGACGTGATCCTGCCCCTGATGATCGGTCTTCTGCTCGCACTGACGTTCAGCCCCGTGATCCGGGCGCTGCAGCGGATCGGGATCACGCCGCCGATCAGCGCGACCGCCCTCATCGTCGCGCTGGCGGCGGTGATCGCCGTCGGCGCATTCCTGCTCAGCGGCCCCGTCTCGGACTGGGTCAGCCAGGCGCCGCGGCTGGGCGACCAGCTGCGCGAGAGGGCCGAAACGATCCTCGACTCGTTCGAGGCGGTGCAGAACGCCTCCGAGCAGGTGTCCGAGCTGGCCAATGACACCGAGGATCCGACGGTGCAGCGCGTCGCGGTCCAGACGCCGGGGATCCTGTCGTCGGCCGTCGGAAGTGCCGCGGCCGTCCTGACGACGGTGATCGTGACGCTGGTTCTGGCGCTCTTCCTGCTCGCGTCCGGCGACCTCTTCTACATCAAGCTCATCGAGGCTTTCCCGCGTTTCGGCGACAAGAAGCGGGCGCTGCGGATCGTCTACGGAATCGAGCGCAGGGTTTCGCGCTATCTGCTGTCGGTCACGATCATCAACGCCGGCCTCGGCGTCGTCATCGGCCTCGCCATGTGGGGTGCCGGCATGCCGAGCCCCCTCGTCTGGGCGATGGCGGCCTTCCTGCTGAACTTCCTGCCCTACATCGGTGCAATCGCCGGCGTCGCATTGTCGGGGGCGGTGGCCATCGTCCACTTCGACCACCTTTCGCAGGCGTTTCTCGTGCCGGCGCTTTATCTGACGGCGACGGCCATCGAGGGCCAGCTGGTCACGCCGATCGTCCTCGGCCGCCGTCTCGAGCTCAACACCGTTTCGGTCTTCGTCACGGTGATCTTCTGGGGATGGCTCTGGGGCGTGCCGGGTGCGCTGGTCGCCGTGCCGTTCCTCGTCTGCCTCAAGGTCGTCTGCGACAACGTCGACGCGCTGCACACGCTGGGCAATTTCCTTGGCGCCAGGGAGCCTTTGCCCGAGCTGGAACATGAAGCCGCCGAGTGACGGAACCTCCTGCGCATCCGCCCGTTCGCATGGCAGACATTCAGCGGAGAACGCGCCTTGAGCATTATCTGGACCATCATCATCGGCTTCGTCGCGGGCATCATCGCGAAGTTCCTCCATCCGGGCGACAATGAGCCATCGGGCTTCATCCTCACCACGATCCTCGGCATCGTCGGCGCCTTCGTCGCGACCTGGCTGGGGCAGGCGGTGGGCTGGTATGGCCCGGGCGAAGGCGCGGGATTCATCGGAGCCATCGTCGGCGCCATCCTGGTCCTCGTCATCTGGGGGGCGCTCAGCCGGAAGCGCGGCTGACGGCTTGCATCCGCCGGCTGCTGCCGCCATCCATCGGGGGCAACAGCCGGAGCCCGCCATGCCCCACGTTCTCGTCGCCGGAGTGCTTCATCCGGCAGGTCTGGATCTTCTTGCCCACACGAGCGGCGTGACCTTCGACCATGTGGCGGACAACGCACCCGCGGCCTTTCACGGCCAACTCGCACAGGCCGAGGCCCTGATCGTCCGGACGCAGCCTGTCACGGCGGCTGTCCTCGACATGGCGCCGCACCTGCGCATCGTGTCGCGTCACGGCGTGGGAACCGACTCGGTCGAACTTCCGGCGCTGCGGGCGCGGAACATCACGCTCTCCGTGGTGGGTGACGTGAACTCGCTGTCGGTGGCAGAGCAGGCGATGACGCTGATCCTTGCCTGCGCCAAGAGGATGCGTCTGGCAGATCAGGCCGTGCGCGATCCGGGTCGGTGGAACTGGCGCAACAGGATGGAGGCCGGCGAAATCTCGGGGAAGCGGCTGCTGATCCTCGGCTACGGTCGGATCGGGCGGCACCTTGCGCGGATGGCGCAGGGCTTCGGGATGGACATCCGGGCGTTCAGCCCGTCGGTTGAGGCCTCGGGCTGGCCGGAGGGGCCGGTTCTGCCCGTGTCCCTCGCCGAGGGGCTGGCATGGGCCGATGTGGTGGCGGTGAGCGCGCCGCGCCGGCCGCGACCCCTGCTCGGCGCCGACGAGCTTGCGCTGATGAAGCCCTCGGCCATCCTCGTCAACACTTCCCGCGGCGGGGTGGTGGACGAGACAGCCCTTGCACAGGCTCTCAGAGAGGGGCGTATCGCTGCCGCCGGCCTCGATGTCTTCGAGGAAGAGCCGCCCGCCCCCGGCAATCCGCTTCTGGCGCTCGATCAGGTGATCCTGTCGCCGCATATCGGCGGAGTCACACTCGAGGCAGCCGAGCGGATGTCGCTGCAGTCGGTCCGGAACGTGCTGGACTTCTTTGCCGGCAGACTGGACCCGGCGATGACCGTCCCGCTCTGAGGCAGCGACGCCGACACCCGTTGCGACACGAACATTCGGCCGGCACGACTGCTCGGAACCGTTGGAGTTCCTCGTGCGGCCGCCTCGCGCGCCAGGACGCCGTCGTGTCCGAGGGATGTGGGAAAGGCAGCGCAGGCTGCCTGCATCGGATCCGATTTCGACGAATGCCGCCGGAAGCCCGATATTGCCGGAACCGAAGCACATCACGCGCCGTTGGACGCCGTCTGTTCACAACCCCGGTCCCTCCCGTGCAACGTTACACCTGCCCGTCCTGCCAGCAGGAAATCTTCTTTCGCAACACGGCCTGTCTTGCTTGCGGCACCCAACTCCTCTTCGACCCCGAGGCAGGCTTTTCGGATCTTGAGCAGGGGGGCGAGCCCTGCGCGAACCGCTTGACGATCAACTGCAACTGGGCAGCCCATGCCGGAGGTACGCTCTGCCTTTCCTGCCTGCACACGACAATGGTGCCGGACCTGTCCATCCCGGAGAACACCGACCGCTGGGAACGGATCGAGACGGCGAAGCGTCCGCTGATCCTGATGCTGCACCGGCTGCGCCTGCCGCTTTTCGACGCCGAGGGCACGCCCGTTCCCCGGTTCGAACTGAAGGGCGACATGCTCGACGGCACGGCGCCGCGCGTGCTGACGGGCCATGCCAATGGCACCATCACGCTCAATGTCGCCGAGGCGGACGACGCCGAGCGCGAGCGGATCCGGTCGGAGATGAACGAGCCCTATCGCACCCTCACCGGCCATCTGCGCCACGAGGTCGCCCACCATTACTGGGACGTGCTGACCGAGGCGCGGCCTGAGAGGCTGGAGACACTCCGCTCGGTCTTCGGCGACGATCGTCAGGATTATGCGGCGGCGCTTCAGACCCACTATGCGGAAGGGGCGCCGCCGGATTGGCCCGAGGGGTTCATCTCGGCCTATGCCACCGCGCATCCATGGGAGGACTTCGCCGAAAGCTGGGCGCATGTGTTCCACCTGCTGGACGGCATGGAGACGGCCTTGGCCTTTGGCCTGCTCTCGCGGCAGGACCTGCCCGTGCAGCTCGAGGACCTCGTGCTTCAGCCGATGACGCGGCTCTCGCATGCCTGGGTCGACCTCGTGATCGCGCTCAACGCGGTCAACCAGGCGCTGGGTCACGAGACCTTCTATCCCTTCGTGCTGGCCCCCAAGGTCGTGGAGAAGCAGGAAGCGATCCGCCAGCTCATCGCCGAAGCGGCCGACGGGCGTCAGGACGCCTGAGGATCCTCCACTTTCGGAAGGGGCTGTCCGGGGGCGGCCGGATCTCGCTCCGCTGCCCGGCGGAGCGCCTCCAGATCCGCGCCGAGGCATGCGCCTTCGCGTGCCACGGCGGCCTCGATGGCACGCTGCGTCTCCTCCCAGATCGGGATCGCGCGCCCGAGCAGCAGGCGGCCCTCGCCGGTCAGGATCAGGCGCCTCAGGCGGCGGTCCCCCTCGTCCGCCCGCACCAGAACGAGACCGCGGCGCTCCAGCGGCTTCAGCATTGCGGTAAGGGTCGTCCGATCCATCGCCAGCAGGGAGGCGACTGCCCCGAGCGGCGGCGGCTCGGGCCGGTTCAGGGCCGCCAGCAGCGAAAATTGGCCGCTTCGCAGACCCAGCGGCCTGAAGGCCTCGTCGAACCTCCGCGCAAGCGCCCGAGCCGCGCGCTGCGTGGCAAGACACAGGCAGCGGTCCCGGATGAGCGGACTCATGCCGAACGGAGCAGGCGCAGCAGGTTCCTTTGACATGTGCGCCATTATGTTGATATCAACGTGATTGGGCAAGCGACTCTGCGGGCCTCTTCGTGACCAGTGTGCCCGTCCGGCCAGACGCTTCCTCCGGATCAAAGGCTGCCCATGCTCGAACTCTATGCACATCCCTTCTCGTCCTATTGCCAGAAGGTCTGGATCGCCCTTCACGAATACGGGCTCGACGTGCAGCACCACATGCTCTCGCCGGAAGAGCCGCAGAATATGGAAGCGCTCGGCCGGCTCTGGCCTTTCCGCAAGATGCCGCTCCTGCTGGACGATGGGCGGCCCGTGCGCGAGGCGTCGATCATCGTCGAGCACCTGACGCTGCACCATGCCCGAGGCGCCCGGCTGATCCCCGAGGATCCCGTTGAAGCGCTCGACGTGCGCTTCTGGGATCGGTTCTTCGACAACTACATTGCCACGCCGCAGCAGAAGATCGTCTTCGACGCCCTGCGGCCCGAAGAAGCGCGCGATCCCGCGGGTGTGGCCGATGCGAAAGCCATGCTCGAGACCGCCTATGGCTTTCTCGAGCAGCACCTGCCCGGCAGGACCTGGATCGCAGGCGAGGCTTTCAGCCTCGGCGACTGCTCGGCCGCCCCGCAGCTCTTCTACGCCGACTGGACACATCCAATCGGCGATGGCTTTCCCGAGGTCGCCGCCTATCGCGCCCGGCTGAATGCCCGCTCCTCCTATGCCCGGTGCATCGAGGCCGCACGGCCATGGCGGCCGTTCTTTCCACTCGGCGCCCCCGATCGGGATTGAAACACAGGGAGAGGACCATGAACCGACCCGCAATGACCGTGACGGCCTTCGACTGGGTGCCGAGCTTCGCGCAGGGACAGGTGCGCGACCTGCGTCTCCGCTGGGCGCTCGAGGAAGCGGGCCTGCCCTACGAAGTGAACCTCCTGCCGCAGGGAACGCAGGGAGAGCCCGACCACCTCGCGCACCAGCCGTTCGGGCAGGTGCCGGTCCTCGGCCTCGAGGGCAGAACGATGTTCGAGAGCGGCGCCTGCGTCTGGCGCATCGCCGAAGAGAGCGACGCCCTCCTGCCGACCGATCCCGCACTTCGGGATGCCTGCCTGAGCTGGGTCTTCGCCGCGTTGAACACGCTCGAACCGCCGATCATGATGCTGGCGATGCTGTGGTTCTTCGAGCGCTGGCCCGAGAGGTTCGGGCTGGAGGATCGCGAGGCGCCCGCCAAGCTTCGCCTCCCGGCGCGCGGCGAGGTGGACAAGCGCCTCTCGCAGTTCGCCGGGGCCCTCGGAGACCGCGAGACGATCGTGGGCGACGGCTTCACGGTTGCCGACCTCATGCTGACCGCGGTGCTGGTGACGGCCGCGCGGATGGACCTGCTGGACGACCATCCGGCGGTAAAGGCGTATTATGACCGCCACACCGCACGGCCGGGCTTCCGCAAGGCGCTGGCCGACCAGCTTGCCGCTTTCGAGGACAACGCCGCGAGGTATCAGGCCGCCTGACCGGGCGGCTTCGGTGCAAGAATGGCATGGATGCGGCCGCACCCATGACCACGAGCTGCCCGACTTTCCTTGCCGACGCCCTAGCCCGTCCATACGGGCGGATGCCCGATTGCCACCCGGACCGAAGACCGGCTAGGGAGCCGCTCCCGCAAGCAGCGCGTCGGCGCGGCGTGCGTCTTCCGCCGCATCCTGCCGGTCCACCGTCGCCTCGCCATCATGCAGGAAGAGCAGTTGCAGGACGTCAAAGGGCTGGAGCGGCCGTCGTCGCAGTTCCTCCTCGAGGCGCAGGCAGAGACCGGGCGCCGTCGCGACCAACTGGGCGAAGTGGCTCCGGAGTTCGCCATCCGCCGCCAGTTCCGCGGCCGTTGCGGTCACGAAGAACTGACCTTCTTCCGGTTCGATGCGGTCGCCGAGCCACCGGTCGGCGTAGCGCAACGCGGCCCAGGCGGTGCGTGACGGAAGGGCAATGGATACGGTGATCAAGCTGCTCATGGCCCGAGTATCGGCCGGGACATCCGGCGTGACAAAGGACCTTTGGCCGCAGATGCCGGGCGCTTGCCGGCGCGCTCCTGCCTGACCTGCGGGCACATTTGGCGCAGGCCGCCTCGGTCGGAGCATCCCTGGGCGTTCGGACGGACGCGAGACCCGAACTGCGGAGGATCGACGGGCCATCAGAGGCTTGCCGTCGGTCGGCCGCGCCGTAGCGCTCGACAAGGGGCGCCGGCCGCCCCACCATGGGGCGGAAGACGAAGGATGAAGAGGCTTCTCATTTCCGCACTGCTGGCCACGCTCCCGATCGCCGTCGTCCTGTTCGCCATGGGCGCCCTTCGCCGGTCCGCAGCCGTCGCCGGCACGGCGGGCCTTTCGGTGGCGCTTCTTCTTTCCGCCGCAGCCTTCGACCTGACGGCAGGCTCGGACGGTGCGGTCGCCCCGACCGGCGCGGGTCTCGGCATCGCGGCCGAGGCGCTGCACTCGGCCGCCACGATCCTCTGGATCATCCTGCCCGCCCTCGCCATCTACGAATTGCAGGGCCGCTCGGGCGCCATCGGGCGGATCCGGGATCTCCTGACCGGGCTCTCCGACGACCGGCGCATCCTCGTGCTTCTCATCGCCTGGTTCTTCGGACTCTTCATGGAGGGCGCTGCGGGCTTCGGGACGCCCGTGGCGCTCGGCGCACCGCTTCTGGTGGGGATCGGCGTGCCGCCGGTGCGGGCGGTGGTTCTGGCGCTGGTCGGGCATGCCTCGGGCGTATCCTTCGGCGCGGCCGGGACGCCCCTTCTCACCCAGGCCTCCATCACAGGCATCCCTGCGCCCGAAGTTGCACTGCCCGCGGCGCTGCTGCATGCAGCCAATGGGGTGGTACTGCTTCTCGCGCTGCTCTGGCTGGCCGATGACCGGCGGCCTTCCGCGCGTGACCTGCGCTGGGGCGCACTTGCCGGTCTCTGCTTCTTCGTGCCCTCCGTTGCGCTTGCCGCCTTCGCAGGGCCAGAGCTTCCGACGCTCGCGGGGGCACTGATCGGAGGGGCCGCCTTCGTGTTCCTCCTGCGCCGGATGCGGCCGGCAGACGTCGCCGTGCGGCCGGGCCGCGAGCATCTGGCCGACCTCGCGCCCTATGCGATCATCCTCGTCCTGGTTCTGGTCACCCGCATGATCCCTGCGGTGCACGGGCCCCTGGCGGGCCTCACCCTGAGCTGGAGCCTTCCCGGTGGCTTCTCGGGCAGTTTCCAGCCGATCTATCACCCCGGCACGCTGCTCGCCCTCGGCCTCGTCGGGGGCGCACTGGCGACCGGCCGTGGCCGATGGCTCGGGCCCGCGGTGGCGGCGGCCCTCCGCCAGCTCCTGCCGGTCGCGCTGGCGCTGCTCGTGATGCTGGCGCTGGCGCGCGTCATGGTCCACTCGGGCATGGTGCTGACGCTGGCCGAGGCGGCCGCGCGCGCGGGTGGCCTCTGGCCGCTCTTCGCGCCCGCGATCGGCGTGCTCGGCACCTTCGTGACCGGGTCGGCCACGACCTCGAACATCCTGTTCTCCGAGTTTCAGGAGACCACCGCTGCAGTCCTCGCGCTGCCGCTGCCGCTGATGCTCGCCGTCCAGACCTTCGGCGCGGCCATCGGCAACATCGTGGCGCCACACAACATCATCGCCGGCTGCGCGACCGTGGGCCAGAAGGGACAGGAGGGGCGCATCCTCTCTCGTACGCTGGGCCCCTGCGCTCTGAGCATCCTCGTCGCAGGGCTCATTCTCCTTGCCGTGACGGGCTGATCCGCGCGGAGGCTCGAGCTTTCAGGATGGCATGTGTCTGCGGTCCGCATGAAGGATCGGCGGCGTGCCCGTGGATGCCCCTTCAGCCGGAACGATCCTCCGGCTGAGAGATCGACATGTCCATCTCGCAGCGCACGCCTTCGGCGAGGAAGTCGAGCCGCACCGTCCCCTCCACTTCCGCGGCGAGAACCTTCTCGATCATCCGCATGCCGAAGCCCGAACGCGAGGGCGGGGCGACGGGCGGCCCATCCTCCTCGGACCAGACGAGATGCAGCCGCTCGTCCGGGGTCACGTCCCAACGGATCACCACCCGCCCGTCAGGCGTGGAAAGCGCACCATATTTGGTCGCGTTGGTGCAAAGTTCGTGGAGCGCCATCGACAGCGGCACCGCGGACTTCGGCGGCAGCATCACGTCCGGCCCTTCCAGAACCGCCGCCCCTTCCCTTGCGCCGCCCCCGGCCACGGAGGTCTCGATGATGTGGCGCAGCGACGCCCGCGACCAGTTCTCGTGGTTCAGGCGTCCATAGGCCCCCGCGAGTGCGTGCAGCCGGCCATTGAAGGCGGCCCTCGCCGCATCGGCTTCGGGGATACCCCCGAACGTCTGGCGCGCCACGGCCTGAACGAGTGCCAGGATGTTCTTGACGCGATGCTCCATCTCTTCGCGGAGCAGCTGCTGGCGCTGCTGGGCAAGCTTCAGGTCGTGGATGTCGGTGCATGTGCCCATCCAGCGCAGGATGCGTCCGGCGCCGTCGCGCACGGGCACCCCGCGGCCGAGAACCCACCGGTACTGCCCGTCCCTGTGGCGGAGCCGGTATTCGATCTCGTAGGGCTCGCCGGTGCGGATCGCGTGCGTCCAGAGGCGGTCGATGGCCGGCTGGTCATCGGGATGGAAGAACGAGCGCCAGTCCTCGCCCCGCGCCGCGTCGGCTGTCGCGCCCGTCAGATCCGTCCACTGCTGGTTCAGGAAGTCGAGGTAGCCGTCGGCTCGCGTGGACCAGACGACCTGCGGCATCGCCTCCGTGACGCCGCGGAACATGGCTTCGCTCTCGCGCAGCGCCTCCTGGCCCTGGCGGCTTTCCGTGACGTCCTTGAACACCAGCGCGAACCGGCCCGGAACGGAGAGCGGCGTGGCGAAGACGTTGAACCAGCGCCCCATTGCGTCGGACGGAAGCTCGAAGCGCAGCGTCTCGCGGCCAAGACCGACCCTTGCATAGGTGTCGATCCAGTGGCGCTCGAGCCCGGGCACGAGTTCGCGCGCCGTGCGCCCGACCGGATTGGAGAGCCCGGTCATCTGCTGGAACAGCGGATTGGCCTCGAGAAAGCGATAGTCGATCGGGCCTCCTGCCGGGTCCGTGATGATCTCGCAGGTGCAGAAGCCTTCGTCGATCGCCGCGAAGACGTCGCGATAGTGCTGCTCGCTCTGACGCAGCAGCGCCTCGGTCGCCTTTCGCGCCGAGACGTCATAGGCCACGCCGACGATGCGCTGCGGCTGCCCCGCGCCGTCCAGACGCGTGTCGCCCATCAGGCGCAACCACCGGCGGCCTCCGTCGACAAGCACGATCCGCACCTCGACCTGCATCGGCTCGCCGCGGAGGGCGGCGGCCTCGGCGGCCTTCAGGTGCGGCAGGTCCTCGGCATCAACGTAGCTCTCGAAGAGCGCGGCAGGAATCTCGCGCGGCAGGTCCGCGACGCCGAAGAGCCGCGCCACGTCGCCTCCCACCAGAACGACCCTCCGCTTGAGATCGAGCTGCCAGACGGTCATCCTGCCCGCCTCGAGTGCGACCCTGAGGAGCGCATCCTGCTCGTCGCGGGCTGCCAGCTCGGACGGAAGCGGGACATGCGCGCCGCGCGGCCGCTCGGCGCCCGCGTCGCTGAAGCTGTCGGTGAGGTCGATGTCGATGCCGTCCAGGCTGAGGGGCTCGCCATCCTTGCCGCGAACGAGCCGCCCCCGGCTGAGGATGTGGCGGACGGCGCCGCCGGGATGCACGATCCGGTAGGTCTGGCTATAGGTCTCGGCGCAGCGCGCGACGGTCTCGCTCACCGAGGCCATGACCCGGTGACGGTCATCGGGGTGGATCATCTGGAAGAAGGCCAGCATTTCCGGAACGGGCTCGGACGGCGCGAGAGCATGGATCGTGCGCTGGACGGGGCACCACATCATCGTCTGGCTGCGCAGTTCCCACCGCCAGCGGCCGATCCCGAGCCGGGCGTCGCAGATGTCCGGATGACAGTCTTCAGCGGTGCCTTCGGCCATCGTCTCCATCCTCGCCCGGCCCCTTCTGCGCCGGGCGGCAATGCGCTGGCAATCAGTCCCCCAATATGATCCGGCTCGACAAATTCGCAACCGGAAGGCCTCATCTTTCGCATGCCGGACCCGCCGGCGGAGCACGGCGCGGACGTTCGGGCGGCAGCGAGCCGCCTATGCCCGCCGGCATCACGACGTCGTGATGCCGGCACGCCGCAGGCGATCCCCGCAATCCGCGCGCGGCGCCGCGGCAAACTGCAGACCGTTCGGTCAGGTGCGGAGCCCAAGTCACGCGGCCTCCGACAGTGGTGCGAGGTCCGCCAATGACATCAGCAGCACCTTGAAGCCGACTGAACAGTTGTAAAATCTTTTGGATGTGTGACGCGCACGTTCTTGAGATATTCGGCCGAATCGCGGAAGAGGATTGACGTCTTCCGTTTGGATGGGCCTGTTTTGCCTTTCGCCGACCGTGCCATTCGCCAGGGGCGAAGTGCAACGGCATCAGGCTGAGGACGTCAGGCGCGGGTCTGACCGGTAGCCGCGAAAGGGTGAGGATGGACAAGTCCCGCGGATCCGTTTCGTTTTCGGCAAAGCTCGTCGCGGCGATCCTTCTGTGCTGCCTGATCGCAACGGCCTCGGTGGTCTTCCTCGGCTTCACGGCCATCCGCGCCGTGGATGAGGATTCCGAGGCGCGACAACTCCGCTATGCCGCCCGTGCGCTCGAGGAAGAGGCGAGCGACATCGTCGAGCAGCAGCAGATCTCGACCATCTGGGACGACTCGGTTCTGAACGTGCGCGCCGGCAATCAGAACTGGATGGCAAGCAATCTTGGCGCGTGGATGCACGAGCAGTATGGCCATGACGAGACCTACGTCGTGGATCCGGACAACCAGCCGACGCATGTCGTGCGCGAGGGGGTGACCGGGAGACCCGAGCCGAGGATGCCCCTGCCCCGTCCGGTCGAAGAACTCGTGGCCGAGATGCGGGCGGAGATGCGGACCGCGACCACTGATCCTGCCAACTCCACGCCGGATATCGAAGAGCTCTCCATCGCCCGTTTCGTCCTGCTGCACGGCAGGCCCGCCCTCGTGAGCGCCGTTCCCATCGTTCCCGATACGGACGCGATCACCCAGGCTGCCGGAACGGAGTATCTGCATGTCGCGATACAGTTCGCGGATGTCGACATGGCCGCGCGCCTCGCCGAGACCTATGAGTTCGACAGCGCCGCCTTCGCGCTCGAACCGGGCCCGGACGATCGCCTGTCGGTTCCCGTGCGCGACGAGGCCGGGAAGCCGATCGCGTGGTTCGTCTGGCGGGCCGACTGGCCCGGTCACCGGATCGTGGAACAGATGTTGCCCGTGGTCAGCCTCTTCGCGCTCTTCGGCGCGACGCTTCTTACCTGGTTGCTGCGCAGCCTCTGGTCATCCTCGCGGCGGCTTCACGAGAGCGAGGAAGAAGCCCGCCACCTCGCGCTGCACGACCAGCTTACCGGAATTCCCAACCGCACGCTGTTCGAGGACCGGCTGCGCCAGGCGCTCATGACCGAGAAGCGGGGAGGTCCGCCGGTAGCCTTGCTCTGCCTCGACCTGGACCGCTTCAAGACGGTCAACGACACGATGGGCCATTCCGCCGGCGACGAACTGATCCGGCAGATCGCGGCGCGACTTCGTTCGCACGTGCGCGAGACGGATACCATCGCGCGGCTCGGCGGCGACGAGTTCGCGGTGATCCTTATCGGGATGGGCGGCGACGAGGCGCTGGCGCGCTATTGCAGCGGACTTGTGCACCTGCTGTCCGCGCCCTGCGACCTGACGACCGGTCAGGTGCAGGTCAGCGCAAGCATCGGTGCGGCAAGGGCCGCCGCGCACGAGGGCGGGATGGAGGCGCTCATGCGCAGCGCCGACGCCGCGCTCTACCGGGCGAAGGCCGATGGGCGCAACCGCTTCTGCATCGCGACGCCCGAGCTTGACGACATGTTCCGCCGCCGCCACGATCTCGAGCGCGACCTTCGCACCGCCATCGCCGACGGCGGCCAGTTCCACGTGCTCTACCAGCCGATCTTCGATGCCGATAACCGGCTGGTCGCTGCCGAGGCCCTTGTACGGTGGAATCATCCGACGAATGGCTTGATGATGCCGGACAGCTTCATCGGCATCGCCGAAGAGACCGGACTGATCGATCCCATCGGCCGATACGTGCTCGAACAGGCCTGCATCCTCGCAACCACCTCGGGCCTCGCGAAGATCTCGGTGAACGTCTCTCCGATCCAGCTCCGGCGCGAGGGTTTCGCGAGCGACGTGCTGTCCATCCTCGCCGCGCACGGCCTGCCGGGTCATCGCCTCGAACTGGAGATCACTGAGAAGTTCACGCTCGACGCCGAACCAACGACCCGCCAGAATCTCGAGCAGATCCGCTCCGCCGGCATTTCCATCGCGCTCGACGACTTCGCCACGGGACAGTCGCTCCTCCGCTACGTCCGGGATTACCAGATCGACACGATCAAGATCGACCGGTCCTTCGTCTGCCGCCTTGGCAGCGGCGACGGAACCGACCAGATCGTGCGCGCGATCGTCGATCTCGGCCGTGCGATGGGGATCAAGGTGACCGCCGAGGGCGTGGAGCGTCAGGCCGAACGCGATGTGCTGCTCGGGATGGGATGCAAGGCCTTTCAGGGCTTTCTCCTTGGCAAGCCGATGGATCCGCTGCGGCTCGCGGCGCTCAGCGCCCGGACATCCTCCGGCCAGAAGACCGCCTGATCCTCCAGGCAGGAACCGCCACCCTCCGTCATCGTTGCTCCTGCGGCGCGTCATCAACGGCGCGGCAGGAGGCTGGATGACGCAATACATGAACCGGGCTGACCGCTCGCGGCCGCTCCCCGGGCGCGAAGAACGGCCGAAGCTCCGGACCATTTCGTGATGATGGACCTGCTCGACCCGGTCGTCCCGCACGTCAAGGCCCTTCACATCGCGATGCTCGTCATCTGGTGCAGCGGGCTCTTCGCCCTGCCGCTCATGCTGAGCCGACACGACGAGGCTGTCGGCCAGGCGGACTACGCCCGCATTCGCCGCGCCACCCACTACGGCTATACGCTGGTTGTGACCCCCGCGGCGGTTCTGGCCATCGTCTCCGGCACGCTGCTGATCTTCCTGCGCGAGGTCTTCGCCCCCTGGATGTTCGCCAAGCTCGTCTTCGTGGCGCTTCTCGTCGCCTTCCACGCCTGGGTCGGCCACACGCTCGTCACCGTCGCCGAGACGGAGGGGACGCATCACCCCCCGCCCGCGCGGGGGCCGCTGCTCCTGCTGCTGGTGCCGATGCTCGGGATCCTCGTGCTCGTGCTCTCGAAGCCCGACCTCGGGTCGCTGCCGTTGCCCGGCTGGCTCGAGGAGCCGCTGGACATTCAGCTCCCCTTCGACGTCCCCAGCCGATAATCGAACACGAGCTTGCCGCCATGCCAGCCCGCCGCCGAGACCATGATCACGCCGAAGCCCGAGAGCAGGATGCCGTAGGGCAGCACCACCTCCTCGTAGCCGAGGAGCCGGTAGCCCCAGTTGGCGCCCAGCACGGACAACAGGGCCACGGCGATCACGAAGTGGGTCCAGGCCGCCGCGCGAGCGCGGATGCCCGGCACCATCAGAAGCTCGGTCGTCCCCGTCACCCCCGCCGCGAGCCCGAAGAGGAAGGCGGTGCCGGCCGCCCAGAGCGCCGCACGCGCCCAGAATCCGTCGCCCGACAGCCAGTAGAGCAGGTCCGCCCCGAAGGTGCAGAAGGTGAGTGCCACCGGGAAGGCCACCGTCATCGCATGGGCCGGATGGCCCCAGATCGCGATCCGGCTCTCGGTCTGCTCGAAGGTCGGGCTCGAGCTGATCGGGTCGATCAGCGTCTCGTCCTGCGTCTGCACCTGCTTCTCCGGCATCCGTCCCTCCTGCGCTGGCTGCTTCCCTCAACGCCAATCCTGCTCTCGGGTTGCGCGGAAGATCTCTCGGCGATCCATCCGGCCGGCCCCGCGGCCGAGGCGATCGCGGCGCTCTGGTGGGTCATGCTCGCGGGCGCCACCCTCATCTTCCTTCTCGTGGCCGTCCTTCTGGCGCTTGCCATGCGAAAGCGGCCCGGAGGCGGAGGCGAGCGCCTCTGGCTGCAGGGCATGGGGCTCGGCTTCCCGCTTGTGGTGCTGGCGGCGCTGCTGGCCTATGGCCTTGCAGTGGGCGAGAGCCTCCTGCCGCGTGACCACCCCGGACGGGTGACGGTCAGCGCCGAGGCCCGGCAATGGGAATGGCGGTTCGGCCATGCCGACCTCCCCGGCCTCGTCACGCGCGACATCCTCCATATTCCGGCCGGGCGGCCGGTCGATGTCGAGATCACCAGCGCCGACGTGATCCACAGCTTCTGGGTGCCGCGACTGGCCGGCAAGATGGACGCCATCCCCGGACATGTGAACGTCCTGCGCATCGAGGCGCACCGCCCCGGAGACTATGCCGGCGTCAGCGCCGAATACAGCGGTCCCGGCTACCGCTCCCACGGATTCACCGTCCGAGCGCTCGATGCCGCCGGATGGAAAGCCTTTGTCGAGGAAGGAGCTCCATGACCGCGCTGCGCCGACACCGCATCCTCTCGCGGATCTGGGCCTCCGAGCCCGGCTGGCGCGGCTGGTTCACCACCGTGAACCACACCGATCTCGGCCGGATGTTCCTTGGCGCCTCGGTCGTCTTCTTCCTGATCGGCGGCCTTCTTGCCATGCTGATCCGCGCGCAGCTCGCCAGCCCGCGCTCGGCCTTCGTCGGCGCCGAGACCTATGCGCAGCTCTTCACGATGCACGGGACCATCATGATGTTCCTGTTCGCCATCCCGATGTTCGAGGGGCTGACGCTCTACCTCCTGCCGAAGATGCTGGGCTCGCGTGACCTCGCCTACCCGCGGCTCTCGGCCTACGGCTTCTGGTGCTACGCCCTCGGCGGGTCGATGCTGATCTTCGCGCTGCTGGCGGGCATTGCGCCGGACAGCGGCTGGTTCATGTATCCGCCACTCGCCTCCACCCTCGGCTCGCCGGGGATCAACGCGGATTTCTGGCTGCTCGGCATCACCTTCGTCGAGATCTCGGCCATCGCGGCCGCGGTCGAGATCGTGGTGACGGTGCTGCGCTTCCGCGCGCCCGGCATGTCGCTCGACCGGATGCCGATCTACGCCTGGTATGCGCTGGTCACGGCCACGATGATCCTCACGGGCTTTCCGCCGCTGATCCTCGGTTCGATCCTTCTGGAACTCGAGCGCGCCTTCGGCCTGCCCTTCTTCCAGGTGGCCGAGGGCGGTGACAGCCTGCTCTGGCAGCATCTCTTCTGGCTCTTCGGCCACCCCGAGGTCTACATCATCTTCCTGCCCGCGGCCGGGGCCATCTCGACCATCCTGCCGGTGATGGCCCGCACGGAGCTTCTGGGCTACCGCTGGGTGGTGGCGGCGGCGATCTCGCTTGCGGTGCTGAGCTTCGGGCTCTGGGTCCACCACATGTTCACCACCGGCATCCCGCACATGGGGCTCGCGCTCTTCTCGGCGGCCTCGACGCTGGTCGCGGTGCCGACGGCGGTGCAGATCTTCGCCTGGATCGGCACGCTCTGGCGCGGCACGCCCGAGCTGCGGCTGCCGATGATGTGGATCCTCGCCTTCTTCGCGACCTTCGTGATCGGCGGGTTGACCGGGGTCATGGTCGCGGTGGTGCCCTTCGACTGGCAGGTGCACGACACGCATTTCATCGTGGCCCACCTGCATTACGTCCTCGTCGGCGGCTTCGTCTTTCCGATGCTGGCCGCGCTCTACTACTGGCTGCCGCATGTCACCGGGCGGAAGCGCTTCTTCCAGGTGGGTGACGCGGCCTTCTGGCTCATCACGCTGGGTTTCCACGCGACGTTCCTCGCGGTCCACTGGCTGGGCCTGCTCGGCCAGCGGCGGCGGACCGAGACCTACGATCCCGGCCAGGGATGGGAGGCCATCAACCTCGTCTCGTCGATCGGCGGCTTCGTCATGGCGTTCGGCTTCGGGCTGGTCATCCTCGACGTCGCGATGAACACCTTCGTGGCGGTGCGGGGCGGCCGCAATCCGTGGCGCGCGGGGACCCTCGAATGGGCCATGCCCACGCCGGCGCCGGCCTACAACTTCGCGAGCCTGCCCGAGGTGACGGGCCGCAACCCGCTGCACGACGACCCGCACATCGGCGTCCGGATCGCGCGGGGCGAGTTCTACCTCGGCGAGCCGCGTGCCCAGCGGCGCGAGACGCTGATGGTCGAGCCGGCGAGCGGCCGGCCCGCGGCTCTCGTGGTCTATCCGGGCAACAGCGCCCTGCCCTTCCAGCTCGCGCTCGTCACCGGGCTCTTCTTCCTCGGCATGCTCCTCAAGACCTACTGGCTGGTGCCGCTTGCGCTGGCGGGCGTCGCGGCGCTGGCCTGCCGCTGGGTCTGGAGCCTCGGGACAGACCGGGACGAGGGGCTTCTGCCGGTGGGTCGGGGCGAGAGCCTGCCGCGGGAGGTGCCCGATACGCCGGGATGGTGGGGATCGCTCTTCCTGCTTCTCGCCGACGCGACGCTCTTCGGCTCGCTCATGTTCGGCTATGCCTTCCTCTGGACCGTAGCGCCGAACTGGCCGCCGCCGGAGTGGCTGCAACCCTCGGCGCTGCAGGGCGGGCTTCTGCTGGCCGGCGCGGCCCTGGCGCCGATCCTCGTCCGTCTTGCCGCCCGTTCGCTCGGGCGCGGGGGATCTCCGCTGGTGGCATTGGCGGGAACCGCGCTCGCCCTCGCGTCGCTTGCGGGGGCGGCGGCGCTCCTCCTCTCCGCCCTGCCCGAGCCGCAGCGCCACGCCTATGACGCGACGGTCTGGGTGATCGGCGGCTATGTCCTCTTCCACGCCCTCCTCGGCTGCGGCATGGCCCTGTTCACCATGGCGCAGCAGGCCCGCGGGCAGCTTTCGGCCCGCCGGATCGCGCCGCTGCGCATCCTGCGGCTCTGGACGGACTGGGCCGCCCTGTCGGGTCTCGTCGGCGTGGCCGCGGCCCTGCTGCCGGGTCTTCTGGCATGAGCGCCATCCTCCGCATCGCCCTGCCGCTCACCCTCTGGCTCGCGGGCTTCAGCGCGGTCTACGGGCTGCACGGCCTGATCTGTGCGGGCGGCTGGCCAGGCGGCCGCCCCGCCCTGATCGCGGCGGCCCTTGCAGCGTTCGCACTTCAGGTCGCCCTCTTCCTCGGCCTCCGGTCGCGTCGCTTCGGTGCGCCCTCCGGCTTCGTGCGCCGGACGAGCCTCCTCCTCGGCATCGTCGCGATCTTGGCCACGATCTGGACGCTTCTGCCGGTGGCCGTCACCTCGACCTGCCTGCCGCCCGGCTAGACGCCTCAAGTTTTTTTCGCGCGGACGGGATGAAGGAGCGGCACGGCTCCGTATATGGGTCAAGATGCGCGAGACCGACGAGATCCTGGCCGAATTGACCCCGCTCCGGCGTTACGCCCGGTCGCTGACGCGCGACGAGGCGGAGGCGGAGGATCTCGTGCAGGAGGCGCTCCTGCGCGCCCACGAACGGCGGGCGAGCTTCCGGCGCGGCAAGGGACTCAGGGTCTGGCTGATGTCGATCCTGCACAACCTCTTCATCGACGCGCTGCGCAGCAGGCGTGCGCGCGAGCGGCGCGAGGCGGCTGCGATGGAGGCTGCGCCTGCGGCGCACCCGGCCCCGCAGGAGAGCGCCGTGCGGCTCGCGCAGATCCGCGAGGCCTTCGCGCGTCTGCCCGAGGAGCAGCGGGCGGCGCTGCACCTCGTGGCGATCGAGGGCCTTTCCTACGCCGAAGCCGCCGGGGTGCTCGGCGTGCCGCCGGGAACGCTCATGTCGCGGATCGGCCGGGCGCGTGCCGCGCTGCGCGCCTTCGAGAACGGAGAAGCGGCGCGCCAGCCGCTTCGGGTGGTGGGAGGACGCGATGCGGACGATGCATGACCCGGTGAGCGAGCTCGACCTCGTGGCCTATGTCGATGACCAGCTCGACCCCTGGCGCCGCGTGGCGGTGGAGCGGCATCTCGCGGCCGATCCCGAGGCCGCGGCGCGGATCATGGCGGACCTTCAGACGCGCGACGAGCTGCGGCTGGCCTTCGCGGACCCGCTGCCGCACGAGGCGCCCGAGACGCGGGCCGCCGCACGGCGCCTCGCGCGCGGGCTGGGGTTGGATCGGATTCTCGTGCGGCTGGCGCCGATGGCGGCCGTCCTCGTGCTTGGCGGCATGATAGGCGCAGGCGTCGCGGGCCTCGGGCCGCTGCGCGTGCCGCATGTGGTGGCCTCCGAGCCGCCACCGGAATTCATCCAGACGGCGCTCGAGGCGCACGAGGCCGGCAGGCTCCGGCTCTCGATGCTGTCGCAGCCCGCAGTGCCCAGGCCCGACGAGGCCGAGATCCGTGCCAGAACCGGCATCCTGCTGCCCGGCCTGCCGGAAGACTGGCGGGTGCGGGACGTGCAGATCTTTCCCTCGCCCCAGGGTCCCAGCGTCGAGATGGCGCTGGAGACGCCCCACCTCGGGCAGCTTTCGCTCTTCGCGGTGCGCCCCGGCAGCTTCCGGGTGGCACTTCCAGACGAGATGCGGGCGCGCGGGCTCGAGGTCGCCTGGTTCCAGATCGGCGAGGTGGCCCATGTCCTCGTGGCCGAGGCCGCCCCGCCCGACGCGCTGCGCGAGGCCGCCGAGGGCCTCTCGCGCACGCTCTACTGACCGCAACTTCCACCAGTGACGGAGATCCCATCCATGAATCCCGCCCCCCAAGGCCGCAGCGCCGGCTTCGCGCGCTCAGGCGCCGTCTACGACGATGGCCTGCGCGCGCACATGCTGCGCATCTACAACTACATGGGCCTCGGCCTCGCGCTGACGGGCCTTGTGGCCGTCCTCGTCGCGGCAACGCCCGCCATCTACGTCCCGATCTTCTCGACCCCGCTGAAATGGGTCGTGATGCTGGCGCCGCTGGCCTTCGTCCTCTTCCTGTCCTTCCGGATCGAGGCGATCTCGGCGGGCACAGCCCAGACGCTCTTCTGGGCCTTCTGCGGCGTGATGGGCCTGTCGCTCGCGTCGATCTTCCTCGTCTTCACCGGAACCTCGATCGCGCGCGCCTTCTTCGGGGCGGCGGCGATGTTCGCCGGGATGAGCCTCTACGGCTACACGACCAAGCGCGACCTGAGCCGCTTCGGCAGCTTCCTGATGATGGGCCTGATCGGCGTCATCATCGCGAGCGTCATCAACCTCTTCCTCGGCTCGTCCGCGCTGCAGTTCGCGATCTCGATCATCGGCATCCTGGTCTTCGTCGGGCTCACCGCCTGGGACACGCAGGCGATCAAGCTGCAATATGCCGAGCACCACGATGCCGAAACGTCGCAGAAACTGGCAGTGATGGGGGCACTGTCTCTCTACCTCAACTTCATCAACATCTTCCAGCTCCTGCTCTCGCTCACGGGTGAGCGCGAGTAAGGCCTTACCAGTTCAGAGGATCCCATGGACAACAACGACCGCCAGGCCATCGAAGGGCTGTTCCAGAAGCTTGCGACCGTCGAGCAGACGGCACCGGAGCGCGACGCGGAGGCGGATGCCTTCATCGCGAAGCGGATCACCGGGCAGCCGGGCGCACCCTATTACATGGCGCAGACCATCGTCGTGCAGGAACAGGCACTTGAGCAGGCCCAGGCCCGGATCGAACAGCTCGAGGCGCAGGTCCGGGACGGAAGCGCCCAGCAGGGCGGCTTCTTCGGCAAGCTCTTCGGCGGTCCCTCGGCGCCTCCCGCGCCGCGGCGGCCGATGGCCCCGCCCCCTCAGGCAGGTGGTGGTGGCGGATTCCTCGCGGGGGCCGCACAGACCGCAATGGGCGTGGCGGGCGGCATGATGCTGGCCAACGCGATCGGCGGCATGTTCGCCGGCGAAGCCGAGGCGGGCGAGCCTGACGCCGCCGAGGATCCGGGCTTCGACGAAGGCGGCTTCGACGACTTCGAGCTCTGACGCCGGTGAAACGACCAGGGGCGCGGCCGGTGTCCCGGCCGCGCCCCTTTCTGCATCGTGGCGGATCTCAGTGGGCGAGCGCACCCGCCGCGCCGAGGCCGGTCTCGGACCGCACGAACTGCGCGGGATAGCCCGCCCGGTCGATGCGCGCCCGGGCGGACCGGTCGGTGACCGAGAAGAACCAGATCCCCCCAAAGGCGGCCGTCATCGAGAAGAGCGCATATTGCTCGTAGGGAAAGATCGCCGTCTCGAAGCCCAGCACCTTCACCCAGACGGTCGGGCCGAGCACCACGCAGGCCACTGCCGACACCAGGCCCATGAGCCCGCCGATGAACGCACCGCGCGTGGTCATGTCCTTCCAGAAGATCGAGAGGAACAGGACCGGGAAGTTCACCGAGGCCGCGAGGCCGAAGGCGAGGCTCACCATGAAGGCGATGTTCTGGTTCTCGAACACGAGGCCGAGCGCGATGGCGAGCACGCCCAGCACGAGAGTTGCCGCGCGAGAGACCATCATCTCGGTCTTGTCCGAGGCCGCCCCCTTCTTGATGACGCGGGCATAGAGGTCATGGCTCACCGCCGATGCCCCCGAGAGCGCGAGACCGGAGACCACGGCGAGGATCGTCGCGAAGGCAACCGCCGAGATGAAGCCGAGGAAGACATCGCCTCCGACCTCGCCCGAGAGGTGGATCGCCGCCATGTTGCCGCCGCCGATGAGGGCGCCGGTCGCGTCGAGATAGTCCGGGTTCGTCCCCACCAGCGTGATCGCGAGGAAGCCGATGGTGACCGCCAGCACGAAGAAGTAGCCGATGAAGCCTGTGGCGAAGAAGACCGACTTGCGCGCCTCCTTCGCATCCGGAACCGTGAAGAACCGCATCAGGATGTGCGGAAGGCCCGCCGGCCCGCACATCAGCGCCAGTGCAAGCGAGATGGCGGTGATCGGGTCCGAGATCGAGCTCGACGGGGCGAGGATCGCGTCGTGGGCGGCGTGGTTGTCGACCGCCGCCTGCATCATCGCCTCGGGCGAGAAGCCGAAGTGGCTGAGCCCCAGCAGGACGAGGACCGTGCAGCCCGAAAGCAGCAGGACGGCCTTCACGATCTGCACCCAGGTCGTGGCAAGCATGCCCCCGAAGGTCACGTAGAGCATCATCAGCACGCCCACGAGGATCACGGCATAGGCATAGTCGAGCCCGAAGAGCAGCTGGATGAGCTTGCCTGCCCCCACCATCTGCGCGATCAGGTAGAAGATCACGACGGTCAGGGCGCCGAAGGCCGAGAGCGTGCGGATGCGGGTCTGCTCGAGCCGGAACGAGGCAACGTCGGCGAAGGTGAAGCGGCCGAGGTTTCGGAGCCGCTCGGCGATCATGAAGAGGATCAGCGGCCACCCGACCGTCCAGCCGACGGTGTAGAAGACGCCATCGACGCCCTTGCCGAAGACCATGCCGGAAACGCCGAGGAAGGCCGCCGCCGACATGTAGTCGCCCGCGATGGCCAGCCCGTTCTGGAAGCCCGTGATGCCGCCGCCGGCAGTGTAGAAGTCGGATGCGGATTTCGTGCGCCGCGCCGCCCAGGCCGTCAGCACGAGCGTTGCCGCCACGAAAAACAGGAACATGGCGATGGCGATGACGTTGATCGAGCTCTTGGTCACCTCGCCCTCGATGGCGCCGCCCGCGGCAAGGCCGGTTCCGGCGATGGCCACCAGCGCGGCGGCCGACAGGAAGAAGACGCGAATCATGCGGCGCTCCCCCGGATGGCCTCGCGCGCGAGCCGGTCGAACTGGCCATTGGCGCGGGCAGTGTAGATCCCCGTCATCACGAAGGCGAAGGCCTGGATGCAGAAGCCCCCGACAAGGCCCACGCACCATGCGGACGTGCCGAAGACAGGCATGGAGAACAGCCCGGGGCGCAGGACCGCCACGGCGACGAAGCTGACATAGACGGCCAGCACGATGATCGAGAGCGTGATGGCGAAGCGATTGCGGCGGGCGACCAGCTGCGTGAAGCGCGGGTCGGCCAGGATCTTCTCGTGTACTGGAACCATGAACTCCTCCTCGGTTTACCCGATGCGCAATATTCGTGTGTTTGCCGCTTTCAAAGCGAAACTTTTGCTCTCGCAGCATTTGACTGTGCATCTGCGGCACAATGCAGCGGCAGGCGGCGGCGGCAGCTTCCGGCCGTCGTTCTGGTGCTGCATTGACAGGCAGGTGATGCCGCCGGACAGTCGGCCGGTGGAACCGCCGAAGAACGAGCCGGAGAAGACATGATGCGTGCCGCCGTTCCGCTGGTCCTCCTGCTTTTTCTGGCCCCCTCCACTTCTCCGGCAGAAGGTCCCATGGCGGATCCGCTGGCCGATGCCGGCGCCTTCGCCCATGCGCTGGCGCTCGTCGGCGAGCAGCAGGCGGTCGCCATGCTCGCCACCGCCATCGAGGAGTCGCGGCGGCAGGCGTTGTCCGAGGGAACGGCCGCCATCCCCGAAGCGGTCCGGCTGCGGCTCGAGGGGCAGGTTCCGGCCATCGATCTCGAGATGGTGCGCTGGAGGGTGGGCGGCGGCGGAGAGTTCTCCCTCCAGCGCAACGCGATCCTGCACGGCAATGCCTCGGCCATCACGCTTGGCGAGGTGGTGGTCTTTGCCGACGAGGGAGAGGCCCTAGCCAACGTGCCGCTCTGGGCGCATGAATTGCGCCACGTCGGCCAGTACCGGGACTGGGGCGTGGTGGAGTTCGCCCGCCGCTACCTGCGCGACTACCGTGCGGTCGAGGCGGATGCGGTGGCCTTCGCCGCCGAGGTTGCCAGTGCGCAGGCGCAACGCCTGCCGGACGGCGCGCGTGTCGCACCGCCCCGTGCGCCGTGGTGACGCTTCAAGCCAGCGGTGCGAGGAAGAGCGCGCCCAGCAGCAGAAGATAGAGGGCCAGCACCATGGCAAAGATCCGCCGCGCCTCGGGCGTCTCGTCCAGCCGCAGGTAGGAGGCGAGGATGGTGCGGGCCTTGAACCAGCTCAGTCCGAGGACGGCAATACCGCCTGCGGCGAAGCCGGCCGGACCCGCCACTCCGCGCGCCGCGAGCTCCGCGAAGGTCGCCGAGGCCGCGGTAAGGACGAGGAGCCGGAGCCATGCCGTGCGCAGGGTCATGTTTCACCTCAACAGGTAGACGACCGGCAGGATCAGCACCCAGACCAGATCGACCATGTGCCAGAAAGCGGCGGCCATCTCGACGCCCGCAGGCCAGCAGCGCCAGCCGACACCGCCGAGCAACAGGACCCCCGCTGCGACATGCGCCGCGTGGAAGCCGGTAAGCAGGTAGTAGAACATGAAGAACGCATGGGTTTCGGTCGAGATGCCCGAGGCGGCGAGACCGCGGAACTCGTGCCCCTTTACGGCAAGGAACAGCAGGCCCAGCGCGCTCGCTCCGGCAAGAAGAAGGCGCGTGGCGCCGGTGCTGCGCGCCTCGGCAGCCCGGACCGCCAGCGCCGCAAAGAGACCGGAGGTCACGAGAACGACGGTGTTGAGCGCCGCCCCGCCCTTGTCCAGCAGGTCCTGAGCCGCGGCAAAGCCCGCGGGATCGCCCAGCCGCACAGCGAGCATGGCGGCGAGGCCCGCGCCGAAGACGATGAGTTCGGACACGATCAGGATCCACATCATCAGGTCGCCGGGCAGGAGCGGCGGTTTCCGCTCTTCCTCCAGCCGCGGGCCCGGCATCGTCGGGTCTTGCATCTTGCTCCTCTCGCCTCGGACGCCCCCTCCCTGCCCCTGCGCGACGCCCCGGTCTTTGCGGAGCAGCAAGGAAAGAGGCGCGCCTTCGCCGGACTCTCGGCCAACCGGCTGGCAAAGCCGGCCATCGGCTGCCTCCGGGGCCAAGCCCGCGCCCGAGCCCCTCCGCAGGGAGACAAGTCGCGAGCGGAGGCATCGGCTCGGTCACCGCCCGCCGGGGCTTAAGCTTGCCTTAAGCGGCGCCTGCTTCGGCTTCGCACGGCGCGGCTGTCGCCGGGGGTCGCCCTCATGCTACCTCACGCAGGACCGAAGGAGGGCGCAGAGGACATGCGGATACTCGTCATCGAGGATGATGCGGTGCTTTCGGACGGGCTGCAGGTGGGCCTGCGGCTCGGCGGATTCAGCCCGGAAGCCGTGGGCTCGCTGGAGGATGCCCGGACGGCGCTTGCCGTCGGCCGCTTCGACGCCATCGTTCTGGACCTCATGCTGCCGGACGGGTCGGGACTCGATCTGCTGTCTGACCTTCGCGCGGCAGGGGAAGCGGTGCCCGTGCTGGTGCTGACGGCCCGGGACCGCCTGGACGACCGGGTGCGCGGGCTTGACCTCGGCGCGGACGACTACCTCGGCAAACCCGTCGACCTGCGAGAACTCGGCGCGCGCCTCCGCGCTCTCGGGCGGCGCCCGGCGACCCTGGCTGCTACGAATCCCGCGTGGAACGGCATCTCCCTGGACCTCGCCACCTTCGAGGCCTTGCGCGACGGCGAGCGGGTGCCGCTGTCGCCCCGCGAATTCGCCATTCTCAGGATGCTCATGGCGCGGCCCCGCACCATCCTCAGCAAGGGCCAGCTCGAAGAGCATCTTTACGGCTGGCAGGAAGAGATCGAGAGCAACGCGATCGAGGTCCATGTGCACAAGCTGCGCGGCAAGCTCGGCCACGCTTTCATCGAAACCGTGCGCGGCGCCGGCTACCGTCTCGCGGAGGCGAAATGAGCTCGATCCAGCGCCGACTGTTCCTCGTTCTTCTCGCTGCCACCGGCATTGTCTGGATCTCGGCCGCCCTCTGGATCCAGTCCTCGACGCGGACCGAGCTGAACCGCGTGCTCGACAACCGTCTGGCGGAGGCCGCGCGCATGGTGGCAAGCCTCGTCGATGCAAGGGGACTGCCGCTGGATACGGCCATGCGGATGGCGGCCCCTGCCCTGCCCGGAGGGTCGGGGCACGATTATGCAAGCCAGCTGTCCTGCCAGGTCTGGGCACTGGACGGAACCCGCCTCGCCGCATCGTCCCAGGCACCGCAGAAGGCACTCTCGGTGGTCCCCGAAGGCTTCAGCGACCGCGAAGTGGACGGCGTCACCTGGCGCGTCCATACCCTTCTGGACGAAGCGCGCGGGATCCGCGTGATGGTGGGCGACAGCCTGAGCATGCGCGAGCGGCTGCTTCAGGACATGGTGATGGGGCTCATGTGGCCCGCGCTCGCCGTCCTGCCGCTTCTGGCCGCCGGCATCTGGCTCAGCCTGAGGGGCGGGCTTGCCCCGCTCCGCCGCGTCGCGGAGGAACTCTCGCGCCGGGGTGCGGAGGATCTGGAGCCCCTGCAAGCCTCCGCTCCGCGCGAGGTGGCACCGATGGTCGAGGCGCTCAACGGCCTCTTCGGCCGCGTCCGCGCTGCGCGCCGGCGCGAGCAGGATTTCACCGCCTATGCCGCGCACGAGCTGAAGACCCCTCTCGCCGGCTTGAAGATGCAGGCCGATGTCGCGCGTCTGGCGCCGGATCCGGCCACCCGGGATCACGCGCTCGCGCAGATCCACCGGGCCGTCGACCGGACCGATCGGTTGGTTCACCAATTGCTTGACCTCGCGGCGGTGGACTCTGGCGCAGCCGACAGCGAGCCGCGCGAGATCGCCCGGATCGGGGCGGACGTGATGGACCTGACGGCCGCTGCGGCGCGCCGGCACGGCGTCGTGCTGGAGCTCGACTGCGAAGAGGCTCTCGCTCCGCGCCTGCAGGCGCAGCCGGGGCTTCTCGTGACCGCCTTGCGCAACCTTGTCGAGAACGCCGTCCACGCCAGCGTCACGGGCGGACGCGTCGATCTCGTGCTCCGGACCGATGGCGGCGGATGGAGGGCGGAAGTCCGCGACGAAGGGCGCGGTATCCCCGCCGTGGACCGCGATCGGATCACCGAGCGCTTCTATCGCGGTGCCGTGGCAACAGGCCAGGGCAGCGGCCTCGGCCTCGCCATCGTCGAGTCGGCAGCGCGGCGCATGGGGGCGAGCTTTGTCCTCAGGCCGCGCAGCCCCCGCGGCGAGATCGCATCCCTCGTTTTCGCCCGGTAGCGGACCCGCATCGGGCAAGCCGACATGCCGGGCCGCTCCTCTCCCGATGCGGATCCGATTGCAGCACCGCTTCGTCCGGCGCGTTTTCCGAGCGAGTACCTGTCCATCCGAAAGACTTCCTAAACCCCTCCTATGGATGATCCCCTCGGGCGAATTGAGGGGCTATCCGGAAGGTGGGCGGACTCGAGACCGCCCGTGTGATCGGTCCGCAGGAGGTGCAGAAGCATGAAGTTCACGATCAGAATCAAGCTGGCAATGGCCTTCGCCGTCGTCTTCCTCATGTCCGGTCTCGCCGTCGCCATAGCCCTGCTCCACCTCCAGCGTGTCGATGCACGCATGACGCAGGTGATCGACGAGCATGTCAGCCAGGTGGTGCTCGCGCAGCGCCTGAGCATCGGCCAGTATCGCGTGATGGCCAGCATCCGGGCGCATCTGCTGGACCGCGACGCGAAATCCGCGTTCCAGATCGAGACCAGCGTTCAGGAAGGTCGGATGATCCAGCGGCGCGCCCTGCGCGCGCTGCGCGACAGCGCCGGGGACGAACAGACCTCGGACATCCTGCTGCGCTACAACGACCTCCGCAAGCAGATCCAGCGGGTGAACAACCGCGCCTTGATCCTCTCGCTTGGCGGCGATCCGGCGGGAGCAGCGGCCTACCTGCGCGAGAAGGGCGCGAGCGCGATGGAGCATTCGCTCGAGGCTCTGTCCGAAGAACTCCTGGCGCACAAGCTGGCGATACTGGAACGCGTCAAGGCCGACTCGGACGCGGATGTCCGCGACATGATCACGCTGGTGCTCCTGATCGCCGCCCTCGCCGGCGTCCTCGGATCGGGTGCAGCACTCTGGATCACGCTTTCCATCGGCCGCGGCCTCCGGCGGGCGCTGGCGCTGACGCAGCGCGTGGCGGGTGGCGACCTTACTCAGAGCGAGGAGGTCCGCGGACGGGACGAGCTGGCCGACCTTCTCGGGGCGAGCAACACGATGCTGCTGAAGCTGCGCGCCGTGGTCGATGAAGTCGCCGTCACTGCCCGGGATGTCGCAGCGGCGAGCGGGCGGATGGCCTCGGCCTCCGGCCAGCTCAAGGCGGGGACCGAGGAACAGGCCTCGGCCACGGTTGAGGCATCTGCCGCGGTCGAGCAGATGGTGGGGAACATCACGCAGTCCGAAGAGAACGCGGGCACGACCGCCCGGATCGCGGGCTCCTCGGCGGACGACGCACGCCGTTGCGGCGAGGCGGTCGCCGAGGCCGTGCGCTCGATGAGCGAGATCGCCGACCGAATCGGCGTGGTAAGCGAGATCGCGCGCCAGACCGACCTGCTCGCGCTGAATGCGGCGGTCGAGGCCGCCCGGGCGGGCGAGCAGGGCCGGGGCTTTGCGGTGGTCGCGGCCGAGGTGCGCCGCCTTGCCGAGCGCAGCGCCGAGGCTGCCGCCGAGATCTCCACCCTCTCCGCACAGACCGCCCGCGCCGCCGCCGGCGCGGGCGAGATGATCGGACAACTGGTGCCACAGATCGAGCGCACCTCGAACCTCGTCACCGATATCTCGGTTGCCTCCCGGGAACTCTCGGAAGGCGCACGTCAGGTTTCGCTCTCGATCGACGCGCTGGATCGCGTGACGCAGCAGACCGAGGCCGCATCGCGACTGCTGGACGAGGATGCGGACGAGCTCGCAGGCCGGGCGAGGCAGCTTCTGACCAGCGTCAATTACTTCCGCACCGGCTCGGAAGAGCCTCAACCTGCCGGTGAGGCCGAGCCTGCACATCCCGACCTCCGCGCGGTCGCCTGATCTTCAGCCCAGGCGCGCCCGCTCCCGGACCGGCCTTTTCCCGCTGCACCGGGAAGAGGCCGGGCTCGCACCGTGTGAGAGCCTGCAACCTCCGGCCGCTCGACCACCAATGCGGGCAGCCGACACCCTCGTCGGGGCTTACGAAGCGGCGCGGGACCGAACCGGTCTCTTCGCGCCGGCCGAGCGGGCGATGGCCCGCGCATCGGCCCTGCGCGACATGTAGATCGCAAGTCCGAGCCCCGCGATGAGGGCGAGGATGACCGGCGGCGCGGCTGTCGCGGCCATCAGTCCGATGAAGACCGCTATCGCGGCCAGCAGCGCCACCATGGTTTCCAGCAGGATCAGCATGCGTCCCATCCTTTGATTTCCGCCCTCCACCCGGAGGGGGATCCACGTCGGCGTCCGGCCCCGCGCCAACCTGTCGATACCGCTCGCCGCGCCGGACGCCCTACACCTTTCTCGGCCTACGAGACCTCGGGAGCAACCGGCTCCGCCTGCGACGGACGGTCGCCATGCAGACGGCGCGGAACCTGGTCTCCGCCTTCCCGTTCTTCGGACCGGAGGATTACGGGATGACGAAGTCGAGGGACCAGATCTGGACGGAATGGCAGGAACTCGTGAACATGCCCCCGGCAGACCTCGAGCGATGGCTGGACACCGAAGAAAGCCACGGCGTGGGCGACACCAGCAGCGACGGCGAGAGCACCGGTCACCGCTCGGGCCGCCGGATCGTGCAGATCAAGCACAAGAGGAAGGCCGATCTGGCGGAGGACGACTGGAACCACATGGGCCATGTCGTGGGCTACATCCGCCGTCACACGGCACAGGGTGGACCGGTCGATGACAAGGAACACTCACGCTGGCGGTATTCACTGATGAACTGGGGGCACGACCCGTTGAAATAGGCCAAAGGTGACGGCGCCCGACAGTCTCAGGCCGCAAGCCTGTCACCCGGCGCAGGTTCTCGACAGGAAGGGGCGTTGGGCCCAGCGGGAAGAGGTCTGACGGCCCCATCTGCCCGCCCTCAAGCGTGCGGAAGCCTGCCCGGGCACGGTCCCCTCCGGCCAATGTCCGAGGTCAAATGGATGCGGTTACGGTGCGAAGAGCCGCCACCAGTTCCGTCACACGGGCGGCGTTGTCGGCAGCCACCTTGCCGTCGGACTGGAGAAGGTTGTTCTCGAAGCCGATCCGCATCTTGCCGCCCAGCCGGTGCGCGGCGACTAGGCAGTCCGTTTCCCGCGATCCGAAGGCGCAGGCGGCCCAGTCGGTGTCCGGCAGCATTCCGAGCAGCGCCGATACCGGCGCGTCGAGATCCTGCGGTGCCGAGACCTGTCCCGGCGTGTAGCGCCCGAGGACGATCAGCGCCGCCAGTCCCGCTCGTGGGATCGTGCCGTCCGCAACGGCGGCGGCAAGGCGCGCGATATCCTCGCGGTCGTAGAGGATGTGCTGCACATGGCAGCCCGCCTCTGCGCAGAAGGCGAAGAAGCGGCGGGTGAGGCGGGCATCGGGCTCCGCCGCGATCTCGCGCAGCGCGATCGAGACGAAGGCGGGGCGCAGCCGCTCGACCAGCGCGCGCTGATCGGCCGGGGAGTAGCGGCCGACAGCCTCGGTCGTCACCTGAACCGGGAGGCCCGGCGCCCTCCGGTCGAGCTCGGCCAAGAGCTCGGCGTAGAGGCCGGCATCAAGCACATGGCGCCCCTCGGCGTCGCGGACATGGGCATGGAGCCCGTCCGCGCCCGCCGCCTGCCCCGCCAGCGCGGCAGCGACGATCTCTGGGATCGTGACCGGCAGCGCCGGATGATCGGCTCGCGTGAGCCGCGCGCCGTTCGGCGCGAGCATGACGCGCGGCAGGACGGTCATGGCGCCGCGTCTCGCAGGCGGTTACCGGCAGGGTCGCATGCCATGGGTGCCCGGGTCATGCCGCGAGTGCGCGATCAAGCGCGTCCGACAGTTTCCCGACCAGCTCCTCCACCTGCGCATCCGAGATGATGAACGGCGGCGCGAGAAGGATGTGGTCGCCAAGGTGCCCATCGATCGTCCCGCCCATCGGATAGCAGATGAGGCCGCCTGCGAGGGCCTCGGCCTTGATCCGCGCGTGAAGCTTCCGCTCGGCGTCGAAAGGCGCCTTCGTGTCGCGGTCGGCCACCAGCTCGATGCCGCGGAACAGGCCCCGGCCGCGGATGTCGCCCACATGCGGGTGCTGGCCCAGCCGCTCGTGCAGCAGCGCCTCGAGCCGCGCCCCCTGCTGCCGCACCGCAGACAGCAGGTCGCAGTCCTCGATCTCGTCCAGAACCGCATTCGCCGCGGCGGCGGCCATCGCATGACCCATGTAGGTGTGCCCGTGCTGGAAGAAGCCCGAGCCCGCGGCGATCGCGTCGTAGATGCGGCCCTGCACCAGCAGCGCCCCGATTGGCTGGTAGCCGGCGCCGAGGCCTTTCGCGATGGCGATCATGTCGGGCGCCACGCCATCCTCGGCGCAGGCGAAGAGGTGGCCCGTCCGGCCCATCCCGCACATCACCTCGTCGAGGATCATCAACACCCCGTGCCGGTCGCAGATCTCGCGGATCCGCCTGAGATAGCCCGGAACCGCCGGCACCGCACCGGCGGTCGCCCCGACCACCGGCTCGGCCACGAAGGCCATGACCGTCTCGGGCCCGAGGCGCAGGATCTCGGCCTCAAGCTCATCCGCCACCCTCAGGCCGTAGGCCTCGACGCTTTCCCCCTCCGCCCGGCCGCGGTATTCGTAGCAGGGCGCGATATGCGAGGTCTCGACCAGCAGCGGCGCGAATTGCGCGCGGCGCCACTCGTTGCCGCCCGCCGCAAGGGCCCCGAGCGTGTTGCCGTGATAGCTCTGACGGCGCGCGATCACGCGATGCCGCTCCGGCTGCCCCAGCTCCATGAAATACTGCCGTGCCAGCTTCAGGGCCGCCTCGACCGCCTCGGAGCCGCCCGAGACGAGATAGACCCGCTCGATCCCTTCGGGAGCCGCGGCCGCCAGACGATCGGCCAGACGCTCGGCGGGTTCGGAGGTGAAGAAACCGGTATGCGCGAAGGCCAGCCGGTCGAGCTGGTCGTGAAGCGCGGCCCGCACCGACGCATTGGAATGGCCGAGGCAGGAGACCGCCGCCCCGCCCGATCCGTCGAGATAGCGCCGGCCCTCAGCATCAAGGATGTAGCAGCCGTCGCCGGCGGCGGCGACCGGAAGGCTGCCCCGGGTGGAGCGGCCGAAGACATGTCCGGGCATAGGTGTCAGGTCCTCACGACATAGACGGACTGGCGCGCATGCCGCACCACGCGGGCGGCATTGGGGCCGAGAAGGTAATCGCTGAACTCGGGCCGGTGGGCGCCGATGACGATGAGGTCCACGCCAAGCTTGCCGGCCGCGCGCAGGATCTCGTCATAGACAGTGCCATGCATCACATGCGGATGCACGGTCACGCCATCGGGCACCGCCTCGGAAACCCAGGCCGAGAGGCGCTGTCCGAGTTCCTTCAGCGCCTCCTGTTCGAAGCCCTGCCGGAAGAAGCCCGAAACCTGCGCATAGCCGTAGTCGGGCAGGACCGAGACGACATGCAGCGTCCCCTCCGGCTCGAGAAGCTTCAGCGCCTCGGTCAGCGTCGCGGCATGGGCGGCAGGGTTGCCCAGATCGACGGGCAGCAGGATGGTGCGTGCCATGATCTCCTCCTCGATGGCTCTCAGAAGGCGGGCTTGGTCTGCCGCCGCCGCTGGAGGGCGATCACCAGCCCCAGAAGCAACAGTGCGGGAATGTAGAACAGCTGTTTCGGCGGCCTGTCGGCCGGGCTCTGCAGCGCGGTGACCTCGACCCGCTCGGTGCCGTAGAAGTCGAAGCCCTGCAGCCGCTGCTGGTAGTCGGTGCCGAACATCGGCTCGTCCATGTAGAGCCGCCCCTCCTCGGGCAGGAGGAGGAGGCCCGCCGCCTCGGCCCGGCCCGTCTCTGGCGCCTCCTCGTCCACGGTATGGACCACCGTCAGCGTGGTGGACCGGCCGGAGGTGAAGTCCGGCCCCTGGACGACGAAGCGCACCGTGTCTCCGGGTGCGGCGGCGTCGAAGGCCTGTGCCAGTTCGCCCGGCGGACGCTCCTCGAAGCGCGGCATCACCCGGTCGAGCCAGAAGCCCGGCACGAAGAGCGTGAAGGCCACGAGGAGGAGCGCCGCACTTTCCCAGAGCCGTGACGGGGCGAGGAAATAGCCCTGCGTCGCCGCGGCGAAGAGCAGCATGGCGATGGTCGCCACGACGAAGACGCCCGCGGCCTGCAGCATTCCGGCCCAGGTTCCGAGATCCACGCCGTAGAGGATCAGCGTCGGGTTGTAGATGAAGAGGAAGGGCAGCGCGGCGGTCCGGAGCGAGTAGAAGAAGGCGGTGAAGCCGGTCTTGATCGGATCGCCCCCCGAGACGGCGGCCGCGGCGAAACTTGCGAGGCCCACGGGTGGGGTCACGTCGGCCATGATGCCGAAGTAGAAGACGAAGAGATGCGCCGCGATCAGGGGCACGATCAGCCCCTCCTGCGCGCCGAGCGAGACCACGACCGAAGCCATCAGCGAGGAGACGACGATGTAGTTCGCGGTCGTGGGCAGGCCCATGCCGAGGATCAGCGAGAAGAGCCCGACGAGCAGGAGCATGACGAAGAGATGCCCGCCCGAGAGCATCTCGACGAGACCCGCGAGCTCGGTCCCGATCGGGGTCTTGGTCACGGTCGCCACGATGATGCCGGCCGCGGCGGTAGCGACGCCGATGCCGATCATGTTGCGCGCACCGGCGATCATTCCCTCGATCAGGTCGCCGAAGCCCGCGCCGAGCGCCCGTCCCGCATCCTCGCCGCGGAAGAGAGCCTTCAGCGGGCGCTGGGTCACGATGATGAAGAGCATCACGACCACGGCATAGAAGGCCGACTTGCCGGGCGACTGCATCTCGATCATCAGGAACCAGACGAGGATGAGGATCGGCAGCAGGTAGTGCAGGCCGGTCGGGAAGACCTCGGCCACCGTGGGCAGCCGGATCTGCCGCGCGTTCGGATCGTCGAGCGCGAGGTCGGGCCGGCGGGCGGAGGTGCGGACCATGAGGACGTAGACCACCGCCAGCACCGCCAGCACCACCCAGTCCGAGATCCCCGGAGCAGCGCCGCGCAAGGCCTGGATCGCCCAGACGAGGGCGGTGAAGGCCGCGCCCGTCACCACGAAGCCGACCGCGATCTTCGCGAACATCCGCCCCAGGTTGACCGCAGGCCCCAGCGCCGGCATGTCCCGCTTCAACGCCTCGAGATGCACGATGTAGACGAGCGCGATGTAAGAGATCACCGCCGGGATGAAGGCGTGCTTGATCACCTCGACATAGGAGATGCCGACGAACTCAACCATCAGGAAGGCGGCCGCACCCATCACCGGCGGCATGATCTGCCCGTTGACCGAGGAGGCCACCTCGACAGCGCCGGCCTTCTCGGCGGAGAAGCCCACGCGCTTCATCAGCGGGATCGTGAAGGTGCCGGTCGTCACCACGTTCGCGATGGACGAGCCCGAGATCAGGCCCGTCATGGCCGAGCCCACGACGGCCGCCTTGGCGGGGCCGCCCCTCAGCGCACCGAGCCCCGCGAAGGCGAGCTGGATGAAGTAGTTGCCGGCCCCTGCCTTGTCGAGAAGTGCCCCGAAGAGCACGAAGAGGAAGACGAAGGCCGTCGAGACCCCGAGCGGGATGCCGAAGACCCCGTTCGTGTCGAGCCATTGGGCATTGACGATGGCTGTGAAGGACAGGCCCGAGTGGGCGATGATGTCGGGGATGAGCCAGCCCTGCCCCATCCAGGCGTAGAGCAGGAAGATCACCCCCACCACGGTCAGCGCCGGGCCGAGCGCGCGGCGCGATGCCTCGAGCAGAAGCACGATCCCCACCGCGCCGACCACGATCTGCGCCGGGGTGGGCAGGCCCGCCCGCGCGGTCACAGCGAGCTCTCGCGAGAAGAGGAAGACGTAGAAGGCGCAGCCCGCCCCCGCGAGAGCCAGGACCCAGTCGAGGATCGGCACACGGTCGCGGGGCGAACTCTTGAGCGCGGGATAGGCGAGGAAGGCCAGCAGGATCGCGAAGGTGAGATGCACCGGCCGCGTCTGCGACGAGTTCAGCACCGGCAGGTACTGGCCGAACCAGAGTTGAGGCTGCGCGATCCAGAGCTGGAACAGCGACCAAAGGAAGGCCGTGGCCGCGATGAAGATCGCGACGCCACGGCTGGAGGGATTTCGTCCGCCGCTGTCCGTGCTCGCGACGAGATCCTGAAGTTCCTCGTCGGTGAAGCTGCGGCTGCCCTTGTGCTCGCTCTCGTCGGTCATGCGTCCCTCCTGCGCGAAGGGCCGCCGCGGCCGGAGCGCGCGGCGGCCCGTAGATCGGGGCCCTCAGGGGCGCGGGATCACTGGAGCAGCCCCGCCTCGCGGAAGTACTTCTCCGCACCCGGATGGAGCGGCGCCGAGAGGCCATCGCTGATCATTTCGGCCGGCTCGAGCTTCTCGAAGGCCGGATGCAGGCTGCGGAACTGGTCGATGTCCGAGAAGACCGCCTTCACCAGTGCATAGACCACGTCGTCCGGTGTCTCGGCCGAGGTGACGAGCGTGGCGCCCACCCCGAAGGTCTGCGTGTCCTCGGGATTGCCGCGATACATTCCGCCCGGGATGGTGGCCTTGCGGTAGTAGGGGTTGTCGTTCACCAGCTTGTCCACGGCTTCGCCCGAGACGTTCACCAGCGTCGCGTCGCAGGCCGTCGTCGCCTCCTGGATCGAGCCCGAGGGGTGACCGACCGTGTAGACCATCGCGTCGATGTTGTTGTCGCAAAGCGCCTGGCTCTGCTCGCCGGCCTGCAGTTCGGAGGTCAGGGTGAAGTCGCCCATCGTCCAGCCGAGCGCGTTCATCAGCACTTCCATCGTGTCGCGCTGGCCAGAGCCCGGGTTGCCCACATTCACGCGCTTGCCCTTCAGATCCTCGAAGTTGGCGATCCCGGCATCGGCGCGGGCGACCACGGTGAAGGGCTCGGGATGCAGCGAGAAGACGGAGCGCAGTTCCGGATAGGCGCCCTGCTCTGCGAAGGTGCCCTCACCCTCGTAGGCCTTGTACTGCACGTCGGACTGGGCCACGCCGAAGTCCAGTTCGCCCGAGCGGACCGCGTTGACGTTGTAGACCGAGCCGCCGGTGCTTTCGACCGCGCAGCGGATACCGTGTTCGGAGCGGGTGCGCGACATCATCCGGCAGATGGCGCCGCCCGTGGGATAGTAGACGCCGGTGACCGCGCCGGTGCCGATCGAGACGAAATTCTCTTGTGCGAGGGCCGGCGACGCCAGCACGGCGAGCGCGCCCGCAAGGGCGCCGGCCAGAGCAGGTTTTCCCGTTCTCATCTTGTTGTTCCTCCTGTTGGACTTGGTCTCGATAGGATAATTCATTTGTGATATTTGTGACCGTAACACAATGCAATTGAATTGTCTCGCCGCGGTCGCGCCAATGCGTGCATCCGTCGGGGCGGGACGGACGCGGGGCCTTGGACGCATGCATCAGGAGACGGAGATCCGGCAGGCGCTGATCCGCGTGGCAGCGGGCGACGGGCCGATCCTGCGTGGCTTCGCGGTCTGGCTGCTCGACAACCTCGCCGTGGTCGCCTTCAGCTCGATCCGCAGCCTGGCTGCTCAGGCGGGCACCAATCCGAACACCGTGACCCGGCTGGCGCGCGAGCTGGGCTACGACGGCTACGACAGCTTCCGGTCGGCGGTGCAGCAGGTCGTGCAACGCCGCAATACGCGCTACGGCGAGCGGGCACAGGCCCTTCGCCACCGCTCGGGAGCCGACATCTGGGAAGAGGCGCTGGCCGCGAACCTCGGGAATGTCGAGGCGCTCTTTTCGGCCGAGGGGATGGAGCTTCTGGAAAGCTGCATCGAGCCGCTGCTCTCGGCGCGCCGCGTCCATACTGTCGGGGTGCGGAGCTGCTTCGGCATCGCGCATTACTTCTCGTATGTCGGGGCGCATGCCTTTCCGAACTTCATCGAGGTTCCGGTGACGCCGGGCGGCATCCTGGATCAGGTTTCGGACGCGAGCGCCGAGGACATCGTGGTCGCGATCACCTACGAGCATTATTCGGTCGAGGTCGTGCGGGCCTGCCACATCGCGCGCAACTGCGGCGCGCGCGTGCTGGCGCTGACCGACAGCCATTCCTCGCCCATCGCCGAAGGGGCGTGGAAGGTGGTTCGCCTGCCCATGGCGGGGCCGCAGATCATGCCCTCGCTCACGGCCGCCTTCATCACGGTCGAACTGCTGCTGTCGGCCATGGCCGCGCGCTCGCCCGATGCCGCGGAGCGGCTGCTGGCCTTCGAGGCGAGGATGGAGCGCTTCGGCGGATATGTGCCCGACCGCTGACTGCCGGCATCCTGCCGGATTCTCGCCAGCGGCCGGTCGGCCGGTGCGTATCGGCCGGACGGCTTCCTCGTGCATTGCATCCCGAAGTCGTTTTGCTAGCCTGCACCTTGCCGCACGGGCGCTGCGGGAACGTTCCGGACAGGCAGGGAGACCGAGCATGAGCCACGCAGGACGCTGGGCGTGACGCCGCGGGTCGAGATCATCGCGCTCGGCGGAACCATCGCCAGCGTTCAGGGGGCCGGTCCGGGCGTGGTGCCCAGCCTGACGGCGGCCGATCTGCTCGACGCGGTTCCGGCGGCGGGCGGGATCGCCCATATCGGCGCCCGGAACCTCGCCAATGTTCCCTCGACCGAGATCGACCTGCCGCTCGTCCTGAGGCTCGCCACCGAGATCCATGCTCATGAAACCGAAGGCGTGGATGGCGTCGTCGTGACCCAGGGCACGGACACGATCGAGGAGACGGCCTTCGCGCTCGACCTGCTTCATGGCGGCGCGATGCCGGTCGTGGTGACGGGTGCCATGCGCAACCCCTCGCTTCCGGGACCGGACGGTCCGGCGAATCTGGCCGCTGCGGTGGCCTGCGCAGCGGATCCCGCGTGCCGTGGGCAGGGCGTGCTCGTGGTCTTCGACGACGTGATCCATGCCGCGTCCTGGGTGCAGAAGGGCGACACCTCCTCGACCGGCGCCTTCCGCTCGCCCGCTCCGCTCGGCTGGATGTCCGAAGGCCGCCCCGTGCTGCGCGGGCCCGCACCCCGCCGTCCGGCGCTCTCGGTCGCTGACGGAACGGAGGTGCCCTTCGTGCCTATCCTCAAACCCGGCATCGGCGACCCGCCGCATCTGGTGCCTGCGGCCCTCGAGGCCGGCGCAGCGGGTATCGTGGCCGATCTTGCGGGCGGCGGTCATGCCCACCCCGCCTGGGCAGACGCCCTGGGCGAGGCCAGGCGGCGTGTGCCGGTCGTCTTTGCCAGCCGCACCCGCGGCGGCCGGGTCCTGAGCCACACCTACGGCCAGACCGGGGCGGAGATCGACCTGATCTCGCGCGGACTCGTCGGGGCGGGTGATCTCGATGCGCTGAAGGCCCGGATCGCGCTGATCCTTGCCCTGATGTCCGGCGGGCCCGAGCGCTTTGCCGATCTCGCCGATCTCGCCTGGCGCCCGAAAACGTCCTGACCCGGGCGCCCTGCGGCCGGACCCACCGCGGCACCGCCGCCCTTCACCCGGAGACTCCCATGGCCAAGAAGATCTACTGCGCCTTCGGCACCGATATCGACTCGGTGGCAGGCTGGATCGGTTCCTACGGCGGTGGCGACAGCCCCTCGGACATCCAGCGCGGCATCTTCGCCACCGAGGTCGGCATCCCGCGCCTCCTGCGGCTGTTCAGGAAATACGATCTGCGCACCAGCTTCTTCATTCCGGGGCACTCGCTCGAGACCTTTCCCGACCAGATGAGGATGATCGTCGATCACGGCCACGAGATCGGCGCCCACGGCTACCTGCACGAGAACCCCGTCGCCATGACCGCCCGGCAGGAGGAGGACGTGCTGGTCAAGTCGATCGAGCTGATTGAAAAGCTTTCCGGTCGCGCACCGCGTGGCTATGTGGCTCCCTGGTGGGAGATGTCGGCCTCGACTGCGGCCCTGCTGAAGAAATACGATTTCAGCTACGACCACAGCCAGGGCTACCGCGACTTCCAGCCCTTCTACGCCCGCGTCGGAGACGAGTGGAACGTCATCGACTACACCAAGCAGGCGAAGGACTGGATGCATCCGCTGAAGCATGGCCACGAGATCGACCTCGTGGACATCGCGGCCAACTGGTACGTCGACGACCTGCCGCCGATGATGTTCATGAAGAAGGCGCCGAACAGCCACGGCTTCGTCAATCCGCGCGACATCGAGGAGATGTGGCGCGACCAGTTCGACTGGGTTTACCGCGAGATGGACTATGCCGTCTTCGCCTTCACCATCCATCCCGACGTGTCGGGCCGTCCGCAGGTGCTGCTGATGCTCGAGCGGCTGATCGAATACATCAACGGCCATGAGGGCGTGGAATGGGCGACCTTCGAGGAGATCGCAGACGATTTCCGCAGGAAGTATCCGTTCGAAGGCGGCACGCGCCCCGACGTCATCTGACCCAAGGCGGAGGACCAGCCATGTGCAGCGCCTGCGGCTTTCCCGCCGCTCCCGGGCACTGGACCGATGCCGGCGCCCAGACTCCGGGCGAAAGGTTGCGCCTCCGCTTCAGCCGGCTGGCCGCGGTGAACCGGCTGCTCGCGCCCTACGGACTCAAGGCCCACGACGACGGCGTGACGCCGGGGCTGCAGATCTTCGCCCCCGGCGGCCAACGCGAGCTGGTTCCTGACCTTCAAACCCTCTGGATCGCGGCAGCCCGCATGGCCGGACGGCCCATCGACCCGCTGTCTGCCCGCGCGCTTGGCGATGAGTGACGCGAGACGCGGCGGACGGCTGCCGCTGGTCATCCTCGGCGGCTTCCTCGGCGCGGGCAAGAGCACCTGGCTGCGCCATCAGTTGCACGAGGGGCGCTTCGCGCGGCACCTTCTGCTGGTGAACGAGGCGGCCGAAACGCCGGTGGACAACCTGCTGCTCGGGGGCGCCGCAGAGGTCACCGTGCTGGCCGGCGGCTGCGCCTGCTGCGAAGGCCGCGCGCAGCTTGCGGCCGCCCTTCGGACGATCTGCGAGCGGACGAGCGGAGCGGAGGCGGGCGCGATCGAGGGGATCCTGCTCGAGACATCGGGGCTTGCCGATCCCGGCGCAATCGCCGCGCTCGTGGCCGCCGATCCGGTGCTGGCGCGGCGGCTGGTCGTGGCGGAAACGCTGGTGCTGGTCGATGCGCTTCACGGGCCGTCCCAACTGGCGACCGAACCGCTTGCGCGCGCGCAGATCGAGGCGGCCGGCCGGCTCGTGGTAACGAAGCCGGCCGCAGCGGAGCCCGAGGCGACGGCACGGCTGGCCGCGACCCTCAGGCTACTTGCGCCCGGTGCCGAGATCTCGGCGGCCGAGATGGGCGAGCAGGTGCCGCTGCCCGCGATGGAGGCCGATCCGCTCCCCCTGCCCTCCTTGACCCGGACTGCGCCCATCCGCCCGCATCGCCTTCAGGTCGGGGCGGAGGGCGGCTGGATCGCTCTCTCGACCTGGCTTTCGGCGCTGCTGCAGGCACGCGGAGAGGACGTGGTGCGAGTGAAGGGTGTCGTTCGCACGCCGGCGGGGCGGCTCCTGCTTCAGTCGGTGCGCCGGGTGGTGCAGCCGCCCGAGATCCTTCCCGAGGGCGCGGACCTTCCCGGCCCCGCGCCCGAGGAGGGAACGCTCGTCCTCATCGGACGGAACATCGACGAGGACAGGCTGGCCCGGTCCTGGGCGATCTACGGGGCCTGAAGTGACGACAGGCTGCCGGGCAGGTCCCCGCGCTTCATCCGGCGTCAATCCTCGTCGGCGGCGATCTTCACGAGGACATCTCCGCGACCGAAGCGGCGCATCAGGATTGGCACCACCAGCGCCGCCGCCGCGAGTGACAGGAGCACCGCGGCAACGGGCGAGGCCACCAGCGTTGTCACGTCCCCCTGCGCGATGGCCAGCGCTCGGCGAAGCTGCTGCTCGGCCATCGGCCCGAGGATCAGCCCCACCACCACCGGCGCGATCGGATAGCCGAAGAGGCGCATCAGGTAGCCAAGCACGCCGAAACCCAGAAGCATCCCGAGCTCGACCGGCGAGGGATTGACCCCGATCGTGCCCAGGGTCGCGAAGAGAAGGATGCCGGCGTAGAGCCAGGGTCGCGGGATGGTCAGAAGCCGCACCCATAGCCCGATCAGCGGCAGGTTCAGCACGAGAAGCATGACGTTCGCAATCAGGAGACTCGCGATCAGCCCCCAGACGAGTTGCGGATTCGTGGCGAACAGCAGCGGTCCCGGCTGCAGGCCGAACTGCTGGAACCCCGCGAGCATGATCGCCGCCGTCGCAGTCGTGGGCAGCCCCAGCGTCAGCAGCGGAACGAGCGTCCCTGCCGCCGAGGCGTTGTTGGCGGCTTCCGGTCCCGCCACGCCCTCGATGGCGCCATGGCCGAACTCCTCGGGGTGCTTCGACATGCGCTTCTCGGCGGCATAGGAGAGAAAGCTCGCGATGTCTGCCCCGCCCGCCGGCATCGCGCCGATCGGGAAACCGATCACCGTCCCCCTGAGCCAGCTTTTCCAGGATCGTGCCCAATCCCGCGCCGTCATCCAGAGAGACCCCTTCACGGCGATCACCCGGTCATCGTGATGCATGCCGCGGCCGGCCACGAACAGCGCCTCGCCTACCGCGAAGAGGGCGACGGCCAGTGTCGTGACCTCGATCCCGTCGAGAAGCTGCGGCACCCCGAAGGAGAGCCTCGCCTGCCCGGTCAACTGGTCGATCCCGACGACCGCCAGCGCCAGCCCGACGAAGAGCGAGGTGAGGCCGCGCAGCGTGCTGTCGCCGAAGGCGGCCGAGACGGTGACGAAGGCCAGCACCATCAGCGCGAAATATTCCCGTGGCCCGAATACCAGCGCGAGCTTCACCACGGTCGGTGCGACGAGTGCCAGAGCCAGCGTGGCCAGAAGGCCCGCCACGAAGGATCCGATCGCCGCTGTCGCCAGCGCGGGCCCTCCCCTGCCCGCGCGCGCCATCTTGTTGCCCTCCAGCGCCGTCACGATCGAGGCGCTTTCGCCCGGCGTGTTCAGCAGGATCGAGGTGGTCGACCCGCCATACATGCCGCCATAGTAGATCCCGGCGAACATGATCAGAGAGCCCGCCGGGTCGAGCCCGTAGGTCACCGGCAGCAGAAGCGCCACCGTGAGCGCGGGCCCGATGCCGGGCAGGACACCCACGGCAGTGCCGAGCGTGACGCCAACCAGCGCGTAGAACAGGATCATCGGCTCCAGCGCCACCGAAAGCCCCTGAAGCAGGAAGTCGAACGTGCCCATTCACCCTCCGTAGAGAAGCCTCTCGGGCAGCCCCGAGGGCAGGTTCAGGGACAGGATCCCGTCGAACAGGCCATAGACGAGGAGTGCGAAGAGGATGCCCGCCGGCAGCGAGATCCAGAGCTTCTTCTGGCCGAAGCCGCGCGCTGTGCAGGCAAAGAGAATGCCGCTCGCAATCGAAAATCCGGCCACGGGAAGAAGCACGAGTTGCACCGCCAGCCCGCCGACGATCCAGAGCACGGCAGGCACCTGCTGGCGCGGCCGCGGGTCGAACCCGCCGCGCGCCGCGGCCAGGACGGTCCAGGCTGCGAGCAGCAGGAGGCCCCAGCCGATCATCCGCGGAACGTCGGCAGGCCCTACCCCGCCATATCCGCCCTGCTGCGGCAGCCGGTGGGCCTCCCACAGGAGAAGCCCGCCGAGCCCCGAAAGCAGAAGTCCGATCACGACGCCGCCCGCGTCGAACCGCAGCGTCCTGTCCGGGAAGCGCAGCCTCATTTGACGAGCCCGATCTCCCGCAGGATGGCGTCCGTCGCAGCAGTATCCTTGGCCAGCTGCTCCTCGAACTCGGCCCCTGCGAGATAGGTATTGGCCCAGCCCTTGGTCGCGAGGGCCTCCTGCCATCCTTGCGATGCGTTCAGCTTCTCGATGTCCGCAAGGACGGCGGCCTTCTGTTCGTCACTGAGGCCGGGCGCCGCGGCGACCATCCGCCAGTTCTGAAGCACCACGTCGTAGCCGGACTCCACCAGCGTCGGCGCGTCCACACCCTCGATCCGGTCCTGCGAGGTGACCGCCAGGAGTCGCATGGTGCCCGCCTGCACCTGGGGCAGGAACTCTCCGAGGCCCGAAACACCCGCCGTCACCTGACTTCCGAGGATCGCGGCCATCGCTTCGCCACCGCCCGAGAAGGCGATGTAGTTGATCTTGGTCGGATCGACGCCGGCAGCCTTCGCGAGAAGCCCGACGGCGATATGGTCTGTCCCGCCAGCCGATCCGCCCGCCCAGGAAACCGCGCCCGGATCGGCCTTCAGTTGCTCGACGAGCTCGTCGATGGTCTGGATGGGAGAAGACGTCGGAACGACGATCGCCTCGTATTCGCCGGTCAGCCGGGCGATCGGGGTGACGTCATCGAGGCTGACGGGCGAGCCGTTCGTCAGGATCGCGCCCACCATCACATAGCCGCCCACGATGAGCTGGCTCGGGTCGCCCGCCGCCGAAGCGACGAACTGCGCCAGCCCCACCGTTCCACCCGCGCCCGGCACGTTCTGGACCTGCACGCTGTCCGAGATCCCCTCGGCGCGCATCACTTCCTGCATGGTGCGGGCCGTCTGGTCCCAGCCCCCACCAGGGGCGGCGGGCGCGAGAATGGTGTAGTCGGCCGCGACCGCGGGAACCGAAAGGACGCCGGCCACAAGGCTGGCGAGGATGAAGCGCATCATGATTGTCCTCCCTCGATGGAACGTCGGCGCCAGGTGCAGCGCGCCGGTCCTCCACCGGGCCCTGCGGCCGATCGTCACCGCGACACTCTCATCAAGAGGACGTTCTGCAAAGCGGGAAAAGCCCGGACGGAGCTACGGTGATCCGCAGCGGTGGCTCGAGATCCCGCGGGAGAAGCAACCATGCAGGTACGCGTCGATCTGGTTGCCGACAGGTCAACGGCGGAGCTACCCGCTATTGACCACCGCTCGATTTCCGCGTCGGCCGGTTTCGACGCGAAACCTTCGGGATCAAAGGCGACGATTGCGGGAGGCCTGCTCGATCTTGCGATCAGTGCTGTACTGGCTGAGCGCATAGACGGACCAGATGGCTGCCGGCAACCAGCCGATCAGCGTCAGTTGCAGGACAAGGCAGATGATGCCGGCGAAGGGACGCCCGATCGTGAAGAACTGCAGCCACGGCAGCAGGATGGCGAGGATGAGGCGCATGTCGGTCGCTCCTTCTGTCTTTGGTTCCGTGATCTAGGAACTCGGATCCAGAATTTCCAGACCGGCGCCTTCAACCGCGTTGAGAGATAGAGAGGATGCACGCGCTCCTTGCTGTCGCCCATGTCGACAGTGGCGGCGACCTGAGTGAGGCGCGGGCCGCGGTGCTGCAGAAGCGCTCATTCCTGCGTTATTCTGCACATTGCAGCGGCAAGTGGATGTTCTGCAAGGAGATATTCGGGCTCACTGGATAGCCGTTCCGACCATGGATACGTGGGCGCAAGGCTCTTTCCAGTTCGTTCTGCTGCAGTCTGACAGCCCCTACCCGCCCTTGTCCAGCGGCATCTGCGCGAAGCCCCACAGCCAGGTGGCGCTTCGCGCAGGATGATCGTCAACCCGGTTTCGCGGGCCAAACCCGCCCCGACGTAATGATCTTCCGAAGTTCCTGTGCGATGCGGTGCACCAACTCCTCATTGACGTCAGCGCCTTCGAGCCGAAGCACGTAGCCACGCCCGTCAGAGGCCTCCTCGACGGAGATGTCAGCAACGACAGGTACCTGTTTCCGGGTCGGGCGGCCACCACGTGACGGATCCGGCGCCGCGCCCTCCGCCGCCTTCACCAACGGCTCCATGAGGGCCCATTCCGTCTCCGCGTCGCCGCTCAGCCCGGCGCCAAGAGCTTCGCGCAGCGGTCCGGCATATCCGTGCCGCAGGGCGTGGGCCAGGCGTAACCCGGGTCGCTCCCCAAGCGCAGGCGCAAAGTTCAGAAGGTCGCCCAGTTCCTCATGGATCAGGGCAAAGCTGCGGATCTTCGACCGCTTTGCTTTAGAAGCAGATCCGAACAGCACGTCCACCGCTTCTTCGACCGTGGCAAAGGCCCCCTGCCCCGCTGCGAGCGCGGCGATCCGTCCCCGCTCATAGGGCGAGAGGTCCGCTCGGATCTCGTTCTCCTCGACCATGGCGACGTAGGCGGCGGAGACATCCGTCGGGTGCCGAAGCAAAGCCTGAACCTGCGCGTAACGGGCATCGCCGGTTTCCGCGTGGAGCGACCGGAGCGCCCAGAGACGGCGCCAACCGGAGATCAGGCCGTAGCGCTCGCCCTGCCCCTCCGGCCGCGCGAACACTTCCACCGGCAGGCGCAGGCCGTGCGCGCGGATCGAGGCGCGCAGTTCGTCCATCTCCTCGCCGTCGATCTTGAGGCGGTCGCGCGTCAGATCGTCCGCCCGGATCTCTGCCAGCGGGATCTCGAGCAGCAGCAGTCCCTCCGCCTCCGCCCGCCGAAGGCGACCCGCATCGGCGCTGTCACGCGCGGCCGCGGCCCGCTCCGCCGTCGGCATCGGCATCGTGAGGGAGGCCGCATCGGCGGCGACCTGCGCGATGGGCGGTCTTGTCGAGGATGAGGTTTCGCGGGCGAAACCCGTCTCCAGCTCCTCCAGCTCCTCGACAGAGGGCGCCTCAAGCCGTCTGCGCTTCGCCATCCTGCGCCTCCTTCTGTTCCATCGCCTGGTCGCGCCACCACGAACCGATCAGGATTTCCTTGAACTCGGCATAGGTCCTGTCGAACGTCTCGCGTCCGCGGACATAGGTTTCGCGATTGAAGTCCCGGTAGTCCGCCTCGTAGATCCCGTTCACCTGCTCACCGGCCTGACCCACCAGTGCCGTGAAGTCCTGACGGTAGGCGTTCATGAAATCCCCGAAGTAGGCCTGAACCACATTCGCGAGGTCCGTCTGCTGGTTCGCATCGAAGCGCGTGATGAGCGCGCGGACGACATCCCATTCGAACTTCATCTCGGGCAGGCCTGCAGAACGACGCGCCGCGTTCTCTCCATCCTCAATGGACGCAAACGTGGAATAGAGCATGTCGAAGAAGCGCCCGGTCGAGTCGAACTCGAGGAATGATGCCCCCAGCGGCACGAGGAGGATGTCCGCCGCCGCCAGCGCGTTTATCGTAAGGTACCCAAGAGCAGGAGGGGTATCGAGCAGGATGATGTCGTAATCCGTCAGCAGACCCTCGCGGTCGAGGAAGCCTGTCAGAGCGTCCCAAAGCGGCCAGCGCCGAAGCATCATCCGCCAGACGGGGACCTGGAATTCGGCCCAGTAGAGGTTCAGCTGCGCACCGATCAGGTCGATGTTCGGCCAGTGGGTCTTCTGCACGACATCCGCGGCCGTGATCTTGAGCGCCTCGGTCAGTGTCTCGTCAAGGGGCAGGGGGCTCTCTCCCTTGGCCTGACGAACCTCGTTCTCTTCCTGCACATGCAGAGCGTAATCCTTCGCCAGCAGGGGGAAGACCGTCTGCCACTCGTCGGCAACCTTCCCCCCCATGATCGAGGTCATCGAGCCCTGGCTATCGAGGTCGATCACCAGGACGCGATAGCCGTCCAGTGCCGCGGACATGGCAAGATGGGCCGCCGTCGAGGTCTTGCCGACACCCCCCTTGAAGTTCGCCACCGCCACGACCTTCGCCGGAAGACCCTTCGGACGGTAGGGCCGATACTCCTTCTTCGCCGCGCCTTCCTCGGCGAAGAAGTTTCGCAGCGCGAGCACTTCCTCGAGGGTGAACCACTTCGACCCGCCTTCTCCTTCGCCTTGGGGCAGTTCGGGGTTGTTGCGCAGAACCCGACGCAGATGCGACGATGCCACGGGAATCAGGTACCGGCAGATCTCCCAAGTGGAGAACTTCCTCAGGCGCTTCTTTCCGTCGGGCGCATAGCCCTTGCGGGCCAGATCGTCCCGGCCGCGGGCGCAGAAGGCCGCTGCTTTTGCGAATCGCGTCGTATCCACCGGCCTGCCAAGCTTGGACGCGGCCGATGCCGGATCCAGACTGAAGTAGGGCGGCAGAGGTATATCCGTCTTGCGGTTCATGTTACGCTCTCTGCTCGATGTCACATGTTTCGTTGCCTGTGCCTGCAACTATGGCACATCGGGCGCAGGCCGGGAACTGGATATGACAGCGGCGCATGTGTCCGCGTCTACAGGAGGTTTCGCAGGCGAAACCGGATGCCGAGCTTCAATAACAAGCATCCAATTACACGGCAAAGATTGTCTGTTCTTTCAGAACTTGAGAGTCTTTGCCACCATTATCTGTCTGTTTCATAACGACTTATTTCCGCATTGGTACCTGAATGCGGGCTGAAAAGCACCCGCCTACAGGAAGACGGGCACCTGCTTCCGGGGTAGAGAGCATCCGATTCCGGGTTGAAGAGCACCCGTTTCCGGACCCGATTCGACGGTTTCGTGTCCCGATTCGCCACATCAAGGGCTTAGGGGTCGTTGTTCATCTACGGATCAGCGGCCGCGACGGTGGCGGCTCCCGTAAACAGGTCCCTTAACGCCGAGCGCCGTCCTTCCAGGTACCCGTCTACGGGAGCTCCGGCCTGAAGAAGTTCGGTACCCGAAGGCGGCTTGAGCCGAGGTTCCTTTTCCGGCATCATTACCCACGAGCAGAACAAAAGGGCAGGGCATGGCGCAGAAGATCGCTGGCCGGGGCAGGGCGGGGCAGGGCACGCTCTCGGAGATACCTCGCACGGCACTGACGGGCGCGTTGCGGCGCGAGTCGGTCAAGAAGAACGTCGCAGCTATCCACGTGTCGGGAAAACTGACGCTGCTGCAGCGCAAGCTGTCGAACGTGCTGCTTCTGAATGCGTACGACCACCTGATTACCCGGCCGAAGCATGCAATAGACGCGCGCACGCTCTGCCTGATGATCGGCTACAACTCCAACGACATGGAGACGCTGAAGGCGTCGCTCCGCAGTCTGGCCGAGACGGTGGCCGAGTGGGACATGCTGGACCAGAAGGGGCGGCAGGAATGGGGCGTCTCTTCCCTGCTGTCCTATGCGAAGCTGTCCGGCGGGATCTGCGAATACGCCTATTCGCCCGCCTTGGCCGAGAAGCTGCACGACCCGAAGGTCTTCGCGCTCATCAACCTGAACATCCAGCGCCGGTTCACCTCGGGCCATGCGTTGGCGCTTTACGAGAACTGCTTCCGCTTCGTGCGCACGGGTTCCACCGGATGGTGGCCCATCGACATCTTCCGCCGACTGATGGGCGTGGACGACAGCGCCTATTACGAGAACTTCAAGCAGCTCAACGCGAAGATCATCAAGCCGGCGGTGGCAGAGGTGAACAAGAGCTCGAACATCATCGTCACCCCCGAGTTCCGGAAGATGGCGCGGGCGGTCACCGACATCCGGTTCCTCATCAAGGAGAACCCGCAGCTCGCCATGTTCGAGATCGACGACGGCGAAGCAGTCCGCAGCTCGCGCACGTACCACCGCCTGATCGAGATCGGCGTCGGCGACCGCCTCGCGCGGCAGTGGATCGCGGAACACGGCGAGAGCCATGTGGCCGGGAAACTCGATTACGTCGCGGGGCAGGGCAGGGTGGCCAGCCCGGTCCGCTACCTCTCCGCCGCCCTGCGCGATGATTATGGCGCAACGCCCGTGTCCCAGCCCTCGCCGGAAGCGATCGAAGCGCTCGCCCGCAGGAAGGAGGCTGAGGATGAGCGGGCGCGGATGGAAGCCGCACGGGAAGCGGCCGTCGCGGCGGAACGCAGGGAGCGTGCCGATCGCATGGCGCGCGTCCGTGCCGTGGCCGAGTCGCGCAATCCGACTCAGCGGGACGCCGACCGCCGACTCTTCCTCAGGAGGCTCGAGGGGGACCTGGAAAGGGAGGATTTTGCCAGGCACGGTTGGTCTTCTGCCCTGAATGCACGGGCGATCTTCGTCTTCTGGGAAGAGCTTCAGCCGGGAATCTTCGACGATCACGCCGCCTGAGACACGGCGGCGAAGATGGCTGATCCGGTCACGCCGCGGTCCGAAAAGAATAACAGTTGCAGTAGGTTGCACGA
>NZ_JBQPXH010000008.1:0-196853 GCF_052244495.1 Rhodobacter sp. NSM
GCTCTCCGCTCTCCGCTCTCCGCTCTCCGGCTCTCCGGCTCTCCGCTCTCCGCTCTCCGCTCTCCGCTCTCCGGCTCTCCGGCTCTCCTACATCTCGATGTCGAGCGTCACCGGGAAATGATCCGATGCGGCGAGCAGCGCCTCCTGCAGTTCGGGCACCTTGAAGCAGTTCGGGTCGTTCAGAGGGTGCCAGATCCGCCAGCGCGGCGCCTTGGCCGCGAGGTCGGGCGAGACCATGATGAAATCGAGCAGCGCCTCGAAATACTGCTGCTCGGTCGCGAGCCAGAAGCGGGCAGAGCTCGGCTGGATGCCGACGCGCTGGGTCAGGGCCATGCGGGCATGGGGCTCGTGCAGCCACCGGTCGGGCGGATCCTCGAGGCCCAGGACGATCTCGATCCCCGAGCGTCCGAAGAGCTTCTCGTATTCGTCGAGGCCGGGGCCATCGTTGAAGTCGCCCATCACCATCACGCTCTGGTGCCGCGCGAGGAGCGCGCTGACCCGGCGGCGGATCCAGACGCATTCGGCGAGCTGCTGGCGGCGGTTCTGGATGGCGATCCGCACCTCCTCGGCTCCGTTGCGCGCCCCGCGCACGGCCTTGGACTTGGCATGGACCCCGATCAGCCGAAGGGGATGGCCATCGGCGCGCACCGCAAGCTCGAGCGGCGGCTTCGAGAAGCGGATTGCCTCGGGCGTGGCGTCCACGTCAACGTCGATGCGGAAAACCTCGTCGAAGCGGGGGGCCTTGGAACTCGACTGCGGATCGTGCCGGGCCTCGATGCGCTCGGGATCGAAGAGGAGCGCGATCTCCTGGTCGGTCTCGTTGGGGAAACCCATCACGGCGCGCGAAGTGCGCAGTCCGGAGGTCCGCGCGAAGGTCTCGAGCGCCTTCACCGTCGAGCGGCGGCGCCCCTGGTTCGGCGCCTCGATCACCATGACCGCGTCGGCATCGAGCGCGCTGAACACGATGCCGAGCGATTCGATCTGGTTCCGGCGCGTGATCTCGTAGCGGCCCGAGAGCTCATTGTCGGCCAGGAGCCGGCCACGGTCGTCGAAGAGCCCGTTGAACCACTCGACGTTGTAGGTCGCGATGCGCAGCCGCCGGGCCATTCAGGCCGCCTGCTTCGCGCTGATCTCCTCCCAGGCGCGGTTGATGTCGATGAGCCGCCGCTCGGCCAGCCTCACCGCCTCTTCGGGCACGCCGCGGGCCACCATCCGGTCGGGGTGGCAGTCGCGCACTGCCTGCTTCCAGGCGATGCGAACCTCCTCGATCGGTGCCTCGTGCGGCACGCCGAGCACGTCGTAGGGATCGCGCGGCGCGTCCTTCACGAAGCGTGCCCGAAGCGCGCGGAAGCACCTGTCCCCGATCCCGAAGATGCGGGCCACCTCGCGCAGGAACGCGTCCTCGCCGGGATGATAATGGCCGTCGGCGACCGAGATGTGGAAGAGCCCCTCCATCAGGTCGATGAGGATGCGGTTGTCATCGCGGAACATGCCCTTGATCTTGCGGGCATAGGCGTCGAAGCCGGCCACGTCCTGCCGCGCGAGGTTGAAGACGCGGGCGGCGTTGGCCTCTTCGGACGGTGGGATCGCGAAGATCTGGCGGAAGGCGGCGACCTCGTTGCGCGTGACCTGCCCGTCGGCCTTGGCCATCTTGGCCCCGAGCGCGATCACGGCGATGGTGAAGGCGACCGAGCGCTCGGGCGCGGTGCGCAGGCGGTCCAGCACGGCCGAAAGACCCTCGCCCGCGGCGAGAGCGGCCAGCGCATCGGTTATTCGGCTCCAGATCGACATGGGTCCAGCATAGCCCCCGCAAGGCCCGCTGTCAGGAGAGGAATTTCTGCATCAGCACAAGGTCGAGCCATCGGCCGAACTTGTAGCCGACCTGAGGCAGCACCGCCGTCTCGGCATAGCCAAGGGCTGCGTGGAAGGCGCGCCCTTCCGGATTGGCCGCGCTGACGCCCGCGAAGATCGAATGCATCCCTGAACCGCGGGCATGGTCCTCCAGCGCGGCCATCAGCGCGCGCCCGAAGCCGCGACCCCGTGCCGCAGGCCCGAGGATGATCGTATGCTCCACCGTGTGCCGGTAGCCCACTCCGCCGCGGAATTGCGCATAGGTGGCAAAGCCGACCGGACCTTCGCCGGGATCGGCCACCAGGAAGGCCGGACGATCGGCGATCATGGAACGGAGTTCGTCGGTCGACTTCTCGGTCGCGTTGAAGGTGACCAGCGTGTCCCGGATGATCGGGTTCCAGATCGCGAGAAGCGCGGGCGCGTCCGCATCCACAGCGTGGCGGATCATGGGGTGCATGCCTCCGGCAGGAACATCATTGGATGATCCGTTCGCCGTCCGGCGTGGCGAGGACGAAACGGAGCAGCGGGCCGTCGGCTTCACGGATGTCGAGCCGCTCGTCCGACAGATGCGGCGCAAGCAGCCCGGCCAGTGCCTTCGCATCCGGATGCCGGATCTCGATACGGGTAAGACGCAGGCCGGAGTCAGGAAGGGCGGGAGGGTCGCCTTGCCATTCGATCAGCGCCGGAAAGAGGTTGTCGAAGGGGAGGCACCCGTTCTCGGGCACCGCCATGCGCCAGCGCAGCGCCCCGCGCGCCAGTTCGAGCGGCCGGCCGGCCTGCGGCAGCGCCGCAAGCGCCGCATCGAGATCGTCGCAGCGCAGGATCCAGTTCGAAGGGCGGGGCGGGCCGGCAAAGCGGTCCAGGTCGAACCAGCGCGGGAAGGGCGGCCTCGAGGTGTCGGGATCGGGCGCGATCACCTCGAGATAGGCGTCCCCGAGGCCCAGCAGCCGGTTGTGCGTCGCCATGAGCGCGTGGCGCCCGCCCGGACCCATCGGATGCCCGATCGCGGTCTCGACCGCCTCCGTGCCTTCGCTCAGCCGGGCGGCCGCCACCGCCACGTGGTCGATCCTCATCATGTGGTGGTCTTGACCGCCGGTGTCGCGTGAAGCGCAGTGGCGAGCGACTTGAAGCGCGCCTGCGCCACCTCGCCGTAGAGCGCGCTTCCCTCGGGAGTGAGTGTCAGCTCCAGGACCTTCTTCTTCGGCATGAGCTTGATGCTTCCCGCCGTGCCGGGATCGTCGATCGAGAACATCGAACCGAAGCGCATCGCCTTGCCCAGCACCTCGGCCTCGTTGATCTGCTCCTCGCTGAGCAGCCGGAACAGCGGCTCAAGCCGCGAGCCCGAGCGCGAGTTCTTGTAGCGGTGCAGAAGCGCAAGCCCGAGGAAGACGCGCCCCGGATGGTCGAGACCGCCGAGGTTCGCGCGGGTCGCGTTGTCGAAGCACATCTCGGCCCGGTAGTCGGGGTGGGCCCGCCAGGTGGTGTCGTGCAGCAGGCAGGCCGCCTTGATCAGGCGCTGCTGCTCGGCGGTGGCGTTCTTGAAGAGCGGCGAGAGGAACTGATAGAGCTTCTTGCCGAAGCCCGGGTTGCGTGCCGAGGTCGCCTCGGCCACCCGTGCGGCCTCGATCAGCGGATCGCGGGCGCGCAGGCGCGGCGGCATCTGTTCGTAGAGCAGCCCCTCCCGGATTCCGTAGGAGGAGACGTCGATCTCCTTCGGCTTGAAGATGCGGATCAGCTCGCGCAGCACCTCGACGGCGAGCGGCACCAGTTCCATCCGCTCGGCCGAGGTGCCGGTGCGGACGCGGAGCGCGGCGAGATCGCTGGCCTCGATCCAGTCCAGCGTCTCGAGCAGCGAGCGCGGCATCATCCGGTATTCGTGGAGCACGGTGAGCGGATAGCCGCGCCGCTCCATGTCGAGCCGCGCGATCACCCGCCATGAGCCGCCCACGAGGTAGATCCGGTCGCGGTCCGGCTGGATCGTCTGCTTGAGGCCCTTGATGATGCGGCTGACATGGGCCTGCCGCTCCTTCGGGCTGCCCTGCACCTGCTGGAGACGGAACGGGCCGAGCGGCGAGGTCACGCGCACACCCACCTTGCCGTCGCCGATCCGGGCCAGTTCCATCGAGTTGCCACCGATGTCGCAGACGATGCCGCGCGCGTTGGGCCAGCCCAGAAGCACGCCCTGCGCCGAAAGACGGGCCTCTTCGTCGCCGTCGATGACCCAGAGCCGGAGGCCCGTCTCGTTCAGGATCTCGGCCTGGAACTCGGGTCCGTCCTCCGCCTCGCGCACCGCGGCGGTGGCGACGACGGTCATCGGCGCGACCTTCATGCCGCGCGCCAGCAAGGAAAAGCGCCTGAGTGCCGCCAGGGCCCGCTCGCGGCCGCGCGGGTTCAGCCGGTTGGTCTCGGCCAGACCCTGACCCAGGCCGCACATGATCTTCTCGTTGAAGAAATAGGCCGGGCTGCGGGCGGCACCGTCGAATACGACCATCCGGACAGAGTTGGAGCCGACGTCCACCACGCCCACACGCGACAACGCACGGGCCGAAGGGTCCTCGAAAAGCGGCCTGCCGAAGGGACCGAACTCGTCATGCGGATCCGGGATGTCGTTCACGGCACATCTCCCGCATTGTTCGGGGTCAGGGTAACCTCTGGTTGCGCCCCGTCAATGCTCAATGCCGCGACGAGCCGGTGGGCGGAGCCCGGAGCCACGGGCGCCCTCAGGCCGAGGACGGTCGGGCGCGGCAGCAGCCCGTGCCGAAGAGGGGCGCAGCCCCGCCGGGCGCCGAAGAGGGCGGCACCGGTCACAAGGGGCCCTCGTCGCGCAGCACCGCGAGGCGCTGGACATCCTTCGCGCCGGCCGTCCCCCTGCCGGAGAGCGAAGGATTTTCCATGAAGAACTCGTGGCAGGAGAACCCGCCCTCGTCGGCCGGCGGCCTCACGTAGCGGCCATCGGGCTGGAGAAGCCAGCTCTGCGCCTCGTCCGCGAGGTTCGCCGCCATGATCTGCCCCACGATCTGCGCCTTGACGGTGGGGTTCAGCGCCTCGACCAGTGTCTCTACCCGGCGGTCCATGTTGCGGCCCATCCAGTCGGCCGAGGAGAAGAACACCCGCGCCTTCTTCGAGGGCAGGCCCGATCCGTTGCCGAAACAGACGATCCGGCTGTGTTCGAGGAAGCGGCCGACGACCGACTTCACGCGGATATTGTCCGACAGCCCCTTCACGCCCGGGCGAAGGCCGCAGATCCCGCGCACGATCAGGCTGATCTTCACGCCGGCCTGGCTCGCGACATAGAGCGCGTCGATCAGCTGCGGGTCGATGATGGAATTGACCTTGAGCCAGATCTCGGCCGGGCGTCCGGCGCGGGCATGGTCGGCCTCGGCCGCGATCAGCTCGTGCAGGCGGCCGCGCAGGGTGATGGGGGCAATCGCCACGTTCTCGAGCCCGACGGGCTGAACGTAGCCCGAGAGGTAGTTGAAGATCTTGGTCGCGTCCCGACCGAGTGCCGGATCGCAGGTGAAGAAGGAGAGGTCCGTGTAGACCCGCGCGGTGATCGGGTGGTAGTTGCCCGTTCCGTAATGGGTGTAGGTCACGAGGTTGTCGCCCTCGCGCCGGACCACCGTCGAGATCTTGGCGTGCGTCTTCAGATGCATGAAGCCGTACACGACATGTGCTCCCGCCCGTTCGAGCCGCCGGGACTGGCGGATGTTGGCGGCCTCGTCGAAGCGGGCTTTGAGTTCCACAAGCGCCGTCACCGACTTGCCCGCCTCGGCCGCCTCGCAGAGCGCCGAGACGATGGGGCTGTCCCAGCTCGTGCGGTAGAGCGTCTGCTTGATCGCCAGCACGTTCGGGTCGCTCGCCGCCTGCTGCAGGAACCGGATCACGAGGTCGAAGGTCTCGTAGGGGTGGTGCAGCAGGATGTCCTTCTGACGGATCGACGAGAACATGTCGCCTTCGTGGTCGCCCACCCGCTCGGGCACCCGCGGGGTGAAGGCGGGCCAGAGCAGATCCGGCCGTGACGGGACCACCAGTTCCTTCAGGTCGGCCACGCCGATCACGCCTCGGACTTCGATCACCTCGTCCGAGGTGACGCCGAGTTCTTCCATGATCAGCGCGTGAAGCTCCTTCGGTGCGCCGGCGCTGATCTTCATCCGGATCACCTCGCCGCGGCGGCGGCGCTTCAGCGCGGTCTCGAACTCGCGCACGAGGTCCTCGGCCTCGTCCTCAACCTCGAGATCGCTGTCGCGCAGGACGCGGAAGGTGCAGTGGCCGCGTTCGGCATATCCTGGGAAGAGCATGCCCAGATGCAGCAGCAGCAGTTCCTCGAGCGGCAGGAAGCGCTGCTCGCCGTCCTTCGCGGGCAGTTCCACGAAGCGGCTGATCTGCTGCGGGATCGGCAGAAGGGCCTGCAGCGGGCGGCGGTCGGACCTGCGTTCAAGCTCGAGCCCCAGCGTGAACCCCGTGTTCGGGATGAAGGGAAAGGGGTGGGCCGGGTCGATGGCGAGCGGCGAAAGGACCGGGAAGACCTTCGACAGGAAGAGGTCCTCGAGATGACGCAGATCGCGCGCGGTGAGCTTCGAGCGGGTGAGGATCGTGATCCCCTGCTCTTCCATCTCGCGGCGCAGCTTGTTCCAGACCGTCTGCTGGGCCTGCATCAGCCGGCGCGCGTCGGCGTTGATCAGCTGGAGCTGCTCGGCCGGGGTGCGCCCGTCCTCGGACAGGAGAAGATTGCCCGCGCGCACGAGCGCCCGCAGGCCAGCCACCCGGACGGTATAGAATTCGTCGAGGTTGGTGGCCGAAATCGACAGGAACCGAAGACGTTCGAGCAGGGGCACGCGCGGATTGCCTGCCTCGTCCAGGACCCTCCAGTTGAAGGCGAGCCAGCTGAGTTCGCGGTTGAAGAAGCGTCTGGGGCCGGCGACCTCTTCCTCCTGCAGCGGGACGGGATCGGGAAAGGGGGCCCTCAGGAAATCTGCCGGTGTCATGTTCTCAGCCTTGGTTCCGGGTCGTTTGCCCGTTTCTTGTAACGGTTGCATGACGCTATCAGTCGACACCCGGCGTTCCGAGGAGATCCGCCGCCATCTGGCGCGAGATCGGCCGACGTTCGGCCAGCGAGCGGGCGTCGAGTTCCGCCACCAGCGCGCGCGCCGCATCGCAGGACCGGTCCATCCGTGCCACGAGCCATGGCACCAGCATGGCCGGCACCGCGATCTGGCGATCGGCGAAGAGCTTGACGAGAATGGCCGAGAGGAGGGCATCGTCCGGAGCCTCGAGCCGGGTCACGGCGGCGGCCTGCATCCGGCTTTCGAGGTCGGGGAGCCGCAAGCCCCAGTCGCGCGGCGGCACGGCCGCGGTGATGAGGAGCGCGCCAGACCGTTCGAGCATGAGGTTGTGGAGGTGGAAGAGCGCCTCTTCGGCGGCCCGTTCGCCGCCCAGCCGCTCGGCATCCTCGACCGCCACGGCGCCATCGGCGGCAAGCGCGGGCAGGTCGGCGCGCGCCAGCGCCTCGGCCGGGATCAGCCGCGCCCCGGACTGCGCCGCCCAGACATGGGCCAGATGGGTCTTGCCCGAGCCGCGCGGGCCCACCAGCACCATCTTGCCTCGCGGCCAGTCGCGCCAGCGGTCGAGGCTCGCCAGTGCCAGCGCATTGGCCGGCGAGACGAAGAAATCCTCGCGGCTGAGCGCCGGACGGACCGGCAGGTCGAAGGCAAGCTGGCCCTTCACCGCTCGTCCTCGGCCGTGATCACATGGGTGCCGCGATAGAGGCGCGAGCCGGTGTATTGCCGGATGCCGAAGCGCGCGAGCACCCCGATGGCCGCCGCCACCGGAACCGCGACCAGCATGCCCACGAAGCCGAAGATCGATCCGAAGGCAGAGAGGGCGAAGAGCAGCCAGAGCGGGTGCAGCCCCACCGATCCGCCAACGAGGCGCGGGGTGATGACGTTGCCCTCGAGGAACTGCCCGAGCGCGAAGATGCCGGCCACGAGCCCGATCGAGAGCCAGTCGCCCCAGAACTGGAAGAGCGCCAGACCGATCGCCAGCGCGCCACCGATCAGCGCGCCAACGTAAGGGATGAAGGTGATCGCGCCGGCGATGGCGCCCACGACTAGGCCGAACTGCAGGCCCACCGCCGCCAGCGCCACCGCATAGAAGGTCCCCAGCACGAGGCAGACCGAGATCTGCCCGCGCACGAAGCCTGCCAGCACCTCGTCGATCTCGCGGGCGAGGCGGCGGAGCGTCGGCGCATGGTCGCGCGGCAGCCAGCTGTCGATCTTGGCCACCATCGGGTCCCAGTCGAGCAGCAGGTAGAAGCTCACGACCGGCACCACGACCATGAAGATCACCGCGTTGATCACGCCATAGGCGGAAGTGAGGACAGTGTTGGCAAGCTCGCCACCCCGCTCCTTGATCGTGTCGCCGATCGACAGGAGGGTCTGGCGCGCGGTGCTCGTCTCGTCCGAAAGCTGCGGGAAGTGATCGAGCAGGAAGGAATGAAGCTGGCGGAAGATCGTGGGCGCGGCGTCGATCAGCGCGGTGAGCTGGCTGACCAGCGTCGGGATCACGGCGAGGACGAGCAGCACGACGACGAGGAGCATGGCGACCGAGATCAGCGTGGTCGCCGCGACCCGGCTCAACCCCGCGCGCTCGAGCCGGTCGGCAATGGGATCGAGGAAATAGGCGATGGCGCCGCCCACGATGAAGGGCAGGATCACGTCCCCCAGCAGCCAGAGGACGAGGAGGAAGATGAGGCTGGACAGCCCCCACCACTTGGCTTGATCGCTGATCGGAAGGGCCATGCCTGAAACCTCGGTGACGTCCTGCAGAAATGGCCCATGGTCCCGCGCCATGCAAGGGAAAGGCGGATCCTCGGCGCCGCGACGCCGCATGAGCCCCCGAAGCGATGAGCGAGGGCCGGTCGAAGCCTCGCCCTCTGGCACTGACGGCGGCGAAAACCTCCATCTGCAGGCGTCTTGGGCGGGTTGCCGCGCGGGCGGCGCTTGCCTGCCCCCGCGGCCTCGCCTAAACCCCTTGCCGAACAGTCCACCGAACAGACACGGGGCCCCCATGCGCCTGAGCCGCTACTTCCTTCCAGTCCTGAAGGAGAACCCTTCCGAGGCGCAGATCGTCAGCCACCGCTACATGCTGCGCGCCGGCATGATCAAGCAGCAGGCGGCGGGGATCTATTCCTGGCTGCCGCTGGGCTTCAAGGTGCTCAAGCGCATCGAGCAGATCGTGCACGAGGAGCAGATCCGCGCGGGTCACATCCCGCTCCTGATGCCGACGCTGCAGCCGGCCGACCTCTGGCGGGAATCGGGCCGCTACGACGATTACGGCGAGGAAATGCTGCGCATCACCGACCGCCACAAGCGCGACATGCTCTACGGGCCTACGAACGAGGAGATGATCACCGACATCTTCCGCAGCCATGTGACGAGCTACAAGGACCTGCCGCTGACGCTCTACCACATCCAGTGGAAGTTCCGCGACGAGATCCGCCCGCGCTTCGGCGTGATGCGGGGCCGCGAGTTCCTGATGAAGGACGGCTACAACTTCGACATCGACTACGACGCGGCGATCCACGCCTACAACCGCCACATGGTGAGCTATCTGCGCACCTACGAGCGGATGGGGCTGCAGGCGATCCCGATGCGCGCGGCCTCGGGCCCCATCGGCGGGGACAACACCCACGAGTTCCTCGTGCTGGCTTCCACAGGCGAGTCCGAGGTCTTCTACGATGCGGCGATCACCGACCTGAAGTTCGGCGACCGCGTGGTGAATTACGACGACCGCGCCGAATGCGAGGCCATCGTCAAGGAATGGACCACGCCCTATGCGCGGACCGACGAGACCCATGACGAGGCGATCTTCGGCCAGATCCCGGAAGAGCGCCGCCGCAGCTCGCGGGGGATCGAGGTCGGGCAGATCTTCTATTTCGGCACCAAGTATTCCGAGCCGATGGGTGCCGCCGTGGTGACGGCCGACGGCAGCCGGGTGCCGGTCCACATGGGCTCGCACGGGATCGGCGTGTCGCGGCTTCTGGGTGCGATCATCGAGGCCAGCCACGACGACAAGGGCATCATCTGGCCCGAGGGCGTCACGCCCTTCCATGTCGGCATCGTCAACCTCAAGCAGGGCGACAGCTCGACCGATCTCGCCTGCGAGGCGCTCTACCGCGACCTCTCGGCGAAGGGGCTCGAGCCGCTCTACGACGACCGCGACGAGCGGGCGGGGGCGAAGTTCGCGACGATGGACCTGATCGGCCTGCCCTGGCGGATCACGGTGGGGCCGCGCGGGATTTCTGCGGGCAAGGTCGAGCTCACCAACCGCCGCACGGGCGAGAGCGAGGAGCTGTCCTCGGGCGCGGCGGTGGACCGCGTGGTGCAGGTCTACGCCGGGATCTGAGCGGCGCGCTTCGGAACCGCCGGGGGTCTGTCTGCCCCCCGGACCCCCCGAGGATATTTGAGCGAGAATGAAAGCGGTTGTTGGCCCGGCGGGCCGGCCGGACCCTGCGGCGGACGCGAAAGGATGGACGGGATGGCTGACCGGACGCGGCCCTTTGCGGCTTTCGAATGGATGATCGCCTGGCGCTACCTGCGCGCCCGCCGCGCCGAGGGCGGGGTGTCGGTCATGACCTGGATCAGCCTCGTGGGGATCACGCTGGCGGTCTTCGCGCTGATTGCGACGCTCTCGGTCCGCGCAGGCTTCAGGGCCGAGTTCGTGGACACGATCCTTGGGGCGAACGCCCATGTCACGGTCTATTCCGCCGGCCGTGTCTCCGAGACGGGCCAGCTGATCCGCGGCTTCGAGGAGTATGACCCGGTGGCCGCGCGCTTGGCGACCGTGCCGGGCGTGCTGCGCGCGGCCCCGGTGGTGAAGGGGCAGGTGATGGCCACCGCCAACGGCGCCTCCTCGGGCGTCGAGGTGTTCGGGATGCGGCAGGCCGATCTTGCCACCATCCCCCGCATCGGCGTCGGGGCCGAGCATGTGGGCGACATCGACCGTTTCGACGCGGGCATCGCGCTGGGCTCGGGCGTGGCGCAGGAGCTGGGGGTGAGCGTGGGCGACCGCGTGCGGCTGATCTCGCCCGACGGGGTGAAGACGGCTTTCGGCACCTCGCCCCGCGTCTCGGCCTACGAGGTGGTCTATGTCTTCACCGCGGGCCGCTACGACATCGACCGCACGCGGGTCTACATGCCGCTCGCCGAGGCGCAGAGCTACTTCAACCGCGAGGGCCGCGCCGACGAGATCGAGGTGATGGTCGAGGATCCCGAGGCGGTCGATGCGATGGCGCCCGCGCTGATGCAGGCGGCGGGCGAGGGCTCGATGCTCTGGACCTGGCGCGATTCGGCGGGCTCGTTCCTGCGCGCCCTGACCATCGAGGACAATGTGATGTTCGTGATCCTGTCGATCCTCGTGCTGATCGCCTCGATGAACATCGTCTCGGGCCTCATCATGCTGGTGAAGAACAAGGGTCGCGACATCGGCATCCTGCGCACCATGGGGCTGACCGAGGGCTCGATCCTGCGGGTCTTCTTCCTCTGCGGCGCCTCGACCGGGCTGATCGGCACGGCGGCGGGCGTGGCGCTGGGCTGTCTCTTCACGATCTACATCGATCCGATCTTCTCGCTCGTGAACTACGTCTCGGGCGGGGGCGTCTGGGATCCCTCGATCCGCGGCATCTATGCGCTGCCCGCGAAGCTGCAATGGGCGGATGTCTTCTCGGCGGTAGCGCTGTCGCTGGGCCTGTCCTTCTTCGTCACGCTGATCCCCGCGCGCCGCGCGGCCCGCATGAACCCGGTCGAGGCGCTGCGCTATGAGTGAGATGCTGGTTCTGGACGGGCTCACCAAGGCCTACAACCGCGGCAAGCCAGGCGAGGTGACGGTGCTGCGTGGCGCCACGCTCTCGGTGGGCACGGGCGAGGTGGTGGCGCTGGTGGCGCCCTCGGGGGCGGGGAAATCCACGCTGCTCCATATCGCGGGGCTGCTAGACACGCCCGACGAAGGCCGCGTGGCCATCGGCGGGACCGAGATCGCGGGTCTCGGCGACCGGGCGCGGACGGAGACGCGGCGGCGCGAGGTGGGCTTCATCTACCAGTTCCACCATCTCCTGCCCGAATTCACCGCGCTCGAGAATGTGGTGCTGCCGCAGCTGGCGAACGGCGTCGCGCGGGGCGCGGCCGTGGCGCGGGCGCGCGACCTTCTGGGCCGCGTGGGGGTGGGCGCGCGCGAGGGCCATCGGCCGGCCGCGCTTTCGGGCGGCGAGCAGCAGCGCGTGGCCTTCTGCCGGGCGCTCGCCAACGCCCCTCGGCTGCTTCTGGCCGACGAGCCCACGGGCAACCTCGATCCCGGCACCTCGGATCAGGTGTTCGGCGTGCTGATGGATCTGGTGCGCGGGACCGGCCTCTCTGCCCTTATCGCCACCCACAATCTGGAGCTGGCCGCGCGTATGGACCGGGTGGTGCGGCTGGACGCCGGTCGGGTCGTCTGATCTGCGTCAATGCCCCCGGCCGGCCGGGGTGGTCATCTGGCCCGAAAGGGAGGATGCCATGAAACGCGCCTTGATCGCCCTCGTAGCCCTGCCGCTCGCGGCCTGTGTGGCGCAGCCCGGCGTGCCCACTGGACGCGCGGATTTCACCGCGCTCTGCGCCGGATGCCACGGGGCCGGGGGCCGCGGCGACGGCGATATGGCGGCGCTGCTCGACCAGAAGCCTGCCGATCTCACCACGCTTTCCGCGCGCAACGGCGGCCGCTTTCCCGGCACGCGCGTCATGGCGCAGATCTGGGGCTATGCGAAGACGGGCGACCGGGTGATGCCCGAGTTCGGCCCGCTTCTCGACAGCGAGATGGTGCCCTTCGACGGCGGCGACGGGATCCTGACGCCCACGCCGATCCGGCTCGTCCAGCTCGAGCAATATCTGCGCACTCTTCAGCAATGAGCCGCGGAGGGCGGGTGCGCGGTGCTTCCCTTGGCGGGCGGGCGGGACTATGGTCCGCCTCCCACCGACCAGAGCCGGACCCCATGAGCACCGACGTCATCCGCCGCATTCCCTCGCTGATCGCCGCCGAGATCGCGGCCCGTCCCGATCAGGTCGCGGCCGCCATCGAGCTTCTCGACGGCGGCGCGACCGTGCCCTTCGTCGCCCGCTACCGCAAGGAGGCGACGGGCGGCCTCGACGACACGCAGCTGCGCACGCTCTCGGAGCGGCTGGCCTATCTGCGCGAGCTCGAGGCGCGGCGCGAGACGATCCTGGGCTCGATCCGCGATCAGGGCAAGCTCACGTCCGAGCTCGAGGCGCAGGTGGTGAAGGCCACGACCAAGTCCGAGCTCGAGGACATCTACCTGCCCTACAAGCCGAAGCGGCGCACCAAGGCCATGATCGCGCGCGAGAACGGCCTCGGGCCCTTGGCCGAGGCGATCCTCGCCGACCGCGCGGCGGTGCCGGCGGAGTTGGCGAAGGCCTATGTCTCCGAGGCCGTGCCGGACGTGAAGGCCGCGCTGGAAGGCGCGCGCGATATCGTGGCCGAGGGACTTGCCGAGAATGCGGATCTGCTGGGCCGGCTCCGCGCCCACATGAAGCAGGTGGGGCGTATTTCGGCCAAGGTCGTCGAAGGGAAGGAGGCGGAAGGCGCCAAGTTCTCGGACTATTTCGCCCATTCCGAGGCCTGGGCCACCGCGGCGGGCCACCGGGTGCTCGCCATGCTGCGGGGGCGCAACGAGGGGGTGCTGACGCTCGATCTCGAGGTCGATGCCGATGCGGCGCGGGGCGAGAGCCCGGCCGAGCGGATGGCCGGCCTCGCGCTTCAGGCGGCGGGCAGGGGGCCGGGCGACCAGTGGCTGCGCGAGGCGGCCTCCTGGGCCTGGCGGGTGAAGCTGCGCACCTCGCTCACGCTCGACCTGATGGCCGAGCTCCGCGAGCGGGCCGAGGCCGAGGCGATCGGTGTCTTCGCGCGGAACCTCAAGGATCTGCTGCTGGCGGCACCTGCCGGCGGCAAGGTCACGATGGGGATCGACCCGGGCATCCGCACTGGCTGCAAGGTTGCGGTGGTGGACGCGACGGGGAAGGTTCTCGCCACCTCGACCGTCTATCCGTTCCAGCCCAAGAACGACCTGCGCGGCGCGCAGATCGAGCTGATGAAGCTGATCCGCGCCCATGGCGTGACGCTGATCGCCATCGGGAACGGCACGGCAAGCCGCGAGAGCGAGAAGATGGTGGCTGACCTTCTGGCGGCGCTCCCGGGAGAGGCGCCGAAGCCCGTCAAGGTGATCGTGAGCGAGGCGGGCGCCTCGGTCTATTCGGCGAGCGCGTTGGCGGCGGCCGAGTTCCCCGATCTCGACGTGTCCCTGCGCGGCGCGGTCTCGATCGCGCGGCGGCTGCAGGATCCGCTGGCGGAACTGGTGAAGATCGAGCCGAAATCCATCGGTGTTGGCCAGTATCAGCATGATGTGGACCAGCACCGTCTGGGGCGCTCGCTGGAGGCCGTGGTCGAGGATGCGGTGAACGCGGTGGGCGTGGATCTGAACACGGCCTCGGCGCCGCTGCTGGCGCGCGTCTCGGGCGTGGGGCCGGGTCTGGCCGAGGCCATCGTGCAGCACCGCAATGCGAACGGTCCCTTCGCCAGGCGCCGCGACCTCCTCAAGGTCGCGCGTCTGGGCCCCCGCGCCTTCGAGCAGGCGGCGGGCTTCCTGCGTATCCCGAACGGGACCGAGCCGCTCGACGCCTCGTCCGTTCACCCCGAGGCCTATGATGTGGCGCGCCGGATCGTGGCCGCCTGCGGGCGCGACCTGCGCAGCCTGATGGCCGAGCCGCAACGGCTGCGGGCGCTCGACCCGCAGGACTTCACCGACGAGCGCTTCGGCCTGCCGACCGTCCGCGATATCCTTGCGGAACTGGAAAAGCCCGGGCGCGACCCGCGCCCGACGTTCAAGACCGCGACCTTCACCGAAGGGGTCGAGGAGATCTCGGACCTGAAGGTGGGCATGATGCTGGAGGGGACCGTGACCAATGTCGCGGCCTTTGGCGCCTTCGTCGATGTGGGGGTGCATCAGGACGGGCTCGTGCATGTGAGCCAGCTTGCCGACCGCTTCGTGAAGGATCCGCACGAGGTGGTGAAGGCGGGCGACGTGGTGAAGGTGCGGGTGGTCGAGGTGGATGTGGCGCGCAAGCGCATCGGCCTGACGATGCGCAAGGACAGCGCCGATGCGCGCGCGCAGGCCGCCGAGCGTCGCACGGCCGAGCCGCCGCGGAAGGGCGGCAAGCCGCTGCCGCGGCAGGCCGCCCCGCGCGAGACTACGTCTGGCAACCCGTTTGCCGATGCGCTGAAGGGGCTGCGGCGGGACTGAGGCGCGGGACGGGCAGGGGGCGCAGGGCGGCCCTTGCCCGGACTGCCGGTTGGGTCGCGAGGCGGGGGCGCCGGTCGGCCTTGCATGTATCGCCACCGGATGTGCGGGGGTGGCGCCGAAGGGCATCGCGCGCTCTTGTCAGCCGATCTGCGCTGCCCGTTGCCGCCGGCGGGGGCGCTGCCCCCGCACCCCCGGGATATTTGGGCGAGAATGAAGAGGCGCGGTCACGAAGGAGCAAGACGAGGCGCAGAGGGTCAGACGTCGAGCTCTTCCACGAACCGCGCGTTCTCCTGGATGTACTGGAAGCGGAGCTCCGGCTTCTTGCCCATCAAGCGCTCGACCAGATCGCCCGTCTCTCCCGGCTCGTCCTCGTCGATCGAGACGCGGATGAGTTTCCGCGTCGCCGGGTTCATCGTCGTGTCCTTGAGGTCCTTGGCGTCCATCTCGCCCAGACCCTTGAAGCGCTGCACGTCGATCTTGCCCTTGCCGCCGAGGCCCTTCGCCAGCCAGATCTCCTTTTCCACGTCGTCAGCGACGTAGAGCCGCTTCGCCCCCTGGGTGAGGCGGTAGAGCGGGGGACAGGCGAGATAGAGATGGCCGCGGTCGATCAGCGGGCGCATCTGGGTGAAGAAGAAGGTCATCAGCAGCGAGGCGATATGGGCGCCGTCCACGTCCGCGTCCGTCATGATGATGATCTTGTCGTAGCGCAGCTCCTCGATGTTGAACCGCGTGCCCATGCCGGTGCCGAGCGCCTGGCAGAGGTCGTTGATCTCGGCGTTGGCGCCCATCTTGCCGGAGGCCGCGCCCAGCACGTTCAGGATCTTGCCCCGGAGCGGCAGGAGCGCCTGGGTGGCGCGGTCGCGCGCCATCTTGGCCGAGCCGCCGGCCGAGTCGCCCTCGACGATGAAGAGCTCGGTCCCGTCGCGGGCGGTGGCGGAGCAGTCGACGAGCTTGCCGGGCAGGCGCAGCTTCTTGGTGGCGGACTTGCGCTGCGTCTCCTTCTCCTGCCGGCGGCGGAGGCGCTCTTCGGCGCGCAGCACGAGGAAGTCGAGGATGGCGCCGGCGGATTTCGTGTTGGCTGCGAGCCAGTTGTCGAAGTGGTCGCGGACCGCGTTCTCGACCAGCTTCGCGGCTTCCTCGGTGGCGAGCCGGTCCTTGGTCTGCCCCACGAACTGCGGTTCGCGGATGAAGACCGAGATCAGCGCCGAGCCGCCCGCCAGCATGTCGTCGCGGGTGATCTGGTCGGCCTTGCGGTTCTTCACGAGCTCGCCATAGGCGCGGATGCCCTTGAGGATCGCCGACCAGAAGCCGCTTTCATGCGTGCCGCCTTCAGGGGTGGGCACGGTGTTGCAGTAGGACTGGATGAAGCCGTCGCGCGCGGGCGTCCAGTTGATCGCCCATTCGACCGAGCCGGGCACGCCGAATTTCTCCTGAAAGCCCACCTTCCCGGCGAAGGGCTTTTCGGCATAGGTCGAGGCGCCGGAGAGTTGCTCGGCCAGGTAGTCGCCCAGGCCTCCGGGGAAGTGGAAGACGGCCTCCTGCGGCATGTCACCATCGGGAACCGCGGATTTCCAGCGGATCTCGACGCCCGAGAAAAGATAGGCCTTGGAGCGCGCCATCTTCATCAGCCGGGCCGGCTTGAACTGGAGATGGCCGAAGATCTCGGGGTCGGGGTGGAAGGTGATCGTGGTGCCGCGGCGGTTCGAGGCGGCGCCCACCATCTTGACCGGCCCCTGCGAGACACCACGCGAGAAGCTCTGCACCCAGAGTTCGCGATTGCGCGCAACCTCGACCCGGAGCGTATCCGAGAGCGCGTTCACCACCGAGGCGCCGACGCCATGCAGACCGCCCGAGGTCTGGTAGGCCTTCCCCGAGAACTTGCCGCCCGCGTGCAGCGTGCAGAGGATGACCTCGAGCGCGGATTTGCCCGGAAACTTCGGATGCGGATCGACCGGGATGCCGCGGCCGTTGTCGCGGACCGTCACCGAATGATCGGCGTGAAGTTCGACCTCGATGCGCGTGGCATGGCCTGCGACCGCCTCGTCCATCGAGTTGTCGAGGATCTCGGCCACGAGGTGATGCAGCGCCCGCTCGTCCGTGCCGCCGATATACATGCCGGGACGCTTGCGCACGGGCTCGAGCCCTTCGAGCACCTCGATCGAGGAGGCGTCATAGGTTTCCGGCTGGCCGGAGAGGAGGTCATTGGCCATGGCTGCTCGATTCTTTCTGGGCGACTGGAATAGGATTAGAGCATCCCGCGATGCAGGTGCGCAAGATCTGGTGGTTCTGACCGGGTGCGCCTCGGATGCGGCCTATTCCGGCTCGGCCTGGCGACGCTCCATCATCACGCGGAAGCTGGGGCGTGCCTGGCAGCGGTCGAGCCAGGCCGTGACGGCGGGGAACGGCTCGAGCAGCGGCGCGTGGCCCTGGCCATAGCGCAGCACCTCGGCGAGGTTGAGATCGGCCACGGTGAAGCGGTTGCCCACCAGCCATTCCTGGGACGAGAAATGCCGCTCGAGCCGTGTCAGCGGACGACGCAGCCGCTCGGCCGCGATCGAAAGGGCGGCCTGACCCTCGGCAGTGGCACCGCCGCCCGTCCGCTGGATGAGCTGGATCTCGAGGGCCGACGGCTCCACCGCGGTCGCGGCGAAGAGCGACCAACTCACCATCAGCGCATCCTCGGACGCGTCGAGGGGGCCGAGCAGGCCGCCGTAGCGGCGTGCGATGTGAAGCGTGATGGCGAGCGACTCGGTCAGGACCAGCCCGTCTTCCTCGAGGCAGGGGATCTGGCCCAGCGGATTGATCCGCAGGAAGGCGGCCGAACTGGTGTTGAGCGGCGCCTCCGGCTCGTGCGGCCGGGCCACGCGGTTCGCCTGGATGACCGGCACATGCTCGAACGGCATATTCAGCTCCGCGAGGAGCCAGAGCGGCCGCGAGGCGCGAGAGCGGTAGACGCCGTAGATCTTCAGCATGGACTTCTCCTTCGGTCGCGCGGGAGCCTAGTCGTTCGGCACCGGAGAGGAAAGACCTGCGACCTGTGCGCCCATGAGGGCCAGCCCGTATTGGCGGCCCTTGCCGCGCGTGCGACCCAGCAGGCGCATTCAGGATAAGGCGCCGGGCGGATGGAGGATCTGTCAGGAGAATTCGAGGACGGCGGCCTGATCCGCAGCGCCGGCTCTTCCGAGCTGGTGCATCTGGCCTATGAGCTCGCGCTCGATCCTGAACGGTTGCCCGAGTTCGCGCAGCTCTGGCGTGAGCACCTCGCCCTGGTGCGCTCCGGTCTGAGGGCGTCCTGCGATCCCGACCTGCGAGAGCATCTCCGCCGGGCCTGCCGCATCCTCGACCGTCTGCCCAGGATCCCCGGCGCAGGATCCGAGGCCGTGCTCGCAGGTATCCAGCGGGTGCCGGCTTTCCTCAGCGACGGAATCGTGCGGATCGGGGCCTGCAATCGGGCGGCGGAATCGGCCTTTCGCATCTCGGCCGGGGCGCCGCTTGCGGCTCTTCCCTTCGATGCAGGCGATGTGGTGATGCTGTCCTCGACCATCCGCCGCGTCTCGCGACGCGCGGACACGGCGCGGAACCTGCGGGTCCGATCGGTGCTCAGCGGGGCGACGGTGGTCCTGCGGGTCTGCGTGCCCGACAGCCGCGAGGATCGCGCCCAGGCGCTCGTGCTCGCGACCGAGCCGGTCTGGCCCGAGGCTTTTGGCGAGCTTCTCCACGAGACCTTCGGCCTCACCGGCGCCGAGACCGAAGTCGTCCACGGCCTGACCCTGGGACTGCCGCTGCGCGAGATCGCGGCGCTTCGGGGACGGTCGGTCGAGACGGTCCGGACGCAGATGCGATCGATCCAGCAGAAGACGGAGACCCATTCGCAGCAGGAACTTCTGCGGCTCGTGATGGGGCTGATGGACCTCGCGCTCGCACCTCCCGGCATGGCCGCCGTGCCCTTCGGCGGCCAGTTGCTCGAGGCGCTGGCGCCGCGGTCGCTGACGCTTCCTGACGGTCGGCGGCTGGACTGGATCGAGTTCGGCGCTCCGGACGGCGCGGCTGTCCTTCACCTCCATGGCGAGTTCGGCCTCGCCCGGTGGGCGCCGGACGCCGAACTTGCGGCTCGGGACAGGGGTCTCCGCGTGATCGTGCCGATCCGGGCGGGATATGGCCGCAGCGACCCGTCGCCCGAAGGCATGAGCGTGGCCGAGGCATCCGCGCTCGACATAGCCGCGCTGGCCGAGCATCTCCGCATCGGGCGAGCAGCCGTGCTGGCACTGGGCTGCGATCTTGCCGCGGCGTGCAGGCTCGCGCGGATGCGGCCGGGACTGGTGTCGGGCATCCTCGCCTGTGCCGCCGATCTGCCTGCAGGACCGTCCGCGCACTGGCCGCGCTTCCTCGACGAGACCGCCCGGCTCGAGCCGGAGGCGCTGGCGCTTCTCGTGCAGGCCGCCTTCGTCCTCGCACGCCGTCGGGGCAAGGAGGGGCTTGTCCTGGCTGCCTGCGGCGGCTCGTCCGCCGATCGCCTCGCCCTGCGGCTGGAGGGTATCCGCGAGGCCGTCGTCTTCGGCAGCGACATCTGCGTCGGTCCGGAGGTGTCGGCGCATGCGGCCTTCTTCAGGGGGCGGCTTGAGGCCGGGCGGCCGCTGCCGCCCCATCCGCCGCACGTGCCTGTCCTCTTCCTTCAGGGCGCGCTGGATCCGCTCGCTCCTCCCGCCAACGTGCGAAGCTTCGCTGCCGCCATCCCCGGCGCACAGGTCGAGGTCCTGCGCGGATCCGCCCGGCTGCTGATTTTCGAGCAGTGGGAGACCGTTCTCGACCGGCTTTGCGGCTTCATTGCGCGATGAGGTCCGGGAGGAATGCTTTTACCACAGTTGGAGTATGCGCAAGATTCTGCTCATCTATAAGCAGCGATCTCGCAAGTCTTTAGCAAAAGTTCTCATTCAATCGTATCATTTGTCCCGGCCAGGGGGCGGTGAAATCACCGCCCCCGACTTTTTCCCGGCATCGCCGGGCGGGTAAATGATGCTGATCAAGGTCACGATTTGTTATGCCTTCTAATTCAGGATCAAGCCGGAATCAGGAGGATCTCATGGCCGATGACCACCCCGTCACCGATCTGACGAGCGATGAGATCCGAGGGCCGGCGGATCCGCAGGCAGCCGGTGATGCGTCCTCGTCCGAACCGCTTTCGGCGGAAGAGGTGTCCCCGGCAACGACTACCGCTCCGATAGAAACGCTGCATGGACCGCGGCATTTTCCCGCGGTGGATCCGAGCTCGATCCGGCAGGCTTTCGAGGGCGGACACTATCCCTACCCGCGCCGTCTGGGCCGGGCGGTCTACGAGGCCGAGAAGGCGCGGCTTCAGGCCGAGCTTCTGAAGGTGCAGATCTGGGCGCAGGAAACCGGCCAGAAGTTCGTGATCCTGATGGAAGGCCGGGACGCGGCCGGCAAGGGCGGCACCATCAAGCGCTTCATGGAACATCTCAACCCGCGCTACGCCCGCGTGGTCGCCCTGACCAAGCCCGGCGAGCGCGAGAAGGGTCAATGGTTCTTCCAGCGCTACATCGAGCATCTGCCGACGACGGGCGAGATCGTGTTCTTCGACCGCAGCTGGTACAACCGGGCGGGCGTCGAGCGGGTGATGGGCTTCTGCTCGCCCTCGGAATACCTCGAGTTCATGCGGCAGGCGCCCGAGCTTGAACGGATGCTCGTCCGGTCCGGGATCAGGCTCTACAAATACTGGTTCTCGGTGACGCGCGACGAGCAGCGCACCCGCTTCCTCGCGCGCGAGACCGATCCGCTGAAGCGCTGGAAGCTGTCGCCGATCGACAAGGCGAGCCTCGACAAGTGGGAGGACTATACCGAGGCCAAGGAGGCGATGTTCTTCTACACCGACACCGCCGATGCGCCCTGGACCATCGTCAAGTCGAACGACAAGAAGCGCGCCCGGCTCAACTGCATGAAGCACTTCCTCGCCTCGATCGACTACCCCGGCAAGGACGCCGAGGTGGTCGGCCAGCCCGATCCGCTGATCGTCGGCCGCGCCTCGCAGGTGATCGGCACCTCGGCGAACATCCTCGGCAGCGCCACCCCGCCGGAGTTGCGCAAGCCGCGCCGCGGATGAGCCCTTGCCTTTCGCCCGACGGACCGCAGTATCGGCTCATGTGGGATGAACGCTACAAGGGTGCAGACTATCTCTTCGGCAAGGAGCCGTCCGCCTTTGCGGTCCGGACCGCCCCGATGCTGGCCGCAGGCTCCGAGGTGCTGTGCCTCGGCGATGGCGAGGGGCGGAACTCGGTGCATCTCGCGGCGCTCGGTCACCGTGTGACGGCAATGGACCTGTCGGCCGTGGCGCTGGACAAGGCGCGAAAGCTGGCTGCGGAACGGGGTGCTGCGGTCGACCTGCATCAGGCCGACATCGAACAGTGGGACTGGGACCGACCCTTCGACGCGGTGTTAGGTATCTTCATCCAGTTCGCGCCGCCTGTGCTGCGCCGGAGGATCCACGCGGGCATCGCTCATGCGGTGCGGCCCGGCGGGCTCGTGATGCTGCACGGATATGCGCCGCGGCAGGTGGAGTATGGCACCGGCGGACCGTCGGCGGCCGAGAACATGTACGAGCTTTCCACCCTCGAACAGGATTTCGCCGGATGGGAGGTGCTGCTCGCCCGCGATGAGGACGAGGAGATCGCCGAGGGCCGCGCCCATGTCGGCGTCTCCGCACTGGTGGATTTCGTGGCACGAAAGCCGCTTGCCGCCTGATATCGCGGCGGTCGCTTGATGCGGAACGCCCGTCGGGCTACTGCTGCCGCATGTTCCGCATCATCGACTTCACCGGACACTCAAGGGCAATCCTCGCGCTGGGGCTTCCCCTTGTCGGCAGCCATCTGGCACAGATGTCGCTGCATGTCACGGATACGGTGATGCTCGGATGGTATGGCGTCGAGGAGCTTGCCGCCGTCGTGCTCGGCGCCTCCATCTTCTTCGTGACGTTCATCCTCGGGTCGGGCTTCGCACAGGCCGTGATGCCGATGGTGGCCGAGGCGCTCGGGCGCGGGGACGAGACGCAGGTGCGGCGCGACACGCGCATGGGCCTCTGGCTGTCCATCGGCTTCGGCGCGCTGATCTACCCGCTCTTCTGGTTCTCGGGGCCGGTGCTGATCGCGCTCCGCCAGCAGCCGGAGCTTGCGATGCTGGCGCAGGACTACCTGCGGATCGCAGGGCTCGGCATGGTGCCGGCGCTGCTGATCATGGTGCTGAAGAGCTATCTCTCGGCGCTCGAGCGGACACAGATCGTGCTCTGGGCCACGCTGGCGGCGGTGGCGGTCAATGCCGGGCTGAACTGGGTGCTGATCTTCGGCAATCTCGGCGCGCCCGAGATGGGCGTCGAGGGCGCGGCCGTGGCCTCGGTGGGCGCACAGTTCATGTCGCTGGCCGCACTCGGCCTCTACGCAGCCCTCCTGCCGCCGCTGCGGCGCTTTCACCTCTTCCAGCGCTTCTGGCGGCCGGACTGGCATGCGCTGGCCCGCGTCTTCGCCCTTGGCTGGCCGATCGGCCTGACGGGTCTGGCCGAGGGCGCGATCTTCCAGGCGGCAGCGCTGATGATGGGATGGATCGGCACGGTGCCGCTTGCGGCGCATGGGATCGCACTCGAGGTGACGGCGCTTGCCTTCATGGTCCATGTCGGGATCTCGAACGCCGCGACGATCCGCACCGGGCGCGCCGACGGGGCCGGCGACACGATCCGCCTGCGCGAGGGCGCCAAGGTCGCGATCCTGCTCTCCATCGGCTTCGGCTTCGCGATGGTCGCCCTCTTCCTCGTGGTGCCCGGTCCCATCGTCGCCCTCTTCCTCGACCGGGCCAATCCCGAGTTCGACGAGATCGTGGCCTTCGGCTCGGTCCTGCTCGCGGTCGCCGCGCTGTTCCAGATCGCGGATGCGATGCAGGTCATCGCGCTGGGATTGCTGCGCGGCTTGCGCGACACCCGCGTGCCGATGTGGCTTGCGATCTTCAGCTACTGGATGGTCGGCATCCCGGCGAGCTATGTCCTCGCCTTCCCGTTGGGGCTCGGAGGGCCGGGGCTCTGGCTCGGCCTCGTCGTCGGGCTGACGCTCGCGGCAACGCTTCTGATGACCCGCTTCTGGATGCGCGTGCCGCGGCTGGCCCTCGCCTGACGGCGTCCTGCGGGTCAGCGGGGATTGCTCTGCTTCAGCAGCCGATCCGCCTTGTGCCGCACGAGCACGCTGCGCAGGTCGTGCATCGCGAGGAGCAGCGCCTCGGCCACCTGGTCCACCTGATCGTCCGTGGCGCGCGACTGCACCCATTGCGCCGTAAGGTTCAGGTGATCGACCGTCCGCAGGATGTCGTCGAGTTCGCGCTTCGCCACCAGCGCTGCGCGCTCGGCCATCCAGCGCCCGATCTCGGCGCGGTCGGCCTCGGTAAGCGCCCGCCCGCCCTGCGGCCGGACCTCGCCCGAGCGCAGGTTCACCGTGGCGATCGGCTCGAGCTCGATCCTCTGCTGCCGGTTGCCGGTATCAACGCGGAAGACGGCGGCGCCGTTCTCCCTCACGCGGAAATAATACTCCGGCAACTCGGCGATCATGTTCAGCTCAGTCCGGCGCAGAAGGCCTGAATGCGCGCACAGGCCTCGCGGAGAACCTCGTCCGAGGTGGCATAGCTGACCCGGAAGTTCGGCGAGAGGCCGAAGGCCGCGCCGAAGACCACGGCCACCCCCGTCTCCTCGAGCAGCGCCGAGGCGAAGGCCTCGTCGTCCGTGATCTTCGTGCCGCCTGCCGAGGTCTTGCCGATGCAGCCCGAGATGTCGGGATAGACGTAGAAGGCACCCTCCGGATTGGGGCAGGTGATCCCCTTGGCCTCGTTCAGCATCGAGACGACGAGGTCGCGGCGGCGCTGGAAGGCCTCGCGGTTCGTGGCGAGGAACTCCTGCGGCCCCGACAGCGCCTCGAGCGCCGCATATTGCGCGATCGAACAGGGGTTCGAGGTGGATTGCGACTGGATCGTGCCCATCGCCTTGATCAGCTCCACCGGACCCGCCGCATAGCCGATCCGCCAGCCGGTCATGCAATAGGCCTTGGACACCCCGTTGCAGGTCAGCGTCCGGTCGTAGAGGCCGGGCTCGATCTGAGCGGGCGTGGTGAAGTCGAAGTCGTCGAAGACCAGATGCTCGTACATGTCGTCGGACATGATCCAGACCTGCGGATGGCGCATCAGCACCTCGCAGAGCGCGGCCAGCTCGGCGCGGGTGTAGGCGGCCCCCGTCGGGTTCGAGGGCGAGTTGAAGATGAACCACTTGGTCTTCGGCGTGATCGCCGCCTCGAGTTGTTCGGGCGTGAGCTTGAAGCCCGTCTCCATCCCGGCGGCCACGCTGACCGGCGTGCCGCCCGCGAGCAGCACCATGTCGGGATAACTCACCCAGTAGGGCGCAGGGATGATCACCTCGTCGCCGGGGTTCAGCGTCGCCACGAGTGCATTGTAGAGCACCTGCTTGCCGCCGGTGCCCACCGTCACCTGCGCGGGCGTGTATTTCAGGCCGTTCTCGCGCTCGAACTTCTCGCAGATCGCCCGCTTCAACTCGGGGATGCCATCCACGGCGGTGTATTTGGTCTTCCCCGCATCGATGGCGCGCTTGGCCGCGACCTTGATGTTGTCGGGCGTATCAAAATCGGGCTCGCCCGCGCCGAGGCCGATCACGTCGCGCCCTGCGGCCGCAAGCTCCCGCGCCTTGTTGGTGACCGCGATCGTCTGGGACGGTTTGACGCGGGCAAGCGTGTCGGAGAGGAAGGCCATGCGGGGGATACTCCGGAGGAGGGGCGGCCAAGGTGTGGCCGGTTTGTAACTTTCGGCCACATGTTCTAGGTTCTGCCCCGCAAGCGATCAAGCGGTATCGAGGGAGAGGCACGATGGCGATGGACAACAAGGGTTGGTTCAGCAACGAGACGGCGACGTTCGGGGATCGTCTGGCGGGGGCGCGCGATGCGGCCGGCCTGACGCAGGAAGAGATGGCGCGGCGGCTCGGCGTGCGGCTGAAGACGCTGCAATCGTGGGAGGACGACCTTGCCGAGCCGCGGGCGAACCGGCTGCAGATGATGGCCGGGATGCTGAACGTCAGCCTGCGCTGGCTGCTGACCGGCGAGGGCGACGGCGTCGAGGGTCCGTCCGAGCCCGCCGTGCTGCCCGCCGAGGGGCGCGAGGCGCTGTCAGAGCTGGCCCGGATGCGCACGCAGATGCTTGCACTTGCGCAGGAGATGGGGCAGCTGGAAAAGCGGATGCGGGCGCTCTTGCGCAAGGAGGCGGAATGACCGAGGCAGCCGAAGCGCGGCTCAAGCGCATGTCGATGCGCTCCTGGCGGCGCGGCACCAAGGAGATGGACCTGATCCTCGGGCCGTGGTCGGACGCGCATCTCGCCGGTCTTCCCGAGGATCGCCTGGCGCTCTACGATTCGCTCCTGAACGAGAACGACCAGGATCTGCTGCCGTGGGTCCTCGGCCAGCGGGAGCCCCCGGCGCACCTGTCCGATCTGATCTCCGACATCGGGACCTTCGCGCGGACGCGCCTCGCCCGCTGATCCGCGGGGCCGAAGGAAAATCGCGCGAGTTTACGTTATGTTTGCGGTTTGTGCCGATTCTGTGCCCGTCAAACGGACGGTGGAGAACAGGAATGACGGTTCACGCAGGCATTCTCGATGGGTCGCAGAAGGCCTTTCTGCTCGGCTATCTGGAAAGCCTCTCGCTGGTGGAGCGTCTTCACCGGCTGTTGCTCGACGTGGTGAAGGACGAGTTCGAACGGATCAGCCTGCTCGAGATCAACTCGGTGCAGGCGCTGCTCCTGTTCAATGTTGGTGACAACGAGGTAACCGCGGGCGAGCTCAAGTCCCGCGGTTACTACCAGGGCTCGAACGTCAGCTACAATCTCAAGAAGCTGGTCGAACTCGGCTACATGCATCACCAGCGGTCCGAGATCGATCGCCGCTCGGTGCGTGTGCGGCTGACCGAGAAGGGGCGGAAGGTGCGCGAGATCCTGTCCGAGCTCTTCGCGCGCCACGCTGACGGGCTGGAGCGGCGGAACGTGCTCGGTGTCGAGGGCATGGAGGACCTGAACCAGGCCCTTCGCCGGATGGAGCGGTACTGGACGGAGCAGATCCGCTACATCTACTGACGCGGACAAACGCCGGGACGCCTGCCCCGCCATCGAGGGTCAGGCTTGCGAACCGACCGATGGTCTTGACGGAGGCAGACCAGTTCGGAAAGTCGCATTCGAGGCATTCGAGGCATTCGAGGCATTCGAGGCATTCGAGGCATTCGAGGCATTCGAGGCATTCGAGGCATTCGAGGCATTCGAGGCATTCGAGGCATTTGAGGCATTCGAGGCATTCGAGGCATTCGACCTGCCGCGGCCCGTGTCGGACTGCCTCTGCCCCCGACGCAGACCCTGCATCATCACTGCACGCCAAAGAACGGTCTTGCCCCATCCCTGCGACGGTCCGGCCCGTCACTTCCTGCGCCAGAGCGGCGCCAGGCTGGCCGCGGCGCCTTGAAGCCTGGACAGGAGCCTGAGGGCGGGGCCACCTGCCCGCAGCCTTCCGTCCGCGAGGCGGTCGAGGACGACCTCGGGGGGGCAGGGCAGGGCACTCACCGGATCGAAATAGCGGGGGTAGGAAATCAGCGCCGCATGGACCAACGCTTCGAGGCCCGGACGCGGGAGGGGGTGGCCGTCGGGCGCCCGCCTGCGCCTGTCCGGCACCGGTCCGCGGTCGCGTGTAAGACCCCACCCGGCATAGAAGGGCACCCCGAGGCAGGTGACCGGCTTGCCGCGGATCAGGGCCTCGAAGCCCAGAAGCGAGGTGACCGTCCAGACCTCGTCGCAGGCGTCGATCAGCCGGAGCGGATCCGCCTCTCGCGCCACGACAGCATCGGCAAGATCCTCTGCCCTGACCGCGCCGGGCCTGAGACCGGCCTCGACATCGGGATGCGGCTTGTAGACCAGCACGGCCGAGGGATTGGCTTCGCGTGCGACCCGCAGGAGCGCGCGATTGGTCTTCACCTCGCCTGCGCCGTAGAGGATGGAGGCGTCATCCTCGACCTGACCCGGCACGAGGATGCGATGCCCCCCGGGCAGTGCAGGGACCGCGCCCCCGAGGTTGTACTTGCCGATCCCCGCCGCGACGAGCCGTTCGCGAAGGCGGAGCGCGCGACCGATGCCCCCGGCGGGCAGCGGCGCGAGGATCAGCCGCTCCAGCCGGCTTTCGCGCGAGAAGTCGAAGTGCAGGCCCAGGTCGTCGGCGATCAGGCTGAGCGGCGGCACCAGTTGCGCGCCAAGGCCACGCGAGCGCAGGAATCCATCCTCGACCCGCCGGATCATCGGCGCGGCGAGCCCCTCCGGCTCTCGTCCCCATACCAGGACCGGGCGCCCGTCGGCCGAGGCCCTGCCGGTCGAGCCGGTGAAGGAAAGCGGGCCGGCCTGGCCGAACATCTGGCGCAGCCGGTGCCGCTTCCACAGCCGCATGCCGAGCGCGATGTGGCCGGTCTGGTCCTCGCGGAAGGCGCGGGCCTCGGCTTCCAGCTGGTCCACCGCCTCCTCGAAGCGGCAGAGCCGGTCGCGGCAGGGGTCGTACCAGACCGGCGCGAGGATCATCGCCGCCGCGAAGAGCTGCGCCCGTGTCAGCCGCCGCCTCCGCCGCGGGAAGGGCGAGCGATCGTCGCTCAGGCCCCAGCCGGCATAGAAGGGCTGACCCATCACGACGGGCCGGTGTCCGGCAAGGATCGCCTCGAAGCCGAGCTGCGACGAGACGGTGTAGACCGCCCGCGCCCCCTCGAGCAGACGCCAGGGCGAAACGGGGTCGGAGCAGAGGGTGACGCGGCCCACAGCGTCCTCCGAACCGTAGTGACCCGGTCGGAAGCCCTGCAGCGTCTCGGGATGCAGTTTCACCACCACCTGAGCGCCGGGATGCTCTTCCTGCGCAAGGACGAGCATTTCGCGGAAGGTCGCCTCCGACCCGCGCACGGCCGCATCTCCGCGTGTCTGGTCCACGACCAGAACGTAGCCCGGCGGGGGCAGCGGAGCCGCAGGGTCATGGTCGCTGTATTTCGAGAGATCCAGCTGTTGCAACCGCTCGAGCCCGTCGCGCGCGCGGGACAGAAGGTCGGACCCGTCGAGCGGGTGGGACGAGAGCAGCACCTCGAGGTCCGATGGAACCGAGGGGTCGAAGTGGACACCTCGTCCGATCATCAGGCCGATCGGCTGCGCGCCTGTCCGGCCGGGACGGATCGAGCGGAGGAAGGCGTCCTCGACCCGGACGACGGGCACTTGCCGGGCCTCGGCAATGCGCTCGCCGCGCGCGGCGGTGGGGCTTCGTCCCCATACCACCACGCCGTCGTCGGGGCCGGGCAATCCGAGGCGCAGGTCGTGCCCGGCGAGCGACAGGATCCGCCGCACCCGCTTCTGACGCAGGAAGCCCAGGTTGTAGAAGAAGAGCCGCCGGGGGGAACCGGCGGCTCGGACAAGGTCGGTTGCGGACAAGGCGCGCTCAGTTGCCGACTTTCGACGCCTGATTGGCGGCGGAGGTCGCACCGGTGATCGCGCCGAGCGTTTTCTGCCACTGGACGAAGGGCGCCTCGGTCACATAGACCGTGTCGCCGTCGCGGATCATGAAGTCCCGGGCCTCGAAAAGGCCGGTGGGCCGCGTCAGGTCGAGCATGTAGACCATGCGCTGGTCGCCCACGAGGTCATTCCGCCCCAGCACCGAGTTGGCGATGTCGGCGGGCTCGTCCCGCAGCACGAAGACGCCTTTCGGGTCGGCGAGCTGGGTGTTGAGGCCGCCGACCTGCGCCAGCGCCTCGATGGCCGAGACGTTCTGCGTCTCGAACTGGATGCGGGTCTGCTGCCCGGTGGCGCCGAGGGCCACGAAGGAGCGGTCGTCCTCCTCCACCACGATCACGTCGTTCGGGCGCAGCGCGATGTCGAGCGATGGGTTGTCGTAGAGATCCTGCAGCCAGATCTGGCTGGTGGTGCCGTTGCGGGTGACGCGGATGATCGCGGTTTCCACCGGCACGTTGGTGCCGCCGGCACGGGCGAGCATGGACGAGAGGGTCCGGGTCGGCCGCTCGATCGGGAAGACGCCCTGGCTGCCGACTGCGCCGGAGACGGTGACCGAGGAGCCGTCGCCCGCAAGGCGCTGGACGGAGACCTGCGGATCGGGCGTCTGCGTGTCGAGCTTGCGGGTGATCGCCTGCCGCAGCCCGTCTGGCGTCTGGCCGGCAGCGCGGATGCGCCCGGCATAGGGCACGTAGATATAGCCCTGGCCGTCGACCTGCACCTGGTCGAGGGACGAGACGCGCTGGCCGCTGTTGCCGAGAAGCGGATCGTCCCGGACGTTCTCGAACACCGTGATGCCGAGCGTATCCCCGGCGGCGATGTTGTCGGATCCGATGAGGCCCGCGTTGCGGAAGCTCGAGCTGAAGCCGAAGGCCGGGGTGACAGCGGTCACGCGGCTGACGAAGCGGTTCACCGGCACGACGAAGGCATCGCCCTGCCGCTCGACCGAACCCGCGAAGATCTCGCTCTTGTGGGGGCCGGAGCGCGGGAGGCCGCAGGCTGCAACCGTGGACACGAGAACGAGAAGAGTGAGCGTTCTCGCTCTCCTGACGGTCGAAAGTCTCACTGCCCCCGCTCCTTTTGGAGTTGCCTCATGATTTGCCGCGAAGCTAGCGGAACGCGTGGCGGATTGCCAGTGTCGCCAGACACATGCGTCAGGCCGTGCGCAACTGTTGCCGGTCGGCCTCTTCCTCGGGGATGAGTGCGGCATAGGGATCGAGCGGATCGGTCATCATCCCGCAGATCCGGTCGAGCAGCCTCTTTCGGCCCGGAACGGAGTAGAAGCCGCCCGGCACTTGGGATGTGCGCAGCAGGAAGCGGCGGTAGATGCGGTAGGCGCCCGGCTCCGGTGGGCGGGGCCGGGCGAAGAAGGCGGGAAGCGGCTGGGATGAGACCAGTTCGGGCAGGCCATAGACCGAGGTGCCAAGGGTCCGCACCGGAAGGTCCCGCCAGAGCGCCTGCTGGCCGGCGGTGGAATTGACGGTCACGGCACTTCTGGCGCGCGACAGGAGCCGCGCGAGCTTGCCGCCGCGCACGAAATGCACGCGGCCGGTAAGGCCGTGCAGATGCGCAAGTCTCCGGATCTCGCGCGGGATCGGCGCGCGGCCATCCTCAAGGGGATGGGCCTTCAGGACGAGGTGATGGTCGGGCGGAGCGCCTTCGGCGAAGGCTCGGATGACCTCGGACAGGAAGTCGGCCATCGAGGCATAGGGGCCGTGCGCGGTGAAGCTCGAGTCGTGCTCGAGTTGCAGCAGGACGAGATGGAACGAGAACCGGCCCAGCAGGATGCGCGCGGTTGCAGCCATCCGCTCGAGCCTGTGGATCGGCGAAAGGACGAGGCGCCGCAGGTGCAGCCGGAACTCGCGCGTGACGGTGAGGCTCCGGTGCGGTTGGAAGCGGGGATAGGCGCGCGCGCCCCCTAGCACCAGTGCGTGGTAGATGGCGCCCCACAGGATGTGCTGCACCAGGTCGCCCCATCTGGCGGGCGCCTCGGGCGGCGACTGCTCCTCGGGCTCGAGCGCGTCACGCATCTCGCAGAGGGTGAGCCGCATCAGCCGCGAATGGCCGTTGGATCCGCCGCGCTCGTAGGTGACCCAGTAGGGCCGGAGATATCCCTCCTCGAAGACGTGGACGGTGAGGCCGCGCGCCTTCGCGATCGCGATGGCCTGTGCATGGACCGGGCGCGTGTCGCCGTAGAGCACGATATCGGTGATGCCGCGGCGGGCGAGAATGCCGCAGAACGTTGCGGGCCAGGTGGCGGGTGCATCGCGGAATGGAATGTAGGTCCGGCGGTCGGGCCAGAAGATGCTGTCGCCGAGGTTGAAGCCCACGCGCAGCACATCGGCCCCGGAGGCCGCGAGGCGTCTTCCGAGCTGGTGGAAGAAAGGGCCGTGCGGGCCCTGCAGGAAAAGGAACCGGCGCCGGGCGGGGGGTGCCATCTGGCCTCTCCTGAAAGCGATTCTGCACAATGACGCGGAGGAGGGCGGATGGGAATGCGGACTTTCGCATGGGGCTGCCGCCGTTGCGCGCAAGCCGCGCTCGGCGCGTGCCGCGGTCCGGGGAAAAGCGGGCGGCGGCGGATCCGGAACAGCCGCGGGATGCCAATTCCGTTGCGCGCTGCCTCGGCCGGAGCTAGGCCTTGGGCGAAGGACAAGGAGAGGTCATGTTCACCGGGATCGTCACCGACATCGGCCGCGTGCTGGAACTCGAGCGCAAGGGCGATCTGCGCGCCCGCATCGCAACCGGCTATGACGTGCAAACCATCGACATCGGCGCCTCGATCGCCTGCGACGGCGTCTGTCTCACGGTCGTCGCCACCTGCAGCGAACCGGAAGGCTGGTTCGAGGTCAGCATCTCGGGCGAGACGCTGTCGAAGACCGTGCTGGGTGGCTGGCAGGTGGGACACCGGATCAACCTGGAACGGGCGCTGAAGGTGGGTGACGAGCTCGGCGGTCACATCGTCTCGGGCCATGTGGACGGCGTGGCCGAAGTCGTGCGCACGTCCCCCGAGGGCGACAGCCTGCGCGTGACCTTCCGCGCCCCGGAGGCCCTGGCGCGGTTCATTGCGCCGAAGGGATCCGTCGCCCTGAACGGCGCCTCGCTGACGGTGAACGAGGTCGACGGGGCGGATTTCGGGATCAACTTCATTCCGCACACGCAGGAGGTGACGACCTTCGGCGGCATCGCGCCCGGGCTGCGCGTGAACCTCGAGATAGACACGCTGGCGCGCTATGTCGCTCGTCTGAACGAGTTCGCCTGAGATGGCCGCCGCCGCAGGACTTGGGCACAACGGCGGGCCGACGCTCGAGCCGGGCGGAAGCTGGCGGCGTCACTGCTGGTCGAAGGCCAGGGCAGATCTTCTGCCGACACTGCCGCTCGAAGTGCTTCGCCGCAGGGTGCGCCGGGCGGCGGAGCTCGGGCTGGACTACCGGACCTATGCCTCGGTCCGCGCTTCGACCGGGCACGACGTCGTGGCCTTCCTCTTCTCCTCGAACGCCTTGCGGGTTCTCCCGGGGAAGCTCTTGCCCGACGACAGGGCGGAGAAGCTGGGTCGGTTGGTGGCCGATCGCATCGGTCTGGCGCAGGGCCGGCTTGCGCCCGCGGCGCTGCTGGCCGCGGCCGAGGGCGTGCTCGACGCCGCCCATTCTGCGCCGCGCCCCTTCGATGTCTGGTCCGAACAGCGGCGCGTGATCCGCTCCGCGCTCGGCCGGATTCCGTCGGATCGGGTGATCCTCGTGGGCTGCGGCTGGAACGAGCGCGAGTGGTCGCAGGCGGCGCATCTCGCCGCCTGTCTCGACGTCGACCGCTACATGGCGGCGGGCTGAGGCGCGGCGTCGACGCGCGGGGCGCGGCCCGTCACCAGCCTGCGCACCCCGAACCAGATCGCCAGCGTCATCGCGATGCTTGCATAGCCGTCCACGGCATAGTGCCAGCCGAGATGCACCGATCCGACAAGGATCATGCCGAGGAAGACGACCATCAGCCAGCCGGCCCAGCGACGCCAGGTGAAGGCATAGAGCGTCATCAGCGTGGTGCTGGCGACGTGCATCGAGGGAAAGGCCGAAATGCCCCGCAATCCCTCGCCCGTCTTGTAGCCGGCCCAGAGCAGGTCCTGCACGCGGAGCGCCCAGACGGGGCTCGTCTCGTGAAATTCGCGCAACGCCTGCATCAACGGCTCGAACCGGTCGCCGAGGCCGAGCGCGGTATAATAGCAGGGGCCCGCCGACGAGAACAGGATGGCCAGCAGGTTCCCCCCGAGCCCCCAGACCAGCGGGAAGGACAGCAGGAAGGTGCGTCGGGCAGGAGGGTTGGCCCCGGTAAAGCACCCGGCCATGACCACGAAATAGACGAGCAGAAGCCAGAAGTGATAGGCGCCGTTCAGCACGGTCGTGGCCAGCGGCGTCCCGAGAAGCAGGAGCGTCACGTGATAGGGATCGACGCCGCCGTGGAGCGAGCGGTCGAGGTTGGCGAAGGTCGTGTCCCACGAGAAGGGGATCACGAGCGGTATGATGTTCTTGATGAAGGAAAAGCTGTCGAAGAAGAAGCTCAGCGCCAGCATCGCGACGATGCCCGACCCGATCCGCCGGCCATCAGTCAGGCTGGCGCGCAGGCGGGAGAGGAAGAGGGGAAGCGGTCGCACCCGGGGGCTCTGCTGCGCGATGCGGACCAGCATCCAGACCGCCATCAGGAAAAGGTAGATGGGCATCATGACGGTCAGGATCATCACGAGGTAGCCGCTTGCCCGGATATCGTAGGGCAGCCCATGCGTCGCGGCGAGAAGATGCGCCGCAGCCACGTTCAGGCCGCAGACGAGGATGAGCCACCGGTTTTCATGGAGGGCGTGCCGCAGCGTGCCCAGTGCCTGCCCGGTAAGTCGCATGGGGTTCTCCGCGTTGAACGCCCTTCTTGTCCCTGCGGAATGGGGCAGCTTCGCGGCGAGTGAATGAAAAAAGTCCGGGCATCTGCCATCTGGCGGATGCGGTGCTGGCTCTGGCCTTTCATGCGGTGTCGCGCTATGGGCAGGGCTGATCCCGGAGCGATGCGATGAGCCAGACGAAAACCGAGTATTCCGACGCAATCTCCTCGATCGAGGAGATCATCGACGACGCGCGCAACGGGCGGATGTTCATCCTCGTGGACCACGAGGACCGCGAGAACGAGGGCGACCTCGTGATCCCCGCGCAGATGTGCACGCCGGCGGCGATCAACTTCATGGCGACCCACGGGCGCGGGCTGATCTGTCTTGCGCTGCCTTCGGCGCGCGTCGACCAGCTGGGCCTGCACCTGATGGCGCCCAAGAACTCCTCGCGTCACGAAACCGCCTTCACCATCTCGATCGAGGCGCGCGAGGGCGTGACCACCGGCATTTCGGCCGCCGATCGCGCGCGGACGGTAGCGGTTGCGATCGACCCGACCAAGGGGCAGGCCGACATCGCGACGCCGGGCCACGTCTTTCCGCTGCGCGCCCGCGACGGCGGCGTCCTCGTTCGCGCGGGCCACACCGAGGCCGCGGTGGACGTGAGCCGCCTTGCCGGCCTCAACGCCTCGGGCGTGATCTGCGAGATCATGAACGACGACGGCACGATGGCGCGCCTGCCGGATCTGGTGGCCTTCGCGCAGAGGCACGGGCTGAAGATCGGCACGATCTCGGACCTGATCGCCTACCGCCGCCGGCACGACAACCTCGTGAAGGAGAAGGCGGTCAGGCACGTCACCTCGTGTTACGGCGGCGACTGGCTGATGCGCATCTTCGCCGACGATACGCAGGGCGCCGAGCATGTGATCCTCTCGAAGGGCAACGTCACGGACGGTGAGCCGGTGCTGGTGCGGATGCACGCGCTGAACCCGCTCGAGGACGTGCTGGGCATCGGCCCGGCTCACTCCGGGGACCTGCATGGCGCGATGCGCCTCATCGCGCAGGAGGGCCGCGGTGTCGTTGTCCTGCTCCGCGACATCAACATGAAACTGGCGATGGACGACGAAGCCTCGCCGCAGACGCTGCGCCAGTATGGCCTCGGGGCCCAGATCCTCTCGGCGCTGGGGCTGTCGCGGATCGTGCTCGTCACCAATTCCCTCGCGCCGAAAGTGGTGGGGCTCGAGGCCTATGGCCTCTCCATCGTCGGCACGCACCACATATCCGAGGTCTGACCGATGGCCGGTTCCGAAACCCACTACAGCCTGCCGCTGCCCGCGTTCGACAAGCCCGTGAAGCTGCTGATCGTGGTCGCGCCCTTCTACCGCGACATCGCGGACGACCTGATCGCGGGAGCGAAGGCCACGCTCGAGGCTTGCGGCGCAAGCTGGGAGCTGATCGAGGTGCCCGGCGCGCTCGAGCTGCCGACTGCCATCGCCATGGCCGAGCGGCAGGCCAATTTCGACGGCTACGTGGCGCTCGGCTGCGTGATCCGCGGCGAGACCACGCATTACGAGACCGTCTGCAACGACTCGAGCCGCGGGCTGATGCTTCTCGGCCTGCAGGGCGCCTGCATCGGCAACGGCATCCTCACGGTCGAGAACCGCGAACAGGCCGTGGTCCGTGCCGCGCCCTCGGATCAGGACAAGGGCGGCGGGGCCGCCGCCGCGGCGCTTCATCTGATCGCGCTTTCGCGCCGGTGGTCGGGCCAGCGGAAGGGCATGGGTTTCAAGCCGGTGGACGAGTTCCGCCTTGCCGGGAAGTCCGAGGCATGAGCGTCAAGCCCGACAGGCGGCAGATGAAGTCTGCCTCGCGCCTTTATGCGGTCCAGGCGCTCTTCCAGATGGAAAGCTCGGGCCAGACGGTCGAGCAGGTCGCCCGCGAATTCGAGACGCACCGGTTCGGCGCCGTCTACGAAGGCGACGAGATGGCCGAGGGCGATGCGAAGAGCTTCCGCACCCTCGTCTCGGGCGCCGTGAACCGTCAGGCGGGGATCGACCAGATGACCGACCGGGCGCTGGTCGCCAAATGGCCGATCGCCCGGATCGACCCGGTGATCCGGGCGCTGTTCCGGGCCGCCGGTTCGGAACTGCTCGAGAGCGACACGCCGCCGAAGGTCGTCATCAACGAGTTCGTGGACATCGCCAAGGCCTTTTTCCCGGAGGGACGCGAGCCGAAGTTCGTCAACGCCGTCCTCGACCACATGGCGCGCGAGGCCAAGCCCGACGCCTTCCCGCAGGGCTGACGGAGGCAGCGGACCGCTTGGCCCTGCCCGCCTGCCGCAGGCGGGCGTCAGGCCTCCTGTCGGCGCCGCGCCCGTTCTTCGGCCTTCGGGTGCCGCGGCGGGGAGGCGTCGCCGCAGCTGTCCTTACGGATAGTCGGGGAACAAAGCCTCGCCTCCTCATGTTGCGCCGTTGGATACCGGAGCGGTGAACCCCGATTTCATGGCGGTGGTCAGGATTCGGGCGAAGCAGGACGGACAGGCAAGAATCATGCATGTGATGTGCAGATTCTTGTGGCTTCATCCGTGGCTGGCGGTATCGTGTGCGCAAGGAGTTCAGATCATGCCCCAGCTCGTCCGTCTCTATATCGTCAACGTCCTCATCGGTTTCGCGATCTCCATTGCCTTCGTGGTGGCGCTGGTCGCGCTGGACGTGGCGGGTCTCGGACATCTGGTGCTCGGGACAGACATGGGATGGCTCGGTGGCGTGATGCTGGTGATGTTCAACGGTGTCGTTTTCGCCGGCGTGCAGTTCGCCATCGCCGTCATGCGGATGGCGGATCCCGAGGACAGAACCCCGCCGGGCGGTCGTTTCGTGCGGCCGATGCAGTCGCGGCTTGTTCCCATTCCGGTCACCGTTTCTCCTCATCACAAAAAGCGGCGCTGAGCGTTACTTCAGGCAAAATCTCTGCGGCTCCGGGAGCTTGAGCGCCCGAGCCTTTGGTTTTGGTTCGTGGGTGTGTTGCCAAAGTGCCACGCCCAGTGCGGTGGACCGTGGCCGCAAGAGGAACGTTCGCTACCACCTTCAGTTGTCTCCCCGGCAGCAGATGCCAGCCGCGTGCGCGTGGCCTACCACTTAAAAGGGGAACAAGCATGAATGAGAACATCCGCATCGCCGGCCTGACCGCACTTGCCCTGCTGATCGGCACCACTGCCGTCCATGCGCAAGTCGGCACCCTGACGGGCACCCGGCAGATCGAGGACCGGATCGAGGACGTCGAAGACGACGTGCAGGACGATCTGGAAGAGGCCGAGGATCCCTACCGTTTCGGCAATCCGGAATTCCGTCCGGGATTCTCGGGCAGCGCCTCGCTCGGCTATAGCGGCACCGACGGCAACACCGAAGAGCAGAACCTGACCATTGGCGCCCGTCTGCGTCACGCGCAGGGCCCGTTCGTCCAGAACCTCGGCGTCGTTCTGGACTATTCCGAGACCGACGGTGACTCGGACCAGGAAGACATCTTCATGGTCTACGAGGGCAACTACTACTTCAACGAAAGCTTCTATGCCTTCGTCCTGGGCCGCGCCGAATTCAACGGCCTGGCCGATGACCCCGATGCCTCGGGCGAACTTGCGGGCGTGCCGCTGGCAGACCGCGTGAAGACGGACGGCTTCATCGGCATCGGCCCGGGCTATCGCGTCGTGAACCGGCAGGACATGACCTGGCGCGTCCAGGCGGGCGTGGGTCTGAGCTATCTCGAGTTCGGCGACGACCGCGACGAGACGGAGACGGGCTACATCGCCTCGTCCCGCTTCTACTACCGGTTCAACGAGAACGTGTTCCTGACGAACGACACCGACGTGCTGAACTCGGACGAGGCGCTTCGCGTGAACAACGACTTCGGCGTGAACTTCAAGATGACCGACGCCTTCTCGACGCGGGTCAGCTACCTCACCGACTACAATGAAGCGCGCGAGATCCGGACCGACAACAAGCTCGGCGTGTCGCTGGTCTACGGCTTCTGATCGCCGATCCGGCTGTCGAGCGTCATCTGCGAGGGGCGGGGAAACCCGCCCCTTCTTCACGAGAGGATCGCGTCGCCGTCGAGGAAATCCGTCCCCTCGCGGCGAGCGTGCGACCTGACGTCAGAACCCGATGTATCAGAGGGACTGCCGGACGCGCCTCTGATTGCCCCGATGTCGGGATGAGGACACGTCTGGTCTTGGAAAGCGGCGGGAACCGCGGCAGCCGTGGTGGCGTGCGTTTCCCGAGAGCCTGAGATTCAGGTGGTCGCCAGATACCAGGGCCACGACCCTGGCAGAGCCAGCTCCCTCGGAGATGCTTATCGGCCACTGGAAAAGGACCACACACGAGAGGGGCAGAACCCGCCACCCGTCTAGATAGGCTTCCCAAGCCGGAGCGGCAAGAGTGCACGGAGGCGTTTGCGGTTCTCCGAGCCCAGAACGGGTGGGCACTGTCGCGCCGGGGACGCCTCCTCAGCCCGCATCGGGTGCGAGACTTACCGGCGCGTCGACAGGGTCTCGGCGGTCGATGGGCAAGGGGGCTCGATATTTGGGGTGCTGAAGGGTCGAACGGGTCTCAGGCGGACGCGCGGGGCAGGGGTGCCGCACCCAGTGGCAAAGCAAATGCCGGCAAGCGAGTGTCGTGCCGTCGCGACTGACAAGGCGGCCGGATGGACAAGCGTTCACTTTCCGTTCATGATCGCGCCATGCAGAGCTTGTCCCTTCCCGACTCCACCCTTTTGGCTCTCGCGCCGGGTCAGCGGCTCGCCCGCGGCGTCTGCCGCCACCTGCGCGGGCACGACTTCGTCTCGGTGGTCGAGCTGGTTCCGACCCCCGGCCTGCGCGTCGATGTCATGGCCGTGGGTCCGAAGGGAGAGATCTGGGTCGTCGAGTGCAAGTCCTCGCGCGCCGACTTCATGTCGGACCGCAAGTGGCAGGGCTATCTCGACTGGTGCGACCGCTTCTTCTTCGCCGTCGACGAGGCCTTCCCGGTGGAGCTTCTGCCCGAGGGGACCGGCCTGATGCTGGCGGATGCCTATGATGCCGAGATCCTGCGCATGGGGCCGGAGGGCAAGCTCGCGCCTGCAAGGCGGAAGGCGATCACCCATGGCTTCGCGCGTCATGCCGCCCTGCGACTGCAGGGTCTGCAGGATCCGGGTGCGCTGCCGCTCTGACCTAGCGGCGTTTCTTGGGATCGGCGCCCCGCGAATCGCCCTGTCCGGCCATCGCCCGTGCGCGCTCGGCCGCGGCCCGCAGTTCCTCGGCAATCTCGTCCGCCTCGTCGGGATCGAAGTCGAGCGGCAGGTCCACGCCGTCGCCCTCGATGTAGATGCGGACCATGCCGACGGAGGTCGGCCCGATCTGCAGGTTCGCCGCGATGTCGCTCTGCTTGTCGATGCCCATCCTGTCCTCCGCCTGCCGGTCGCAAGGGCGTAGCGCCCTTCCGTCGCGCTGGCAAGTCGTCGCCTTGATCGTGGCGCGGCCACGCCCCATGATCGCGTCAGGAGGCTGCGCGCATGCGAGAGGAACCGGAACTGCGCGATCTCGAGATCGGTGATGCGGGCTGGATCATCGCCCGCCACGCCGAGATCTATGCCGCCGAGGCGGGTTTCGACATGAGTTTCGAGGCCCAGGTGGCCGAACTCATGGCCCGGTTCATCCGCACCCGCGATTCTGCCAGAGAACGCGCCTTCATCGCAATGCTCGACGGGCGCCGCGTCGGCAGCCTGATCTGCACCCGGCTGACCGAGGACAGCGCCAAGATCGGCCTCTTCCTCGTCGAACCCGAGATGCGCTGCCAGGGAATCGGGCGACAACTCCTGCTGGCCGCCATGACATTTGCCCGCGACCGCGGCTACCGGAGCATAGGGTTCTGGACGTTCGACGGGCACCGAAACACCGAGGCGCTTTATGTCTCGGCGGGCTTCCGGCTTGTCACATCGCACCCCGCCCATTCCTTCGGGCGCGACGTGATCGAGCAGGAGTGGGAGATCGTGCTGTGACTGCGGAAGCCCCTTGCAATCCGCGTTCCCGGCGTCTAAATGGCCCGCGAGTGCCGGCTTAGCTCAGTTGGTTAGAGCACCAGATTGTGGATCTGGGGGTCCCCCGTTCGAGCCGGGGAGTCGGTACCACTCTTCGCGCTTGTTTTGTTGAGGCCGCGCCCGCAGGTGCCTCCACGCGGGGATCCGAATCCCGATTTTTCGCTACGGTTTCCGCTGGCACGCCCGCGTCAACCCGCCGCAGCCCGGGATTGCGTGGCCGTTTCTGTCTTTGGACCAGCGCGTCCACTTCCCGCTCCGCGCGGCAATTCGACCGCGCTGGACCGGGACTGCGCACGATGCGGAAGAAGCCATTTCGATATTCCGACCTGCCCGGCTGGCCGGCGCTGCTCGGAGCGCACCTTGCTGCGGCCTATCTCGGACTCGATCCTGCCGACTTCGACCGTCTCGCGCGGCTGCTCGATCTGCCCCCGCCAAGGCTCCTCGCAGGCGAACAGCGTTGGCCGCGCGCCGCGCTTGACACCTGGATCTCGGGCGACGATACACCGGAACCCGCAGGCGCCGACAGGATCGCCGACGCGATCGCGCGCACGGCGGTGTGACGTGACGAAAGTTACCATCTCCCTGCCCGGCATTGACACGCAGCGCTATCGCTCGAGCAAGACCGGCCTCGAGCGGGTCAACTACTATCACAAGACTACGCGCACGCGGCTGCCCGACGATCCGACGAGCCCGGAGTTCCTCGCCATCATGAGGCAACTGGACGCCAAAGGTACGCGCAAACCCCTTCCCGCTGACCGCGCCCTCGGCCAACTGATCAACTTTACAAGGAATCGCCCGGGTGCCTCGAGTTGCGAGCGACCACGCGGTCCGAGTATGATCGCCACCTGAAGTATCTCGAAGCCCTGCGCGATCAGCCCGCCGCCGGCTTCGCGCAGGTCCATGCCGACGCGCTCAAGACGAAGTACATCGCCAAGGGACACAAGGAACCTGGCCATGTGGTCGTCCGGACGTTGTCGGTGCTCCTCAGCTACGCTGTCTTCCTGAAGTGGTTCGACCGCAATCCTCTGTTCGGCCTGACTGTCGGCGAGAAGCGCCGAAAGTCCGAGGTTGGACAACGTCCCTACGAGGAACACGAGATCGCCGCGTTCCGCGACGCGAACCCGCTCGGCGCCGGAGCCCGCCTGTCGTTCGAACTCGCCTTGTCGACAGGCTTCAGGATCGAGGATCTCCCGGAGGTATCTCGAGAGAGCGTCATCGCGGGACAGGTCACGATCATCACGCACAAGAGCGGGAGCCTCGTCGTGGCGCCGATCACGGAAATGGCGCGGGCAGCGCTCCTCGCGCTCGAGGATACCCGCCGTGCCCACATGGGCGCCGCTTTCGAACCATCGCGCTATGCGGTGTCGACCCTCGATGGCGGGAAGATCGCAAAGCGCCGGCTTTCGGGGGAGCTTCGGGACGCCTACATTGCGGCGGGTTTCGAGGAGGGGCAGCGGACGCATGGGCTCTCATACACTGCCGCTGTCCGCCTCTTCGAACTGGGCTTTCACTTCGACGACATCGCCGAACTTGTCGGTCATGCCGGAGCGGACATGACGCGCAAGTATCTCGTCAAGAAGCATCAGGCGAAGCTGGTCGGGGGTACCCGATCGATCCGAGATCCCGCCGCAAGACGCGCTGCTGGGCGATCGCAGCGGGCTAGCCTTGCCGTCCGAGAGGACGAGCAGGGAGCCTAGGATGAGACGATTGCCGATGCGCAAGATTGCAGAAGCCCTTCGCCTGAAGGTGGCCGGGTTGGCGACCCGGAAGATCGCGGCGAGCCTGAACTTGGGCCAGTCCACGGTCAGCGGGTTATCTCAAGCGCGCCGAGCGGGCCTGCTGCGCCGGGCCCTTCCGGATCGGCAGGCTCACAGAGCACCTCACCCATGCAGGGACCGGCGGAGAGGCGGCGTGGGTCCCTGGCCTTCAGGCGGTCAGTCCGCCTCCATCAGCCCAGCGCTGCTGAAGCCGCCGTCCACCGCGATGACCTGACCGTTCACATAGCCCGAAATCCGGTCGTCGATCAGGGTCAGGGCCATTGCGGCGATCTCGTCCACCGTGCCGTAGCGCCCCATCGGCACGCGCGAGACCCAGGTTCGGCGCGTGGCCTCGTCGTGCCAGCGGGCTGCCATCGGCGTCTCGACCGGGCCGGGGGCGATGGCGTTGACGCGGATGCCCTGTGGCGCGAGCTCGGTCGCGAGGATACGGGTCAGCGTGTTGACCGCGCCCTTGGAGGTGCCGTAGGCCGCCCGCCCGGTGCTGCCCTGAATGCCCGAGACGGAGGTGATGTTGACGATGGCCCCGCCCTTCATCCGGGCAGCGGCGGCGCGGGCCACGAGGAAGCTGCCGATCACGTTCACATCGAGGATGCGTCGGAACTGCGCGACCGTGGTCTCGGCGAAGGGCGTGTTCTGGCCGATGCCCGCGCAGTTGATGACGCCCCAGGGCGCGCCGAAGGCGGCGTCGAGCGCGGAGAAGGCCTCCTCGACCGCCGCCTCGTCGGTGATGTCGGTGGCCGCGAAATGGACGGCCGCGCCCGCGAACTCGGACGCCACCGCCTCGAGGGCGGGGCCCGCCAGATCCAGCACCCCCACGCGGTAGCCCTGCGCCACCGCCATCTCGAGGATGCCGCGGCCGATGCCCGAGGCCCCGCCGGTCAGGACGAGGCAGCGCCCTTCGCTCACAGCCATCGGCGGATGCTCTCGCACATGGCGCTCCGGGTGATGCCGTAGCGCTCCTGCAGTACGGGCAGGGTGCCCGCGTCGAGGAACCGGTCGGGCAGGGCGATCTGGCGCAGCTCGGTCGCAAGGCCCGAGCGGCCGATGAGGCTTGCCACCGCATCGCCGAGCCCGCCCACGATCGAGTGGTTCTCGGCCGTGACGATCAGCCGGCCGCCGCGGCGCACCTCGCGCAGGATGCCCATCTCGTCGAGCGGCTTGATCGTTGGCACATGGAGCACAGCCACGTCGATCCCGTCCGCTTTCAGGTCGCGCGCGGCATCGAGGGCGCGCATCGTCATGAAGCCGGTCGAGACGATCAGCACGTCATTGCCGCCGCGCAGGAGCGCGCTCTTGCCGATCTCGAACCGGTAGCCGTATTCGTCGAGCACCGAGGCCACATTGCCGCGCAGGATCCGGGCATAGACCGGGCCCGGGTGATCGGCGATGGCGGGCACCATCTGCTCGATCTCGCAGGCGTCGCAGGGGTCGATGATCGTGAGGTTCGGCATGGCGCGGAAGATCGCGATGTCGTCGGTGGCCTGATGGCTCGGGCCGTAGCCGGTCGTGAGCCCCGGCAGGCCGCCGATGAGCTTCACGCTGGCATGCTGCTCGGCCGCGGCCTGGGACATGAAGTCGTAGCAGCGGCGCGAGGCGAAGGTCGCATAGGTGGTGGCGAAGGGGATGAACCCCTCCTTGGCGAGACCGCCCGCCGCCGTCACCATGAGTTGCTCGGACATGCCCATCTGGTAGAAGCGGTCGGGAAACCGCTCGGCGAAGACATGGATGTCGGTATATTTGGCGAGATCGGCGCTCATGCCCACGATCTCGGGCCGCGTCTCGGCCAGCCTGATGAGGGCGCGGCCGAAGGGCATCGAGACGGTGCGGTGGCCCTCGTCGATCGAGGAGGCCGCGATGTCCGGCGCCTTCAGGGCAGGCGTGAGGTTTCCGAGGGCGGCCGTGGTCATTGGGCTCTCCTTGCGTCCAGCGCGGCATGGGCCTGCGCCCAGTCTTCGGGGTTCAGGCGGATGAAATGGCTCTTTTCGCGGCCTTCGAGAAAGTCCACGCCGGATCCCATCCGCGTGTCGCAGATGATGATCCGCGGCTGTGGCCCGGGATGTTCGCGCGCGCGGTCGAAGGCCGCGACGAGCTTAGGCAGGTCGTTGCCGTCCACCCGCTGCACGAAGAAGCCGAAGGCCTCGAACTTGGCCGAGACGGGCTCGGTGTTCATCACCTTCATGGAGGGACCGTCGGCTTGCACCTGATTGAAGTCGACGAGCGCGATGATGTTGTCGAGCCCGTAGTTCGCGGCCGAGATCGCCGCCTCCCAGGTCGGGCCTTCGGCCAGCTCGCCATCGCCCATCAGCGTGTAGATGAAGGATTTCGAGCCCTTGCGCTTCAGCCCGAGGCCCATGCCCACGGCCATCGGCAGGCCGAGGCCGATGGAGCCGCCCGACATCTCGGCGCCGGGCGTGTAGGAGGTCATGCCCGACATCGGCAGCCGGCTGTCGTCGGCGGCATAGGTGGTCAGTTCCTCCTCGGGGAAGTAGCCGGCCTCGGCCAGCACCGCGTAATGGGCGATGCCGTAGTGGCCCACCGACAGGAGGAAGCGGTCGCGCTCTTCCCAGTCGGGCTGGGCAGGGCGGACCTTCATCGCGTGGAAGTAGGCCACCGACAGCACATCGGCCACGCCGAGCGCCTGGGCGATGTAGCCCTGTCCTTGCGTCTCGGCCATGATCAGCGCATTGCGCCGCACCCGGTGCGCGCGCTCAGCCAGCCCGCTGTTGTGGAGGTGAGCCTCCTCGGTCATGTCGGTCTCCTTTCGTGTCAGCCGGCGACCGCCGCCGCGACGGGCAGGGTGGCCATATGTGATTTGGTGGCGGCGCCGGTTGCGCTTGCGCTCTGGCCGCTGTCGGCAGGCGGCCAGACGTTTGCCTCGGCAGAGGCGTCGAGGCGTGCAGCGGCGGCTCCGGGCCCGGGCTGGAGGCCGGGGCGGGGAATCATCTCCTCCGGCACGATCAGAGGAACCCGGTGGAGATCGCCGGCACCGCCGCGATCACGATCAGGCCCGCCATGAGGGCCGCCACGTAGGGCCAGACCGCGTGGATCGCGCTGTCGGGCGAGACATTGCCGATGCGGCAGGCGAGGTAGAAGCCGATGCCGATGGGCGGGGTCATGAGGCCGATGTTCATCGCGACCACGATCACCATGGCGTAGTGCACCTCGTTGATGCCCATCTGATGCGCGATGGGGAACATGAGCGGCGACATCAGCACGAGTGCGGGCAGCCCCTCGAGCACGCAGCCGAGCACGAGGAAGATCGCGATGGAGAGGACGAGGAAGGTGGGCGCGCCGCCCGGCAGGCTGATCGCGAAATCCGCAAGCGTCTGGCCCACGCCCGCCTGGGTGATGGCCCAGGCCATCGAGAGGGCGGTGCCGAGAATGAGCAGGATCGCCCCGCTCATGGCCGCGGTCTCGACCAGCATCCGGTAGAGTGCGCGGAGGCTGAAGCCGCCATACATCAGGCCGCCGATCACCAGCGAATAGACCACCGCGATGGTCGAGACCTCGGTTGCGGTGGCGGCCCCCTCGGCCACGGCGGCGCGGATCAGGAAGGGCAGGACCAGCGCAGGGGCGGCGAAGACCAGCAGGCGGATCACGTCGCCGAAGCGCGCGCGGCGCACCCCTTCCATGTTCTCGTGCCGCGCCCGCCAGCGCGCCAGCGCCATCAGCGACAAGAGGAGCACGATGGCCACCACGAAGCCCGCCGAGAAGAGCGCGGCGATCGAGATGCCCGCGACCGATCCGAGCACGATCAGCACGATCGAGGGCGGCACGGTGTCGGCCATCGCGGCGCCGGTGGCGAGCTGCGCCACCATCTCGTTCGGCTTGTTGCCGCGGCGTTTCATCTCGGGAAAGAGCGCGGGCGCAACGGCCGCCATGTCCGAGACCTTCGAGCCCGAGATCCCCGACACGATGAAGAGCGAGACGAGGAGCACATGCGACAGGCCCGCCTTCACATGGCCGAGGAGCGAGGAGAGAAAGCCCACGATGGCCTTGCCCATGCCGGTGGCATCGAGCACGCAGCCCAGCAGCACGAAGACCGGCACCGACAGGAGGATCACCCCCGACATGCCCTCGTCCATGCGCCCGACCATGACATAGGTGGGGATGTGGGTGGCAAAGAGCAGATAGCTCAGCGTGCCGAGCCCGAAGCAGAAGGCAATGGGCACGCCGGCAAAGAGGCAGGCGCCCACGATCACCACGAGGAAGAGCGGCAGCGCGGTTGCACCCATCGCGATGAACTGGGGCGAGAGGGCCCAGAGGCCGAGCGAGATCAGCACGATCGCCCCCACCGAGATCGCCACATCGGCAAGCCGACTCGAGCGGAAGAGATGCATGACCAGAAGCCCCAGCATGGCCAGCATGCCCACGGGGATCGCGGCGACGCGGTAGGTGTTCGGAATATGCAGCGCCGCGGTGGTGATGAACCACTCCTCGTAGGCATATTCGAAACTGTCGCGCATCAGCGCCACGAGGAAGGTGCCGACGATGACCATGGCGAAGGTCTCGACGAATTCCTCGGCGCGCCGCGGCAGCATCCGGACGAAGAGCGTGAGCCGCAGATGCTCGTTGCGGTCGAGCGAGATCGCCGCTCCCAGCATCGCGAGCCAGATGAAGCAGATCGAGGCCGCTTCCTCGATCCAGATGATGGGCAGGTTGACGAGATAGCGCGAGACCACCCCGGTCAGCAGCAGGCCGATCACCGCCACCAGAAGCAGGGCCGCGATCGCCTCGACCGGCCGCATGAAGCGCGAACCCGGCCGCGCCGAGTCGTTCTCGCTGAGGTCTCCCACGTGGAACTCTTCTGCTGTTGTCATGTATCTGCCCGGTCTGGTGTCATCGGGAAAAATGCGCGCGGCCCGTTCCGGCCGAGGGGGCCGGACCGGTCGGTCCTGCGCGATGGGCGTCTTCGCCCGGGCGGAGAATCAGGCCAGCGAGCCCGAGACCTGCTCGAGGAGCGCCCAGGCCTCGTCGCCGTAGGTGCTGCGCCATTCGTTGTAGAAGCCGGCCTCACGCAGCTTGTCGCGGATGGCGGCGGTGTCGGGCTTGTTGAAGATCAGCCCGTCCTTTTCCAGCTCGGTCTGGAGCGTCGCATTGAGCCGGGTCAGATCCTCGCGCTGGTCGAGCGCGGCCTGGTTGATGTTGCGGGCGACGATCTCCTGGAGGTCGTCGGGCAGCGCCCGCCAGGCCCGCGGGTTGGCGAGCATCCAGAAGCCGTCCCACATGTGGTTCGTCATCGAGCAGTAGGTCTGCACCTCGTAGAGCTTGCCAACGTCGATGGTCGACAGCGGGTTCTCCTGAGCATCCACTACGCCCGTCTGCAGCGAGGTGTAGACCTCGTTCCAGTTGATGCTGACCGGGGCACAGCCGAGCGCTTGGAACATCGAGGTCCAGAGCGGGCTGACCGGCACGCGGATCTTCAGCCCTGCGAGATCGTCCGGACCCTCGATCGGGCGGCTGGAGGTGGTGATCTGGCGGAAGCCGTTGTTGAAGATCCGGTCCATCACCTCGAGGCGGTTGGCGCGGATCTGCTCGCGCACATAGGCGCCGAGCTCGCCGTCCATCGCCTGCCAGACCTGCTCGATGTCCTTGAAGGCAAAGCCCATGCCGTTGATCGAGGCCACCGGCACCAGCGACGACAGGATCAGACCCGACAGCGTGAAGAATTCCACCGCACCCGACCGCACCTGGTTCAGCGTGTCGGTGTCGGAGCCGAGCTGGTTGTTCGGGAAGATCTTCAGCTCGAACCGGCCGTCGGTCTCTTCGGAGATCCGCTTCGCCGCGGCCTCCATCTGGGTGTTCATCGGATGGCCGACGGGGAAGTTGTTGGCATATTTGTAGGAATATTCGGCGGCATGGGCCATGCCCGGCCGAAGGAAGGGGGCGGCGAGCAGCACGCCACCTGCGGTCGCGACGAAACGGCGACGGTTGATCGTCATGTGGATCCTCCCGGTGATGTTGCGCGCCCCCTTTTGGTCCTCCGGGCGCGGTGGTCGCTCGACCGACGGGTGGTCCCGCCGCGGCTTTACTATCCATATCATGGGCATGAAATTCGTATCAATGCGAGAAAGCAAAATAATATTGTTGTTTAACAGTGCCTTTAGAGTATCATATGCTCCACAATGTGGAGTTATTTAGCGGGAATCGGTGATGGATGAATCCTCCGGCAGCCAGAGCATCGACCGGGCGGCGGCGCTTCTCGCGCTCGTGGCCGAGCGCCACGAAGAAGGTGCGACGCTGGCAGAGCTGGTGCGGCGCACCGGGCTCAAGCAGCCCACCGCGCGGCGGCTGCTGGTGGCGCTGATCCGGGCGGGGCTGATCGAGCAGTCCGAGGCCAGCCGGCGCTACCACCTCGGCGTCTCGACCTACCTTTACGGCACCATCGCCGCGGACCGCTTCGCCGCCCACAGCCTCGCGGACGAATCCGTGCGCCGTCTGGCCGAGCGGTCGGGCGACACCGCCTTCTTCTCGGTCCGGCAGGGCTACAGCACCCTCTGCCTGCTGCGCGAGGAGGGGCCGCATCCGATCCGCTCGCATGTGCTCAACATCGGGCAGCGACACCCGCTGGGTGTCGCCGCGCACGGGATCGCGATCCTCGCCTGTCTGGGTGATGCGGACGTCGATGCGGTGATCGAGGCGAACCGGGGCTATTACGCCAGCCACTATCCGATGCTGACCGAGCAGGTGCTGCGCGCCCTCGTGGCCGAGACGCGCAAGCGCGGCTTCGCGATCAACCGCGGGATCTTCCACCAGGGGGCCTGGGCCATCGGCATCGCGGTGCGCGGGCCGACCGGCGCGGTGATCGGGGCGCTCTCGATCGGTGCCATCGAAAGCCGGCTGAACGACGAGCGCCAGCCCGAGATCATGGCCATGCTGAAGGCCGAGGCCCGCAAGCTCGAGGCGCGCGTGGCCGCGGTGGACATGCAGGGACGCACAGGCGCCTCGTCCGCGGGCGAGGCGAAGGAGGGGCCCCGGACCGGCCGGGGCCGCGAGAGGAGTCAACGACATGCAGCATCAACGTGACGCCCGCGGGCGCCAGCTCGTCCATCCCGGTCCGCCGCACCCGGACCGGATCGAGAGCTTCGCCGACGGGCTCCTGCGCGGCGAGATCGTGCTGCCCGCGGGCGCGGTGCTGATCGAGGCGGTGGCGGCGGGCCTCGCGCCCCTGGGCCTGCGGAGCGCGGCGCTCGATCTTCGGGGCCTCGTGCTCGGACCGATGAACTTCGTGATGCCCACCTATTCCCGCACGCCCGATCACGTCGCCTATTACAGCGAGACGCACCATCGCCCCGGGCCGGTGCGGGTCGGCACAGGCACGGCCACCTACGGCGCCCGCGACGGCGCGCCCTTCCTGCATGGCCATGTGCTCTGGCAGGATGCGGACGGCACGGCCATGGGCGGACATGTGCTGCCGCTCGATTGCCGGATCGCCGAGGACGGCACCATCGGCTTCGCCGGGGCCCGCGAGGTGGCGATGGAGGCGCGCCCCGACGCCGAGACGAACTTCACGCTCTTCGGGCCGGTGGCGGGCGCGCCCTCCGGGGGCGATCTGATCGTCGCCCGCGTGCGGCCGAACGAGGATCTGGTCGAGGCGCTGGAGACCGTCGCCGCCCGCCACGGCATCCGAGAGGGGCGGATTCTCAGCCTGATCGGCAGCACGGTCGGCGCGCGCTTCGAGGACGGGCTTGCAATCGACGAAGTGCCGACGGAAATTCTCGGTCTGAACGGCCACTTCGGCGGGGACGCCGCGGCCGGCACGCGCCTCGACCTCGAGATCGCGTTGATCGACGCGCTGGGGCGGATCCATCGCGGCCGTCCGAGCCGCGGCGAAAACCCTGTCCTGATCTGCGCCGAGGTCTTCATCGAGCGGCTGAAGGCCGCCCAGGAGGAATGACGGATGACCCGCTACACCGCCTCGCACTGGGGCATTTACGAGGTCCATGCCGATGAGGCCGGAGAGCCCCGGCTCGCCGCGCTGACGGGCGACCCCGATCCGTCCGAGATCGGGCTGCATCAGCTCGACCCCGCGATCCTCGACACCCGCGTGGCCCGGCCCGCCGTGCGCAAGAGCTGGCTCGAGAAGGGCCCGGGGGCGGATCCGCATCTGCGCGGCAAGGAGCCCTTCGTCGAAGTGTCGTGGGAAACGGCGCTCGATCTGGTCGCGGCCGAGGTCGAGCGGGTGCGCCGCACCCATGGCAACGAGGCGATCTTCGGCGGCTCCTACGGCTGGGCCAGCGCGGGGCGCTTCCACCATGCGCAAAGCCAGGTGCACCGCTTCCTGAACACGGCCGGAGGCTATGTCTGGCATACGGCCTCCTATTCGCTGGGGGCGGCCCATGTCATCATGCCGCGCATCGTCGCGCGAATGGACGAGCTCATGTCGCAGCACACGACCTGGGACGTGATGGCTGAGCATACCGAGCTGTTTGTCACCTTCGGCGGCGTGCCGCGCAAGAATGCGCAGAGCTCGCCCGGCGGGGCGGGCTTCCACCGCGTGACGCCGGGCCTGTATGCCATGGCCGAGGCAGGCGTGCGCTTCATCAACATCGGCCCCTGCGAGGACAATCTCGATCCCGTCTGCCAAGCGGAATGGATCCGGTGCCGGCCGAACAGCGACACGGCACTGATGCTGGCGCTGGCGTGGCAACTGGTGGCCGACGGGCGGCACGACACGGGCTTCCTCGCCACCCATTGCACGGGGTTCGACCGGTTCCTGCCCTACCTTACCGGCGAGGCGGACGGGGTGGCCAAGACGCCGGACTGGGCCGCGCCGCTGACGGGCGTGCCGGCCGAGCGGATCGTGCGCCTCGCCCGCGAGATGGCCGATCACCGCACCATGCTCAACATCGCCTGGTCGCTGCAACGGGCCGAGTTCGGCGAGCAGCCCTTCTGGATGTTCGTGACGCTCGCGGCCATGCTGGGCCAGATCGGCCTGCCGGGCGGCGGCTTCGGCGCGGGCTACGGGCCCGCCAACACGATGGGCACGCCGCACCGCAAGCTGCCGGGCCCGACCCTCTCGCAAGGAATGAACCCGGTCGCGCGCTACATCCCCGTGGCGCGGATCGCCGACATGCTGCTGAACCCCGGGGCGGAGTTCCTGCACGACGGCGCGCGGCGCACCTATGCCGACATCCGCATGATCTACTGGGCGGGCGGCAATCCCTACCACCATCATCAGGACCTGAACCGGCTCGAGACCGCGTGGCAGAAGCCCGAGACCATCGTGATCCACGAGCCCTTCTGGACCGCCTCGGCCAAGCGGGCCGACATCGTGCTGCCCGTCACCACCGCGATGGAGCGGAACGATCTCGGCTATTCCTCGCAGGAGGGGTTCCTCGTGGCCATGCGCCAGATCCGGCCGCCCTTCGCCGAGGCGCGCAACGATTACGACATCTTCCTCGCGCTGGCCGAGCGGCTGGGCCTTGCGGAGCCCTTCGGCGAGGGGCGCGACGAGATGGGCTGGCTGCGCCATCTCTACGGCCAGATGCGGGGCCGCTGGGCGGAGAAGGGCGTGACGATCCCCGAATTCGAGACCTTCTGGGAGGAGGGGCTCGTGGATCTCTCCTCCGAGGCGGCGCCCGTGGTGATGTTCGAGGCGTTCCGCGCCGATCCCGAGGCGCATCCGCTCTCCACCCCCTCGGGGAAGATCGAGATCTTCTCGGAGGCCATCGCCTCCTTCGATCTCCCGGACTGCTCGGGCCACCCGGAATGGCGTGCGCCGCGGGAATGGCTGGGCGCGCCCGGGCGGGCGGAGGGCATGCTGCACCTGATCTCGGACCAGCCGTCGCAGAAGCTGCACAGCCAGCTCGACATGAGCCCGCACAGCCGCGGCGCCAAGCAGGACGACCGCGAGCTCGTGCATGTGAACCCGGTCGACGCGGCCCGGCGCGGCCTTTCGGACGGCGACGTGGTGGAGCTGTTCAACAGCCGCGGCCGCTGCCTCGGGGCCGTGCGGGTGAACCCGGCCGTCATGGAGGGCGTGGTGCGGATGGCGACCGGCTCCTGGTATGATCCGCAGCCCGACGGCCTTGAGAAGCACGGCAATCCCAACGTGCTGACGCAGGACGTGGGAACCTCCTCGCTCGCTCAGGGCTGCGCGGCTCAGTCCTGTCTCATCGAGCTGCGGGGTCCGATCAATGCCGAGGTGCGGGTCACGGCCTTCGACCGCCCGGAGCTGCTGACCGCCTGACCTGCAGATCGAATGGCTCTACGGAAAGCATGCAAGCCTCCGCGGTCCGCGCACCATACGATCACTCTCGGGGGCCAGATCGAAGACCGAAGAGATACAGGGTCGTGGCCAACCTCCCTCAGGACGAGGCCTTCGCCGCCTTTCCTTTTCCTCAGGATTTTCTCGGTGAGGACTAGGCTTGCTGCGCCTCGCCGGCAAGTCCTTACCTTGGATATCCCACGCCGCGGAATGCGTCGGAACAGATGTTCCTTTCATGGGCAAAAGGAAGGGCGAACAGCAAGGGAACTGGAAGCCCCGCTCGGGCGGACCTGATCGAATGAGCCAAGGGTCTTGACGAAGACGACCCCGTTACCCGAAGTCAGACCCCAATTTTCACCCCCCTCGGCTCCGCGAGATCAGGCCCTGAGCCGACGAAACGGTCAGGGTGTGGAGGCGGCTCAGGCCCTGATCGGGCTGTCGCGTTGAGCGTCAGCGCGGTTCTTGAAGCGCCAGCTCTCGTTGCCGGTCTCGATGATCTCGCAGTGGTGTGTGGGCCGGTCGAGGAGCGCCGTGGTCATTTTGGAGTCACCGAAGACGGTCGGCCATTCGCCCAAGGCGAGGTTGGTGCGAGGTGCGCTCGTAGAGCCCGAGCCGATTGCCGCTGGTTTCGGAAGGGTTCTCGCGACGCTGGAGACTGTGTCTTCGGTGCGACTGGACGAGGCGGGAGCCATGGGATTGCCGCGAGATGTCCATGCCGCCGTCCCGTGGTACGGCGTCCGCATTGCGGACGTGATCAGTCAGTTCGGCCGACCCTGATCCGAATGCATCGCGGCGGGTCAGGAGACCCGCCGCGGGTCGCGCCCCGGCCGGGTTTCGCCCATCACGTTCCGGGTCAGCCTGGATCTTCCGATTGTCCTCCTTGGCATTCCCGGAATCCCGTCGTGGCAAGGAGAACGCGGGGCCGGGACGGAGATTCCGTTGCGATCATCTCGCGTGCGACCCGGATCCCGCGCGCCAAGGCAGGCCGCGGCGGGGGCCAGGCTCGCGACAGGGGCGAGCGTGATGCGTCGTCGCGCCGGGCACCGGCGGCCTACCGGCGCCTGCTCAGGGATGTACGAGATGCGCTTCTCAGCGCCCCCATGCCGACACGTCCGGTTGACGAGTCGGCCGGTGACACGGCTGAATGCCGAAGAGGAGGAAGACGAATGCCAGTCCCGCTAAGCAACCATTTCCTTTCGCAGGAGTTTTCGCTCACGACGTTTTTTTTGCCAGCAAGTGATTGAAATTCATAGAGAGCACCGGATTCTGGATCTGGGGTCCCCCGTTCGAGCCGGGGAGTCGGTACCACTCTTCGAAAAGTGCTCTGCGTCATGAGCCTTAGCCGGTTCTAGCCTCCGGCCAAGCTTGGGCAACCATCAAGCTGTAGTCCCTTTGCGCATCATGGCGCTGCAGATAGGCGTCGCGATACGGACCCTGCGCCGCATACTGAGCCGCTCACCGCTTCGAGCCGAGAATGGGCCTCCGGAAGATCCGTCGTGTCTCCGGCGACGGACCTCCCTGCGTCGCACTGACCCTCGGCCGCGGGGCCGCAAGACCTTGCCCTCCGCCGTCCGACGATCACGTGGCCTTCAATTACCCGTTCTTCTTCTTGCCTGCCCTGGGCTTGGCAGCCTTGGGGGCGGGCTCGGACGTGTCAGGCGCGCCGTCCGGCTGCGAGCCCTCGGCTGCGGTCTCGGTTGGGTCATTCTCCGCTGCCGCGCCCTCCGTTGCCTCGTCGCTCGATGGGTCCGGCTGCGCAACGGTCGACTGCGCCGAGTGTTCGGCGACGAAGCCCCGCATGAACCGCCGGATCTCCCGTGCGGCGCTGGTGTCCATCTCGTCGCAGAGGGAGACGAACGCGTCCCGCTCTGCCTTGATCACGCGGATGACCAACTGACCAGACTTCTTCCCGGACTTTTCCCTCTTTTGCTTGCTCATGACTGCCTCGTGAAATGCCTGTGCAATGTATATACATCGGCATTCCCGGTCACAAGCGCTGCGTGGTCAGTGTTGCTCCGGATGCGCAAACCAGTCTCGCACGGCGTTGGCAGATGCTCCATGCACGGTCGCGCCCGTGCCGAGGTCGGCATCCCGAGCCGGATTCACGGGGCGGGCCGCCGAACGACCGTCCCATTTCCAGATCCAGGCCACGCCGCCGTCCTCGTCGCATTCGGCTATCAGATGTGTCTCTTGCATCCTGTCCCCCACATCCATGCAGTGACTTCCATATTGAGCCAAGCTTGCTCGATTCGGAGAAGCTGCATGACGACCGGCCAAGGGATCGCCGCGATGAGGCGGCAATAGGACGCCGGGCAACCGACACGGTCGCCCTTATCAGCGGCAGGAAGGCATCCTCCTGCGCGATCCTTGGACGGCGGTTGGATGCCGCTGCCCGCGCCCGCAGCGGTTGCGGCGGTCGCCGTCACGCCCGAGGCCATGGCGCTCAGGGTATTGCGCTGAGGTCACCAAGTCGCGTCCGGACGCACGACGGCCCGACGTCGGGCCGATGCCGTGGCCGCCTTGTTGCACGATGAAAGAGCCAATTCGGATGCCGTCCCGGAATGGAGCCATGCCCACAGCCTGTCGCTGTGGGCGCGGAATCGCGAGCGCGCAAGACGTCCATAGCCGAAGGCTGCCGCTGCGGGTCGCGCCGGGACCGGCGTGCCCTCACTCGCGCGGGATCATCACCGTGAAGGCTCCGCGCAGTTCGCCCGGCTCGAACCCTGTCGCCCGATCAGATGGATAGAGCGCGACGATCTTCTCGCGCAGGGTCGCGTCGACATCGGTGCCGTGGCAGACGGCGCAGGGGGCCTGCATCGGGATTGCCTGCATGAGGTGGAACCCCTCCTCGTCCTCGCGAACCGCTGCGACCGTGGAGGCGGGTTCTCCCGCCGCGAGGCGCTGGCGGAACGACCGGAGCTGCTCCTCTTCCCAGGCATCGGGCGCGTTTGCCGGGTTGCGCAGGCGAAGCGCCGTCCGGCCGATGTCGGCGCCCATGGCTTGCGAAATCTCGTGCGTGATCGGCAAGGCCTTGAGATTGCAGGTTTCGATGGCGCCCTCCGGACCGGCCTCCTGCATGGCATAGCCAAGCGCAAGCTGCAGAGAGAGCTGCAACTGCTTGATGGCCGCCCGCGCCTGCGCCTCGGGCGACGTGTCGGCCACGGCGCTTGTGGCCAGAGCGCTCATGATCCCGAAAACCGGAGCCATGCGCGCGAAGGCCGGTGGAATTGCGTTCATCATCATTATCTCCCTCACAATCCGGCTGAAAGCCTGCCGGTCTGTCGGAGAGGCGCAGGACCCGCACCTGCCGGTGCGTAATCCCGCCTCTCGCGACGCCCGGCCGGGCCTCTCGTCCGCCATGAATAGCGGAGAAGACGGAAAGGGGACGTGATCAGGTCACACGGCCGCAGCGCGTCGGGGCGCCCCGGGGACAAGGACGCGCCTGCCCCGGGGCGCAGGCGCGGAAAGGTGATTGGGCGGCCCGACGCCCGCCGGAACGGAGGGAGCCGACTACTGGCCGCCGCCGGACGGTGCCGCGGTAGAGGCAGGCAGCGTCGCCGGTGCGATCTCGGTCTGGGCGGGTTCGCCGGTGCCGGTATCCGGAGGGGCCTCGGCCGAGGCCGAAGCGACCTGATCGGTCCCCATGGGCGACGGGCTGATCGAGCCGTCCGCGGCGGCAACCCTCCACACGGTGTTGCCCGCGTCGTCGGCGACGAGAAGGGCACCCGTTCCGTCGATGCCAAGACCCACCGGGCGGCCGCGCGCGCTGTCGCCGTCAAGGAAGCCGGTGACCACGTCCTGTGTCTTCTCCGAGGGGCGGCCGTCGACGAACGGCACGTAGACGACCTTGTATCCGTTGAAGGCGTCGCGGTTCCAGCTGCCGTGTTCGCCCACGAAGGCGCCCGAACGCCAGGCCTCGGGCAAGGCGGACTGGTAGGAGAAGGTCAGCCCGAGGGCCGCAACATGGCTCGAGAGCGCGTAGTCCGGCGCGATGGCGGTTTCCACCATGTCCGGCCGCTGCGGATGGACGCGCCGGTCCACATGATCGCCGTAATAGCTCCAGGGCCAACCGTAGAAGGCGCCTTCCTCCACCGAAGTCATGTAGTCCGGCACGAGGTTCGGACCCAGTTCGTCGCGTTCGTTCACCACCGTCCAGAGCGCCCCCGTCTCGGGATGGAAGGTCAGGCCGTTCGGATTGCGCAGCCCGGACGCATGGACGCGGGAGGCGCCCGTCTCGCGGTCCACCTGCCAGATCGCCGCGCGCCCCTTCTCGGCCTCGAGGCCGTTCTCGGCGATGTTGGAATTCGAGCCGACCGAGACATAGAGGCTCTCGCCATCTGGCGAGAGCGCCAGATCCTTGGTCCAGTGATGGTTGATCGGCCCGCCCGGCAGCGGCGTCAGCACCTCCGGCTCAACCACCATCTCGGTCTGGCCGAGCGTATAGGGGTAGACGAGGATCGCATCCGTCGCGGCGACATAGAGCATGTCGTCGATCCAGGCCACGCCGAAGGGTGAATTCAGGTCCGTCAGCAGGTCGTGGCGCTCGTCCACCGCGCCATCGCGATTCGTGTCACGCAGGAGCGTGATCAGGTTGCTGGCCTTCTGTTCGCCGCCGCCATGCGCGATGGACATGATCCATCCGCGGATGAGGTCCTTCGGCCGCGAGACGGGTTTCCCCTCGGGTCCGCGCGACTGCACGACGAGGACATCGCCGTTGGGCAGGGTGTGGACGGTTCTCGGATTGGCGAGGTCCCGCGCATAGGCGGTGACGACCAGGCCCTCGGGCACGACGGGCACCTCGTCCTGCTGCCAGCCTATGACCTCGGCGACCTTGAGATCCGGAAGCAGTGACATCTCCGGTTCCGGAAGCACCGGATCCGGTCCGATCTGGGTGCTCGTATCGAAGTTCTCGGCCGCCGAGGCCGGTGATGCGAGCGCGAAGAGCAGGGGGAGGATTCTGACATCAGTCATGGCGGGTCACTCCCGCGCCGTGCCGGAAGACCATGGAAATGCCGAGCCAGCCCGTGACCGCGAGGACAATCACGGTCAGGGCCGAGAGCACGAGGCCCCATGGCACCACTCCGGTCCATCCGTCGCGCGCATGGACGAGGCTGTTCAGGAAGGCGAGGCCCAGCACCACGAGATTGCCGACGCCGTGGATCCAGCCTATCCGGAGGCGCCGCAGCGGCCTGCGCACGAGCAGGTCGATCGCACCGACGAGAGCGGCGAAGGTGCCGAAGATGAGCGCTGCCAGCAGCAGCCATTCCGCGAAATGCTGCCACATCAGGTTGCTGGTCATCCAGTAGGCGATGTCGGCGAAGAGGGTCAGCGTAAGACAGGCGATCGGAAACGGCACGAGCACCGCGTGGAGGGGTCTGCCACCGATGGCCGCGACCGCTGGAGCTGAAGGAGTCTGCATCTCATTCTCCCTTGGGGTGACGCTATGACTACTTCCGTAACCGCTGCGTGTTCCCGACGGCGCTGTCTGGGGCGATGCAGAGCCCACCGCTGGCGCTGTGAAAAGGAAGGTCGGGAAGGCGCGCCTGTCCCGAGGCGGCGATGTCCGCCCTTCAGCGCGTCACGACGCGCTTCACTGGGCGGCGGTCTACCACCGCCCAGGCAATACGGGATGCCATGATGTGAAAATATTTTTTCATTGAACGCTTCGCAGTCCCGTCAGCGCCCATTACCTGATCGTCGGCGGTTTCCGTCCTCAACTGCAGCCGGCGAGGGATGCCAGGAGTGCGGCCTCATCGATCGGCTTCCGCACAAGGGGCAGGCCTCGCATGGTCACGGGCAGCGAGTCCTCTGCTGCACCGGTCAGAAGCAGCAGCGGCACGCCACGACGCTCCAGCACGTCCACCACCGGCTGCACCGTCAGATGCCGCAGGTTCACGTCCAGCAGCGCCGCATCCATCTCGGCTGTGCTGGCAAGATCCAGCGCTTCCGTCAGTGTGCCAGCGGGACCCAGGACCCGTGCTCCCTCGGCTTCGAGAATGGCGGCGAGCTGATGAGCCAGGAAGTAGTCGTCCTCCACGACCAGCACGGCTCGGCCTGTCAGCTGACCTGCGTGCATGCTGGTATTCATCGCGTTCTCCCTTCCGAGGATGAACCCCGCACGAGCGGCGGTGTTCCTTCGCCGCCCTGCGGCGCATTGTCAGCTACTCACAAGAATGTGGCAGCCATGCGCCCCGACGGAGGAGAAAAGCAGTTTCGTCAGTCGGAGAGCCGCCCGTTCGGCCAGGGCGAGGGCCGGCAACGAAGGTCCGGCCACGACATGGCCTCGTGCACTTTCAATACGGCCAGACGTTCACACTGATGCCGGCCGACGTGGCGCTCAGCGTGACGAGAAGGAGCAGGAAGAGGCCCTTGTCCTTCGGTTCCATGGCTGCCTCGCAGGTTGCTGCTGCACCCGGGAACCCGGGGGTCCGGTGCCTGTTCCAACCTTCCGTTGCGGCAGGGGCGAACTGCCCATGCGCGTCTGGCGCAGGATCGGCCCTGCTCGGATGAGGCGGCGCAGGAGAGAGACGCTCGGGCGTCGAGAGGTCCATCCCCATGGGCGTACGAAAAATCATTTCCTTTCAACGTTGGGACAGGGCGACCTGATCGCCCCGGATCGTTTACGTCAGCTTCGCGGCGCGAGGAGGATGACGCCTGAACCGATCAGCACGAGCAGCGCCCCCGCCATGTCCCACCGGTCCGGCCTCATCCCCTCCACGGCCCAGAGCCAGAGAAGCGATGCCGCGACGTAGATCCCGCCATAGACGGCATAGGATCGCCCCGCAAACTCGACCGGCGTGAGCGCAAGAATCCAGGCAAAGGCCGCCAGCGAGAGCGCTCCGGGCACGAGCCAGAGCGGAGATGCGCCCAGCCGCCACCATGCCCAGACCGCGAAGCAGCCGCCGATCTCGGCCAATGCAGCGCTCGCATAGGCTGCCAGCGGCAGGATCATCAAGGAGTCTCCCGATGGTCTCGGGCGCAGAGGGAGTGGTCGCCCAGCACCTCGATCACCCGGCAATCCGCGATGGTGCCGTGCGCGCATTGACCGATCATCCGTTCCAGTTCGGACTCGAGAGCCCGGAGGCGCGCGAGGCGTTCCTGCACTGCCGCAAGCTGCGCCCGCGCGATGGTGTCGGCGGCATCGCAAGGCTGATCGGGTCGGTCCGAGAGGCTCAGCAGGTCGCGGATCGCCTCGAGCGGGAACCCCAGATCCCGGGCGTGACGGATGAAGGCCAGCCGCTCCTGTGCCTTCTGCCCATAGAGGCGCTGATTGCCCGCACTCCGCTCCGGCTCGGGCAGAAGGCCGATCTGCTCGTAGTAGCGGATGGTGGGCACCTTGACGCCCGCAGCTTCCGAGAGCTTTCCGATGGTGAGCATGAGAAACCTCTTGAACCTATAGTTGCTGGAGACATTAGGGTCCAGAATCGATGGTAACAAGCGCCCGACGGGCGGGAGACGGTGATGACGAGCGAAGCGGTGGCCTCGGTGCTGGAATGGCGCGTCAGTGGAATGGACTGCGCGTCCTGCGCGCGGAAGGTGCGCGATGCGGTGGACCGACTGCCGGGGGTGAGCGACGTCGAGGTCACGATCATGTCCGAGCGCCTGAAGCTGACGCTCGACCGGGCGTGCGGTGCGCCGGAGGCCGTCGAGGACACGGTGCGCCGGCTCGGCTTCGGCATCGCCCCGCGCGAGCGCGCCCCGAAGTCCTTCGTCCTGCCGATGCTGGCCACCGAAGGCGAAGCGGCCTGCGGATGCGGCGGCGCCTGCAGTTCGACGGCAGGCCATGCGCCACACGGAGCCGAGGCGATGGCTTCCGCCGTGACCGGCGACCGCGCCACGGATCCGGACCAGCCGTCCCGCAGTCAGGAGGCCACGCAGACGCGTCTGCCGTGGCATGCGACGGCGAAAGGGCGGCTCGTCCTCCTGACCGGGACGCTGCTCGTCCTCGCCTGGGGCACGGGCCTTGCCGCGCCGGACCCGGTGGGCGATGCCGCCTTCATCCTGGCCTGCCTCGTCGGTCTCGTTCCGGTGGCCCGCCGCGCCTGGGCAGCAACGCGTCTGGGCCAGCCCTTCACCATCGAGTCCCTCATGACCGTCGCCGCCACCGGCGCGCTCTTCATCGGTGCGGCGGAAGAGGCGGCGGTCGTCATCTTCCTCTTCGCCGTCGGGGAGGTGCTGGAGGGTGTCGCGGCCGATCGGGCGCGCGATGGTATCCGCGCACTGGCCCGCCTCGTCCCCGAGACGGCGCGGCTCGAGCGGGGCGACCGGATTGTGGAGGTGCCGGCGGAGAGCCTCGTGCCGGGCCATGTGCTGCACGTCCGGCCGGGTGACCGAATTCCGGTCGACGGCGAGATCCTGGACGGGCGGGGAAGCATCGACGAGAGCCCCGTCACGGGCGAGAGCATTCCCGTCGATCGCGGTCCGGGCGAGGCGGTCTTCGCGGGCGCCGTCGCCACGGATGCCGCCTTCCGCATTCGCGCGACGCGCGCGGCGGGTGACAGCACGATTGCCCGCATCATCCGCCTCGTCGAGGAGGCCGAGGCGGCGCGCTCGCCGACCGAGCGCTACATCGACCGGTTCAGCCGCTGGTACATGCCGCTGATCGTGGGGTTGGCGGTGGCGGTGGCGCTGGTGCCGCCGCTCGCCATGGGCGCCGACTGGCAGACCTGGATCTATCGCGCCCTCGCTCTTCTGCTGATCGGCTGCCCCTGCGCGCTGGTGATCTCGGTGCCGGCTGCCATCGCCTCGGCCCTTGCGTCGGGCGCGCGGCGCGGCCTGCTGCTGAAGGGCGGCGCGGTGGTCGAGGCAATGGCGACCGTCCGGCAGGTGGCCTTCGACAAGACCGGAACCCTGACGCGTGGCAGGCCCGAGGTGACGGACATGATCGCGCTCGGCGGCGGGGACGAGACGCGCGTCCTGGCTCTCGCGGCGGCGGTGGAAGGGGCGTCAAGCCATCCGCTTGCGCAGGCGATCCTGCGGAAGGCCAGCGATTCCGGTGTGCTCCCGCTGACGGCGCTGGATGCGCGCAGCCTTGCCGGCCACGGTGCCGAGGCGCGGATCGACGGCCTGCGAACCTGGGTCGGCAGCCCGTCCTTTGCCGCCGATCGGGGGGCGCTGGACGCGGCCTCAGGCACACGGGTCGAGATGCTCGAGGCCGAGGGCAAGACGGTCGCCGTCCTCTTCCGCGAAGGGGAGGCATTGGGACTGATCGCGCTGCGCGACGAGCCACGTGCGGATGCCGCCGAAGCGATCCGCCAACTGGCAGGACTGGGTGTCGGTGCGACGATGCTCACGGGAGACAACCCGGGCACGGCCGAGGCCATCGCCACGCGGCTCGGACTGGCGTTCCGTGCCCGGATGCGCCCCGAGGACAAGCTCGCGGCCGTCCGTGACATGGCTGCGGCCGGCGGTGTCATGATGATCGGCGACGGCATAAACGATGCGCCCGCCCTGAAGGCCGCGACCGTGGGCGTGGCCATGGGATCGGGGACCGACGTCGCGCTCGAGACGGCCGATGCGGCCATCCTGCGCGACCGGGTGACGGATGTGGCGGCGCAGATCCGTCTCGCCCGCGCCACGATGCGCAACATCCGCCAGAACATCGTCGTGGCGCTGGGACTGAAGGGCGTGTTCCTCGTGACCTCGATCCTCGGGATCACCGGGCTCTGGCTCGCCATCCTCGCCGATACGGGCGCGACCGTCCTTGTGACGCTCAACGCGCTCCGCCTGCTGCGCTTCGAGCCGGACGCCGAGGCCCGACGATGAGAGCCCGCGTTGCGGCCGCTGACCTCTGCGACCGCTGGCGACAGCCTGTGTCCTCTGCCTCCGGACGCAAAAACCCTCAACCGCGCTGGCGGTAGAGGGTTTCCTCGTTCGACTTTTCGGATGCTGAGGCTAATGCCTCAGAACGGGATCTCGTCGTCCAGATCGTTGCGCCGGCCGCCGGCCGCGGGACTCGACGAGCCGCTGCGCGCACCGCCGCCATAGCTGTCGTAGCTGTCTGAGCCGCCACGGTCCTCGTAGCCGCCGCCCATGCCACCCCCGGCGCCGGCGCCTTCGCCCCGGCCGCCGAGCATCGTCAGCGCGCTGCGGAACGGGCGCAGGACGACTTCGGTCGAGTAGCGGTCCTGCCCGGACTGGTCCTGCCACTTGCGGGTCTCGAGCTGGCCCTCGATGTAGACCGTCGACCCCTTGCGCAGATATTGTTCGGCCACTCGGGCCAGGTTCTCGTCGAAGATGGCGACGGAGTGCCACTCCGTCCGCTCCTTCCGCTCGCCCGAGGCGCGGTCCCGCCACTGCTCGGACGTGGCGATCCGCAGGTTCACCACCTTGCCGCCGTTCTGGAAGCTGCGCACCTCGGGATCGCGTCCGAGGTTGCCGATGATGATGACCTTGTTGACCGAGCCCGCCATGCTTCCTCCGATTCTTCTGGCCGGGGCAGGGTGCCCCGGATCTGGTTAATGGAATGCCTATACCGCCCCGGGTCCCCCCGCAACGCTGCAGGCTGCCCCGAAGGGAGTGCGTTCAGGACCGGAATCGCCCGAAACACCTCCACAGGTTGTGTTCAAAACTGTGGCGAAGGCTTCAGGATTCCGTGTATCGTTCGGGCGGGACAGATGAAGGTTGTTTTCATGCGGCATTTGATCGGCGCATTGGGCGTGGCGACGCTTTTCTGCGGCCTCGCCGGCGGAACGTCCGAGGCTTTCGCCGACGGGCTGAAGCTCCAGCGATCCACGATGAACCGGGCCGGGATCTTCAGGTCCCAGACGAAGCTCCTCGATGGCCGGCTCTCGCAGCAGTACGAGGGCTCCGTCCGGCTGAAGCCGAAGGTCGAGCAGATCCCGGCCGCGCTGCCGACGGCGCGCTACAGCGGGCGCTACAAGGGCGAGTATCTCGAGGTCGCCAAATCCGTCGCCCGCAAGCATGGCGTGCCGGAGCAACTCTTCCTGCGCCTGGTCCAGCAGGAGTCAGGCTGGAACCCCGGCGCCGTGTCGGTCAAGGGCGCCACGGGCCTCGCGCAGCTGATGCCGGGCACGGCGCAGCTTCTGCGCGTGAACATCAACGATCCGCACCAGAACCTCGAGGGCGGGGCGCGTTACCTCAAGATGATGTACACGAAGTTCGGAACCTGGCAGCTTGCACTCGCCGCCTACAACGCAGGACCTAAGGCGGTCGAGAAGCATTCCGGCATCCCGCCCTATCGCGAGACGCAGAACTACGTGAAGGTCATCTGGGGCAACGGCTGAGGCCAGGCCGAAGCAGGGCTTCGCGCGCGGCCGCCGCGCCAGAAGCCTTCGCCGCCTCGAAGCAGGTGCGCTGGCCGCGTCCGCCCCGAGCCGGGAGAAGCGGCCCCGTGAGGCCGCCCACGTTCCGCTTCATTCCAGCGTGCCGTCCGCCGAGATGCGGGTCTTGCCGCCGAGATAGGGATGCAGCGCCTCGGGCAGTTCGACCGAGCCGTCCTCCTGCTGCCCGTTCTCGATCACGGCGATCAGGCAGCGGCCCACCGCGAGGCCCGAACCGTTCAGCGTGTGGACGAACTCGGGCTTGCCGCCGCCGGCGGGACGGAAACGGGCGTTCATCCGCCGGGCCTGGAAGTCGCCGCAGACCGAGACCGAGCTGATCTCGCGGTAGGTGTTCTGTCCCGGCAGCCAGACCTCAAGGTCGTGGGTCTTGGTCGCGCCGAAGCCCATGTCGCCGGTGCAGAGGACGATGGTGCGGTAGGGCAGGCCCAGCTTCTGCAGGATCGCCTCGGCGCAGCGGGTCATGCGCTCGTGTTCGGCCAGCGAGGTCTCGGGCGTCGTGATCGAGACCATCTCGACCTTCTCGAACTGGTGCTGGCGCAGCATGCCGGACGTGTCCTTGCCCGCGCTGCCCGCCTCCGAGCGGAAGCACTGGGTATGGGCCGTCATGCGGATCGGAAGCTGCGCCTCGTCGAGGATCTCGCCCGCGACGGTGTTGGTCAGCGTCACCTCCGCGGTGGGGATCAGCCACCAGCCGTTCGTGGTCTGGTAGCTGTCCTCGGCGAACTTCGGGAGTTGCCCGGTGCCGAACATGGCGTCGTCCTTGACCAGAACCGGCGTCCAGGTTTCGGTCAGCCCGTGCTCGGTCACATGGGTGTCGAGCATGAACTGCGCGAGCGCCCGATGGACGCGGATCACCGCGCCCTTCAGCATCACGAAGCGGCTGCCCGAAAGCTTGGCGGCCGTGGCGAAATCCATGCCCGGCTTCACGCCCGCGATCTCGAAATGCTCCTTCGGCGCGAAGTTGAAGCTGCGCGGCGTGCCCCAGCGGCGGATCTCGACGTTGGCGCTTTCGTCCGGGCCGTCGGGCACCTCGTCGAGGGGGGCATTCGGCAGCGCCACCAGCATTTCGCGCAGGCGAGCGTCTTCGGCAGACGCTTCCTCGTTCAGGCGCGCCACCTCGGCCTTCTTCTCGGCGACGAGCGCGCGCAGGCGCTCGAATTCGGCCTCGTCGCCCCGCGCCTTGGCCGCGCCCACTTCCTTGGAGGCCCGGTTCTGCTCGGCCTGTGCCGTCTCGGCCGCAAGGATCTTCGACCGCCGCGCCTCGTCGATGGCGAGGATCTCGCCCGAGAGCGCCGAGAGGCCGCGCCGCGACAGGGCGGCGTCGAACCGTTCGGGGAACTCGCGGATGATGCGGATGTCGTGCATGGGATCACCTTCGCTGAAGAACCGAGCCCCGGGGCCCGAACCGTCGGACGCCTGAGGATCGGGCTTCTAATGCCCGATCCGACAGGTCAGGTGAACCGGAATCTTCCGCGGACCCGCGGGTGCGACCGTCCTACTCGATCACGGCGCAGGCGATGCGGTCGCCCGCGGCGCCGGAAGGCTGGCTGACGTAATCGTCCGGGCCGGAGTGCAGCATCAGCGCCCGCCCGGCCAGATCCGACGCAATGTCGCCCCCGAGCTGGACAAAGGTGTTGAAGACCTGCGCGCGCAGGATCCCGTCGGCGCCGACATACTGGTTCGGCATGTCGCCCGAATGCGGTCCGGTCTCGACCATCAACCCATGGTCCGTGCCCGAGATCGAGAAGTGCCCGCCGGCGGACTCAAATCCGCCCTGGGCATCGCACTCGCCATTCTCGTGGATATGGAAGCCGAGCCAGCTGTCTGCCGGCAGACCTTGCAGGTCTAGAGTGAAGAGGACGCCGTGCGGCAGCGGCGCGATCGTGGCCTTTCCGATGGGCGTCCCATCCACCGAGGTGAAGGTGGCGGTGCGTTCGGCATAGCCCGGCTGTCCAGGCGCATCCTCCGGGTTCTGGGCGCTGCGCGGCACGTCCTGGGCGAAGGCGGGGGCGGCCAGCAGGGCTGCGACGGCAACGGCGATGGTCCTCGACATGGGTTTCCTCCTCGTCATGGGCGGCGCCGGGCTCGTGGCCCGGCAACCGGCGGGATCAACGAATGCAACGGGGACCGACCGGCCCTGTTCCCGACGGGACGACCGGCAGCGGCCATCCTCTTCCATTGCGGTCTTGGATCGGCCGGGATCGCGCATATATGGCCCGGCATGGCTTGTTGCCATCGCGGCACCCCGCGGATAGGGTGCGCCCCGCCGAAGTCCGGGCCTGATCCCCGGGTGAATCCAAGAGGACGTCCATGTTCGTGACCCCCGCCTTCGCCCAGGCCGCCGCCCCCGGCGGCGCTGCCGGCGCCTTCACCAGTTTCGTGCCGCTGATCCTGATCTTCGTGATCATGTATTTCCTGCTGATCCGTCCGCAGCAGAAGAAACTCAAGGAACACAAGGCGATGGTCGAGGCCTTGCGCCGCGGCGACCAGGTGCTCACCGGCGGCGGCATCCTCGGCAAGGTGGTCAAGGTCCATGAGGACGGCATCGTCGACGTGGAGATCTCCGAAGGCGTGAAAGTCCGCGTGATGAAGTCCACCATCGTTCAGGTCATGTCCAAGACCGAACCTGCTGCCGCCTGATCCGGGGTCCGGTCCAGATGCTCCACTTCCCCGTTTGGAAACGCGTTCTGATCTGGGGCATCTGTGCCCTCGCCATTCTCTACGCCTCCCCCAACTTCTTCTACGGCCGCGTCGAAACGCACAATGACGCGGTTGCCGCGGTCGAGAAGGCCGGCGGAACCGCATCGCCCGCGCAGACCGAGGCGGTGGGGCTCTGGCCCGAATGGATGCCCTCGAGCATCGTCAACCTGGGGCTCGACCTCCGGGGCGGCGCCCATCTCCTGGCCGAGGTCCAGGTCGAGGACGTCTATGCCGCGCGGATGGACGCGCTCTGGCCGGACGTGCGCGACGCGCTGCGCGGCCTTCGTGACGAGGTCGGCTCGATCCGCCGCCAGACCGCCCCTCCGGGCGAGTTGCGCGTGGCGGTCTCGCGGCCCGAGGGCCTCTCCGCTGCCGTCGAGGCCGTGCGCCAGCTTGCCCAGCCAGTCATTTCCTTCACCGGCATGGGCCAGAGCGACATCGAGGTCTCGGGGCAGGGCGACGTGGTCTCCGTGCGGCTGACCGATGCCGAGCGCACGGCGATGGACAGCCGGACCGTGCAGCAGAGCCTCGAGATCATCCGCCGCCGCGTGGACGAGGTCGGCACCCGCGAGCCCACGATCCAGCGCCAGGGCGAGGACCGCATCCTGATCCAGGTGCCCGGGATCGGCTCGGCGGCCGAACTGAAGTCGCTGATCGGCACGACTGCCAAGCTGACCTTCCACCCGGTGCTCGGCCGCACGGCCGAAGCCCAGCCCGCCGCGAATGGCGACCTCGTGCTGCCCTCGGCCAACGAGCAGGGGATCTTTTACGTCCTCGATCGCTCGCCCGTCGTCACCGGCGAGGAACTCGTCGACGCGCAGCCGTCCTTCGACCAGAACAACCGCCCGGCGGTCAGCTTCCGCTTCAATCCGACCGGGGCGCGCGCCTTCGGCGACTACACCGCCGAGAACATCGGCAAGCCCTTCGCCATCGTCCTCGACGACGAGGTGATCTCGGCGCCGGTGATCCAGGCGCATATCGCCGGCGGCTCGGGCATCATCACCGGCAACTTCTCGGTGGAGGAGTCGACCGAACTCGCCGTGCTCCTGCGCGCAGGCGCCCTTCCGGCAGAGATGACCTTCCTCGAGGAACGCACCATCGGCCCGGAACTCGGTCAGGACTCGATCGATGCGGGGCGTCTTGCCGCCATCGTCGGCATGATCGCCGTCGTGACCTTCATGATCGCGAGCTACGGCTGGTTCGGCGTGCTGGCGAACGTCGCGCTTGCCATCAACATGCTGGCGATCCTCGCGCTGCTCTCGGTCATCGGGGCGACGCTGACCCTGCCGGGTATCGCGGGCATCGTGCTCACCATCGGTGTCGCGGTCGATGCCAACGTGCTGATCTTCGAGCGGATCCGCGAGGAGTTGCGGCAAGGCAAGCAGCCCGGCCGCGCCATCGAGCTCGGCTTCGAGAAGGCGCTCTCGGCCATCGTGGACGCCAACGCGACGACCTTCCTCGTCGCGGTCATCATGTTCCTCGTGGGCGCGGGGCCGGTCCGCGGCTTCGCCGTCACGCTGACCATCGGCATCTTCACCTCGGTCTTCACGGCCGTCTACGTCACCCGGATCCTGATCGCCACCTGGTTCGCCCGGCGGCGTCCGCGCACGATCGTCGTCTGAGGACATTCCATGGCCTTCCGCCTCAAGCTCTGCCCCGAAAAGACGAACATCGACTTCTTCCGGTTCGCGCCGGTCACATTCGGCTTCTCGATCTTCCTGATGGCCGCCTCACTCGTGGCCTGGCTCACGCTCGGGCTCAACTTCGGCATCGACTTCCGTGGCGGCACGACGATCCGCACGGAATCCACGCAGCCCGTCGATGTCGGCGCCTACCGTGACGCGCTGCAGGGGCTGCAACTTGGCGACATCTCGATCACCGAAGTCTTCGACCCGGGCTTCCGCGAGGATCAGCACGTGGCCATGGTCCGGATCGGGGCGCAGGACGCCACGCAGTCGATCACGCCCGAGCAGATCGGCCAGGTCGAGGCCGCGCTGCAGACGGTGGATCCCGGGATCGCCTTCCCGTCCGTGGAATCGGTCGGGCCCAAGGTTTCGGGAGAGCTGATCTGGTCTGCGGTCATGGCGGTCGCGGCCGCCTGCGCCGGGATCGCGTTCTACATCTGGCTGCGGTTCGAGTGGCAGTTCGCGATCGGTTCGGTTGCGGCACTGATCCACGACGTGCTGGTGACGATCGGCGTCTTCGCGCTCTTCCAGATCAAGTTCGACCTGACAACGGTGGCGGCGCTGCTGACCGTGCTGGGCTATTCGATCAACGACACCGTGGTCGTCTTCGACCGACTCCGCGAGAACCTCGTGAAGTACAAGACCATGGCTCTGCGCGACGTGATGAACCTCTCGGTGAACGAGACCTTGAGCCGGACGATCATGACGCTGATGACGACGCTGATCGCGCTCGTCTCGCTGCTCGTCTTCGGCGGCGACGTGATCCGCGGCTTCGTCTTCGCCATCACCTTCGGCGTGGTGATCGGGACCTATTCCTCGATCTACATGGCCAAGAACATCGTGCTCTACCTCGGCGTGGACCGGGGCGGTCCGAAGAAGGACAGCAAGGCGGGCACGCAGTTCGCCAATATCGACGCCTGACCGGCGGGCGGCGCGCCGCCCGCACCGGTTCCGTGCCCGTCGCGGTCGCCTGTGTTCCCTGACCGCCTCCCTCGCCGGGGCCTTCGGCCGCGCATCGTCCGGCCTTCCCCGGCAGCCCACGCCGGCCGGTGCCCGATCACCGGTCCGGCCGAACCGGAGGATCCGACATGCGCCTGACCGAGATCACCTATGACAGCGCCCAGCCGGTCGAGGGCTACGGCCCCGGCTATTTCCGCATCGGGGGGCAAGTGCTCGAGGGCGCCTGCCTGATCTCGCCCTGGAGCGCGGGCCCCTGGGGCGGGCTGGGCGACACCGAGGCGCCGCTCGCGCTGGCGGGCCGGATCGACGTGCTCTTCGTCGGGACGGGCGGCGACGTGGCTCATGTGCCGCCCGACTTCCGGGCCGCGCTGGAAGAGGCCGGCATCGGGGTCGAGGTCATGGCCTCGCCCGCAGCCTGCCGCACCTACAACGTGCTCCTGTCGGAAGGCAGGCGGGTCGCCATCGCCCTCCTGCCGGTCTGAGACGCCTGCGCCGGACGGCCCTCTTCTCCGTTGCAGCGCACCCACCCGCCTGCTTGCCTGCACTCCGGGTGGAGGACCTGATCCTTTTCGCTTCCTTGCGCGGGTCCGAACCGGCCCGCACACCGGCCGCGGCCTCTCGCGACCCGCGGCAGAAGGCTCTCGTCCGTCTGATCGGGTCGGCGTCAGGCCCTTCCGCCGCCGCAAGGGATGCGCTAGGGCAGGGCCATGGACCTGACCGTCACCGATCTCGCCTGCGCCCGCGGCGGCGTCACCGTGCTCGAGCGCGTGAGCTTCCGGCTGTCGTCGGGCGCCGCGCTGATCCTGCGCGGGCCAAACGGCATCGGCAAGACCACGCTCCTGCGCACGGTGGCGGGCCTGCAGCCGGCCGTGGCGGGAGAGATCTCGATGCCGCCCGAGGCGGTGGCCTATGCGGCCCATGCCGACGGCCTGAAGGCCACGTTGACGGTGGCCGAGAACCTCGCCTTCTGGGCGGCGATCTACGGCACCCGCGAGGCAGCCGGCGCGATGGAGCGGATGAACCTTTCCGCGCTTGCCGACCGGCAGGCTCAGAACCTCTCGGCCGGGCAGAAGCGGCGGCTCGGGCTCGCGCGGCTGCTCGTGACCGGCCGGCCGCTCTGGGTCCTCGACGAGCCTACCGTCTCGCTGGATACCGCCTCGGTCGCGCTGTTCGGGACCGTGGTGCGAGAGCATCTGGCAGGGGGCGGCTCGGCCCTGATGGCGACGCATATCGACCTCGGGCTTGACGAGGCGGCGCTGCTCGACCTCGCCGCCTTCCGGGCCGACCGGCCCGGACTTGCCGCCGCGCAGGACGATCCCTTTGCGGGGGTGACGGCATGATCGCGCTCCTGCTTCGCGACCTGCGGCTCGCGCTGCGGGCCGGCGGCGGCTTCGGCCTCGGCCTCGCCTTCTTCCTGCTGGTGGCGGTGCTCGTGCCGCTGGGCGTCGGGCCCGAGCCCGCGACGCTGGCGAAGATCGCGCCCGGCATCCTCTGGGTCGGCGCGCTGCTGGCCTGCCTCCTCTCGCTCGACCGGATCTTCGCGCTCGACCACGAGGACGGGTCGCTCGACCTGCTGGCCACGGCCCCGATCCCGCTCGAGGGCGTCGTGGCGGTCAAGGCCGCCGCGCACTGGATCGTGACCGGGCTGCCGCTGACGCTCGCCTCGCCGCTCCTCGGGCTGCTGATGAACTTGCCGCCCGAGGGCTATCCGCTGCTTCTGGCGTCACTCGCCATCGGCACGCCCGCGCTCTCGGTGATCGGCACCTTCGGCGCGGCGCTCACGGTGGGACTGAAGCGGGGCGGGCTGCTGCTGAGCCTTCTGGTCCTGCCACTCTATGTGCCGACGCTGGTCTTCGGAGCCGAGGCGGTGCGCCGGGGAGCGGCCGGGATGGATGTCTCGACGCCCTTCCTCCTCCTTGGCGGCATCACGGCGGGCGTCGCGGCCCTGCTACCTTTCGCCTCAGCGGCGGCCGTACGGATAAATCTACGGTAACGAAGTCGCGGCTTGCATCGCGAGAGGGAACCGCCTAGCTCCATGGCCATGTCGATCTGGGAATACGCCAACCCGAAGAAGTTCATGGAGACCTCCTCCATCGCGCTGCCATGGGCGGCGGCAGGCGCGTTCCTGTGCCTGCTGGTCGGGCTGGTCTGGGGGTTCTTCTTCACCCCTGACGACTACAAGCAGGGATCGACCGTCAAGATCATCTACCTGCACGTTCCATCGGCCCTGATGGCAATCAACGCCTGGCTGATGATGCTGGCTGCCTCGCTGATCTGGCTGGTGCGGCGGCACCATGTCTCGGCGCTGGCCGCCAAGGCCGCAGGACCTGTCGGGCTGACCTTCACGGTCGTGGCGCTCGTCACCGGTGCGGTCTGGGGCCAGCCGATGTGGGGCACCTGGTGGGCCTGGGATCCGCGACTGACCTCGTTCCTGATCCTCGCGCTATTCTACCTCGGCTATATCGCGCTCTGGCAGGCGATCGAGAACCCGGATACCGCGGCAGACCTGACATCGGTGCTCTGCATCGTGGGCTCGGTCTTCGCCGTGCTCAGCCGCTATGCCGTGAACTTCTGGAACCAGGGCCTGCATCAGGGCGCGTCTCTCTCGCTCGACAAGGAGGAGAACGTGGCCGACGCGTTCTACTTCCCGCTCCTCGTCTGCATCGGCGGCTTCGTCCTTCTGTTCCTGACGCTGGTGCTGCTGCGCACCCGGACCGAGATCCGCGTCCGGCGCGTGCAGGCGCTGCTCGCGCGGGAGCGGATGGCATGATCCCGGACCTCGGCAAATATGCCTTCTCCGTGCTGACGGCCTATGGCGCTTCGATCACGCTGCTGGCGGGTCTGGTGGTGATGTCGCTGTGGCGTGGGGCACGGGTGCGCAGGATGCTGCGCGAGGTCGAACGGCGGCAGGGGCGCACCGATGGCTAAAGCGCTCATGTTCGTGCCGCCCGTGCTCTTCGGCGGACTTGCCGTGATGTTCTTCGTCGGAATGCAGCGCGGGAATCCGGACGAGCTTCCTTCGGCGCTGGCCGGCAAGCCGGCTCCGGCGGTGGTGACGACGGCCATGGCGGATGCTCCGCCCTTCACCGATGCGGTCCTCCGCGAGCCGGGCGTGAAGCTCGTGAACTACTGGGCGAGCTGGTGCGCCCCGTGCCGGGTCGAGGCGCCGACGCTGGAGGCGCTGGCGGCCGAGGGCGTGAAGATCCACGGCGTCAACTACAAGGACAAACCCGAGAACGCGCAGGCCTTTCTGGACGAGCTCGGCAATCCCTACGCGACGCTCGGTGCCGATGCGAACGGCCGGATGGCGCTCGACTGGGGCGTCTACGGCGTGCCTGAGACCTACGTGATTGACGGCGAGGGACGGATTGTCCTTCGCTTCCCGGGACCGCTGACCGAGCGGGTAGTCGAAGAGACGATCCGCCCGGCGATGGAAAAGGCGGCCTCTGCCGCGCCCTGAGCTCAGTCCGCCAGCCTAAGCCCCTCGATCTCCCGCGATATCCGTGCGCGCGCCGTACGAGTGCTGTCCTCGATCCAGCCGGGGATGAGGAACGCGTCGACGAGCGCCCAGACGGCCACGATCAGCAGCAGGATGCCTCCGATGTAGATGATGAGCGTCAGGAAGCCGAGGATCGTCAGGATCAGCATGGCGACGGCCGAGCCGGTCTTGCCCATGTAGAACCGGTGTCCGCCAAGGCCGGCAGTGAAGAACCAGAGAACATAGGCGACGAGCGTCGATTTCTTGTCGTTCGTCAGACGCTGCTCGACAAGAAGCTGCTGCTGGGTGGTCAGGGTCATGAGTGCACTCTGTAAAGGTTTCAACCGGAAACGGAGTCCCATTCCAATGGGGCGGAATGATGGTCGAGCGGCAGCCGCGAAAAGGAAAGACCCCGGATCCTCTCCGGGGTCTTCTGCGTCAAGATGTCAATGCGTTCAGGCCGAGGCGAGGTCGCGCAGCACGTAGTGCAGCACGCCGCCGTGCTCGACGTATTCGACCTCTATCTCGGTATCGATCCGGCACTTGAGCTGGATCGTCTTCACCGTGCCGTCGCCGTAGGTGATGGTGCAGGGCACCAGCGAGAGCGGCTTGAGATCGCCCGAGAGACCCTCGATCGTCACGGTCTCGTCGCCCTTCAGCCCCAGCGTCTTGCGGGTCTCGCCTTCGGTGAACTCGAACGGGATCACGCCCATGCCGACGAGGTTCGACCGGTGGATGCGCTCGAAGCTCTCCGCGATCACCGCCTTGACGCCAAGGAGCGCCGTGCCCTTGGCCGCCCAGTCGCGGCTCGAGCCCGCGCCGTATTCGATACCGCCGAAGATCACGAGCGGCGTCCCGGCAGCCTGATAGGCCATCGAGGCGTCGAAGATCGAGGTCTGCTGCCCGTCCGGCCCGAGCGTGTAGCCGCCTTCCACCCCGTCCAGCATCTCGTTCTTGATGCGGATGTTCGCGAAGGTGCCGCGCATCATCACCTCGTGGTTGCCGCGGCGCGAGCCGTAGGAGTTGAACTCCCGCGGGGCCACCTGCCGCTCCACCAGATACTTGCCGGCCGGGGTCGTGTCCTTGAAGGACCCGGCGGGCGAGATGTGGTCGGTGGTGATCATGTCGCCCAAGAGCGCCAGCACGCGCGCACCGATGATGTCGGTGATGACGCCCGGCTCCTTCGACATGTTCTGGAAGTAGGGCGGGTTCTGGATGTAGGTCGAGCTCGGCGGCCAGTCGTAGGTTTCGCTGTCCGTGGTCTCCACACCCTGCCACTTCGCGTCGCCCTTGAAGACGTCGGCGTATTTCCTCTGGAACGCCTCGCGGGTGACGGTCTTTTCGACCAGCGTCGCGATCTCCTCGTTGGTCGGCCAGATGTCCTTGAGGTAGACCGGACCATTGGTGCCCATGCCGAGCGGTTCCGAGGTCAGGTCGATGTTCATGTCACCGGCCAGCGCATAGGCCACCACCAGCGGCGGCGAGGCGAGGTAGTTCGCCCGCACGTCCGGGCTGATCCGGCCCTCGAAGTTGCGGTTGCCCGAGAGCACCGCGGTCGCGACAAGGTCGCCCTCGTTGATCGCGGTCGAGATTTCCGGCGCCAGCGGGCCGGAGTTGCCGATGCAGGTGGTGCAGCCGTAGCCCACGAGGTTGAAGCCGATGGCGTCGAGGTCTTCCTGCAGGCCCGCGGCCTCCAGATATTCCGACACCACCTGCGATCCGGGGGCGAGCGAGGTCTTGACCCAGGGCTTGCTGTTAAGTCCCAGCGCGCGGGCCTTGCGCGCCACCAGCCCCGCGCCGATCAGCACCGAGGGGTTGGAGGTGTTGGTGCAGGAGGTGATCGAGGCGATCACCACCTTGCCCGAGGACATGGTCCAGTCCTGCCCGGCAACGGCCACTTCCTTGCCCAGCGGGCGCTTGAAGGTCGCCTCCATCTCCTTCGCAAAGCCGGCTTTGGCTTCGGTCAGCGGCAGGTAATCCTGCGGGCGTTTCGGGCCGGAGACGGCGGGCACGATCTCGCCCATGTCGAGGTGCAGCGTGTCGGTGTAGATCGGCTCGTAATCCGCGTCGCGCCACATGCCGTTGGCCTTGGCATAGGCTTCGACCAACGCGATGCGCGCCTCGTCGCGACCCGTCTGGCGCAGGTAGCGCAGCGTCTCGCCGTCGATCGGGAAGAAGCCGCAGGTCGCGCCGTATTCCGGGGCCATGTTGGCGATGGTGGCGCGGTCCGCCAGCGGCAGCCGGTCGAGGCCCTCGCCGTAGAACTCCACGAACTTGCCCACCACGCCCTTCTTGCGCAGCATCTGCACGACCTTCAGCACGAGGTCGGTGGCCGTCGTGCCTTCCATCATGGTGCCGGTGAGCTTGAAGCCCACCACTTCGGGGATCAGCATCGAGACCGGCTGGCCCAGCATCGCGGCCTCGGCCTCGATCCCGCCCACGCCCCAGCCCAGCACGGCGAGGCCGTTGACCATGGTGGTGTGCGAATCGGTGCCGACCAGCGTGTCCGGATAGGCCACTTCCATGCCGTCCTGGTCCTTGTCGGTCCAGACCGTCTGCGCGAGATATTCGAGGTTCACCTGGTGGCAGATGCCGGTTCCCGGCGGCACCACGCGGAAATTGTCGAACGCCTTCTGACCCCACTTGAGGAAGGTGTAGCGCTCCATGTTCCGCTCGTATTCGCGGTCCACGTTCATCTGGAAGGCGCGCGGGTTGCCGAACTCGTCGATCATCACGCTGTGGTCGATCACCAGATCCACCGGGTTCAGCGGGTTGATCTTCTGCGCGTCCCCGCCGAGGCCGAGGATGCCGTCGCGCATCGCGGCAAGGTCCACCACGGCGGGAACGCCGGTGAAGTCCTGCATCAGCACGCGGGCCGGGCGATAGGCGATCTCGCGCGGGTTCTTGCCGCCATTCGCGCCCCAGTCCGAGAAGGCGCGGATGTCGTCCACCGAGACCGTCTTGCCGTCCTCGAAGCGCAGCATGTTCTCCAGAACCACCTTCAGCGAGGCAGGCAGGCGCGCGAACTGGCCGAGACCGGCTTCCTCCGCCGCCGGAATCGAATAGTAGGCATAGCTCGAGCCGCCGACATTAAGGGTCTTGCGGGTCTTCTGGCTGTCGTGTCCGACGGTGACGGTCATGCGTTCCTCCTGGCGCCGTGGCGAGGGTTGGGCTTGTGCTCCGCGCGCGTTTTGCCCCACCGGCTGTGGTCGCGCAAGGGAGATGGCGGACTTGTATACCGAGGTATGCCGAAAATCCAGAGCCATCCTGCGGCTTTTTTGCAGCGCGGCCTCGCAAAACCTTGATTGGAACGCCTGCGGCAGGCACGGCTAGAACAGGGGAAGGACAATACGAGGATCTCAGGCAGATGCGATGGACGCTCGGCGCCGCTTGCGCCCTTTTTCTGGGCATTGCAGGCACCGCTCAGGCCCAGTCGCAACCTGCCGTGGTGGTCGAGCTCTTCACGTCGCAAGGTTGCTCGTCCTGCCCGCCGGCCGATGCGTTCCTGGCCGCGCTCACGGCGGATCCTCGTGTGATCCCGCTCGCGCTTCACGTGGATTACTGGGATTACATCGGCTGGGAGGACCAGTTCGCCGATCCGAGGTTCACCCAACGTCAGAAATCTTATGCCCGCGCCGTCGGCAGCCGGACGATCTACACGCCGCAGATGATCGTGGGCGGGGTTGACCGTGTCGAGGGCCATGCGCCCGAGAAGGTGGCGGCCCTGATCCTCAAGCACATGCAGTCGGCCGAGCGCGTGGGATTGTGGCTAGAGCGGCACGGGGACGTCCTGCGCATCCATGCGGAGGCCGACCCGCCGCTCGACGAATCGGTGCGGGTGCAAGTCGTGCGCTTCCGGCCCGAGGAGACCGTGGAGATCGGTCACGGCGAGAACGAGGGCCGGACAGTCACCTACCGCAACATCGTTACCTCCTGGGAGGTGGTGGGAGACTGGGGCGGACAGGCACCCCTCGCGATGGAAGCGAAGGCGGAGGGCGAGGAGCCTCTGGCCGTCATCCTGCAGAACGAGGGCCCCGGCGCCATTCTGGCTGCCGCCAGCCTGCGCTAGATCTGCAACGCAGCCGCCCGCAGCGACGTCCTGCCGGCGCCGGGAATCGCAGCCATCGCGCATTCCCCGGCCCTGATGCCGAATTAGTGATCGCTTGTCCCGGGCGTGCTGGCTGCAGTCTTCCCTCTTGCCTTTACGTCAGGCCAGCCTGCGCAGAAGACGGAGGCCCATGCTCTGAAGTGCGCTGCTCAGCAGGGCCGCGGCCGATGCGAGGAGCGCGGCAAGGCTCGCCATGAGCTGGCGGGTGACGTCAGACCAGCGCAATGTGGCTCTGAGGAACCGCGCCTTGCCCAGCATCTCGACCCGCGCCACCGCCTGCGGCCCGAGGGCGTCGCTGGCGGCGGCGAAACGGCGAGCGTCCGCGGGGTCGTCGATGTGGCGCAGCAGGTGCAGGGTCTGGGCGGGCGACAGATGAGTGCCCATGCGGCCCACGCTCCGGGCGACTTCGGCCAGAGGCCGCAGCGCCTCGGGCCGCAGCAGCCCGGCCGCATCCGCCGTCGATCGGACCGAGGGCAACCGCGTCCAGTCCACGGCCGTGGCCGCGCTGCGCGAGACAAGACGCGTCAAGGGCGGCGAAAGGAGCCGCATCCGATGCGCCATCCGCAGGACGCCGGCGCCCAGCTTGACCGTCGCCGAACTTCCCCCCGAAACAAGGACAGCCGCCGTCGCTCCGATCCCGGCGACCGAGAGCACAAGGTCCAGCCGATCCACCTCTTCACCGCCTGCCCAGGCCTGTCCCGCCCGCGCAAGGCCCGCCACGTCGCCCGCCGGCGTCAGAACCATGGGCGCCTGGCACAGAAGCTCGGCCGAAAGAGCGCAGGAGGCCGCGTCCCAGAGACAGGCGAGACAGCCCGCGGCCTCCTCCCAGGGGCTTGCCTCACGCGCATGGGCGAGCCGGGTCGCGATGTCGGGGGGAAGGGCGATCCCCTGATCGGCCGCCAGCTCTGCCAGCGCCTCGACGGCGACCGGGTTGGGTGGCTCCTCGGCCAGGTGCTCGGCGAGCCGCGCAAGGATCGCGTCGGGCGTGGCATGCCGGGCCATGGCCCGGTCTGTGGCGGCGCGGATCTCGTGCGCCGCCGCCTCGGTGAAGGGCGCAAGTGCGGGGTCGTGGGCGATCCGCGCCGCCGTGAAGCCGGTCGCCACGAGCGAGCCCACCAGCGCGAGGCCGAGGACCGCCCGGGCGAGCCGACGGATCATCTGCGCCGGGAGCGGATCATGCCGACGATGTCGTAGACCTCGTCGAGGATCGGCCGCGCCACGGCCTCGGCCCGGTCGGCGCCATCGCCGAGGATGCGGTCGATCTCGGCCGGATCCGCCATCAGGCGGTTCATCTCGGAGGTGATCGGCGACATCACCGACACCGCAAGCTCGGCGAGCTTCGGCTTGAAGGTTCCGAACTGCGCGCCCGCGAATTCGGCCACCACCGCTTCGGGCGTGGATCCCGAGAGCGCGGCGTAGATGTTCACGAGGTTGCGCGCTTCCGGGCGCTCCTTCAGCCCCTCGAGGGTCTCCGGCAGCGGCTCGGGATCGGTCTTGGCCTTGCGGATCTTCTGCGTGATCGCGTCGGCATCGTCCGTCATGTTGATCCGGCTCTGATCCGACGGATCGGACTTCGACATCTTCTTCGTGCCGTCCCGAAGGCTCATCACGCGGGTCGCCACGCCCTCGATCACCGGCTCGGTCACCGGGAAGAAGGTGACGCCGTAGTCGTTGTTGAACTTGATCGCGATGTCGCGGGTCAGTTCCACATGCTGCTTCTGGTCCTCGCCCACAGGCACATGCGTCGCCTTGTAGGCGAGGATGTCCGCCGCCATCAGCGCGGGATAGGCAAAGAGGCCGAGCGAGGCGGCTTCGGCATTCTTGCCCGCCTTGTCCTTCCACTGCGTCATGCGGTTCATCCAGCCCATGCGGGCCACGCAGTTGAAGATCCAGGCCAGTTCGACATGGGCTGTGACCTGGCTCTGGTTGAAGAGGATCGACCGTGCCGGATCGACGCCCGCGGCGAGGAAGGCGGCGGCGATCTCGCGGGTCTGCTGGCGCAGCTTCTCGGGGTCCTGCCAGACGGTAATCGCATGCATGTCGACGACACAATAGATGGTCTCGACCCCGTCCTTCTGCATCTCGGCAAAGCGCTTCAGCGCGCCGAGATAGTTGCCCAGCGTCAGCCCGCCGGAGGGCTGGATGCCGGAGAAGACCCGGGTGGGGAAGACCTGAGGCGTTTGGACCGGCTCGGTCATGGTTGGCTCCGTCTGGTAAATGAGTGGCTTTCGCCTTATCCCCCGGGGCAGGGGTCGTCAATGCGGCGGCCAGCGCCAGACGGGGTGCCCCATGCGTGACGATTACAATGCTTCGCCGATCAATCCGCTGCCGGCGGTGGTTTGGTTTCTGGCCCTGCCCATCATCGCGATGGAGGCGGTGATCGGCCTCGGGCAGAGCGGCGTCACAGGCGGGGGCGAGGGCTGGCGGCTCGACGCCTGGCAGCGGTTCGCCTTCTCGCCCGACCTGATGCGGGCCATGCTCGAGACCCACACCTACCCCTGGCAGGGGATGATCCGGCTCGTGACCTATCCGCTGGTTCACGCGACCTTCCTGCATGCGCTGATGGCCGTGGTGATCCTGCTCGCGCTCGGGAAGATGGTGGGCGAGGTGTTCCGGCCCTGGGCGGTGGCGGCGGTCTTTCTCGGCGCGGCCGTGGTCGGGGCGCTGGCCTATGCGGCGATCCCGGGCGTGCGGGCGCCGCTGATCGGGGCCTATCCGGCGGATTACGGGCTGGTCGGCGCCTTCACCTTCCTGATCTGGACGCGCCTTGCGGCGACCGGCTCGAACCAGTTCCGGGCCTTCACCCTGATCGGGATGCTGCTCGGCATCCAGCTTTTCTTCGGGCTCTTCTTCGGTGGTGGCTACGACTGGGTGGCCGACCTTGCGGGCTTCGCGACCGGCTTCCTTCTGTCCTTTGCCGTCAGCCCCGGCGGCTGGGCGCGGGTGATGGAGAAGCTGCGCCGGCGCTGAGAGCCACTGGCTCCGCTGGCAAGGCGCAGATGCGGAAGAAGCCCGTCCGCCGCCCTCAGGCCCGGCGGCGGAGCGATCGCAGGTCCGACAGGCGGAAGGCGCCGATCGCCGCTCCCGCGCCGAAGTAGCTCGCCATCCCCACGGACACGAGCGCCGCGAGGACCGGATAGCGCCAGCCCGGCTCGGCGAGGAGCGGGCCGAGCAGCCGGTTCGCCCCGTAAAGCACCAGCCCCATGAAGAGCGCGGCCGCGATGATGCGCGGCAGCCGCGCGCGCAGCCGCTCGTCGAGGCGGCTGGCAGCACCCATCCCGCGAGACCCCGCCCAGAGCTGCCAGACCATGACCCAGCCCGAGACGGTGGTGGCGAGGGCCGCCGCGAGGAAGCCCATGACCGGCATCAGCCCGAGCGCGAAGGCGAGGTTCACCCCCATCGAGACGAGCGCATAGTGGAAGGGGCGCCGCGTATCCTCGCGCGCGTAGTAGAGCGGCTGCAGCACCTTGTGGAGCACGAAGGCCGGCAATCCCAGACCGTAGGCGCCGAGCACGAGCGCCGTGTTCCGGGCATCCTCGGCCCCGAAAGCGCCGCGCTGGAACAGGACCTGCGTCAGCGGCAGGGCGATCACCACGAGCGCCACGGCGGCAGGCAGCGTCAGCATCAGCGCGAACTCGGTTCCGCGGTTGAACGAGGCGCGGCTGCCGGCCTCGTCGCCCGCCCGCAGCCGGCGCGCGAGGTCCGGCAGAAGCACGGTGCCGATGGCGATGCCCACGACACCCAGTGGCAGCTGGTAAAGCCGGTCGGCATAGGAGAGCCAGGCCACCGCGCCCTCGGTGAAGCTTGCCACCTGCCGGCCGACGAGCAGGTTCACCTGCACCACGCCGCCCGCCAGCACGGCGGGGGCCGCGATCACGGCGAGGCGCTTCAGGTCCGGCGTCAGCCGCGGCAGGTGCGGCCAGAGCGTGAAGCCCAGCCTGCGCGCCGCGAACCAGGTGAAAAGGAACTGCGCCACGCCCGTCACCGGCACCGTCCAGGCGAGCGTCAGGCCCATGTCCCAGCCCATGCGGTCCGCCACCAGCATGGCCGCGATGAACATGAGGTTCATCAGCACCGGCACGAAGCTCGCCTCGGTGAAGCGGCCGAAGGCGTTCAGCACCCCCGAGAGCAGCGCCACCAGCGAGATGAAGAGGATGTAGGAGAAGGCGATGCGCCCGAACTCGACCGCGAGTTCGAAGCGCGCGTCGCCCACGAAGCCCGAAGCCATGGCGAGGACGAGCCAGGGCATGAGCAGCGTGCCCAGCAGCGTGAAGACCACGAGAAGCCCCGCGAGCCCCGAGAAGGCGTCGCGGGCAAAGGCCTTCGCATCCTCGCCGCCCTCGAGCTTCTTGGCGAACATCGGCACGAAGGCCATGTTGAACGCACCCTCGGCGAAGAAGCGGCGGAACATGTTGGGCAGCGAGAAGGCGACGAGGAAGGCCTCGGCCACCGGGCCCGCGCCCAGATAGGCCGCCATCATCACGTCGCGGGCAAAGCCCGCGCCGCGGCTCATCAGCGTCCAGCCGCCGACCGTCAGGAACCCGCGCGCGAGAGAGATCGGCTTCACCGCTGTGCCCGCTCCGCGCCCTCGAGGATCGCCTGGCGCAGCTTCTTTTCCAGCGTCTCCTGCCGCGTCTTCTGGTGCAGCTTCAGCCCGAACATGTCCTTCACGTAGAAGCTGTCCACGACCTGCGCCCCGTAGGTCGCGATCACGGCAGAGGCGATGTAGATGTTGTTGGCGGCCAGCGTCCGCGTCAGGTCATAGAGCAGGCCCGGCCTGTCACGCGTATCCACCTCGATGATCGTGTAGATGTCCGATCCGTCGTTGTCGAAGACGATGTGGGTCGGGAAGCGGAACTGCGCCTCGCGTTTCTTCAGCTTGTCGCGGTCACGGAAGGCCTCGCGCGCCACGACCTCGCCCTTCAGCGTCTTGTCGATCATGCTGGTCAGGCGCGGCAGGCGGCTGATCTCGTAGGGCGAGCCCTCGGCATCCTGGATCCAGAAGACGGCCGTCGCATAGCCGTCCTTGGTGGTGTAGGTCCGCGCGTCCACCACGTTCGCCCCCACCAGCGCAAGCGCGCCGGCGAGGCGCGAGAAGATGCCCGGATGGTCGGCCAGCGCGAAACAGGCGCGGGTGGCGTCGCGGTCGGGATCGGGATCGAGGTCGATCCGGATCTCGTCCTCGCCAAGGCCCCGCAGCATCCGCGCGAAAACCGCATGCGTCGCGTTCGACAGCGCCTGCCAGTAGGGCGGGTAGTGACGGGCGAGTTCGGCCCTCAGCTCCTTCGGGTCCCAGTCCTCGAGCATCTCGCGCAGTGCGCGCTTGGCCTCGTCGGCCCGGTTCTCGCGGTTCAGGCTCTCGAGCCCCGCGTCCAGCGCCGTCACCGTGTCGCGGTAGAGCTTGCGGAGAAGCTGGGCCTTCCAGTTGTTCCAGGTGCCCGGCCCCACGCCGCGGATGTCGCAGACAGTAAGCACGGTCAGCAGGTCAAGCCGCTTCTTCGACTTCACCGCCTTGGCGAAGTCCCGCAGCGTGCGCGGATCGCCGATGTCGCGCTTCTGCGCCATGTCGGACATGAGCAGGTGGTAGCGGACCAGCCATTCGACCGTCTCGCATTCCTCGGCGTTCAGCCCGAAGCGGGGGGCGACGCGGCGGGCGATCTGCGCGCCGAGGATCGAATGGTCCTCGGGGCGGCCCTTTCCGATGTCGTGAAGCAGCAGCGCCACATAGATGACGCGACGGTTGATCCCCTCGGTCAGGATCCGGTTGGCGATCGGCAGTTCCTCGTCCAGCTCGTGCCGCTCGATCTGCGCCAGCGTCGAGATGCACTGGATGGTGTGCTCGTCCACCGTGTAGTGGTGGTAGACGTTGAACTGCATCATGGCCACGATGCGCTCGAACTCGGGGATGAAGGCCCCGAGGACGCCCAGCTCGTTCATCCGGCGCAGCGCGCGTTCCGGGTTGCCGTGCTTCAGCAGCGTGTCGAGGAAGATCCGGTTGGCCTCGCGGTCGTGCTGCATCTCTTCGTCGATCAGGTGCAGGTTGGCCGCGATGAGACGCATCGCGCCCGGATGGATCAGCAGGCCCGTGCGGAGCGCTTCCTCGAAGATGCGCAGGATGTTCAGCTTGTCGGCGAGGAAGGCCTTGGCGTCGACCACGTCGATCCGCCCGTTCACCAGCCGGTAGCCCGCCTTCAGCCGCTTCTTGCGGCGGAAGAGGCCCATGAGCTTCGGTTCCCGCTTCTCGTGCCGCGCCTCGAGCTGGGCGAGGAAGACACGGGTCAGCTCGCCCACGCGGGTGGCGTGGCGGAAGTAGTCCTGCATGAAGATCTCGACGCCCCGGCGGCCGCGCGTGTCGGCATAGCCCATGCGGGCGGCCACCTCGACCTGAAGGTCGAAGGTGAGCTGGTCGGTTGCCCGGCCGGTGATGTAGTGCAGGTGGCTGCGCACCGCCCAGAGAAAGGCCTCGGCGCGCTCGAAGGTGTCGAATTCCTCGCGCGTGAGAAGCCCCGCCGCCACCAGCCCCGCGGGAGAGGCCACGCGATTGAGATACTTGCCGATCCAGTAGAGCGTCTGGAGGTCGCGCAGCCCGCCCTTGCCCTCCTTCACGTTGGGTTCGAGAACGTAGCGCTGCCCGCCTTGCCGCTTGTGGCGCTGTGCGCGCTCCTCGAGCTTGGCCTCGATGAACTCGGGACCGGTGCCGCGGAAGAGGTCGGTCCAGAGCTTGTCGTCGAACTCGGCGGCGAGCGGCTCGTGCCCGGCGAGGAAGCGGTGCTCGAGCAGAGCGGTGCGGATCGTGATGTCCTCGCGTGCGAGGCGCACGCAGTCCTTCACCGTGCGGCTGGAATGGCCCACCTTCAGCCGCAGGTCCCAGAGCATGTAGAGCATGCTCTCGATCACCATCTCGGCCCAGGGCGTGATCTTCCACGGCGTGAGGAAGAGCAGGTCCACGTCGGAATGGGGCGCCATCTCGGCCCGGCCGTAGCCTCCGACGGCGAGGACGGCGATGCGCTCTGCCTCGGTCGGATTGGCCAGCGGATGCAGCCGCTCGCAGGCGATGCGGAGCGCGGTGGTCACAAGCCCATCGGTCAGGACCGCCTGCGCGCGGAACAGGCCGCGCGCCTCGCGCGGCCGCGCCTCGAATGCCTCGGAAAGGGCGCGGTTGCCCGCAGCCTTCGCCTCCGTCATCTGGCGGACGGCGATGGCGCGGGAGGCCCTCGGATCGGTAGGAGAGGTCGCGTCGATCTCGGCGAGGATGCTGCGCGTCAGTGCCTCGGGATCGATGATGCGGGAACGGGGCAGGATCAGCCCCTGAAAGAGCGGATCCTGCGCGGCGCCGGGCTCAGAAGCCGGCGCCACCGAAGCTTCGCGGCGCGGGGTCAATCACTACCACCTGGTTGTTGCGGATCTGGGCGACGGCCAATCCGCGTTCGTTGGTGCCGTCGCTGCGCAGCCGGAATATGCCGTTCACGCCGACGAATCCAGAGCCTTGGGTGAGCGCGCGCCCACTCAGCCCGTCCGATGCACCCCGCTTGAGCAGCGCGCCCACCGCGGCGACACCGTCATAGGCCAGACCCGAGATGGGATGCGGCGCTTCGCCATAGGCCGCACGGTAGCGCTGCTCGTACTGGCCGTAGACGCCGGGATCGGGAAGAGCGAACCAGCCGCCCTGAACGCCCGGAAGCGAAAGCGTGGCCGAGGGAATGTCCCAGCGCGTCAGGCCGATGAAGCGCGCCGTATCGGAGGGCAGGCCGTTCTCGCGCAGGAGCTGCGTGATCAGCGGCAGCGCGCCCGCGGTATCGGCCGTGAGGAAGAGGGCCTGCGCATTCGTCGACCGCGCCCGCTCGACGATGCCCGGCGCGGCCGAGACGATGCCGTTCTGCGAGAACTCGTAGTCCATCGCGGCGACCAGCGTGCCGCCGGCCTGCGCCACGCCGCGCTCGATCGCCGTCCGGCCCGACTGGCCCGCGGGAGTCCGGTCGTTGACCACCATGATCCGGCCGCTGCCCTGGCTCACGGCATAGCGCGAGAGGCGGTTCGCGGTGTTCTGGAAGGTCGGCCCGAGCACGAAGACGTTGCCGCCCGCGATGTCGGGATTGTTCGAGAAGCTGAGCACGTTCACGCCGCTCGGCGCGACGGCGGCACCCACGGCGTTCGCTTCCTGCGCGAAGACCGGGCCGAGGATGATCCGCGCGCCCTCGGCCACCGCCTGCGAGGCCACGGTCGCGGCTTGCGACGGCTGGGCCGCGGTGTTGTAGACCCGCAGGTCGATCTGGACATTGCCGAGGTCGGCCGCGGCGAGCCGGGCGGCGTTCTGCAGGCTGCGCGCGATGAGCTCGTCGCTGGCCTGACCCGAACCGCCGGGCACGAGGAGGGCCACCGGCACGGGTTTCGAGCTGTCGACAGCGGGACCGCCGCCGCCCATGGCGACCGGCTCGCAGGCGGCCAGGGCAAGCGCTGCAAACGCCAATGCCGTGCGGCCCAGCGACTTGCGGGCTCGGCTGAGAACGGACAACATGCTGGCTCCTCATCCCATGTCGATGCGGGCCGAGCCTAAGCGGTCGCGTCCGGGATGGCAACTTTGCAAGGAGCACCCCCATGTCCATCGGCGATGCCGAGCCGGAACAGGCCCCCGTCGGCGTCCGCCCGCTCGCGCCGGGTCTGCACTTCATCGCCACGCCCATCGGCGCTGCGCGCGACATCACGCTCCGGGCGCTGGACATCCTCAGGTCGGCGGACGTGCTGGCTGCCGAGGACACGCGCACGCTCCGTCACCTGATGGAGATCCACGGGATCCCGCTCGGCGGACGGCCACTGGTGGCCTACCACGACCACAACGGCGAGGCGGCGCGGCCCAGGCTCCTTCGCGCGCTCGCCGAGGGACGCAGCGTCGCCTATGCCTCGGAGGCGGGCACCCCCCTGGTCGCGGACCCCGGGTTCCAGCTCGGGCGTGCCGCGATCGCGGCGGGTCATCCGGTGCTCGCGGCGCCGGGCCCGTCCGCGGTGCTGGCGGCGCTGACCGTCTCGGGTCTGCCGACCGACCGCTTCCTCTTTGCAGGGTTCCCTCCCGCCACGGCCTCCGCCCGGCGGAAGTTCCTCGCCGAACTCGCCACGGTGCCCGCGACGCTTGTCGTCTACGAATCTCCGAAGCGCATTAGCCAAACATTAGTGGATATGGCGGTAGCACTGGGAAACCGGGAAGCGGCCGTCTGCCGGGAACTGACGAAGCGATTCGAGGAAGTGTCGCGCGGGAAGCTGGAAGACCTCTCGGGCGCCTTCCGCGACCGCGCCGTCAAGGGCGAGATCGTGGTCGTCGTGGATCGGGCGCCGCCGGTGCAGGCGGGGCCCGAGGATCTTGAGGCGGCGCTGTCTGCCGCGCTCGAGACCATGACGGTCAAGGAGGCCGCGGCCTCGGTGGCGGGGCAACTCGGGCTGCCCCGACGGGACGTCTATCAGGCCGCGCTGCGGCTGGCGGAGGAAAAATGAGCGGAGAGGTCTCCTATCACGCGGGGCAATCGGCGGAAGAGGCCGTTGCCCGGATCTACGACCGGTCGGGCCGGCCGGTGACCGCGCGTCGCTGGAGGGGCGCTTCGGGCGAGATCGACCTGATCGCACGGGACGGGGCCGAGGTCGTCTTCATCGAGGTCAAGAAGAGCAAGAGCCACGCGGCGGCGGCCGCGAGGCTGTCGCGCCGGCAGATGGACCGCATCTACGGCGCCGCATCGGAGTTTCTGGCCGGAGAGCCGCGCGGACAGTTGACGGCCAGCCGCTTCGACGTGGCGCTCGTCGATGCAATGGGCAGGATCGAGATCATCAGCAACGCCTTCGCCGCCTGACCCTGTTGCAACCGCCAGGGCACTGCGCCATCAAGGGCCGAACCGGCAGGAGATGCGCATGAGCCTGAACGTCGCCCTTCAGATGGATCCGATCGCATCGGTCAACATCGACGCTGACAGCACCTTCCGGATCGCCATCGAGGCCCAGGCGCGCGGCCACCGTCTGTTCTTCTACACGCCAGAGCACCTGGCCTATGACGACGGGCGGGTCACGGCTCGCGGCTCGTGGATCGAACTTCGCCGCGAGAAGGGCAATCACGTCAGCTTCGGCGAAGAGACCCTGGTCGATCTGGGCCAGTTCGACGTCGTCTGGCTGCGGCAGGATCCGCCCTTCGACATGGGCTATATCACCACGACGCACATACTCGAACTGCTGATGCCGAAGGTGCTCGTGGTGAACGATCCCTTCTGGGTCCGCAACTCGCCCGAGAAGCTGCTGGTGCTGCGCTTCCCGGAGCTGATCCCGCCCACCACGATCGCGCGCGATCTCGCCACGATCCGCGCCTTCAAGGAACGCCACGGGGACATCATCCTCAAGCCGCTCTACGGCAACGGCGGCGCGGGCGTCTTCCGGCTCGACCCGAACGACCGCAACCTGTCGTCGCTGCACGAACTCTTCACCTCGATGAGCCGCGAGCCGCTGATCGCGCAGCAGTTCCTTCCTGCGGTCGAGCGCGGCGACAAGCGGATCATCCTCGTCGAGGGCGAGCCGATCGGAGCGATCAACCGCGTTCCGCAGCTGGGCGAGACCCGCTCGAACATGCATGCGGGAGGACGGCCCGAGAAGGTCGGCCTGACCGACCGCGACCGGGAGATCTGCGCGGCCCTCGGCCCAGTGCTGCGCGAGAAGGGTCAGATCTTCGTCGGCATCGACGTGATCGGCGACTGGCTGACCGAGATCAACGTGACTTCTCCCACCGGGCTGCAGGAGCTCGAGCGGTTCGACGGCACCAATGGCGCGGCGCTCATCTGGGACGCCATCGAGGCCAGACGCACGGCCTGATCCGCCATGGCGCGGCGCGCAGGCGGTTTGCGGCGGCGGCGCGCCGGGCGCTGCGGCCCTCAGGTGACGTCGCGGCTCGATTTGTCCGCGCCGCCGGGCCGACGCCTCCTCTTTCGCGTTCCGCGAGCACCACGCCGCGTCGCGCGGACCTGCCGGCCGGGGGCACCGGCGGGCGAATCACACCGCCTCAGCCTGAGGTGAGAGCGGAGCCGTCACGCCGGGCGGTCGTGGCGGCGAGGCGGTAGCTCACCGCCTCGGCGAGATGGGGGTAGCGCAGGTCGCGCGAGTGGTCGAGGTCCGCGATGGTTCGCGCCACACGGAGGATCCGATGGTAGGCGCGGGCCGAGAGGCCGAACCGCTGGGCCACTCGGCCGAGCAGCGCCCGGCCCTCGGCGTCCGGAGCGGCGATCTCCTCGAGCAGCTGACCATCCGCATCGGCATTGACCCGCACCTCGGGGCGGTCCGCATAGCGCCGAGCCTGGATCTCGCGCGCCGCGGCGACGCGGGCGGCGACAGCCGCGGAATTCTCGGTTGCCGTGGGCAGGCCGCCATCCACCCAGTCGACCGGCGGCACCTCGATCCGGAGGTCGAACCGGTCCATCAGCGGGCCGGAGATGCGGCCAAGGTAGTCTTCCCCACAGGAGGGCGCGCGACTGCAGGCTCTCGCCGCGTCGGCCAGGTGACCGCATCGGCAGGGGTTCGCCGCGGCGATCAGCAGGAAGCGGCAGGGATAGCGGTAGCGGGCCTCGGCCCGAGGCACCATGATCTCGCCGGTCTCGAGCGGCTGGCGCAACGTGTCGAGCACGCGCGGCGGGAACTCGGGCAGTTCGTCGAGGAAGAGGACGCCGTTGTGCGCGATGCTGACCTCGCCGGGCTCGGCACGCCGGCCGCCACCGACGATGGAGGCGGGCGAGGCCGTATGGTGCGGGTCGCTGAACGGCCGCGTCCGGCTGATGCCGCCATCGCCGAGCTTGCCGGCCAGCGAGTGGATCATCGAGGTTTCAAGCGCCTCGACCGGCGTCATCGGGGGCAGGATGCCGGGCATGCAGCGCGCCAGCATCGACTTGCCCGACCCCGGCGCGCCGATCATCAGCAGGTGGTGACGCCCTGCGGCCGATATCTCCAGCGCGCGCTTCGCCCGTTCCTGGCCGCTGACCCGGCCGAGGTCGGTCCAGTGCTTCGGTCCCTCCGACACCTCGCCGGCTTCCGCCGGCGTGATGGGAGCCTGACCGGTGAAATGCCGGACCACCTCGTCCAGCGTCGCGGCGGCGAGGACCTGCGTCGCGCCGACCCAGGCCGCCTCAGCGCCGCAGGCGCGGGGGCAGAGGAGGGCGCGATCCTGTTCGGCGGCTGCGACCGCGGCAGGCAATGCTCCCGCCACCGGAACCAGCCGCCCGTCGAGCGAAAGCTCGCCGATGGCGAGTGCGTGCTCCACCTCGTCCGCCGGCACGATCTCGAGCGCCGCCAGCAGCGCGAGGGCGATGGCGAGGTCGAAATGGGATCCTTCCTTGGGCAGGTCGGCGGGCGAGAGGTTCACCGTGATCCGGCGCGAGGGGAGGGCGATGGACATGGCGGCCAGCGCCGTCCGCACCCTTTCGCGCGCCTCCGAGACGGCCTTGTCGGGCAGGCCCACGATGGCGAAGGCGGGCAGGCCGGGCGACACGGCGCATTGCACCTCGACGCTGCGGGGCTCGATGCCTTCGAAGGCGACGGTGAAGGCTCGGGCGATCATGGCACTCCCTCTCTCCCGAGGCTTAGCGCCAATTCCTTGATCGAGTGTTAACCAAGTTGAACCGCCCGTGGAAACAGCACCTCAGCTGGTGGGTGCCTCGAGCCATTCGTAGACCGACTCGGGAAGCTTCGCGCAGCCGCAACAGGACTTGCCGCAGGCCAGGGGCTCGCGCGGCAGTTCGCGCGCCTTTCCCTTCCCAATCCAGTGCTCGACCATGCCACGCATCGCGGCGGGATCGCAGCGGAAGCGGAAGGCGAGGTCCGTGAGGCTCGCCTGGTGACGCTCTCGCAGGTAGTCGCGGACGGCGATCAGCAGCATGGTGACCTCATGCGTCGGCCGTGGCGGGACGGGAGCCTCCGACGCCGCCGATGCGTTTCAGGACGAGGATGACCAGCGCGAAGGCCGCCAGCACGCCGCCGATCCAGAAGGCCGACGCTTCCGGATGACGCGCGAAGGTCGCCGCCTGATAGAACACCACCGCCGAGCCCCAGCCCATCATCAACGTCCAGACCGAGACGAAGCCGGTCCAGGCGCCGCCCGCCTCGCGCCAGATCGCCGCGATGGCCGCGGTGCAGGGAACGTAGAGCAGCACCATGAGCAGATAGGCGAAGGCGCCGGCCTGCCCGTCGAAGAGCGCCCGCATCGCGCCGAAGGTGCCGGTCGAGACTGCGAGCTCCTCCGCGGCCGCGTCGGTCGAGGACATGTCCCCGATCTCGATCCCGAGCGGGTCGGTCAGGCTGTCGGCAAGGCCCGCGAAATTCTCGCCGATGGTGGCGACCGCGAGGGCGAGGCCACCCGCGAGGCTGTAGCCCGTCTCCTCGTCAGGCGCCGCGGCTCCGTCCTCGGCCAGGCCGGAGTAGAGCGCGTTCAAGGTGCCGACCACCGCCTCCTTGGCGAGAAGTCCGGTGAAGACGCCGACCGTGGCGGGCCAGTTCTCCTCGCGGATGCCCATCGGCTCGAAGGCGGGCACGATGGTCTGGCCGATGGCTGCGAGCATAGAGTTGTCGGTGTCCTCGTTGCCGAAGCTGCCGTCGCGTCCCCAAGAGTTGAGGACCGCGATCACCGCCACGACCGGCACCAGCACGCGACCTGCCCGGATCACGAAGGACTTGAGGCGGTCCCAGGTGCGCAGCAGCACGCCGCGGAGCGTCGGAATGTGGTAGGGCGGCAGTTCCATCACGAAGGGCGTCGTGGCGCCCGGAAGCAGCGTGTTCTTCAGCACGAGGCCGGTGAAGACCGCCGCGAGGATGCCGAGAAGATAGAGCAGGAAGACGAGGTTCTGCCCGTTGGTGGGGAAGAAGGCCGCGGCGAAGAGCGCGTAGACCGGCAGGCGCGCGCCGCAGGACATGAAGGGCGCCATGGCGATCGTCATGGTCCGGTCGCGCTCGTTCTCGAGCGTGCGCGTCGCCATCACGGCCGGCACGTTGCAGCCGAAGCCCACGATCAGCGGCACGAAGCTCTTGCCGGGCAGGCCGACCAATCGCATGAAGCGGTCCATCACGAAGGCGGCCCGCGCCATGTAGCCCGAATCCTCGAGCGCCGAAAGGAACAGGAACAGGCAGGCGATGACGGGGATGAAGGTGGCGACCGTCTGAATGCCGCCGCCTACGCCCGAGGCGAGAACCGTCGTCAGCCAGTCCGGGCTGCCCGCCCGCCCGAGGATCTCGGCCGCGCCGTCGACGAAGATCGTCGCTGCCGCGATGTCGAAGAAGTCGATGAAGGCGCTGCCCACGTTGATCGTGAACATGAACATCAAATACATGACGACGAGGAAGATCGGGATCCCCATCGCGCGGTTGAGCACCACCCGGTCGATCCTGTCCGACAGGGTCCGGCCGAGTTCCGACCGGCGGGTCACGGCTTCCGAGGTCACCTCGGCCACGGCGTCGTATCGGCCGCTGGCGATGGCCGTGTCCGGATCGTAGCCGAGCGCCTCTTCCAGCGCCTGACGTGCGCGGGCGACGTCGCCTGCGAGGGCGGGGACCCGCGCGATCAGGGTCCGGCTGCCCTCCAGCAGTTCCAGCGCCAGCCAGCGCGGCGCGCGCGTCTCGCCGGCCGCCTCGATCAGCGGCACGAGTTCGGCGACGGCGGCCTCGATCTCGGGCACATAGGTCAGCGGCCGCGCCTGCTGAACCCCGGTGTCCAGCGCAAGGGCGACGGTCTCCTTCAGCGCGTCGATGCCCTTGCCGCTGGCCGCGACGATCGGGACCACCGGGCAGCCGAGACGCTCGGCGAGGCGCTCCAGGTCGATCTCGATCCGGTGAGTCGCCGCGATGTCCATCATGTTCAGCGCGACCACGACGGGCACGCCCATCTCGATGATCTGCAGCGTGAGGTAGAGGTTGCGCTCGATGTTCGAGGCGTCGACGATGTTCACGACGATCTGCGCCTCGCCCGACAGGGCGAAGTCGCGCGCGATCCGCTCGTCGGTCGAGACCGCATGGCCCGAGCCCAGCGAATAGGTGCCGGGCAGGTCCACGAGCGTGACGCTGCGGGCGCCGAGGCGGATCTCGCCCGTCTTCTTCTCGACGGTCACGCCCGGCCAGTTGCCGACCATCTGCCGCGTCCCGGTCAGCGCGTTGAAGAGCGTGGTCTTGCCGCAGTTCGGGTTGCCGAGCAGGGCGATGGTGGCGGTCGTCATGCTGCGGTCTCCTCGATGGACAGGGCGTCGGCCTCGGCCTTGCGCAGCGAGAGCTGATAGCCGCGAACCTCGATCACGATCGGATCCCCCAGAGGCGCGATGCGCAGGACCCGCAGGGCGGTTCCGGGCGTGAGCCCCATCGAGAGGAGTTTCTGCCGGTAGGCCGCGCCGCCCGGCGCATAGCCCGTGACCCGGGCGGTCGCGCCCGCGACCATGTCCTTCAGCGTCCGGACCATGGGCTTACCTGTCGTGGATCGCGGTGACGAAGATCTTGCGGGACATCTCCTGCCCGAGCGCAAGCCGCGACTTGCCGACGGCCACCAAAAGTGGCCCGCAACTGCAGCTGCGCACCACCTTGACCTCGCCGCCGACGTGGAGGCCCATTTCGGAGAGCCGTTTCTGCATCTCGCGGCAGCCGGCCAGACCCGTTACCGCCATGCGCGCGCCTTCCTGCGCCAGGACGAGGGGCATCTGCCTCGCATTGATCATCGTCTCGACTCCTTTGCGCACGGCGCATCTGCTCGGTGGCCTGTCCCGGATGGTTTACGATTTTGATAAGGATTGGTGAGTGAGGCACCTTGACGCGGATCAAACATGGGGCCGATGAACCGGCTTTATCGCATTCGAGCACGGGTGCTTTGCGCGCGGATTAGGCGCTTGGCTTATGAATTAGGCAATCATATTGGGCTGAAGGCCGGCTGACTGCACCGGCGCGAGGGCTCCGACGGTTCAGAGGAGCTGCGGACAGCCTTTCGCCACGATGCGAATGAAAGTGAGTCGCAGAGGGAAAGCAGGTGCCGGCGTCCCGCATTTGCCACGCAGGACGCTTCGCACACGAGGAAGACAGGCGGGATGACGAACGCTTCTTGATCCCGCGCGTCAGGCGCGATGTGCACCACCTGACGCTTTGCCTGTCCACCGTTTGAGGGGTGACGGAGCGGCCCCACGCTACCTTAGGGCAGTCGCAAGGAGGCCGGGCCGCGGGAAGCCGCAGCCCGGCCAGTCGGATCAGGCGGCCGCGATCGCGGTCTTGTTGACTTCGGCGCCTGCGAGGTCGTTCAGCAGGCCGTCGGTCTTCTTCTCTTCTTCGAGCGTTTCCGAGAGGAGTGCCGCAGCCTCCTCCATCCCGAGCGCCTTAGCCCAGGCGACGAGCGTGCCGTAGCGGGCCATCTCGTAATGCTCCACCGCCTGCGCCGCAGCCAGCAAGGCCGCATCCAGCGCCGGGCTGTCCTTGTACTCGTCCATCACCTCGGAGCCTTCCTCGATGATGCCGTCGATCGCCGGGCAGGTCTTGCCCTGCGCCCGCTTGCCCAGCAGCTCGAAGACCTTATCGAGCCGTTCCTTCTGACCCTCCGTCTCCTCGCGATGGGTCTTGAAGGCTTCCTTCAGCTGCTCGGACTTGGCGGCCCGGGCCATCTTCGGCAAAGCCTTCAGGATCTGCCGCTCGGCATAGTAGATGTCCTTCAGCATATCGTGGAAAGCCGTGTCGAGTTCCTTGGTCTTCATGTCCGTCTCCTTGACGATGATGGCCTTGAACGGACATCCCGCAGCGTTGTTCCGGCCGAGGTCCTGTTAGATGGGGAGGTCGGTCGGATGCCGCCGGTCCTGCGCGACCCGATGCCAGCGGTTGCTTCGTGAATCGATGGCGCGTGCCGGAAGCCTTGGCGCCCGCAGAACCTGCGACAGCGGGCGGCGCTTACGGCAGGCCGGCGGCAGGCGACGGCTCGCCGGTCACGATCCGTACCGGAGTGCCCTTGTAGGCGGGCGTGCCGGACAGCTCGTCGCGCGCCGACAGCGGCACCAGCGCATTCACCTCGGGGTAATAGGCCGCCACGCAGGCATCCGGCAGGTCATAGGCGGTGACGCGGAGATCCCCGACGCGCCGCTCGATCCCGTCGCCGAGCGCACATTCCAGCGTCACCTTCTGGCCCTCGTGCAGGCCATGCCTCGCGATTTCCTCGGGGTTCATCAGCACCACGTTGCGCGGACCTTCCAGTCCGCGCAGACGGTCGGAAAAGCCGTAGATCGTCGTGTTGAACTGGTCGTTCGACCGCAGCGTGACGAGGGTGACCTCGGCGCCCTCGGGCGGCGTGCCCAACGCGCAGAGATGCCTGGGCGTCGTGAACTCTGCCTTGCCGCTCTCGGTCTTCCAGTTCCGCTCGCGGGCCGCATTCCCCCGGTAGAAGCCCCCCGGCGTGAAGAGGCGGGCGTTGAAGGTCGCGAACTGGTCGGGCCAGAAGGTCTCGATCAGGTCGCGGATGTGCCGGTAGTCGCCGATCCACTCGGCCCAGCGGAGCTTCGGATTGTGCGGAAGGGTGGCCATCGCCAGTCCCGCGACGATCGCGGCCTCCGACTTCAGCCAAGCCGACGCCGGCGGACGCTTGCCGACCGAGCCGTGGATGTGGCTCAGGCTGTCCTCCATCGAGACCGCCTGCGGGCCGGTGGCCTGCCTGTCCTCCTCGGCCCGCACGAGGCAGGGCAGCATCCACGCCGACTTCCCGACGAGCGTATGCGACCGGTTGAGCTTCGTCGCCACCTGCACGTTCAGCTCGAGCTCGCTCCAGACCCGGTCGGTGCGCCCCTGATCGGGAATGGCGCGGGCGAAGTTGCCGCCGAGCGACAGGAACGCCTTCATCGTGCCGTCGAGCAGCTTCTCGACCGCGACCGCCGTGTTCCAGCCTTCGTTGCGCGGGATCTTCAGGTCGAAATGCTCCTCCATCCTGTCGAGGGGCACAAGCGAGGGCTTCTCGCTGATCCCGACGGTGCGCTGGCCCTGCACGTTCGAGTGGCCGCGCACCGGCGAGATCCCCGCGCCCTTGCGCCCGATGTTGCCGCGCAGGAGCAGAAGGTTCACGAGCATCCCGATGTTCAGCCAGCCGTGGACGTGCTGCGTGAGGCCCATTCCGTAGATGCCGATGACGCGGCGCGACTGGGCGTAGATCTCGGCCACGCGCTCGAGATCGGGGCGGCGCAGCATCGAGGCGCGCTCGATCTCTTCCCACGAGAGCGACCGGACCCTTTCCTCGAACGCCTCGAGACCCTGGGTGTGCTCGGCCACGAAGGCGCGGTCGATGACGTTGCCGCGCGTGTCTTCCAGCGCGAAGAGATGCTTGCAGATCCCGGCGAGGGCGGCGATGTCCCCGCCGGGGCGGACCTGAAGGTAGATGTCCGAGATCCGCGTGGCACTGCCCATGGTCATCTGCGACGGGTTCTGCGGGTTCACGAATTCCACGAGGCCGCGTTCTCGCACCGGGTTGAAGGTGACGATCTTGCAGCCCCGCTCGACGGCCCTTTGCAGTTCATGGAGGAAGCGCGGGCTGTTGGTGCCGGTGTTCTGCCCGAAGAAGAGGATCATGTCGCAATGCTCGAAATCCTCGAGCACGCAGGTTCCCACCGGCGAACCGATCACCTTCTTCAGTCCGACGCTCGTCGTCTCGTGGCACATGTTCGAGCTGTCGGGCAGGTTGTTGTGCCCGTAGGCCCGCGCGAAGAGCTGCCAGAGGAAGGCCGTCTCGAGGCTCGCCTTCCCGGACGTGTAGAAGACCGTCGACTGCGGATCCAGCGTTTTGAGCTTCGCCCCGATCTCGCGGAAGGCCTCTTCCCACGACACCAGCAGGTAATGATCGGTCGCGGGATCGTAGCGCAGGGGATGGGTGAGCCGCCCGGCCTTCTCCAGCTCGTGATCCGACCAGCGGCGAAGCTCGGAGACCGAGTGCTCGGCGAAGAAGTCGGGTGTGCAGCGGTCGGTCGTGAGGTCCCAGATGGTCGCCTTGGCCCCGTTCTCGCAGAATTCGAACAGGTGGGGCCGCGCAGGCTTTGTCCAGGCGCAGGAGGTGCACATGTGTCCGCCCGGCTTGTTCTGGCGCATCAGCGTCTGTATCACGCCCGGCCCCGGCTTCTGGTCGAGAAGCACCTGCGCGATGCCGCGGACCGACCCCCAGCTTCCCGAGGCCTTGCCGTAATGCGGCGTATCTCCGCGCTGGCGGTTCTCCTTGGGCTGGTTCATCGGGATCCTCCTTGACTGGCGCAAGGCGGGAACCGGCAGGAGCGCTTCATGTTCCGTCACATCCGCATCACCGATCGGCCTGCACCGGTGCGCAGCAGCCCGAAGGAGACGCATTCCAGTCGTGGCGCGGGTGCATCGGGCGGCGACGGCCCGCCTCGCGCATGGATCGGAAGACGGCCGCAGGTCGTCGGGCCGACACGCGCTCCTCTGTCTTTCCATGCAGGCCTTGCGCCACCGGGTCTAGGCGGGTCGCAGATAGTCCGGCAGGCGCGGCGCGGCATGTCCTTCAGCGCCCCACCGGTCCGAGACGGTCATCCGTCCGGCACCGATCAGCTCCAGACATTTCGGGATCGCGCCGAACACCGCCTGCAGCGACAGCGCAATGGCGGCCGGCTGGCCGGGCAGGTTCACGATCAGCGACCGTCCCCGCACCCCCGCCGTCTGGCGCGAGAGGATCGCCGTCGGCGTCTGCTGCAGGCCGATCATCCGCAGAAGCTCGCCGAAGCCCGGCAACTCCTTCTCGATCACCCCGACCATTGCCTCGGGGGTGAGGTCGCGCGGCGAGGGGCCGGTGCCCCCCGTGGTGAAGACGAGCGCCGCTCCTTCCGTATCGCAGAGCTCGATCAGCGCCTCGCGCACCGTCTCGACCCCGTCGGGCACGATCCGGCGGAGGATCTCGTGCGGCGAGGTCACGGCGGTGGCGAGCCAGTCCGCGATGGCAGGACCGCTCAGGTCCTCGTAGTCGCCGCGGCTGGCGCGGTCCGAGGCGGTCACGATGGCGATCTTCACGTCGAGGCTCCTTCCCGTGGTCCCCGCCACTCTGGCGCGGGCGCGCGGCGCGGGAAAGCCCCCTGCGGACCGGTCCCGTCGTCGAGGGGGCAGGTCACCCCGTCGCCCATCGGTCGCCGCCGGACCCACATGCCCACGGGACCCCGCTGACGGAAGGGGCCGTTGCGATGCTGCACGGTCTGTGTGTCGAAGCCCGGAACACGCGCCTTGCCGAGCCTGCAGTGAGGAGGGGGACCATTGCACTCGCCCCGTCGCCCTCGTGCCGTCGCCGGAAGCCGTTGCTCGCCCGAACCCGGGCCGAGCGGGAACCGGCACGGCCGCGTGGTTGCACTCGGTACTTGCGGGCGGCCGCCGGCAGGCGACGCAGCCTTTGACCTGACGCGCGTGCCATTGCACCCTAGCCTCTGGCGCAAGGGGGAGGCCGGGACATGAAGATCACCGCAGCGGTGCTGGAGCGCGACGGGATCGCGGGAAACTATGCCGAGGAGCGGCCGCTCGCGGTGCGCGAGCTGGACCTCGAGGGGCCGGGGCCGGGCGAGGTGCTGATCCGCGTCGCGGCAGCCGGGATCTGCCATTCGGACCTGTCGGTCATCAACGGCACGCGGCGACGGCCCCTGCCGATGGTCCTCGGCCACGAGGCCTCGGGCTACGTCGAGGCGCTGGGGCAGGGTGTCCTTGATCTGGAGCCGGGCGACCACGTCGTCTGCATCTTCGCGCCGGGATGCGGCCATTGCACGCCCTGCGCCGAAGGTCGGCCCGCGCTCTGCGAGAAGGCCGCGCGCCATCATTCCGTGGGAGAGTTGATGACCGGTCACAGGCGCCTGTCGCGGGCGGGGCGTCCGGTCAACCATCACCTCGGCATCTCGGGGTTCGCGACGCATGCGGTGGTGGCGCGGCCCTCGCTCGTGCAGGTCCCGCGCGAGGTGCCGCCGCATGTGTCGGCACTCTTTTCCTGCGCGATGCTGACGGGTGCGGGCGCGGTCTTCAACACGGCGCAGATCCGGCCGGGCGCCAAGGTGGCCGTGGTGGGTCTGGGCGGCGTCGGGCTCTCGGCCATTCTCGGGGCGGCGGCGGCGGGCGCGGGCGAGATCGTGGCGATTGATCCGTTTCCCGCGAAGATGGAGGTAGCGCGCGCGATGGGCGCCACGATGGCGGTGCCCGCCGACGCCGATGCGGTCGCGGCGGTGCGCGACCTGACAGGCGGCGGCGTGGACTATGCCTTCGAACTCGCAGGCTCGGTCCGCGCGCTCGAGACCGCCTTCGCCGTCACTCGCCGCGGCGGCACGACCGTCACCGCGGGTCTGCCCCATCCCGACGACCGCATGGCGCTCGATGCGCTGAAGCTCGTGGCCGAGGAGCGAACGCTGAAGGGCAGCTATATCGGCTCCTGCGTGCCCCAGCGCGATTTGCCGCGGATGCTGTCCCTCCATCGGCGGGGACTGCTGCCGGTCGAGAAGATGCTGACCCACCGGCTGAAGCTCGACGAGATCAACCTCGCCATGGACCGGCTCGCCGAGGGCAGCGCCATCCGTCAGGTGGTGGAACCGGGCTGAGGCGGAAGCCCCCGAGGGATCCCGGAGGCACTGGCAGGTGGAGGAACCCGGCTGAGGCGAGAGGGCGCCCGGCGACCCGACCGCCTCTCCGGAGCCCGATCAGGCCTTGCTGCCGCCGACCGTCAGGCCGCCGATCATCAGCGTGGGCTGGCCCACGCCGACCGGCACCCACTGGCCCTGCTTGCCGCAGTTGCCGATGCCCGGGTCGAGCTTCATGTCGTTGCCGATGGCGCGGATCTGGCGCAGCGCCGTCGCGCCGTCGCCGATCAGCGTGGCGCCCTTGACCGGGGCGCCGACCTTGCCGTCCTTCACCAGATAGGCCTCGGTGCAGGAGAAGACGAACTTGCCGTTGGTGATGTCCACCTGCCCGCCGCCGAAGCCCACGGCATGGATCCCGTCCTTGAGGTCGGCCACGATGTCGGCAGGATCGGCCCCGCCTCCGAGCATGTAAGTGTTGGTCATGCGCGGCATGGGGATATGGGCATAGCTCTCTCGCCGGCCGTTGCCGGTCGAGGCCGCGCCCATCAGCCGGGCGTTCTGCCGGTCCTGCATGTAGCCCACGAGGATGCCGTCCTCGATCAGCACGGTCCGGTTCGACGGGGTGCCCTCGTCATCGACCGAGATCGAGCCTCGCCGGTCGGGGATCGTGCCGTCGTCGAGCACGGTGACGCCGGGCGCGGCGATCCGCTCGCCCATCAGCCCCGCGAAGGCCGAGGTCTTCTTGCGGTTGAAGTCGGCCTCGAGCCCGTGGCCGATGGCTTCATGCAGGAGGATACCGGGCCAGCCCGCGCCGAGCACGACATCCATGACGCCTGCGGGCGCGGGCACCGCCTCGAGGTTCACGGAGGCGATGCGCACCGCCTCGCGCGCGGCGGCCTGCCACCAGCCGGGCTCCATGAGCTTCGAAAGCCCGAAGCGTCCACCGCCGCCGAAGCTGCCCGACTCGCGCCGGCCGTTCTCCTCGACGATGACCGAGACATTCATGCGCACCATCGGCCGCACATCGGCAAGCCGCGCGCCCTCGGGTCGAAGGATCTCGACCTCCTGGATCCCCGCGCCGATCGTCGCCGAGACCTGGATGACCCGGCGATCGAGCGAGCGGGCATAGGCGTCGATCTCGCGCAAAAGCTCGATCTTCACCGGGAAGGCCGCATCGGTCATCGGGTCGGCATCGGCGTAGAGCTTCCGGTTCGTTCCTGCAGGGGGCGCTGCAAGAACGCCGCCCCCATCGCCCACGGCAAGGCGCGCCGTCTCGCAGGCCCGGTTCAACGCCCTTTCCGAGATCTCCGTCGAGTGGGCATACCCCGCCACCTCACCGCGCACGGCGCGCAGGCCGAAGCCTTCGGAGGCGTCGTAGCTGGCCGTCTTGACGCGGCCATCGTCGAGCACGAGCGACTCCGACCGGGACCGCTCGAGGAAGAGCTCGCCATCGTCCGCGCCCCGCGTCGCCTCGCGCAGAAGCGAAAGGGCGCGGGCCTCGTCCAGATGCGTCTCAAAGGGCCGGAAGGCCGAATCGGTCATGAATACTGTCCTTGATTCAGATCAAATGATGACGCTTTGACGCATCGTTTTCCTTGTCGTCGTGAAACTAATATGGTCTCAATCGGTTCAGGAACAACGGGAATCTGCCCGGTTTCCGGGCGGCGGACAGGCGGCGGCACGGCCGGCGGCAGCCAACGGGATCTGAACATGAGACATTCCACGACCTTGACCGGATGCGCTTCCTGGGCTGCGGGCCTTCTGGCCGCCGGAGCCGCAGCTGCCCAGGAGCAGAGCCTCGAGATCATCGGACGGCCGCTGCAGGGCGGCACGGGCTTCCAGCCGGCGGCGAGCCCGGTCGCCACGCAGGTGCACTGGCTCGACGGATTCATCCTCGTCATCATCAGCGCCATCACCATCTTCGTCACTCTCCTGATCGTCTATGCGGCCTGGCGCTTCCACGAGCGGCGGAACTCCGTCCCCGCGCGCTTCACCCACAATTCGCCGCTCGAGATCGCCTGGACCGTGGTTCCCATCGTGATCCTGGTGGCGATCGGGGCCTTCTCGCTGCCGGTCCTCTTCAACCAGCAGGAGATCCCCGAGGCGGACGTGACCGTGAAGGTCACCGGCTACCAGTGGTACTGGGGATATGAATATCCCGACGAGGAGGTCGCCTTCGAGAGCTACATGATCGGCTCCCCGGCCACGGGCGGCGACAACCGCCTGACGCCCGAGGTCGAGCAGCAGCTGGTCGAGGCGGGCTACAGCCGCGACGAGTTCCTGCTGGCGACGGACACGGCGATGGTCGTGCCGGTGAACAAGACGGTGGTGGTTCAGGTCACGGGCGCCGACGTCATCCACTCCTGGACGGTGCCGGCCTTCGGCGTGAAGCAGGATGCCGTCCCGGGCCGCCTTGCGGAACTGTGGTTCCGGGCCGAGCGCGAGGGGATCTACTTCGGCCAGTGCTCGGAACTCTGCGGCATCTCGCATGCCTACATGCCGATCACGGTGAAGGTCGTGTCCGAGGAGGCCTATGCCGCCTGGCTCGACCAGGCCCGCGGCGGCACCTACGAGCTGTCGGCGCTGAAGGCCTCGGGCGACTCCGGCACCGCAGTCGAATGAGGGCAGGAACACAGGGCGCCGCAGCCACGTTCGCCGTGAGGTCTTTCGAGTTGCCGCAGGGGAGGGTTCCATGACCGACGTCCGCATCACCGGTATCCCGAGGGAGGCGGGCTTCGGCGACTACGTGGCCCTGCTGAAGCCACGGGTCATGTCGCTCGTCGTCTTCACGGCGCTGGTGGGCCTTCTCGTCGCTCCGGTGGCGGTGCATCCGATGATCGCGCTGACGGGCATCCTCTTCATCGCCCTCGGGGCGGGCGCCTCCGGCTCGCTGAACATGTGGTGGGATGCCGATATCGACCGGGTAATGAAGCGTACCCGCAACCGTCCCATCCCCGCGGGCACCGTCGAGCCGGGCGAGGCGCTGGGGATCGGTCTCGCGCTGTCGGGCATCGCCGTGGTGATGCTGGGGCTGGCCGCCAATCTGCTGGCGGCGGGCCTGCTGGCCTTCACCATCTTCTTCTATGCTGTCGTCTATTCGATGTGGCTGAAGCGGACGACGCCGCAGAACATCGTGATCGGCGGCGCCGCCGGGGCCTTCCCACCGATGATCGGCTGGGCCGTCGCCACGGGGGGCGTCTCGCTCGAGTCGCTCTTCATGTTCGCGCTGATCTTCATGTGGACGCCACCGCACTTCTGGTCGCTCGCGCTCTTTATGAAGACCGACTATTCCGACGCGGGCGTGCCCATGCTGACCGTGACCCACGGACGGCGCGTCACGCGCGGGCATGTGCTGGCCTATGCACTGCTGCTTGCCCCGCTTGCCGTGGCGGGCGCCTTCACCGCGATCGGCGGGCCGCTTTACCTCGCCGTGGCGCTCGCGCTCAACGGCTGGCTCCTGCGGGGCGCGGTCCGCATCTGGCGCCGCGACGAGGCTGAGGCCGAGGCGGATCGCTACCGGGTCGAGAAGGGCTTCTTCCGCTTCTCGCTCTATTACCTCTTCCTGCATTTCGGCGCGATCCTCGCCGAGGCCGCGCTGAAACCCTACGGACTGGGAGGCTGGTGACATGACCATCCGTGCCGAACACGAGATCCACCGCCGCAGGCTGGGCCGGAACCTGGGTGTGGGCCTGACGCTCGTGGCCTTCATCCTCGTGGTCTTCGGGCTGACGGTGGCGAAGGTCTCACAGCTGGGCGAGCAGAATGCCTTCGCGCATGCTCCGCCCGGGGTGATCGCCCGATGAGCCTTTCGCCACAGCAGAAGACGGCGGGCCTGCTGCTCGGTGTGGTCGTGACGATGGGGGCTGCGTCCTTCGCCGCCGTGCCCTTCTACAGCTGGTTCTGTCGCGTGACCGGTTTCGGCGGCACCACCGCCACGGCGACGCAGGCACCGGACGAGGTGCTGGAACGCACCATCAAGGTGCGCTTCGACGCCTCGCGCGAGGCGGGGATGCCGTGGGAGTTCCGCCCCCTCCAGCGCGAGATGGAACTCAGGATCGGCGAGACGGGCCTTGCCTTCTACGAGGCCTACAACCCGACGAACCGCGCTGTTGCCGGCACGGCGAGCTACAACGTCACCCCGGATGCGGCGGGCGGATATTTCGCCAAGATCGCGTGCTTCTGCTTCACCGAGCAGGTGCTGGCGCCGGGCGAGCGGGTCGAGATGCCCGTGACCTTCTATGTCGATCCCGAGATCGTCAATGATCCGGACGGGCGCTATGTCCACCAGATCACCCTCTCCTACACGTTCCACGAGACTGCGCTGACCGAGGAGCAGGCTGCCCTTGCCGCCCGCCCCGCCGAGACCGACGTGAACTGATCCAGAGACGCCAACGGGGGGAACCATGGCCCACGCCAAGAACCACGACTACCACATCCTGCCGCCCTCGATCTGGCCGTTCATGGCCGCGGTCGGTGCCTTCGTCATGTTGTTCGGCGCAGTCCTCTGGATGCACGGCTCGGGTCCGTGGATGGGGCTGATCGGCCTCGTCGTGGTGCTCTACACGATGTTCGGCTGGTGGTCGGACGTCGTGGCCGAGAGCATCGAGGGCGACCACACGCCGGTCGTGCGTCTGGGGCTGCGCTGGGGCTTCATCCTCTTCATCATGTCCGAGGTCATGTTCTTCTCGGCCTGGTTCTGGAGCTTCTTCAAGCACGCGCTCTATCCGATGGGCCCGGAGAGCCCGGCCATCGACGGGATCTTCCCGCCGGAGGGGATCATTCCCTTCGACCCCTGGCACCTGCCGCTGATCAACACGCTGATCCTGCTCTGCTCGGGCTGCGCCGCGACCTGGGCGCACCATGCGCTCGTGCACGAGGACAACCGTCGGGACGTGAAATGGGGCCTGATCCTCGCCATCGGACTGGGCGTGCTATTCACCGCCTTCCAGGCCTATGAATACAGCCACGCGGCCTTCGGCTTCGCGGGCAACATCTATGGCGCTAACTTCTTCATGGCCACCGGCTTCCACGGCTTCCACGTCATCGTGGGGACGATCTTCCTGCTCGTCTGCCTGATCCGCGTCCAGCGCGGCCATTTCACCCCCGAGAAGCACATCGGCTTCGAGGCGGCGATCTGGTACTGGCACTTCGTCGACGTGGTCTGGCTGTTTCTCTTCGCCTCGATCTACGTCTGGGGCCAGTGAGGCCGGCGCGGGCGATCCTGCCGGACCGGTGAGCGGTGCTGTCGGCACGCCGTGCCGCTTGCACGGCGTGACGCGCGGAGGGCCGGGGCCCGAGGGTTGAGCCGCTGGCGGACAGGAAGCTGCGGCCCCGCGTCGGAACCCGGCCCTTGCCAGCCGCATTTCCTCGGATCAGAAAGCGCGGGCCGGGAGGCGCGCGCTTTTTCCATCAAGGACCTGCCCCATGATCCGCCGCATGATCCTGCCTCTCCTGTTCGGCCTGATCGGGGCGGCGATCCTCGTCTCGCTCGGGCTCTGGCAGGTGCAGCGCCTTCACTGGAAGGAGGGCGTGCTGGCCGACATCGAGGCCCGCGTCGTGGCCCCGCCGGTCACGCTCCCCGAGCTGCCCGAGGCCGCGCGCGACCGCTACCTGCCGGTCACCGTCTCGGGGCGCTTCACGGGCGAGCACATCGACGTGCTCACCAGTCGCCGCGAAAGCGGCGCGGGCTACCGCGTGATCTCGGCCTTCGAGACGGAGGAGGGACGGCGCATCCTGATCGACCGTGGCTTCCTTCCGCAGGACGAACGCGGACTGCCGCGCACCGCCGTGGGCGCGGGCATTACCGGCAACTTGAACTGGCCCGAGGAGGTGGACGGCTTCACGCCCTCGCCCGATCCGGTCTCCGGCATCTGGTTCGCCCGCGACGTTCCCGCCATGGCCGAGGCGCTGGATACCGAACCGGTGCTCGTGGTCGCGGGCACGCCGACCGGAGACGGGATCGAGCCCTGGCCCGTCGGGACGGAAGGTATTCCCAACGACCATCTCGGCTATGCGGTGACGTGGTTTTCGCTTGCCGTCCTCTGGCTGGGGATGACAGTTCTGCTGCTCTGGCGTATCAGGCGTCGGACGGAATGAAGGCGGCAATGATGAACTATGTCTCGACACGCGGTGCGGCTCCGGTTCTCGGCTTCGGCGAGGCCATGCTGACGGGCCTCGCCCGGGACGGCGGCCTCTACGTGCCCGAGACGGTGCCGACCCTGACCGAGGCCGAGATCGCCGCCCTCGCGGGCCTGCCCTACGAAGAGGTGGCCTTCCGCATCATGCGGCCCTTCGTGGGCGACACGTTCTCCGACGACGAATTCCGCGGTCTGATCGCCACTGCCTACGAGGGCTTCGGACATGCCGCGCGCGCGCCGCTGGTGCAACTGGCGTCCGGCCACTTCCTGCTCGAGCTGTTCCACGGGCCGACCCTCGCCTTCAAGGACTTCGCCATGCAGCTGATCGGCCAGCTGTTCCAGGCGGCGCTGGCGAAGACGGGGCAACGCATCACCATCGTCGGCGCCACCTCGGGCGACACCGGCTCTGCCGCGATCGAGGCCTTCCGCGGCCTCTCGAATGTCGATGTCTTCATCCTCTTCCCGCACGGCCGTGTGTCCGAGGTGCAGCGCCGGCAGATGACCACGCCGGTTGAGGCGAACGTGCATGCGCTCGCCCTCGACGGCGACTTCGACGACTGCCAGGCGCGGCTGAAGGACATGTTCAACGACTTCGCCTTCCGCGACGCGGTGGGGCTCGCCGGGGTGAACTCGATCAACTGGGCGCGGGTTCTGGCGCAGGTCGTCTATTACTTCACCGCGGCCGTGGCCCTCGGCGCCCCGCACCGCGAGGTGAGCTTCACGGTGCCCACCGGCAATTTCGGCGACATCTTCGCGGGCTACATCGCGCGGCGCATGGGCCTGCCCATCGCCCGCCTCGTGGTGGCCACGAACCAGAACGACATCCTGCACCGTGCCCTCTCGACCGGTGCCTACGAGACCGAGGGGGTCACGCCCTCGATCAGCCCCTCGATGGACATTCAGGTCTCCTCGAACTTCGAGCGGGCGCTCTTCGACGCCTACGGACGTGACGGGGCGGCGGTGGCGGCGCTCATGGCGGAACTGAAGGAGGGCGGCTTCCGCATCTCCGAGAATGCGCTGGGCATGCTGCGCGACACTTTCGCCTCGGGCCGCGCCTCCGAGGAGGAGACGCTTGCCACCATCCGCGCCACCCATGCCGCGACGGGCGAGCTTCTCTGCCCGCATTCCGCCGTCGGCGTGAAGGTCGCGCAGGAGACCATGGGCCCCGAGCCGATGATCACGCTGGCCACCGCCCATCCCGCCAAGTTCCCCGATGCGGTCGAGCAGGCCACGGGCACCCGCCCGCCGCTGCCCGCCCGCATGGCCGATCTCTTCGACCGTCCCGAACGGGTGACGCGGGTCGGAAACGACCTTGTCGCCCTCGAAACCCTCATTCGCGAAAGGACCGGGCGTTGACCGTCCTCCTCGACACACTCCCGAACGGCTTCCGCATCGTCACCGAGGCCATGCCGGGCCTCCACTCGGCCTCCATCGGGATCTGGATTACCGCCGGCGGACGGCACGAGCGGCCGGAGCAGAACGGAATCGCGCATTTCCTTGAGCACATGGCCTTCAAGGGCACGAAGCGGCGCACCGCGTTGCGCATCGCCGAAGAGATCGAGGACGTGGGCGGCTACATCAACGCCTATACCTCGCGCGAGATGACGGCCTATTACGCCCGCGTGCTCGAGGCGGATACCGGCCTCGCGCTGGACGTGATCGCCGACATCGTGCTGAACCCGGTCTTCGATCCGAAGGAGATCGAGATCGAGCGCCACGTCATCCTGCAGGAGATCGGCCAGGCGCTCGATACGCCCGACGACATCATCTTCGACTGGCTGCAGGAGGTCTCCTATCCCGGCCAGTCCTTCGGCCGCACCATCCTCGGCCCCGAGGAGCGGGTGTCGTCCTTCGGGCGCGACGACCTCGTGCGCTTCGTGGGCGAACACTACGGCCCTGACCACATGATCCTCGCCGCCGCGGGCGGCGTGGATCATCAGAAGATCCTCGAGCAGGCGCAGGCGCTCTTCGGCCACCTGAAACCGGTGGGCCAGCCGCCGATGCAGCGGGCCGATTTCCTCGGCGGCGAGCGGCGGGAACTGAAGTCGCTCGAGCAGGTCCATTTCGCCATGGCCTTCGAGGCGCCGAGCTACCGCGCGCCCGACGTCTATGCCGCGCAGGTCTATGCCATGGCGCTGGGCGGTGGCATGTCCTCGCGCCTGTTCCAGAAGGTGCGGGAGGAGAGGGGCCTCTGCTACTCGATCTTCGCGCAGTCCGGGGCCTACGAGGACACGGGGCAGATCACGATCTATGCGGGCACCTCGGCCGAGGAGGTCGCGGATCTCGCGGGTCTGACCATCGACGAGCTGCGCCGCTCCACCGGAGACATGTCCGAGGCCGAGGTCGCGCGCGCCCGCGCGCAGCTCAAGGCGGGATTGCTGATGGGGCTGGAGAGCCCCTCGAGCCGGGCCGAGCGTCTGGCGCGTCTGCTGGCCATCTGGGGACGGGTGCCGGGGCTGGACGAGGCCGTCGAGAAGATCGATGCGGTGACCGTGGGCGCGGTGCGCGACTATGCCGAGCGCATGGCACAGTCCCGTTCGGCGCTCGCGCTCTACGGGCCGGCTGAACATGCCCCCGCGCTTCAACAGATCCGCGAGCGGCTGGCCGCCTGATGCTCGGACTGCGCCGGAAGGTCCGGATCGAGACGGAGCGCATGACGCTGCGCCTTCCTCAGCATTCCGACTGGCGCGACTGGGCGGCGCTCCGGGCAGAGAGCGCCACCTTCCTGACCCCCTGGGAGCCTGTCTGGTCCTCGGATCACCTGAGCCGGAAGGCCTTTACCAACCGCGTCTACTGGGCCACCCGCGCCGAGAGCCAGGGGACGGCGCTGCCGCTGCTCCTCATCCGGCGCGAGGATCAGGCGCTGCTCGGCGCGATCACGCTCGACAACATCCGCCGGGGACCGGCGCAGTCCGGAACGCTCGGTTACTGGGTCGGCCGTCCCCACGCGCGGCAGGGTTACATGCGCGAGGCCATCCAGGGACTGGTGCACCATGCCTTCACCCTGATGGACATGAGCCGCATCGAGGCCGCCTGCCTGCCCGAGAATGCCGCCTCGCGCGGGGTGCTGGAAACATGCGGCTTCAAATACGAGGGTGTGGCGCAGAGCTACCTGCAGATCGCGGGTCGGTGGCGCAACCATGTGCTCTATGCGAACCTCCGCGGTGATCGGCGAGGGCGGACGGGCGCCGGCTGACGGCGCCTGCCGGTCGCACGCGCGGCGGGTGCTGACGGATGCAGGGGAACCGAAGAACGGGGGGCCTTGCGCCCCCCGAACCCCCGCAGGATATTTTCCCGAGAATGAAGGCAGGTATCGGTCTCGCGCAGGTCGGGTGGCGCGACATGTCCGGAAGAGTTGGCGACGCGGGCGCCAAGCCCCGGAAGATCAGGGACGGTTCTGACGCAGGTTTGAACGGCCGCTCGGGTTCGGGCTGCTAGGCTTGCCTCCGGAGGTGCCGCCCATGATCAGAACCGCCCTCGCGACCCTCGCCCTTGCCATGCCCCTTACCGCCGGAGCGCAGGAGCGAAAGCCCAGCCACTGCATCGCCCTGGCCGAGGGGCCCGAGCGGGTGATGCAGGCGGCCTTCGGCGACCCGCTGGAAGAGGACCGGGTCCGCATCCGCTACGTCAACCATGCGACCTTCCTGATCGAGACGCCGGGCGGTCTGGTCGCCGCGACCGACTATACCGGGATGCTCGGCCAACGGGACGTGGTGCCCGACGTCGCCACGATGAACAACGCGCATTCAACCCACTGGACCGACTTTCCGGATCCGCGCATCCCGCACCTGCTGCCCGGGTGGAAGGATGGCGGGCGGGCCGAGCATCATCTCGACCTCGGCGAGATGCTGGTCCGGAACGTCCCGACCGACGTCCGCTCGCGCTGGGGCGAGGAGGGCAGCCGCAAGGACGGCAACTCGATCTTCGTCTTCGAGGTTGCGGGACTCTGCATCGGCCATCTGGGCCACCTCCACCACGAGCCGGATGCCGGCCAGTACGCCACGCTCGGCCGGCTCGACGTGCTGATGGTGCCGGTGGATGGCGGCTACACCGTCAATCTCGAGACGATGCAGAAGGTGGTGCGGCGGTTGCGCTCCTCGGTGGTACTGCCGATGCACTGGTTCTCGGGGCGCTCACTGGAGATCTTCCTGTCCAACATGGAAGCCGAGTTCGAGGTGGTGAGGCTCGAGGGGCCGGAGCTGGAGCTTTCGCTGGCCTCGTTGCCGCGGCGACCGACGATCATGGTGCTTCAGCCTGCCTGGGTGGACTGAGCCGGGACCCGGGGGTAGAGAGGCCCCGGAGGTGCCCATGCTGAACCCCGCCGACGATGCCTTCCTTACCTCTCTCGCCGGACGCCTGCCTCCGGACCGGCTGATCCCGCCCGAACCGCGCCACCTGAGCGAACCGCGCGGCCGTCACCACGGCCAGGCCGGTGCCGTGGCCCTTCCGCGAACGACGCAGGAGGTGGCCGCCATCGTCGCGGCCTGTGCCGAGGCGCGTGTGGGCATCGTGCCGCTGGGCGGCGGGACAGGTCTCGTGGGCGGGCAGGTGGCCGGCGCGGGGCTGCTGCCCCTGCTGCTGTCGCTCGAACGGATGAACGGGCTGCGCGGCATCTTCCCCGACGAGAACGTGATCCTCGTAGAGGCGGGCATGATCCTCGCCGATGTGCAGGCCGCGGCCGAGGCTGCCGGGCGGATGTTCCCGCTGTGGCTTGCCTCGGAAGGCTCCTGCCGGATCGGCGGCAACCTTGCCTGCAATGCCGGGGGCACGGCGGTGCTGCGCTACGGCAATGCCCGCGACCTCTGCCTCGGGATCGAGGCGGTGCTGCCGGACGGATCGGTCCATCACGGGCTGAAGCGGCTGCGGAAGGACAACACCGGCTACGACCTGCGCCACCTGCTGATCGGGGCCGAGGGCACCCTGGGCATCATCACCGCAGCAAGCCTGAAGCTGGTGCGCCCGCCCGCGGCCGAGGGGGCGGCCCTGATGGCCGTGCGCGATCCGGCCGCGGCGCTCGACCTGCTGGGCCGGGCGCAGCGGCGCCTCGGGCCGCTGGTGACGGGATTCGAGCTCATGCACCGGCAGGGTCTCGACTTCCTGGCCGAGACGATGCCCGGCCTGCGCCAGCCCTTCGCCGAGCCGCCCGACTGGATGGTGCTGGTGGATCTGGGCCTTGCCGAGGGTATGGATCCGGCGGCGGAACTGGAGGCGCTCTTCGCCGAGGGGCTGGAGGCCGGGCTGGTCTCGGACGGGCTCGTGGCGCAGTCGGGCACGCAGCGCGAGCAGTTCTGGGCGATCCGCGAGAGCATTCCGGAGGGCAACCGACGGATCGGCTCGATCGCCAGCCACGACATCGCCCTGCCGCTGAGCGAGATCCCGCGGTTCATCCCGGAGGCCCGGACCGCCCTCGGGCAACTGGCCGATGTGCGGATCAACTGCTTCGGCCATCTCGGCGACGGCAACCTGCATTACAACATCTTCCCGGCGCAGGGCCGGACGCGCGAGGATTACGACGCGCTCCGCGGCGAGATCACCCGTACCGTCCATGATCTTGTCCATGCTGCGGGCGGATCGATCAGCGCCGAGCACGGGATCGGGCGGCTGAAGGTGGAGGAGCTGGAGCGTTACGGGGATCCCGCCAAGCTGGCCGCCATGCGGGCCATCAAGACGGCACTCGATCCTCACGGGATCCTGAACCCCGGCGCGGTCCTGAAAGCGCCGCAAAACTAGATGCCCCGCCGGATCCGCCGGCGGGGCGAGGCTGGGGGTTATGGTCACCATGCAAGCAGCAACCGGCTCACCCGGCCTCTCCGCTCTAGCGCGATTCCCCTAACGGCGGGTTAAGGACGAAGCTCAGAGCCCCTCGAAGGAGCAGAGCGCGTGGACCTCCATCCCGAGGTCCTCGAGCTTCCGGCGCCCGCCGAGGTCGGGCAGGTCCACGACGAAGGCACAGCCCACGACCTGTCCGCCCAGCTGCTCTATGAGCTTGATCCCGGCCTCGGCCGTCCCGCCGGTGGCGAGGAGATCGTCCACCAGCAGCACCTTCTCGCCCGGCTGGATCGCGTCGTCGTGCACCTCGACCACCGCCTCGCCGTATTCCAGCTTGTAGCTGACCGAGACCGTGGCGCCCGGCAGCTTGCCCTTCTTGCGGATCGGCACGAAGCCCGTGGAAAGCTGGTGCGCCACCGCGCCCCCGAGGATGAAGCCGCGCGCCTCGAGCCCGGCCACCTTGTCGAAGCGCATCCCGGCATAGGGCGCGAGAAGCTGGTCGATGGCGATGCGGAAGCCGCGCGGATCGGCGAAGAGCGTGGTCACGTCGCGGAAGAGGATCCCCTCGTGCGGGAAGTCGACGATCGTGCGGATGTAGTCGCGGACGGATTTGTGCGTCATCGTCTCAGCCCTTCAGCACGCGGCCGGCGACCGCGTCGAGTTTCGCCAGAAGTTCCGGGTCGCGCCTGGCCGGAGCGGTCATGATCGCATGTTCGAGGGCGCGGTCGCAGCCATGCGGGCAGGCGTCCCGCTCGGCGCCGAGCAGCGCGGGCAGCCCCGCCACCAGCCCGCGGGCGTGGTCGGCATTGGCCCCGAGCGTCGCGATGATCGCGGTGATGTCCACCTCGCCGTGGTGGGGGTGCCAGCTGTCGTAGTCGGTGACCATGGCGACCGAGGCGTAGCAGATCTCGGCCTCGCGGGCGAGCTTGGCCTCGGGCATGTTGGTCATGCCGATGACGTGGCAGCCCCAGCTCTTGTAGAGGAGCGACTCGGCCAGCGTCGAGAATTGCGGGCCTTCCATGCAGAGGTAGGTGCCGCCCTCATGGACCGTGACGCCGGTCGAACGCGCGGCCTCGGCGCAGAGCGCCGAAAGACGCGGGCAGGTCGGGTTGGCGAGCGAGACATGCGCGACGCAGCCCGAGCCGAAGAAGGACTTCTGCCGGGCGAAGCTGCGGTCGATGAACTGGTCGACGACGACGAAATCGCCGGGCGCCATCTCTTCCTTGAACGAGCCGCAGGCCGAGACCGAGACGAGATCCGTGACGCCCAGCCGCTTCAGCGCGTCGATGTTGGCGCGGTAGGGCACGGTCGTCGGGCTGTGGACGTGGCCCCGCCCATGCCGCGGAAGGAAGGCCATCGGCACGCCCTCGAGCGTGCCCACGAGGATCTCGTCCGACGGCTCGCCCCATGGCGTTGCAACCTTCGTCCAGGTCGCGTCCTGCAGTCCCTCGATCTCGTAGACCCCCGAACCGCCGATCACCCCGATCATGGTCTTCATTGCTGTCCCCGGTATCATTGACCGGGGGGACAGTAGGCCCCGCATTCCGTCGAGAAAAGCGCGAACCCCGCTGCTCAGGGTGCGATAAATCGCCGTTGCCGTTCACGAAGCGCGAATTGCCTGCTTGCGACGGACGGAGCAGCGCCGGCAGTCCTTCCTGCGCGGCCCGGTGGAGAAGCGCATGATCACGCGGCCGTTCCGCGCAAGGTCTCAGCCCTCGCCGGGCCGGGCGAGCTCGATCACCTCGCGCACCACCGCATAGTCGCGGTAGCCGAGACGGGCCATCGGCCGGAAGGCCGTCACGTCGAAGCGCCCCTCGCGGAGGCAATCGTCGCGCAGGTGGATGCCCGTCACCTCGCCGAGGATCAGGAAGTTGTCGCGGCCGAGCAGCTCAATCACCTGCGTCACCCGGCATTCGAGCGATGCGGGCGCGTCCGCGACGCGGGGGCAGGGAACGGTGAGGCACTCGGCGCGGGCCACGCCTGCCTCGGTGAACTCGTCCGTGCCGCGCGGGAAGGCTGCCGAGGTGGCGTTCATCCGGGCAAGGGCCGCTTCCTCGACGATGTTGACGCAGAAGACGCCGGTCTCGCGCAGCGCCGCGAGACTGTCCTTCGCGCCGGTCGAGGCGAACATCACCTGCGGCGGCACGTAGGCCACGGCGTTGAAGAAGGAATAGGGCGCGAGGTTGTCGCCCTTCGGGCCGCGGGTCGAGATCCAGCCGATCGGACGCGGTGTGACGATGGCGTTGAACGGGTTGTGCGGCAGACCATGGCCGTCCTCGGGGCGGTAGAACATCGGCTTCCTTTCCGGTTTGATCCCGTTCTGACTGCGTGTTACGCGCCGTTCCAGCCGATTCCGGCGCGGGGGGAGCGGGCGTGTATCGCCTTGAACAGGAACGTGATGCTGACTGGTGGGAAGTCGAGGCGCTCTATGACCTCTGCTTCGCGCCCGGCCGCACTGCGCTCTCCTCCTATCGGCTGCGCGACGGGGTGCCGACCGTAGCCGATCTCTGCGCGCTCCTGCGGGATGCGGACGGCACGCTCGCGGCTGCGATCAGATACTGGCCGGTGACGGTTGCCGAGAAGCCCGTGCTGCTTCTGGGACCCGTGGCCGTCCACCCGACGCGGCAGGGCGAGGGGCTCGGCGCGCTGCTCATCACCGAGACCCTGGCCGAGGCGAAGAAGATCGGCTGGGAGAGGGTGATGCTCGTTGGCGACGCGCCCTACTACCGCCGCTTCGGCTTCCGCAAGCTCGACCGCGTGGTGATGCCGCCGCCCACCAACCCTGAGCGCGTGCTGGGCATGCCGCTCGTGGTCGGCGCCTGGGACGGTGTGGAGGGGCCGGTCGCCAAGGCAGGCTGACCGGTCGCCGACTGCGGGGGCCCCGAAAGGCGGAGCCCACCCCGTGGGGCGGGCCATTGCCGAACGGGCGGGCCGATCCTACCTCTTGTCGCATGACCGCAGATGTCCGCCTTCCCGCCGTCCGCTCAACTCCCGAGGCCGAGATCGCGGCCCTCGCCCTTCGGTTCGACCGGGCAAACGGGCCGGTGATAGCCCTGATGAACCGCCTCGGCGGCTCCGTCGAGGAACGGATGGCCCTGTTGCCCGCGCCGGTGCTGCGCCAGATCGAGGCGGTGACGCGGAACGCGCTGGAGCGCAGCCACAGGATCGCCGCAGCCGGCCGCGCCGCTCCCGACCTTGGCCGGCGCGCCACGCCGGCTCTGGTGGCGCTGACGGGCGCGGCCGGCGGTGCGGGCGGCCTCGCCACCTCGGTCGCCGAGCTTCCCGTGACGATCACCGTCATCATGCATGCGATCCGCCGTGCCGCCGAGGCCGAGGGCTTCGATCCCGATGATCCGGCGATCCGCGTCGAGTGCCTGCGGATTTTCGGCGCGGGCAGCCCCCTCAGGCGCGACGATGGCGTGAACACGAGCTTCATCGGCGCCCGCATCGCGATGAGCGGTGCTGCGGTGAGTCGCGTGGTCGCCTCGGTCGCGCCGAAGCTCGCCGCCGCTTTGGGGCAGAAGCTCATGGCGCAGGCCGTGCCGGTGCTCGGGGCCGTCGCGGGGGCCACGCTGAACACCGCCTACCTCAGCTACTACCGCGAGATCGCCGAGATCCGCTTCGCGCTGCTACGCCTTGCACAGACGCATGGCGCCGAACGTGTGCTCAACGAGTTCCAGTCGGCCGTGAAGCCGATCCCGCTCTATCGCGCCTGACGCCTGCGGCCGGAAGTAAAGCGCGGGTGACGCTGCCCGGCCGCGCGAAAGACCAGATGTCCTGTGGCGACGCGAGTCGCGGCAGGCCCCACCGACGAAGGAGACCCCATGATCGAGCTCTACTACTGGCCTACGCCCAACGGCTGGAAGGTCACGATCGCGCTGGAGGAACTGGGCCTGCCCTATGACTTGCGGCTCGTGAACATCAATGCCGGAGACCAGTTCGACCCGGAGTTCCTGAAGATCTCGCCGAACAACCGGATGCCCGCGATCACGGACAGCGAGGGGCCGGACGGCGCGCCGGTGTCGATCTTCGAATCAGGCGCGATCCTGCAGTATCTCGCGCGGAAGACCGGCAAGCTCTGCGGCCCGACCGAGCGCGACCGGATCGCGGTGGATCAGTGGCTCATGTGGCAGATGGGCGGTGTGGGCCCGATGGCGGGGCAGGCGCACCATTTCCTGAAATACGCCCCGCAGATGGATCCGCCGCAGGTGCTGCCCTATGCGCAGGACCGTTACCGGCGCGAGGTTGGACGGCTCTACGGCGTGCTCGATCGCCAGTTGCAGGGCCGCGAGTTCGTGGCGGGAGATTTCCTCTCGATCGCCGACATCGCAATCTGGCCCTGGGCGCAGAACTGGGAAGCGCAGCAGCAGACGCTGGACGACAAGCCCGATCTTGCGCGCTGGCTCAAGGCCCTGGCCGAGCGGCCGGCCTTCGTGAAAGGGAAGGCCGTGGCCGAAGAAATGCGCAACCAGGGCCCTCTCGACAAGAAGGCGGTCGAGATCCTCTACGGCAGGAAATAGCCGGGGCAGCTGAACCGGCGGGCGCGATGCCGGGTGTCGATCACCACGGCGGTCCGCGCCCGCCCGACCTCGCGGGAAAGGGGGCGGCGGTCGCTGGGGCACGACCGTCCGGATCGGCCGTGCTGCGCTCCGGGACGCGTCAGGCCTTGTCTTCCCGCTCGATCCCGAAGCGCCGGAAGAGCGGCCCCTGCGTCATGAAGAAGGCGAAGATCGCCAGAGGCAGCCCGAAGGTCTTGAAGTTCACCCAGGCGTCGGTGCTCATCAGCCGCCAGACCGCCTCGTTGGCGGCGGCGAGCGCGAAGAAGAAGAACATCACGCGCCGCGTCAGCACCATCCAGCCTTCGGGCTTGAGCGGGATCGCCTCCTCGAGCACGAGCTTCAGCCAGCTCTGCCCGCGGAGGAGGCCGATGCCGAGGAGGCCGCCGAACAGAAGGTAGATCATCGTGGGCTTCATCTTGAAGAAGCGCTCGTCGTTCAGCCAGACCGAGAGGCCGCCGAAGACCACGACCAGCACCACTGTGGCGACCTGCATCTTCGAGAGCTTGCCCGAAAGCCACCAGAGCAGCCCGGTGCAGATCACCATCAGCGGGATGAAGAGCGCCGTCATCACGATGAAGCCCTGGTATTCGGTGCCGCCGAACGTGAAGACCTCGTCCTTCAGCCGGACATAGCCGATGAAGAAGGCCGCGATCGGCCCCCATTCCAGCACCGCCTTGACCACCGGGTTGATGCGTTCCGCCATGTCTCTCCCTTTCAGGCCGCCTGAACCAGTATCGCGCCGAGGGCGATCAGGCCCATCAGCAGTATCTTTCCCGGCCCCGACCGCTCGCCGAGCAGCAGCCAGCCGATGGCCGCGGCAAAGAGCGTCGAGGTCTCGCGCAGCGAGGCCACCTCGGCCACCTTTCCGAGCCGCGTGCCGAGCATCACGCCGCCGAAGCTCACGAAGGCGATGAGGGCGCCCACGAACCCGCGCAGGGCAAGGGCCGCGGCCGCCTCGGGCACCTGCCGCGCCTTCACGAGCCTGTAGCCCAGCATCAGCGGGAAATCGAGCGAGGTCATCAGGAAGAACCAGGCGAGGAAGGTGAAGGGGTCGGGCATGAGCCGGATCGCCCAGGCGTCATAGGTGGTGTAGATCGCGACCATCAGCCCGCCCGCGAAGGCCCAGGCGAGGCCCGCCTGCAGGTCGATGCGCCCGATATGCGGGCTCGAGGTGAAGTTGACTCGCGCGAGGGTGAGGATCGCGGCCGAGAGGATCGCCACGCCGACCCACTGGATGCCCGCATAATGCTCGCCGAGGAAGAGCGCCGCGAAGGCAAGCGTGGCGAGCGGGCCCACGCCGCGCACCACCGGATAGACGACGGTATAGGCCGCGCGCGAATAGGCGCGGGCCATCGCGATCTTGTAGGCGAGGTGGATCGCCATGACGCCCGCCATCACCAGCCATTCGAAGCCGCGCGGCCAAGGCACCACGAAGAGCGCGACGGGCGCCGAGAGGAGCACCATGAAGGCATCCATCGCGCCCCGCGCGAGCCAGGGATCGTGCCGGCCCTTCTGAAGCGCGCCGAAGCAGGCATGTGCGAAGGCGGAGGTGAGCGCGAGGAGAAGCGCGATCCGCGCGCCGGCTTCCGTGCCTTCGAGGGAGAGGATCCAGGCTGTCATGAGGGGCGGGCCGAGCGGCGGGACGCCGGGGGGCTTTCCGCCCCCCGGACCCCCCGAGGATATTTTTCCAGAGTGAAGGGGAGGGGCGCGCGTCCGGGCCTCCGGGCGCGGCGGGCGTCAGTCGTCGAGACCCATCAGGGCGCGCGCGAAATCCTCGGGGTCGAAGGGGGCGAGGTCGTCGATCTGCTCGCCCACGCCGATGGCATGGATCGGAAGACCGAAGCGGTCGGCCAGCGCCACCAGGACGCCGCCCTTCGCGGTGCCGTCGAGCTTCGTCATCACGAGGCCCGAGACATCGGCGAGCTTGCGGAAGATCTCGACCTGGTTCAGCGCGTTCTGCCCCGTGGTGGCGTCGAGCACGAGGAGTGTGTTGTGCGGCGCGTCGGGATCCTTCTTGCGGATCACGCGGACGATCTTGGAGAGCTCCTCCATCAGGTCGGCACGGTTCTGCAGCCGGCCGGCCGTGTCGATCATCAGCAGATCCGCGCCCTCGGCCTGCGCCTTCGTCATCGCGTCGAAGGCGAGCGAGGCGGGATCGGAGCCCTCGGGTGCGGTCAGGACGGGCACGCCTGCGCGGCGGCCCCAGACCTGGAGCTGTTCGACGGCGGCGGCGCGGAACGTGTCGCCCGCGGCGATCACCACCGACTTGCCGGCGGCACGGAACTGCGAGGCGAGCTTGCCGATGGTCGTCGTCTTGCCCGAACCGTTCACGCCCACCACCAGCACCACCTGCGGGCGCGAGGGATAGAGCGGCATCGGCCGGGCCACCGGCTCGAGGATGCGGGCGATCTCGGTCGCCAGCGCCTCCTTGATCTCGCGCGACGAGACGCGGCGGCCGTAGCGTCCCTCGGCGATGTTCGCCGTCACGCGCAGCGCGGTCTCGACGCCCATGTCGGCCTGGATCAGCACCTCCTCGAGGTTCTCGAGCATGGCGTCGTCGAGGATGCGGCGGGGCTCTTCCGTCTGGCCGAACATCCGGCCGAGAAAGCCGGGGCGCCGCTCGGGCTCCGGTTCGCTCGTCGCAGCCGGCACCCTCGCGGCTTCGGGGCGCGGAGTGGACGGGGGGCGCTGCTCCGCGCGCACCGGCTCGGGATCCCGTGCGGCGGGCGCAGGCCGGGCGGGCTCGGCCGCCGGTTGAACGGGCCGGGCGGCTGGCTCCGGGCCTCGTGCGGCCGGCTCCGGTGGGGCGGGATCGCGCGTCGGCGCAGGAGCAGGCGACGGCGGTGGCTCTGGCGTCCGCGGTTCCGCCTGTGCCGGTGCGGGCGCGAGCGGCTGGCCAAGAACCAGCGGCTCCTCTTTCGAGGCCGGAGGGGTCTGCGGCTGCTCGGGCGCCGGCGGTTCCGTCGTCGCACCGTCCTCGACCAGCGCATCCAGTTCCTCCGACAGCCGGTCGGACGAGCGGAACATCTTCTCGCGCATCTTCTTGAAGAACGACATCGGCTCCCGCCTCCCTGCTTGCGGCACCTGACACCTAGTCGCTCGGGCGGCGCGAGGAAAGGGGGAAGGCCGCCGCAGCCGCCCGCGGGCTGGCGCAGGCGTGACTGGCCAAGCCGGCCCGCCTCTGGCAGTCTGGCGGCCCGCGCGGCGGTTCGGCCGCGCATCGGCGGAGGCACTCATGCACAGGATCTGGCACGAGATCGGAACCGCGGCCATTGCCCTCGCTCTTGCCGGGCCGGCCCTTGCGGCGGAGCCGATGAGCGCGGAAGAGTTCGAGGCCTATGCTCAGGGCAAGACGCTCTCCTACGCCGTCGGCGGCGAGATCTACGGCGCCGAGCAGTATCTTCCGCAGCGCCAAGTCGTCTGGGCGTTCCGCGGGCAGGAATGCACGCGTGGACAGTGGTACGAGGACGCGGGTCAGATCTGCTTCGTCTACGAGCACGATTCCACGCCGCAATGCTGGACCTTCTACCGCGAATCCGCCGGCATTCGCGCGCAGTTCGAGGGCGATCCCGAGGGCACCGAACTGTCCGAGGTCGACCAGACCCGCACCCCGCTGATCTGCGCCGGTCCCGACGTGGGCGTCTGACGGACCCGTCAGAACGGCGGGGGACGGCTCAGAGGAGGCTTCCCTGTGCCGGCGGAGGCTCCTCCCTCCCCTTGCGCGACTTTCGGGAAGCGAGCGTGAGACGCCCGTCCTGGAACTCGACCTCGAGGCTGCCGGCCCGCTCGGCTCGCGCCCGCGTTGTGACCACCTCTCCGTCCGCCCGCACCACCGCATAGCCGCGCTTCAGCGTCTCGCGATAGCCGAGGGTCTGGCGCAGCCGGTCCAGCGCCTCGAGCCGGTCAGACAGGCGGGCGAGGCGCGCTTCGGGCGCGAGGTGCAGCCGGACCGCGAGGGCCTCGAGTGCCGCGGCGTTGCGCCGTGTCGTCCGTTCGGTCTCGGCGATGAGCCGGGCGAAGGCCGGGGCAAGGCGGGCCGAGAGGGCCTCGAACCGGTCCCGCGCGCGCTCGTTCCGACGGCCGAGGCAGGTCTCGAGGCCGCGCGACCGGTCGGCCAGCCGGTCCTTCTGCCGCGCCACCAGATCGGCGAGGAGCCGCGGGCGAAGATGCGCGCCCAGCGGCTCGAGCCGGGCCCGGCGGGCGGCGACGATCTGACCGAGCGCGCCCGTGAGGCGGGTGGACCAGAGGTCGAAGCGCTGGCTGGGGCCGGCCGCGAGGCTCTCGGGGCGCGGCAGCGCGCGGGCGAGGTCACGCAGGCGCTGGTCGCGCCGCCGGATCGTTTCGGCTGCGCAGCGCGAGAGCCGTGCGCCCTGTCCGTCGAGGCCGGCCAGCAGGTCGAGCCGGACGGGTACCGCCATCTCGGCTGCGGCGGTGGGGGTCGGCGCGCGGCGGTCGGCGGCATGGTCGATCAGCGTCGTGTCCGTCTCGTGGCCCACGGCCGAGATCAAGGGGATCCGGCTCTCGGCGGCGGCGCGGACGACGATCTCCTCGTTGAAGCCCCAGAGATCCTCGAGGCTGCCGCCGCCGCGCGCGACGATCAGGAGGTCGGGACGCGGGATCGGGCCGTCCTCGGGCAGGGCGTTGAAGCCCCGGATCGCGGCTGCCACCTCGGGTGCGCATTTCTCGCCCTGCACCGCGACGGGCCAGATCAGCACATGGCTCGGGAAGCGGTCGCGCAGCCGGTGGAGGATGTCGCGGATCACCGCGCCCGAGGGCGAGGTCACGACGCCGATCACGCGCGGCAGGAAGGGGAGGGGGCGCTTGCGGGCGGCATCGAACAGCCCCTCTGCGGCCAGCGCGGCACGGCGCTTCTCGAGCATGGCCATCAGCGCGCCCGCACCGGCGGGGGCCATGTCCTCGACGATGATCTGGTATTTCGACTGGCCGGGGAAGGTGGTCATCCGGCCGGTGGCCACCACCTCCATCCCCTCCTCGGGGCGGACGGAGAGCCGGCCCGCCTGACCCTTCCAGCAGATCGCGGCGATCACCGCGCGGTCGTCCTTCAGGTCGAAATAGAGGTGCCCCGAAGCGGGGCGCGAGACGCGCCCGATCTCGGCCCGGACGCGGACGAGGCCGAATTCGCCTTCGATCACCCGCTTCACAGCGCCCGAAAGTTCCGAGACGGTAAATTCCGGCGTGTTACGGCTCGGCGCGGGATCTTCGAAGAGGTCGGACATGCCGCCTTTGTGCCCGAGGCCCGCCCGACAGGCAAGCTGCGGGTTCGGGCGCCGCCTGCCTGCTCGGGAATTCGCCGGACGTGGCTTCCCGGGCCACCGCCCGAGCCGTCGGGACTTCCGGACGCCGCCCGGAGGGACGGCGCCGACGAGGATCGAGGCCTGTGCGAGGCCGCGGGCATCGGAAGACCCATGAATGGGCCTCCTGAGAGCCCCGACCCGCGCCCCTCGGGCCGCTGCAGAGCCACCGCCGCCGCGAGGGGTCAGCCCTCGTCGCCCTCGCCGTAGAGCCAGGAGGAATAGCCGCGCTCGGCCAGGCTTTTCGCGAAGGAGCGCGCCTCCTCGTCGGTGGCAAGCGGCACGACCACCATGCCGGCCGAATTCTCCTCGATGAAGGCCGCGGCATCCTCGAGCGTGCGGCCGTCGCCGGGGCCCGTGCTGCCGTCGACCGGGCCCGCATGGAGGCCCGCGATCTCCAGCTCTTCCTGAACGATCACCCGCTCTTCGGTCGTAAGCGCGGCGAAGGCCGCCTCCAGTCGGGCTGTCGTTGCCTCATCGGCCAGAAGGGGGGTGGCGGCAAGAAGGGCTGCGGGGAGGAGAAGGGTGCGGAGATCCATGACCTGTGCTCGAAACGGAACGGCCGCAGGGGCCGGAGGGCGAGGCTTCTTTTGCATGGCTCCCGGCCCTGCGCAACGGGGCGCGCCGGCCCGGGCGCCTTGTCCCGCGCGGCGCTTTCGGATTAGAGACGCGGCACCGATGGACAAGGGAGCGGCCATGAACATCCTCATTCTCGGCGGCGGCGGGCGCGAGCATGCGCTGGCCTGGGCGATCAAGCAGAACCCGAAATGCGACCGGCTGATCGTCGCGCCGGGCAACGCGGGGATCGCGCAGATCGCCGAATGTTCCGATCTCGACATCCTCGACGGGGCGGCGGTGGTGGCCTTCTGCGAGGCGAACTCGGTCGATTTCGTGGTGGTGGGCCCCGAGGCGCCGCTTGCCGCGGGCGTGGCCGACGCCACCCGCGCCGCGGGCATCCTGACCTTCGGCCCCTCTCAGGCGGCGGCTCGCCTCGAGGCCTCGAAGGGATTCACCAAGGAGATCTGCGACGCCTGCGGCGCGCCCACCGCGGGCTATGCGCGCTTCACCGAGGCCGAGCCCGCCCGCGCGCATGTCCGCGCCACGGGCGCGCCCATCGTCATCAAGGCGGACGGGCTTGCGGCGGGAAAGGGCGTTGTCGTGGCCATGACCGAGGCCGAGGCCCTGGCCGCTATCGACGACATGTTCGGCGGCAGCTTCGGCGAGGCCGGAGCCGAGGTGGTGATCGAGGAGTTCATGACCGGCGAGGAAGCAAGCTTCTTCGTCCTCACCGACGGGCGCACCGTCCTGCCCATCGGCACGGCGCAGGATCACAAGCGCGCCTTCGACGGCGACGAGGGGCCGAACACCGGCGGCATGGGCGCCTATTCGCCTGCCCCGGTGCTGACCACGGCCGTGCAGCGGCAGGCGCTCGACGAGATCGTGAAGCCCACCATCGCCGAGATGGGCCGCCGCGGCGCGCCCTACAGCGGCGTGCTCTATGCCGGGCTGATGATCGAAGGCGGCCGCGCGCGGCTCGTGGAGTACAATGTCCGCTTCGGCGACCCGGAATGTCAGGTGCTGATGCTGCGGCTGGGCGCGCAGGCGCTCGACCTGCTGCTGGCCTGCGCCGAGGGGCGGCTCGATCAGGTGCAGGTCAATTGGGCCGAGGATCATGCGCTGACGGTGGTGATGGCGGCGAAGGGCTATCCGGGCAGCTACCAGAAGGGGACGGAAATCCGCGGCCTCGAGGCGCTGCCCGAGACCAGCCGGCAGGTCGTCTTCCATGCAGGCACGGCCGCGAAGGATAGCCGCATCCTCGCCACCGGCGGGCGGGTGCTGGCCGCCACCGCGCGCGCCGCCAGTCTCGCCGAGGCGCAGGCCGCGGCCTATGCGATGGTCGATGCGATCGACTGGCCCGAGGGCTTCTGCCGCCGCGACATCGGCTGGCGCGCCCTCTGACGGTGTGAGCGGGCGGCACCGCCCGTTTTATCCCGTCGTCGAGGCGCAGGTGGCGGCTCTGCAGTAGTGGGTGCAATCGACCGGCCTAAATGCCTCTGCCGCCGGGACGTCGTTGGCGCATCCTCCTGCGAAGGGGACGCGGCCCGGCCGGCCGTCGGTCCCGGTGACGCCGCGCGAGTCTGGGACGGGAGGTCGCCTTGCGGCGCGGGGTTCCGAACGGGCCGGGAGCGACCGGGCCCGCGTCGCCCCGCGCCTCAGCCCGCCCAGACGCGCAGCGGGCCGAGGCGGGCGCTCTTCTTCGTCTGGTGGCGGTCCATGCGGATCAGGATGTCGCGGAGGAACTCGACGGCCGCCACAACATGCGGCCCCTTGTTCAGCATCACGCATTCCGCGCGCTGGCTCATGGCGGCGTCGGTGACCTCGGCGCGGCTGGCCTGCCCCTCCTTCACCATCCCTTCGAGCACCTGCGTGGCCCAGACCACCGGCACCTGCGCCGCCTCGCAGAGCCAGAGGATCTCTTCCTGGATCTCGGAAAGCCGGTCGAAGCCGATCTCGACCGCGAGATCGCCCCGCGCGATCATCACGCCGACGGGCAGGGCGCCGCCCGCCTCGACGATCAGCTCGGGCAGGAGATGCAGCCCCATCGGGGTCTCGATCTTCAGAAGGATTGCCGGAAGCGGCCGCGGATGGCGCGCGCGCGCCTCCATCGCCGCGATCAGGGCACGCACGTCGGCCGGTGTCTGGACGAAGGAAAAGGCCACGAGGTCGGCCTCGGCCACCACCACATCGAGCGCCGCGAGGTCCTCTTCGGTCAGCGCGGCCACGTCCAGATGCGAGCCGGGCAGGTTCACCCCGCGGCCGGGCTTTAGCTTCAGCCCGCGCTCGCCTGCGCGGATCACCTCGAGCAGCGCGTGACCCCGGCCGGTCTGGAGCACCGTGGCCCAGAGCTTGCCGTCGTCCACCGAGACCTGCACGCCCGGTGAGAGGGCGGCAAGCAGCGCCGGATGGCCGAGCACGGCCCAGCCCTGACCTTCTGGCGCCATCGAGGGTTTCTCGACGAAGGCGAAGCGGTCGCCCGCCCGCAGGCGCTTGGGCAGCGGGCCGCCGGTCTTCGTCACGCGAAACTTCGGCCCGCCGAGATCCATCGAGATCGGCAGCTTGCGGCCGGTCAGGGCCTCGGACTTGCGGATGTGACCGATCATCGCCCGCCAGGCCTCGGGGCTGTCATGGGCGCAGTTGATGCGGAACGCATCCGCCCCCGCCGCCACCAGATCACGCACGATGGCGGGATCCGAGGCCGCCTCGGACGGCAGGGTCACGAGGATGCGCGTCCCGGGTGCCGTGTCCCGCGCGCCGAACAGGGCGTCGCGCCGCGCGCAGAGGCTGTGAAGCTCGGGATCGAAGCCCTGCGGGCCGGGGAAGGCCGGACCGTCGAGGCCCGCGATGGCCGAGAGCGCCGCGATCACCGCCTCGAGCGAGGGCCGCACATGGCCGTCGAGCCGTCCGAGCGTCGAGAGGCCGAGGCGGCTCAGGCGCGGCTGGAGCGTCGTGAGGTCCGCCTCGCGCAGCGCCAGCCAGTCGGCCATGTTGGCGACCGACGGCAGGAACTCGAGCCGGCGCACCCGCGTGGCCCAGTCCGCCATCCGCGCATCCGCACGGCGGAAGAGATCGGCGCGGAGCGAGGTCAGCTCGGCCAGAAGCGCGCGTGCCTCGGCACGGGGATCTTCGCCGCGAGGTGGCGCGTCCTCCACGATCATCTGCCGCTCTGCCACCCCATCCATCGCACCACCCTCCGAACACTTGCCGGAGGTGCAGGCTGGCAGGCTTCTGCAACAGGAACATGTCGGACAGGCTGCGCCACGGCGGCGCGCCGCCGGAGAGGATGTCGCAGGCCCGGCCGCTCCCGAGCGCGGGCCTGCCATACGGCGGGAAGCCCTTGCCCTTCCTTGCGCCCCCGCATAAGAAGCGCCGGATTCCGGGGTCCGGCTGCGGGGGTTGATCCATGCCGCTTCTAGTGATGAAATTCGGCGGCACCTCCGTCGCCGATCTGGCGCGTATCAAGAACGCCGCGCAGAAGGTCAAGCGCGAGGTGGAGCGCGGCTATGACGTCATCGTCATCGTCTCGGCCATGTCGGGCAAGACCAACGAACTCGTGGGCTGGGTCGAGCAGACCTCGCCCCTGTTCGACGCGCGCGAATATGATGCGGTGGTCTCGTCGGGCGAGAACGTGACCGCGGGCCTCATGGCACTGACCCTGCAGGAGATGGAGGTGCCGGCGCGCAGCTGGCAGGGCTGGCAGGTGCCGATCCGCACCACCTCGCAGCATTCGGCCGCGCGCTTCCTCGAGATCCCGCGCGAGAACATCGACGCCAAGTTCGCCGAGGGCTTCAAGGTCGCGGTGGTCGCCGGCTTCCAGGGCATGAGCCCCGAAGGGCGGATCACCACGCTCGGCCGCGGCGGCTCGGATACGACGGCCGTGGCCTTCGCCGCGGCCTTCGGCGCCGAGCGTTGCGACATCTACACCGATGTGGACGGCGTCTACACCACCGACCCGCGCATCGCGTCCAAGGCGCGCAAGCTCGAAAAGATCGCCTACGAGGAGATGCTGGAGCTTGCCTCGCTCGGTGCGAAGGTGCTGCAGACCCGCTCGGTCGAGCTGGCGATGCGCTACAAGGTGAAGCTGCGGGTGCTGTCCTCGTTCGAGGACACCGACGAGACCTCGGGAACCCTGGTCTGCGACGAGGAGGATATCATGGAATCGAAAGTCGTCTCTGGCGTCGCCTATTCGCGCGACGAAGCGAAAATGACCCTCGTCACCGTCGAGGACCGCCCCGGCGTCGCCGCCGCGATCTTCGGGCCGCTGGCCGAGGCCGGCGTGAACGTGGACATGATCGTCCAGAACATCTCGGAAAAGGACTACGGCAGCCATCCGGGCTCGGTCACCGACATGACCTTCTCCTGCCCGATCAACCAGGTGGCCCGCGCGCGCAAGGCGCTCGAGGATGCCAAGGCGGCCGGCACCATCGTTTACGACGATCTGGTGGTGGACACCGAGGTCGCCAAGGTTTCGGTCGTGGGCATCGGGATGCGGAGCCATGCGGGCGTTGCCGCGACCATGTTCAAGGCACTCGCGGCCGATGGCGTGAACATCAAGGTCATCGCAACTTCCGAGATCAAGATTTCGGTGCTGATCGACCGGAAATATATGGAACTCGCGGTGCAGGCACTCCATGATGCCTTCGCATTGGAGACGGCCAACTGAGGCCGGCATTGGCGCCGGGGGGTCATGCCTGATCGCAGCGAAAGCGAAAGCCGCAAGCTTCTCAGGCGATTGCGGGACAGTCTGGCCCTGTCCGGGAAGGGGCAGGACCGGCTGGATCGCATCACGTCCCTCATCGCGGACTCGATGCGGACCGAGGTCTGCTCGATCTATCTCTTCCGCGATCCCGACACGCTCGAGCTTTGCGCGACGCAGGGGCTGAAGCCCGAGTCGGTCCACAAGACGCGGCTGAAGATGGGCGAGGGTCTGGTGGGCCGCGTGGCCCGGATGGCAAGCCCCATCAACACCGGCAACGCCCCCTCCGAGCGGGGGTTCCGCTTCATGCCCGAGACGGGCGAGGAAGTCTTTTCGGCCTTCCTCGGCGTGCCGATCCAGCGGGTGGGCGAGAAGCTCGGCGTGCTCGTCGTGCAGTCTCGCGAGGCACGGGAATATTCCGATGACGAGGTCTATGCCCTCGAGGTGGTGGCTATGGTGCTGGCCGAGATGGCCGAACTGGGGGTTTTCGTCGGCGAGGGCGAGGCGCTGTCGGCGAAGCATGTCCAGCCCGTGCTGATGCGGGGGTCCACCGGGCAGGAAGGCGCGGCCGAGGGTCACGTCTGGCTGCACGAGGCGCGCGTGGTGGTGACCAACCCCGTGGCCGACGATCCGGCGCTCGAGATCGAGCGGATCCGGGCAGCCGTGGCGCAGCTCCGCGTCTCGGTGGACGATCTCCTGTCGGCCTCGACGCTCGACAAGGACCAGCGGCAGGTGCTCGAGGCCTATCGGCTCTTCGCGCATTCCCGCGGCTGGCTGCGGCGGATGGAAGAGGACATCCTGGCCGGCCTCTCGGCCGAGGCCGCGGTGCAGAAGGAGCAGTCGGCGGCCCGCGCGCGGCTCGAGCAGGTGCCAGACGCCTATCTGCGCGACCGGCTGCACGACCTCGACGACCTCTCGCACCGGCTGCTCAGGATCCTGACAGGGCAGGGACGCGACACCGGCGCCGAGATGCCGGAGAACCCGGTGCTGGTGGCGCGCAACATTGGCCCAGCCGAGCTGCTGGAATACGGCCGACAGCTGCGCGGCATCGTGCTCGAGGAAGGATCCGTGGGCTCGCATGCCGCGGTGGTGGCGCGGGCGCTGGCGATCCCGCTGGTCATCCATGCCGAGCGAATTACGACCGAGGCGCTGAACGGCGACCACATCATGGTCGATGGCGACAACGGTCTCGTCCATCTGCGCCCGGAAGCATCGATCGCCGCGGCCTTCCGCGACAAGATGGCGATGCAGGCCAAGGCGCAGGAGCGCTACGCCTCGCTCCGGAACCTGCCCGCGCAGTCGAGATGCGGCACGGTCACGGGTCTCATGATGAACGCGGGCCTGATGGCCGACCTGCCCTCGCTCGATTCCTCGGGCGCCGAGGGCGTGGGCCTCTTCCGCACCGAGCTTCAGTTCCTGATCCGCGCCCAGATGCCGAAGCGGGACGAGCTGGCCAAGCTCTATGCGCGGGTGATGGATGCCGCGCGCGGGCACCGGGTGGTGTTCCGCACGCTCGACATCGGCTCGGACAAGGTGCTGCCCTATCTCAAGCCTCAGGACGAGCCCAACCCGGCGATGGGCTGGCGCGCGATCCGCGTGGGTCTCGACAAGCCGGGCGTGCTCAGGATGCAGCTGCAGGCGCTGATCCGGGCCTCGGCCGGGCGCGACCTGTCGATCATGTTTCCCTTCGTGTCCGAGCACCACGAGTTCATGATGGCGCGCAGCCACCTGCTGCGCGAGCTTCACCGCGAGCGGAGCCTCGGCCATCCGGTCCCGGTGAACATCTCGGTGGGCACCATGCTCGAGACGCCGAGCCTTGCCTATGCGCCGCGCGCCTTCTTCGAGACGACCGACTTCGTCTCGATCGGCGGCAACGACCTCAAGCAGTTCTTCTTCGCCGCCGACCGCGAGAACGAGCGGGTGCGGCGGCGCTACGACGTGCTCAACGTGAGCTTCCTGAGCTTCATCGAGCACATCGTTGCCCGCTGCGCCGAAACGGGCACGCCGCTCTCGTTCTGCGGCGAGGATGCCGGGCGTCCGGTCGAGGCGCTTTGCTTTGCGGCCATAGGCGTCCGGTCGCTGTCGATGCGGCCCGCCTCGATCGGCCCGGTAAAGGCGCTGCTGCGCCGGGTGGACCTGACCGAGGCGCGCAAGGTGATCGAGATGGCCCGTGCCTCCGGTGCCGAGACGGTGCGGCCCGCGATCCTCGAATGGCTGGCGACGCAGGTCGAGTGAGGCCTGCCGCCTGCCGCCTCTGCGTCTGAGGACGCACCCTTCATCCCGTCGGCCCTTCCGGCGGCCGGATGGCTTCGGCGCGGCCGGCCCGCGCATTGCGAGGCCGGCCGAACCTGCACATCGGTCCCGATTGACCTTGGCGGGCGAGAGGCGTAAGGGCGGCACCCGTGGTGAGTTGTTGCCGGATTGCGGGCCACGTTAAAGAAACCGCTAAAGAGGCGAGGGCTGACGGCCCCCGTGCTCTTCCGGCCAAGGCTTCGCGAGGGACGGTCGGGCATGACGAAGGACTGGAAGACACGGACGCAACTCGTCCACGGAGGCAGCCGGCGCAGCCAGTATGGCGAGATGGCCGAGGCGATCTTCCTGACCCAGGGATTCGTCTACGACACGGCCGGGCAGGCCGAGGCGCGCTTCATCGAATCCGGCCCCGACGAGTTCATCTATGCCCGCTACGGCAATCCCACGACCCGCATGTTCGAGGAGCGCATTGCCGCCATTGAAGGGACCGAGGACGCCTTCGCCACCGCCTCGGGCATGGCCGCGATCCATGGCGTGCTGACCTCGATCGTCCGGGCGGGCGACCATCTGGTGGCGGCGCGGGCGCTCTTCGGCTCGTGCATCTACATCCTCGAGGAGGTGCTCGGCCGTTTCGGCGTCGAGGTGACCTTTGTCGACGGTACCGATCTCGACCAGTGGCGGGCAGCGGTGCGGCCGGGCACCAAGGCCGTCTTCTTCGAATCGGTCTCGAACCCGACGCTCGAAGTGGTCGACATCGGCGCCATCGCCGAAATCGCTCATGCGGCGGGTGCCCTCGTGATCGTGGACAACGTCTTCGCGACGCCGGTCTTCTCGACGGCGGTGCGGCAGGGCGCGGATGTGGTGATCTACTCGGCCACCAAGCATATCGACGGGCAGGGCCGCGCGCTCGGCGGCGTGGTCTGCGCCTCGCAGCCCTTCATCCGCAAAGTGCTCGAGCCGTTCATGAAGCACACCGGCGGCTCGATGAGCCCCTTCAATGCCTGGGTGATGCTGAACGGCATGGCGACGCTCGATCTGCGCTGTCGGGCGATGGCGGACACGGCCGAGAAGATCGCCTTCGCGCTCGACGGCGATGCGCGGCTCTCGCGGGTGATCCACCCGTCGCTGCCGAGCCATCCGCAGCACGAGATGGCGAAGGCGCAGATGGAGCGGCCCGGCACGATGATCGCCCTCGACCTCGCAGGCGGCAAGGACGCGGCCTTCCGCTTCCTCGATGCGCTGCAGATCGTGAAGATCTCGAACAACCTCGGCGATGCGCGGACGATCGCCACGCATCCTGCGACGACCACGCACCAGCGGCTCACGGATGCGCAGAAGGCCCATCTCGGCATCACCGCAGGGCTCGTGCGGCTTTCGGTCGGGCTTGAGGATGCCGACGATCTGATCGCGGACCTGAAGCAGGCGCTCGATGTGATCTGAGTAGCCCCGCTCGGCGTATCAGGATCGACTGTTGGGGAAGGGGACGGCACCCTCTATATAGGGACCGACCCGATATGCACGAGGGGAAGCGAGATGAACGTCCTGACGCCCGTGGCCGAGCGCCTGCCGAGCCGCGAGGAAGCCGAGGAGGCGCTGGCCGTGCTTCGCCGCTGGGCGAAGCACACGCCAGCGACCGAGGTGGCGGCGCTCGCGCCGGAGGCGCCGGAGCTCGTCTATCCGGACCTGAACCGTTCCTATCCGCGCGGCTTCGTCGTGGACGAGGCCTACAAGGCCTCTCTGCCCGACCTGCAGAACGGACCGGCCAGCCTGATCGTCGGCGCGAAGGCCGTGATCCAGCACGTCGGCATCTCGAACTTCCGCCTGCCGATCCGCTACCACACGCGCGACAATGGCGACCTGACGCTCGAAACCTCGGTCACCGGCACGGTGAGTCTCGAGGCCGAGAAGAAGGGCATCAACATGAGCCGCATCATGCGGTCCTTCTATGCCCATGCCGAGCAGAGCTTCAGCTTCGAGGTGATCGAACGTGCGCTTGAGGATTACAAGCGCGACCTCGAGAGTTTCGACGCGCGCATCCAGATGCGTTTTTCCTTCCCGGTGAGGATCTCGTCGCTGCGCTCCGGCCTCGCGGGCTGGCAGTATTATGACATCGCGCTCGAACTGGTGGACAAGGCGGGCGTGCGCAAGGAGATCATGCATCTCGACTTCGTCTATTCCTCGACCTGCCCCTGCTCGCTGGAGCTTTCCGAACATGCACGGCGCGAGCGGGGCCAGCTGGCGACACCGCATTCGCAGCGCTCCGTGGCGCGGATCTCGGTCGAGGTGCGGCCGGGCAAGTGCCTCTGGTTCGAGGATCTGATCGAGCTTGCCCGTTCGGCGGTGCCCACCGAGACGCAGGTGATGGTCAAGCGCGAGGACGAGCAGGCTTTTGCCGAACTGAACGCCGCCCATCCGATCTTCGTCGAGGATGCCGCGCGCAGCTTCTGCCAGGCGCTGCAGGCCGAGCCGCGGATCGGGGACTTCCGGGTCGTGGCGAGCCATCAGGAGTCGCTGCATTCCCACGACGCGGTGTCGGTGCTGACGGAAGGGGCGACCTTTGCCGCGGAAAGCCTCGATCCGAGACTCTTCGCCAGCCTCTACCACGTCGGGTGATCCGCCGGGCTTGACAGCGGCCGGGACAGGCCGCACCGCTAACGCCGATCATGCTGGACCTGCGCCCCGTCGGATTCGTCATCGGCCTGCTCGTGGCGGTGCTGGGCCTCGCCATGCTCGTCCCGGCCGGGGTCGACCTGCTGCTCGGCAACGGGAACGGCGCGGCCATCCTCGAGGCCGCGCTGCTGACGGTTCTCGCAGGCGGAGCAGTGTCGCTCGCCTGCGCGAACGCGCCGACGAAGCAGCTCAACATCCGGCAGGCCTTCGTGCTGACGGCGGCAATCTGGTTCGCGCTTCCCGCCTTCGGAAGCCTGCCGCTGATCCTGGGCGAGCCGGACCTGACCTTCACCGAAGCGATGTTCGAGGCGGTTTCCGGCATCACCACCACCGGGTCTACCGTCATCGTGGGCCTCGACGACCTGCCGGCCGGCACGAACCTCTGGCGGGGAATGCTCAACTGGCTCGGCGGCCTCGGCATCGCCTTCATCGCCATGATCTTCCTGCCGGTCATGCGCGTGGGCGGCATGCAGTTCTTCCGCACCGAGGGCTTCGACACGCTGGGCAAGGTCCTTCCGCGCGCGACCGACATCGCGCGGGCGCTGCTCGGGATCTATGCCGGGCTGACGCTTCTTTGCATCGTCACCTATCTCGCCATCGGGATGGAGCCGCTTGACGCGGTCGTGAACGGGGCGGCCACCATAGCGACCGGGGGCTTCTCGCCCTCGGACGCCTCGTTCAACAAGTATCAGGGGGCGGGCGAATACGCCGGCACCGTCTTCATGATCCTCGGCGCCATGCCCTACATCCGCTTCGTGCAGCTGGTGCGGGGGGTGCCGCAGGCCTTCTTCGGCGACAGCCAGATCCGCGCCATGCTGCGCTGGATGGCCTATGTCGTCTGCATCGTCACCTTCTGGCGCTTCGTCACCTCGGACCAGGGGCTTGAGTCGACCTTCCGCGAGACTGTCTTCAACCTCGTCTCGATCTTCACGGGGACGGGGTTCTTCTCGGGCGGTTTCGGCGACTGGGGCGGCTTCGGCCTCGTGGTGGCCTTCTGCGTCGGCATGATTGGCGGCTGCTCCTCGTCCAGCTCGGGCGCGTTGAGCGTCTTCCGCATCCAGGTGGTCCTGACCGCGATCCGCGTGCAGATCGAGAGGATCGGGATGCCGGACCGCACGGTGGCGGTGCGCTACGAGGGCCGGAGGGTCGAGGACGACGTGATGAACGCGCTGATCCTCTATGTCACCGGCTATATCCTCGCCATCGGGGCGCTGAGCGTCGCGGTGACGCTGACGGGCGTCGATCCGACCTCGGCCCTCTTCGGGGTCTGGACCTCGATCGGCAACATCGGCTACGGCTTCGGCCCTCTGGTGGCCCCGACCGGCACCTTCATCGATTTTCCGGAGCTCGCCAAATGGTTGCTCATCCTCGCCATGCTGATGGGCCGCCTCGCCCTCCTCGCGCTGGTGGTGCTGGTGCTGCCGCGCTTCTGGCGGCAATGAGGCGCGCTTGACAGCCCGGCCGCCCGCCGCCAAGCCTCTCGCATGATCGACCCTCGCCCCGTCGGATACATCCTCGGTCTTCTTGTGGCCACCCTGGGGGCGCTGATGCTGCTTCCCCTGGCGCTGGATCTGGCCTCCGGCAATGCGCACTGGCTCGCCTTCGCCGAAAGCGCGACCGTCGTGACCGTGGCGGGCTCGATGCTCGCGCTGGCCTGCGCGAACGGGCGGGGACAGGGCAGGGGCCTCACCCTCCAGCAGAGCTTCCTGCTGACCACGGGCGCCTGGGTCGTGCTGCCGGTGTTCGGCGCGCTGCCCTTCATTCTGGGACAGCCGGACGCAGCCTTCACCGATGCGGTCTTCGAGGCGATGTCCGGCTTCACCACCACCGGCACCACGGTCTTCGTGGGGCTCGACGGGCTGCCGCTCGGCACGAACCTCTGGCGCGGCATGCTGCAGTGGCTGGGGGGGCTGGGGATCGTCATCGTCGCCATGATCTTCCTACCGGTGATGAAGGTGGGCGGGATGCAGTTCTTCCGGTCCGAGGGTTTCGACACGCTGGGCAAGATCCTGCCCCGCGCGCTCGACATCTCGACGGCACTGATCCAGATCTACCTCGTGCTGACGATCGCCTGCGTGATGACCTTCGTCGCGCTCGGCATCCCGCTCTTCGAGGCCGTCGTCCATGCGCTGACCACCGTCTCGACCGGCGGCTTCTCCAGTTCCGACCGGTCCTTCGGCCTCTTTCAGGGGCCTGCCGAATATGCCTGCGCCGTCTACATGGTGCTGGCCTCGCTGCCCTTCGTGCGCTTCGTGCAACTGGCGCAGGGAGAGGTCCTGCCGCTCTGGCGCGACCCGCAGGTCCGGGCCTACCTGCGCTGGAACAGCTATGCCATCGGCCTGATCGTGGCCTATGAGACCTTCACGCTCGACGCGCCGGTGCTGCCCACGCTGCGCGAGACCACCTTCAACGTCGTCTCGACCTTTTCGGGCACCGGCTTCTCCAGCGTCGATCTCAGCCTCTGGGGAACGTTCCCCTTCGTGCTGCTGATCGTCGTGGGGCTGATCGGCGGCTGCACCTCCTCGACCGGCTGCTCGGTCAAGGTGTTCCGCTACCTCATCCTGCTCGAGGCGATCAAGGTGCAGATCCGCCGCCTGCAGAGCCCGAGCGCCGTGATCTTCGTCGATTACGAGGGGCGGCGGGTGAGCGAGGACGTGATCAACTCGGTGATCCTCTTCTTCACCATGTTCATCCTCAGCTTCGGCGTGCTGTCGGTGCTGCTGTCGCTGACCGGGCTGCAGACCAAGACCGCGATCACCGCCGCCTGGACCGCCATCGCGAACGTGGGCCCGGCCTTCGGCCCCGAGGTGAGCCCGTCGGGCGCGGTGGATCAGTTTCCCACGCCGGCGAAATGGCTGATGATCGGCGGGATGCTGGTGGGCCGGCTGGAACTGCTGTCGGTCTACGTGCTGTTCACTCGCCGTTTCTGGCGCGGCTGAGGTCCCGTCGCGCAGGCCCCTCGATTGCGCAACCTGCTCCTTGGCCTGTTGCGCGGGGCCGCTGCTGCCGGGCGGCCCTCCGGTCGGTTGGCGGCGGGCAGAGCTGCCGCCAGCCTCAGTCCCAGCAGGACACGAGCGCCGTCATCCCGTCGCCCAGCCGTGCCAGATCCTCGGGGGCAAGGGTGCTGCCGCCGTCCGAGGTGCGGGGCAGGATGCCCAGCTCGGGCAGGCGGGCGGCGAGCGCCTCGGGCGCCAGCGCGAAGGAGACCCCGGCCGGAAGCTGGCGTGCTCCGTCGGGCGGGGCCACCAGCATCCCGAGCACCGCGCCCGATCCGTCGATGACCGGCCCGCCCTCGTCGCCCTCTTTCGTCGCGACGCTCAGGCGGCGCAGTCCGGCCTCGCCCTCGAGCCCGGACAGCGCATCGAGCACGCCGAAGGTCAGGGTCGGCGCAGGCAGCGCGTCACCGTAGGGATAACCCGCGACTGCGACGGCCGATCCCAGACGCGGCTCATCTGTCCGGAAGCTGGCGGTGACGCGCGGGGCCATCGCGCGGACGGGTTTCAGCACCGCAATGCCGAGGTCGGCATCCGTGAGCACAACCTCCGCCTCATGCTCGCGGTCGAGGGTCACGCGGCCGCAGCCCGCGACGGCTCCCGCACCGGTGACGACCGTGCCCTTCGCATCGACGAAGATGCCCGAGCGGGCGTGGCGCGGCTTGCGCACCTCGAGCCCGGCCAGCATCCCGCGCCGCTGCTCGTCGCTGAGCTCCACCATGCCCGGATCGAGCGCGCGGTCGCCGAAGGGGCGGAAGCTCGACTGCATGGCCGTCAGAACGCGCGCCATGCGCTCGTCGTCGCCGGGGTGCCAGACAAGCATGTAGCCCTTGATCATCCCGCCGCGCAGTTCGGCATGGGTGTAGCTCGCGATCTCGGCCGAGCGGCCCTCGATGGTGAAAGAGGTCTCGCGGCGCTCGCGCGTGCCCTCGCGCGGCACGACTTCCAGCGTCTGCAGGATGTCGTAGAGCCCGAAGAGCGTGTCCTGGTCGCCCGGCTCCGAGAGGAGCATGACCTGCACGCCCGATCCGTCCTTCGGCGCGTAATGCACGAAGGGCGGCTCATAGCGGTCGAAGGTGACGAGGGAAGTCGGCAGGACGATCCGGATGCCGGCTTCCTCCTCGGTGACGGTCTCGAGCCCGAGCTCGGCCTGCGCGCGGCCGTAGGCGTCGAGCAGCGCCGCCCGCTGGCGCGCGGTGAGGATGCCGGTCGCCTCGACGCCCCGGGCCCTCTGCCAGGCGGCCATCGAGGCGCGGGTGCCGGAGCCGAAGGCTCCATCGATGGACGAGCCGTAGAAGCCGAACCATTGCAGCGCCGCCTGAAGCTCCTGCCGTTCGCCGAGGGTCAAGAGCTGCTCGGACTGCCGCGCCTCGGCGGGCGTTTCGTCGGGCAGCAGTGCGGTTTCGGGGGCTTCCTCCGGACCGGGGGCCGCCCCTTCCTCCTCGAGGACCTGTCCGGTCCCGGGACCGGCAGGCTCTCCGGTCACGGGGCTGCGCATCGCCTCGCCCGGCGCGAGAAACGGTTCCCGGAAGTTGCGGCCATCGGCAATGAAGCTGTCGGGCGGCACCATCCCCGCGCCCAGCAGATCCCGCAGCCGCAGCCGCGCCACGTCCGGCCCGTAGGGACCGAGCACGATCCCGTACCACCCCGAGGAGAGCCGATAGCCGGACACGTCGGGGAAGACCTCGGCATAGGCGCGGGCGCGCTCGTCGGCCTCGGCCTCGGTCGGGCGGGCCTCGATCTGCACCCAGACCTGCGCCTGCGCCTCTACCTGCGCCTGCACCGGGGCTGCCGCCGGAACCGCCGCCGCCAGCCACAGAAGGAAGATCGCCTGTCTCATCATCCGCCGTCCCGCCTTGCTCCGGTCGCGGCAGCCGGCCCGTCAAATCCGGTCCGCGCGGCCGCCGCCGATTGACCCTCGCCTGCCTCTTGCCTATGGAGAGGGCGCTTTGCAAGAGGGCCAGCGCATGACCGGCAAACCCGTTCCCCCCCGCAGTTTTCAGGAAATCATCCTGCGCCTGATGAGCTATTGGGGCGGCAAGGGCTGCGCGGTGCTGCAACCCTACGACATGGAGGTCGGCGCGGGAACCTTCCATCCGGCGACGACGCTGCGCTCGCTCGGCGCCCGCCCCTGGGCGGCAGCCTACGTGCAACCCTCGCGCCGCCCGACCGACGGGCGCTACGGCGAGAACCCCAACCGCCTCCAGCACTATTACCAGTATCAGGTCCTCATCAAACCCTCGCCGCCGGATCTCCAGAAGCTCTATCTCGGCTCTCTCGAGGCGATCGGGATCGACATGGATCTCCACGACATCCGCTTCGTCGAGGACGACTGGGAGAGCCCCACGCTCGGCGCCTGGGGCCTCGGCTGGGAAGTCTGGTGTGACGGGATGGAAGTCAGCCAGTTCACCTATTTCCAGCAGGTCGGCGGGCACGACTGCAAGCCCGTCTCGGGCGAGCTCACCTACGGGCTTGAGCGGCTGGCCATGTACGTCCTCGGCATCGACCACGTCATGGACATGCCCTTCAACGATCCCGACGGGCCCACGCCGCTCAGCTACGGCGACGTCTTCCGCCAGACCGAGCAGGAATATTCGCGCTGGAACTTCGACCAGGCCGACACGGACATGCTCCTCCAGCATTTCAGGGACGCCGAGGCCGAATGCGAGCGCATCCTCGCCGCGCCCGAGACCGACAAGGCCGGCCGTCGCATCGTCATGGCCCATCCCGCCTATGACCAGTGCATCAAGGCCAGCCACCTCTTCAACCTGCTCGACGCCCGCGGCGTGATCTCGGTGACCGAGCGGCAGGCCTATATTGGCCGCGTTCGCGCGCTGGCGAAGAAATGCGCCGACGCCTTCGTCACCACCGAGGCGGGGGCTGCGGCTTGAATGGCAAGCTCCTCGCCGGTGGCATCGTGCTGACCGCCCTGATCGCCGGAGCCGCGGTCTGGTGGACGCAGCTCTATGCCTATTACGAGGAGGCCGCGTTCACGCCGGGCGACGAGATCCGCCTGACGCCGATCCTCGGCGACGCGCCCGAGGCCATCGTGGCGAACGAGGTGACGGGGATCGATTCCGGCTCGTCGCCGCTCCGGTTCCGGGCCTGCTTCACCACGCCGCTCAGCCAGGCCATGCTGACCGAGACCTACCGCGTCTACCCCGATCCCACGCCGCTCAACGCGCCGCCCTGGTTCGACTGTTTCGACGCCGAGCGGATCGACACGGCGCTGCAGAAGGGCGAGGCCATCGCCTTCCTGTCCGAACATGACATTGCCCCCGGGGTCGATCGCGTGGTCGCGGTCTTTCCCGACGGCCACGCCTTTGCGTGGCACCAGCTGAACGCCGAGGAACAGTAGCCATGCCCGATCTGCTGATCGAACTCTTCTCGGAAGAGATCCCCGCCCGGATGCAGGCCCGCGCGCGCGAGGACCTGAAGAAGCTCGTGACCGACGGGCTGGTCGAGGCGGGCCTCACCTATGCCTCGGCGGGCGCCTTCTCGACCCCGCGCCGGCTCGTCCTGTCGGTCGAGGGGCTCTCGGCCGAAAGCCCGACGCTCCGCGAGGAGCGCAAGGGTCCCAAGGCCGACGCGCCCGCCGCCGCCATCGAGGGCTTCCTGCGCTCGACGGGCCTCACGCGCGACCAGCTCGAGACCCGCGAGGACAAGAAGGGCGCCGTGCTCTTCGCCGTGGTGGAGAAGCCCGGCCGCCGCGCGCCCGAGATCGTGGCCGAGGTGCTGGAGAGGACGATCCGCACCTTCCCCTGGCCCAAGTCCATGCGCTGGGGCACGGGCAGCTTGCGCTGGGTGCGGCCGCTCCAGTCGATCCTCTGCCTTCTCTCCGATGAGGGCGGCGCCGAGGTCGTGCCAATGACGCTCGACGGGTTGACAGCCGGCAACAGCACCGAGGGCCACCGCTTCATGGCGCCCGCGCGCTTCGCCGTCTCGGGCTTCGAGGATTACCGCGCGAAGCTCGCCCGCGCCTTCGTGATGCTCGACGCCTCCGAGCGCGAGCAGGCGATCTGGCACGAGGCAACCACCCAGGCCTTCGCGCAGGGGCTCGAGATCGTGCCCGACGCGGCGCTCCTCTCCGAGGTTGCGGGCCTCGTCGAATGGCCTGTCGTGCTGATGGGCGCCATCGGCGAGGATTTTCTCGGCCTGCCGCCCGAGGTGCTGCAGACCTCGATGCGCGAGCATCAGAAATTCTTCTCGGTCACGAACCCCGCCACCGGCCGGATCGAGAAATTCGTGACCGTGGCGAACCGCGAGACCGTCGACCACGGCGAGACGATTCTGAAGGGCAACGGCAAGGTGCTGTCGGCCCGCCTCTCGGACGCGCGCTTCTTCTGGGAGAACGACCTGCGCACCGTGAAGACGGCGGGCCTCGAGGGCATGGCCGAGGGGCTGAAACAGGTCACCTTCCACAACAGGCTGGGCAGCCAGGCCGACCGCATCGCCCGGATCGAGGCGCTGGCGCGCGAGATCGCGCCCCTCGTCGGCGCCTCTCCCGACCTCGCCGCCGAGGCCGCGCGGGTGGCCAAGGCCGACCTGCAATCCGCGATGGTGGGCGAATTCCCGGAACTGCAGGGCACGATGGGCAGCTACTACGCCCGCGCGGCCGGCCTGCCCGAGGCCGTGGCGCTGGCCTGCAAGGCCCACCACCAGCCGCTCGGCCCCTCCGACGCGGTGCCCACCGACCCCGTCTCGGTCGCTGTGGCGCTCGCCGACAAGATCGACACGCTCACGGGTTTCTGGGCCATCGACGAGAAGCCCACCGGCTCGAAGGACCCCTTCGCCCTCCGCCGCGCCGCGCTTGGGGTGATCCGGCTGGTGCTGGCGACGGATCGTCAATTACCGCTTCATTCATTGTTCCGCCTTGTTTTCCTGTGGCGTCAGCAACTGTCTGTCGTTGGTCATGCCGACGCCCATGCCGTGCTGGGTGGGGTGCAACTGGCCATCCGGCGCGATGGTGCAGCGGTGACGACGCCGAGCGAAGCAGACGACCTCCTCTCCTTCTTCCACGACCGCCTGAAGGTCCACCTGCGCGAGCAGGGGATCCGGCACGACGTGATCGACGCCTGCCTCGCCATGCCCGGCAACGACGATCTCTCGCTCCTCGTCAAGCGCGCGGAGGCCCTGTCGTCCTTCCTCAAGACCGACGACGGCACCAACCTCCTGCAGGGCTTCAAGCGGGCGAACAATATCCTCGCACAGGCCGAGGCGAAGGACGGGGTCGAATACAGCTTCGGCGCCGATCCGAAATTCGCCGAGACCGACGCCGAGCGCGCGCTCTTCGCGGCCCTCGAGACGGCCGACGCGGCCATCGGCCCCGCCCTGCAGGCTGAGGATTTCGCCGCCGCCATGTCCGCCATTGCCGCCCTCCGCGCGCCCATCGACGCCTTCTTTGAGGCCGTGCAGGTCAATGCCGACAACCCGGTCCTGCGGCGGAACCGGCTCAACATGCTCCATTCCATCCGCGCCACCTGCGCGCGCGTGGCGGATTTCACCCGGATCGAGGGCTGAGCCGCTCATTCTCGCCCAAATATCCCACGGGGGTGCGGGGGTGTGAAACCCCCGCTTCCCACCTCTCCGCTTGCTTGCCCGGCCCCGTTGCGTATCCTGCCCTGAAGGGAGCGCCGCAGTGCAGAAAATCGAGCCCATCAGCGACTTCGACCGTATCACGCCGACCGCGGCGATCAGCCTGAAGACGCATGGCTTCCGCGCCAAGTGCCTGCAGCGGCTTGTCCGGCTCGACCTGCCCGTGCCCGTGACGGTCGCGCTGCCCGCCACCACAGTGCGCGCCATCGCGGCAGGCCATCCTGTCGATTGCGCGGCCATCCTCGCCGATTTCGGCCCTACCCCTCTCGTTTCGGTCCGGCCGAGCCCCGAGCATCCCGACTGGGGCGGCCCCGCGACCGTTCTCAACATCGGCATGAACGCGGCCCGCCACGCGGCCCTCGCCCGGATCCACGGCGAGGAGGCGGCGGACGCGATCTACCTCGGCTTCATCCAGAGCTATGCGATCCACGTCGCCCGCCTCGATCCCGAGATGTTCGAGACCGGCGGCACTTCCTCCGAGGCGCTGCGGTCCGCGCTCCACGCCTGGGCCGACGAGATGGAGGAGCCCTTCCCGCAGGATCCTGCGCAGCAGCTCTCCGAGGTGTTGCGCTCGATGGCGCGGGCCTGGGAGGGGACGACGGCGCGGCTTCTCCGGCAGGCGAAGGGCGCGCCTGCGGATGCGCGGCTCGGCCTCGTCGTGCAGGAGATGGCGCAGGATCTGGGGCAGGGGATCTCCGGCTCGGGCGTGATCCAGTTCGTGGATCCCGCCACCGGCGCGCCGCAGGTGACGGGGCGCTTCTTCAACCGCTCGCGCGCCTGGCACGGCAAGGCTGAAACGCTCTATCTCACGCAGGATCCGCGAGGCCCCTCGCTCGAGGAACGCGCGCCCGAGATCTTCGCGGCGCTCTGCCGCCACGGTTCGGTCTGCCGCGCGCGCCTGCGCGAGGAGATGCAGATCGAGTTCACCATCGAGGACAGCCGCCTTGCGGTGCTCGATGCGGTGAAGGTGCAGCGGTCGTCGCGCGCGGGGCTGCGCATCGCCGTGGCGCTGGCCGAGGACCAGGTCATCACCCGCGCCGAGGCGCTCCTTCGGGTCGAGCCGCGGGCGCTGTCCGAGCTTCTTCATCCGCAGGTCGATCCGCGCGGGCGGCGCGACCGCTTCGCCCGCGGCATCGCGGCCAGCCCCGGCGCCGCGGTCGGGCGGATCGTCTTCTCGTCACAGGCGGCGCAGGCGTCGGCCGCCCGGGGCGAGCCCTGTATCCTCGTCCGGCGCGAGACCTCGCCCGAGGACATCCGCGGCATGAACTGCGCGGCGGGCGTGCTCACCGAGCGCGGCGGCGTGACCAGCCACGCGGCGGTCATCGCGCGCGGCCTCGGCGTGCCCTGCGTCGTCGGCGCCTCGGACATCCGGCTCGACGCCCGCGAACGCCGCCTCGTGGCGCCCGACGGCCGCCTCTTCCGCGAGGGCGACATCATCACCGTGGACGGCACCGCGGGCGAGGCCCTGGCGGGCGAGGCTGCCATGCTCGCGCCTGCGCTCGACAGCTGCTTCCGCAAGCTTCTTTCCTGGGCTGACGAGATGCGCGACATCGGCGTGCGCGCCAATGCCGACACGCCCGCGGACGCGCTGGTCGCGCGGCAGTTCGAGGCGCAGGGCATCGGCCTCTGCCGCACCGAGCACATGTTCTTCACCGACGACCGGCTCGTCGTGATGCGCGAGATGATCTTCGCCGACAGCGCGACCGACCGGGCGGCGGCGCTGGCGCGGCTCCTGCCGATGCAGCGCGCCGATTTCGTGCAGCTCTTCGAGATCATGCAGGGCCATCCGGTCTGCATCCGGCTGCTCGACCCGCCGCTGCACGAATTCCTGCCCCATTCGCGCGAAGGCATGCTGGAACTGGCCGAGGCGCTCGACCGGCCGCTGTCCGAGGTGACGCGGCGTGTCGAGGCCATGGCCGAGTTCAACCCGATGCTGGGCATGCGGGGCGTGCGGCTGGGTGTGGCCATCCCCGAGATCTACGACATGCAGGCGCAGGCGATCTTCGAGGCGACGCTCGAGGTCGCCGGGCGTGGCGATCCGGTGGTGCCCGAGATCATGATCCCGCTCGTCTCGGCCCGGCGCGAGGTCGAACTGGTCAAGACCCGGATCGACGCGGTGGCGGCGGCGGTCCATACGAAGTACGGCCGCGACTTCACCTACCGGCTGGGGGTGATGGTCGAGACGCCACGCGCCGCCTTGCGGGCCGGCGAGATCGCACAGCACGCAGCCTTCCTCTCTTTCGGGACCAATGACCTCACGCAGATGACCTACGGGCTCTCCCGCGACGATGCGGGCCGCTTCATGAACACCTATGTCCAGAGCGGGGTCTTTCCCGAGGATCCGTTCCACATTCTCGATGTCGACGGGGTGGGCGAGTTGCTGCTGATCGGCGCCGAGCGCGGGCGGAAGACACGGCCGGATCTGGTGGTCTCGATCTGCGGCGAGCACGGCGGCGATCCCGAATCGATTGAGTTCTGCCGACGCGCGGGCTTCGACTACGTGTCCTGCTCGCCCTATCGCGTCCCGCTGGCTCGGCTGGCTGCCGCTCATCTTGCGATCCGGGAGCGGGGCGAAGCAAAACGCTGAAAATCAACTGGTTAACGTCGTATTTGTGTAGATTTGTCGCAGTTGCGTGACTGCAACATGAGCGAAATCCCGCGCAAATGCTGCTTTTCTGATCGTTGCGAAAAAGCCACACGGCTGGACTCACCGTAAAGAACTTGGGTAGCCCATTCCCGGCTTCGTGCAGGTCGGGTCTGGGCCGCCTGCTCCCGGCGCGAAGCGGCCAACGACCGGGAACAGAGTAAATGAGCGTGCTTCATGTCTGGATGCGCAGCGCCGTGGCGCTGACGCTTCTGAGCGGGGCGGCCTTCGCCGATGTGACGGTGAGCCAGTCCAACGATCCGACCGCCAACCTTGGCGGACAGCTTTCGGCCCTCCTCGGTGCCGAGCGGAATGCCCTTGGCACCGTCCCCGCGCACAGGCTCGAACAGGTGGCGACGGCCGTAGTGCGGCCCGAGAAGTCGCCGCGGTTGCGGAAATCCGTCGAGAAGCCGGCGCTGCGCTACGACGAGGATTGGCTTGCCTCGCAGCCCGTGGCCGCCAAAGGGTCGGACGAATGGAAATGCCTGGCCACGGCCCTCTATTTCGAGGCGCGGGGCGAGTCGATCCAGGGACAGTTCGCGGTGGCCGAAGTCATCATGAACCGGGTCGACCGTCCGGGCTATCCGGGGTCGATCTGCGGGGTGGTGCATCAGGGCGGCCAGTTCTCCTACACGTTCGACGGCAAGCCGGAGACGATCCACGAGAAGGGGGCCTTCCAGCGCGCCGGCAAGATTGCGGCGCTGATGCTGGCGGGCGCGCCGCGTCAGCTCACGCAGGGGGCCACGCATTTCCATACCCGCGCGGTGCGGCCGGGCTGGGCGCATCGCTTCCCCCGGACGGCGACCATCGGCGGGCACCTGTTCTATCGCCAGCCGGGCGGCTCCTGAGGTCTCGCTCCTGTCGCAAGCCTTGCCTCGCCTGCCGCCTTCGGGCTAGGCGGGATCGGTGCCGGGGCTATCCTTCCCGGGAGCTGACGCCGGGAGGCCGCCTTGACCAACGACATCCGCCTCGCCTTCGCCCACCCCGAGGAACGGGCCGAGGCTTCGGCCGGCGCCGCGCCTCGCGATCGGATCAGTCTGCGCGACCATGTGGCCGAGGTCGAGATCGGCGCCTTCCAGCAGGAACGCGGCACCCGGCAGCGCGTGCGCTTCAACGTGGTGGTCGAGGTCCGGCCACATCCTGCGCCGCTGCAGGACGACGTGGACCGCATCCTTTCCTATGACCGGATTACCGAGGCCATCGCGGCCGAGCTCTCGGCCGAGCGGCTGAACCTGCTCGAGACCCTCGCCGCTCGCATCGCCGAACGTATCCTCGCCGAGCCGCAGGCGATGCGGGTGTTCGTGCGCATCGAGAAGCTCGACCGGGGGCCCGGAGCGCTCGGCGTCGAGATCGTGCGCTCGCGCGCCGAGGCGCCGCTCAGGCGGACGGCCGAGGGCGGCGAGGCGGTGCATCCGCTGGTGGTTTTCCTCGACAATGAGGCCATCGCGGCGCCCGACCTGCCCGCGCGGCTCGATGCGCTCGAGGCGCGAGGCCTGCCGCTGGTGCTGGCCGTGGGCCTGCCCGACGAGCCGCGGCCCGAGACGCACCATCGCCCGACGCAGCGACGGATCGACCTCCTTGCCATCGAGCAGAATGCCTGGGCACTGGCGGCCCGCGATCCGCGCTGCGTCGTGGTCGCGACGCGAACCGAGATCGACTGGGCGATGCGCCGCGGGCAGACCATCGTCTGGGCGCCCTCGAAGCTGGTGCTGGATGCGGTGGACGGCCCCAACTCTCGCGATCCCGTGGCGCTGGCGCTCTGGCTTGCCGAGATGCTGGCGGCCGACCGGCTCGTCGTTCACGGCGATGTGACACTTCCGGCAGGAAGCCGCGTGCCGCTCGAACGCGCCTGACCGCGGCCTCTTGCGCAGGAAGACGACCGGTCGCATGAACGTCGGATGACCTATTTCCGTCCGATCCCCATTGCCGATGCCGCACGTCCCCCGGATGCGCTGCCCCTCGCCGGCGGCCCGCTGTTCTTCGACCGGGTCGAGTGTCTCGAGCGCGGTCGCGCGCCGGAGATCATTCCCGCCGCTGAACTCGACGCTGCGGCACTGGCCCCGCTGACTGCGCCGCGAGAACCCGTTGCGGGGCTGCCGATGGACCGGCCGCAGATCATGGGGATCCTCAACGTGACGCCGGACAGCTTCTCGGACGGTGGGCGCTTTGCCGCCCTGCCGGAGGCGCTCGCGCAGGCGCAGAGGCTTGTGGCCGACGGTGCCGACATGCTGGACATCGGCGGCGAGAGCACGCGGCCCGGCGCGGCCGAGGTCGACCCTGCCGAGGAGATCCGCCGGACGGTCCCGGTGATCGAGATGCTGCGGGGGCAGGGTCTGGAGACGCCGGTGTCGATCGACACGCGCAAGGCCGCCGTGGCCGAGGCCGCGCTGAAGGCCGGGGCCGATCTGGTCAACGATGTCGCCGCCCTGACATGGGACATGGGCCTCGCCGGGGTGGTGGCCGACCGGCAGGCGCCCGTCTGCCTCATGCATGCGCAGGGCACCCCGCAGACGATGCAGGACGATCCGCACTACGAGGACGTGCTGCTCGACGTCTACGACTGGCTGGCCGAGCGGATCGCCGCCGCCGAGGCGGCCGGCATCCCGAAGGCGCGGATCGTGACGGATCCCGGCATCGGCTTCGGCAAGACGGCCGGGCACAACCTGGCCCTCCTGCGCCGGCTGTCGCTCTTCCACGGGCTCGGCTGTCCGATCCTGCTCGGAGCGTCGCGCAAGCGTTTCATCGGCACCCTTTCGGGGGAACCCGTGGCCGACCGGCGGATCGCCGGGTCCATCGCCGTCGCGCTTGCCGGAGCGGCGCAAGGAGCGCAGATTCTACGGGTGCACGACGTGCGCGAGACACGGCAGGCACTGGTTCTGTGGCAGGCAGTCACACGCGAGGCGGCAGAGACCGCGGGAGAACGGAGGCAGGCATGACGAGGAAGCTCTTCGGCACCGACGGGGTGCGCGGCAAGGCGAACACCCATCCGATGACCGCCGAGATGGCGCTGAGGCTCGGTGCGGCGGCGGGACGCTACTTCCGCCCGGTGGGCGCGGGCTCGCCCCGGGTGGTGATCGGCAAGGACACGCGGCTGTCGGGCTACATGCTCGAGAACGCGCTGACGGCGGGCCTCACATCGACCGGCATGAACGTGCTGCTGCTGGGCCCGGTGCCGACGCCGGCCGTCGGCTTCCTCACCCGCTCGATGCGGGCGGATCTCGGCGTGATGATCTCGGCCAGCCACAACCCGCACGAGGACAACGGCATCAAGTTCTTCGGTCCGGACGGCTTCAAGCTCTCGGACGAGGCCGAGGCCGAGATCGAGACGATCCTCGCGGGCGAGATCCAGCCGGCGCAGCCCGGCAACATCGGCCGCGCCAAGCGGATCGAGGATGGCCGCGGGCGCTATCAGGAATATTGCAAGACGACGTTCCCATCGGGGCTCAGGCTCGACGGGCTGAAGGTGGTGATCGACTGCGCCAACGGCGCCGCCTATCGCGCAGCGCCCGAGGTGCTCTGGGAACTCGGGGCCGAGGTCGTCGCGGTGGGCGTTCAGCCGAACGGCACCAACATCAACCTGCGCTGCGGCTCGACCCATACCCAGACCGCGGCCGAGGCGGTGGTGAGCCACGGCGCGGATGTCGGCATCTGCCTCGACGGCGACGCAGACCGCGTCATCATCCTCGACGAGACGGGGCGCGAGGCGGACGGCGACCAGATCATGGCGCTCTTCGCCGCCCGCTGGGCCGAGGAGGGTCGGCTGCGCGACGGAACCCTCGTCGCCACCGTGATGTCGAACCTCGGGCTCGAACGGTTCCTGTCGGGGCGCGGCCTGCGGCTCGAGCGGACGCCGGTGGGCGACCGCTACGTCGTCGAGGCGATGCGCAAGGGAGGATGGAACCTCGGGGGCGAGCAATCGGGCCATATCGTGATGACCGACTTCGCCACCACCGGCGACGGGCTGCTGGCCGGCCTGCAGTTTCTCGCGGCGATGGCGCAGACCGGGCAGCGTGCCTCGGACCTCGCCCGCAGTTTCGAGACCGTACCGCAGCTTCTGAAGAACGTCCGCTACGAGGCCGGGCAGGAGCCGCTGAAGGCACCGCGGGTGCAGGCGGTGATCCGTGACGCCGAGGTGCGGCTGAACGGGGCGGGGAGGCTTCTGATCCGCAAGTCGGGGACCGAGCCGCTGATCCGGGTCATGGCCGAATGCGAGGACGAAGCCCTGCTGCGCGACGTGGTGGACGGCATCGTCGCTGCAGTCAACGACGCAGCGTAAGGCGGGAACAACGCGCATCCCGGCGCATTGTCGAGGAACCGCGGAGGGTGGCGAACCCGCTCTCCAGCCTCACACTGCAAGGAGACGCCGATGGACTTCGCCTGGATCGTCCCGTTCCTTTTCTTGTTCACGCTGCTCTGCGGCATCATCTTCGCCCTCGTCAGCAAGGACCGTGTCGAGGCGCGCCGCCACGACCCCAACGCACCGAAGTCGACACTGGCCAAGGACGGACCGCAGGGGGGCGTCGCTTTCCTGCGCAAGGACGGCCCGACCGACGCCAAGCCGGGAGCCGAGCCGGTTCTGGAGTGATCGCCTGAAACGGGCTCAACGAAAAAAGGCGCCCCTCGGGGCGCCTTTCCTGTCTTCGGGTCCGGTCAGGATCAGTTGCGGGCGCGGTCGACCATCTTGCCCTTCGAGATCCAGGGCATCATGCCGCGCAGTTTCTCGCCGACCTTCTCGATCTGGTGCTCGTCGTTGATGCGGCGGGTCGCCTTGAAGAACGGCTGGCCGACGGCGTTCTCCTGCATGAAGTCGCGCACGAACTTGCCGGTCTGGATGTCGCGGAGGACCGCCTTCATCCGGGCCTTCGTCTCGTCATAGGGCAGGATGCGCGGACCCGAGACGTACTCGCCGTATTCGGCGGTGTTCGAGATCGAGTAGTTCATGTTCGCGATGCCGCCTTCGTAGATCAGGTCCACGATCAGCTTCACCTCGTGGAGGCACTCGAAATAGGCCATCTCGGGCTCGTAGCCGGCTTCCACCAGCGTCTCGAAGCCCATGCGGATCAGTTCCACGAGGCCGCCGCAGAGAACCGCCTGCTCGCCGAACAGGTCGGTTTCGCATTCCTGACGGAAATTGGTCTCGATGATGCCCGAGCGGCCGCCGCCGATGGCCGAGCAGTAGGAAAGGCCGATCTCCATCGCCTTGCCGGTCGCGTCGTTGTGGACAGCCACGAGGCAGGGCACGCCGCCGCCCTTCACGTATTCGCCGCGGACGGTGTGGCCCGGGCCCTTCGGCGCCATCATGATGACGTCGACGCCCGGCTTCGGCTCGATCAGGCCGAAGTGCACGTTCAGGCCGTGGGCGAAGGCAATCGCCGCGCCTTCCTTCAGGTTGTCGTGGACGTATTTCTTGTAGGTCTCGGCCTGCAGCTCGTCGGGCATGGTGAACATGATCAGGTCGCACCAGGCGGCGGCCTCGGCGATGCCCATGACCTTCAGGCCCTCGGCCTCGGCCTTCTTGGCCGAGGGCGAGCCCTCGCGGAGCGCCACGACCACGTTCTTCGCACCCGAGTCGCGCAGGTTCAGCGCATGGGCGTGGCCCTGGCTGCCATAGCCGAGGATGGCGACCTTCTTGTCCTTGATCAGGTTGATGTCGCAGTCGCGATCGTAATAGACGCGCATGGGGCGCTCCTTCCGTGATGAACTGTTGCGCACCATAGGGACGTGGGGGGCGAGAGCGGCTGCAAAGTTTGACGATCCTGGCTCGATCTGGCAAAGGTCATGCGCAGAAGCCGCCTATCGTGAAAAGATCATGCTCGACGACACCGACCGCCGCCTGTTGCGCCACCTGCTGGCCGAGCCGTCGCTGGCCACGGCGGATCTTGCCGAGCGCGCGGGCCTGACCACCGCCACCTGCTGGCGGCGGCTGGAGCGGTTGTCGGAGCGGGGCGTGATCGGGGCGCGGCAGGTGGTGATCGACTGGCGGAAGCTGGGCTACTCGGTGGAGGTCTCGTTGCGCTTCACGCTGGACAAGACCGATCCGCGCGCCTTTGACGAATTCCTTGCCGCGGCGCGGCTGGTGCCCGAGGTGATCGGGATCGAGACCTTCCTCGGCCGGGTCGATGTGCGGCTGAACGTGATCGCCCGCGACATGAAGCACTACCAGGAACTCTACCGTGCCCGCATCCTCACGCTGCCCCATATCGCGGACATCGAGGCCCTGATGCTGGTCGCCACCATCCGCGAGGCGGAGGCGCTGCCGCTGTGATCGACCTCGACGACACCGACCGCGCCCTTCTGCGCGCCCTGGCCGAGGACGCCACGCAAAGCGCGGGCGCGCTCGGGCGCCGTTTCGGCCTGTCGCAGCCGGCGGCCTGGCGGCGGATCCGGCGGCTCGAGGAGGCGGGCGTGATTGCCGGGCGCCGGCTCGAGGTGGACCGCGAGGCCCTGGGATTCGGCGTGACCGTCTTCCTTGGCGTCAAGCTCGCGACCAAGGGGCGCGTCAGCCTCGAGGATTTCGAGCGTGCGGTGACGGCGATCCCGGAGGTGCAGGTGGTGCAGCATGTGCTGGGCCTCTTCGACTACCGGTTGCGGGTGGTGGCCCGCGACATCGCGGATTTCGAGCGGGTGCTCAGGCGGCGGATCATGACGCTGCCGGGGGTGGGCCAGGTCGAGGCGAACGTGCTGCTGACCGAGGAGCGTCGCATCGGGCCGCTCGGCTAGCGAAGAGGCCGGGGGCTGTCTGCCCCCGGACCCCCGAGGACATCTGGGCAGAGTGAAGAACGGGGGAGTATTGCCGGGTGACGGCGCCGGAGGACTGGCGCCGCGCCCGCGTGAAGCCCTGCCGGGTCGCAGCCAAGCTTGGCGGGCCGGGGACGTTCTGCGGAGGCTGTTGCGATCGCCCGCCCGCCGTGGCCTGCAGCCTGCCGGAATGGGGAGGAGGCCGATCGGGTGACCAGCGACTGCGACGTTTTTCGGGTGGCGCGGGGCTGGCGGCGAGCGCTATCTGTCGGGTAACAAGGAAGGAGCCTGCCCATGCCCGCGCTGCGCCCGGATGTCGATCCCGATGGCCTGATGGAATTTTCCGTGGTCTTCACGGACCGCTCCCTGAACCACATGTCCGCGAAATTCCAGCAGGTGATGCGCGACATCTCGGGCATGCTGCGCGAGGTCTATGCCGCGGAGGCGGTGGCGGTGGTGCCCGGCGGTGGCACCTTCGCCATGGAGGCGGTGGCGCGGCAATTCGCGACCGGCGCGCAGGCGCTGGTGGTGCGGAACGGCTGGTTCTCCTACCGCTGGACGCAGATCCTCGAGGCGGGCGGCTTCGCGGCCGGGCAGACGGTGGTGATGGCGCGGGCCTCGGGCAACGGGGCGCGCGCGCCCTTCGCGCCGCCGCCGATCGAGGAGGTGGAGGCGAAGATCGCCGAGGTGAAGCCCGACGTCGTCTTCGCACCCCATGTCGAGACCTCGGCCGGGATCATCCTGCCCGACGACTACATCACGCGGATGGCGGAAGCGGCGCATAAGGCGGGGGCGCTGATGGTGCTCGACTGCATCGCCTCGGGCTGCATCTGGGTTGACATGGCCGCGACCGGCGTCGACGTGCTGATTTCGGCGCCGCAGAAGGGCTGGTCGGCCTCGCCGGCCGCGGGGCTTGTGATGCTCTCGGCGCGGGCGGCGGAGCGGCTGGAGGCGACAACCTCGAACAGCTTCGCGATGGATCTGAAGAAGTGGCGCGCGATCATGGCGGCCTATGAAGGCGGCGGGCATGCCTATCACACTACGATGCCGACCGATGCGCTGCTGGGCTTCCGCGACGCCATGGCCGAGACCAAGGCGCTGGGATTTGACACGGTAAAGGCGGCGCAGTGGCGCCTCGGGCGCGAGGTGCGCGCCCTGCTGGCGGAGAAGGGTGTGGTCTCGGTCGCGGCCGAGGGCTTCGCCGCGCCGGGCGTGGTCGTCAGCTACACCGAGGATCCCGAGGTGCAGAGCGGGCGGAAGTTCCTGGCCGAGGGCATGCAGATCGCGGCGGGCGTGCCGCTTCAGGTCGGCGAGGGGGCGGAGTTCCGCACCTTCCGGCTCGGCCTCTTCGGGCTCGACAAGCTGGCGGACGTGGATGGGACGGTGGCGCGGCTGAAGGCCGTGGTCGACCGGGTGATCTGAGGCTCAGGCGACGCCGAGGCCCGCGCGCATCAGCGTGCGGCGCACCGGCGCCGAGCCGTAGAGCGCGTCGAGCAGCTTCGCCCGCAGGTCACGCCAGGCCGGATCGCCGGCCATCGAGGCACGGTTCAGCAGGTCGATGCCGAGGATGCGTGCCTGCACCTCCCAGTGCCGGCGGCGGTGGTAGGCGTCGAGCATCGTGGGTCCGCCAAGGCCGTCGCGGTTGTCGGCGGCAAGCTCCAGCAGGGCGCGGAGGTCGGCGAGGCTCATGTTCAGGCCCTGCGCCCCGATGGGCGGCATGACATGGGCGGCCTCGGCCATCAGGGCCGTGCGCTCGCCCGACATGCGTTCGGCCACCTGGCTGATGATTGGCCAGACGTTGACCTGCGAGGCGAGCGTGAGCGGACCGAGCAGCCCGCAGGAACGCGTCGTCATCTCGTCCTCGAACGCCTCGCGCGGCAGCCCCTTCAGCCGCAGCGCCTCCTCGCCGCGCTCCATCCAGACGATGGCCGAGGCGGGCCGCCCTCCGGTGTCGGGCAGGGGGACGAGCGTGAAGGGCCCGCCGGAGCGGTGGATTTCGGTCGAGACATTCCCGTGCGGAATGGGATGGGTCACGGTGAAGGCCAGAGCCTTCTGCCCGTAACGCGTCGTGCGGACGCCGATGCCCAGCGCCTCGCGCACCGGCGAGTTGCGCCCGTCCGCCCCGACCAGCAGCCTCGCCGAGACGCGGGTGCCGTCGGAGAGCGTGACCAGCGCCTCGCTCTCGCGGGTGAGGACGGCCTTCGTGGCAACGCCCGGGCGGAAGTCGACGCGCTTCAGGGTCTTCAGATGCGCCACCATCTCGCGCCGCAGGAGCCAGTTCGGGAGGTTCCAGCCGAAGGGCTGCTCCGAGATGTCGGCCGCGTCGAAATCCTTCACCACGCGAGGCTCTGGCACCGGGCCACCCGCATCGACGATGCGCATGACCTGCAAGGGCGCGGCATGAGGCGCGAGGCGGGGCCAGAGGCCCGCGGCTTGCAGGAGAGGGATCGAGGGCTGCAAGAGCGCGGTCGAGCGCAGGTCGGCCCCCTCGGCCTCGGCCGAGGTCACGGGGGGCTGGGGATCGACACAGATCACGGACCAGCCGGCCGATGCGAAGGCGGCGGCGGCCGTGAGGCCGGCGACTCCTCCGCCGGAGACGAGAATGTCGGTTGCGATCCGGGCCATGGTTCCCTCCGTTTCCGGGGAAGCTAGAGGCCCGGGCGCGGGTCGTCCAGATCAGCCCAGCGTGATCATCACGATAATGCCCAACATCACCGGCACAAAGAAGAGCGCCGTGAGCCCGAGCATGACCGGGCCGAAGGCCCAGGTGCCGACAGCCACGATCGATATGAGCGCCGCGGCAAAGGCGAAGAGGACGAGGTCGCCGCGACCCGTCTTGCGCGTGTAGCGTTCCGTCGGCGGAATGACGTGGTTCGGCAGGTCGGTGATGTCGGCGTAAGCGTTCATGCAGGATCTCCGTTAACTACGCCGGACAGATAGTCGCATTTCGGTCATGTGGCTAGGGCATTTTGCCACGTTGGCCGCTTCACGGCTGCAGAAGCGCCAGAAAATCCGAGAGATCGAGCGTGTGGTGGTGGATGTGCGGCGCAGGCAGCGCCTCTGGGGCGACGTGCACCGTGCGCATTCCCATCGCATGGGGCTCGACGAGATTGCGCGAATCATCCTCGAACATCGCCGCGGCCTCTGGCGCGAGCCGGTCCGCGGCGAAGACGGTCTCGAAGGCCGCGCGCTCGGGCTTCGGGCGGAAGCCTGCGTGTTCGACCCCGTAGACCGCGTCGAAGAGGTTTGCGAGCCCGCGTGCCTCGAGCACGCGCTCGGCGTAGGGGGCGCAGCCGTTGGTGTAGACGATCTTGCGCCCGGGGAGGGCGCGGATGCGGGCGGCCAGGATCATGTCGCGTTCGAGATGGTCGAGCGAGATGTCGTGGACATGGCTGAGGTAGGGCGCGGGATCCACCCCGTGCTCGGCCATGAGTCCGGCGAGAGTCGTGCCATAGGTCGACCAGTAGTGGCGCCGCAGCCGGTCGGCCTCGGCGCGCACCACCCTCAGCTCCGTCATCACCCAGTCCGTCATGCGCCGCTCGATCTGGTCGAAGAGCCGCGCAGAGGGAGGATAGAGCGTGTTGTCGAGGTCGAAGACCCAACCCCGGACATGCGAGAAGCGATCGGCCACCATGGGCGGACGCTACGCCCCGTTCCGCGACGGCGCAACGGTTTGCCGTTGATCTGCGCCGCCGCTCGCGGCTAACGTCGCGCCGGTCCGTCGGGTTGCTGTGAAAGGGGTCGCGTCGTCGTGCAGAAAGATGCCTATACGTTGATCCTCGAGGCCATCGAGGGAGGCGTCTACAAGCCCGGCGATCGTCTGGTCGAATCCGAACTCGCCGAGCGGCTGGGCGTGTCGCGCACCCCGGTTCGCGAGGCGCTGCAGCGGCTCGAGACGCAGTCGATGCTGACGCGGGACGGACGCAGCCTGATCGTCGCCTCGCTCGACCACAACCAGCTGGCGGAACTTTACGTGGTGCGGACCGAGCTTGAGGGACTGGCCGCGCGGCTTGCGGCGCGCCATGCGACCGAGGAGGAGATCCGGGTGCTGCGCGGCATGGTCGAGGACGACCGGGCGCTGCTCGGCGGCGATCCGCGGGCGCTTTCGCGGGCCAACAAGCGGTTCCACAAGCAGATCCATCTCGCCTCGCACAACCGCTTCCTCGTGCAGCAGCTTGACCTCGTGCACAGGTCGATGGCCCTGATGGCGACGACCTCCTTCGCGGCGGAGGGGCGCGACGAGGTGGCGATCGCCGAGCACGAGCAGATCGTCCACGCCATTGAGGAGCGGGACGGAGAGGCCGCCTATTCCGCGCTGCGCAACCACATCTCGAAAGCCTTCGAAACGCGGCTCCGCGTCGATGCGGGCGAATTGCGGATGCGGTAAGGCCGCGCCGGAGGATGCGGGGGGTGCGGCTGGCCGGGCGCCGGGACGGCAAGCGCCCGGAGCTTCACCCGGTCCCGCCCCGCCGCAGCATCGACCACCCGCGGGATGGTGCGTCGAAGAGGCCGTGGCGGGTCTTGTCCCAGTAGAAGGGCGCGCGGAGAAGTTCCCACAAGGCCTTGTAGGCGGCCAGCGTCGCGAGCGGATTGTAGAGGTGCATCGTCGGCACCCACAGCGGGCTTAGGCGGTGTCGGGTGAAGCGCAGCGCGATCACGCCCATGGCGATCGACGTCCCTTCGGCCCCGATCATGAGCCCGATCATGGTCCAGAGCAGCGGCGTGGGCACGAGGGGCACCACGGGATGCCTCAACCCGAAGGCCAGCAGCCAGAAGGACCAGAGCACCGGCGCGAGCAGGGTCTGCGACAGTGAGCCGAGGAACATCACTTGGAAGCCCGCGAAACGCCACGCGCCGAGCTGGCGCCAGAGCAGCGCCGGATCGCGCATGTGGACCGCCCAGGTCATCATGAAGCCCTTGATCCAGCGCGATCTCTGCTTGATCCACGGAAGGGCGCGGCAGTTTGCTTCCTCTCCCGTGACCGTGTTGATCAGGTCGGTGCGGTAGCCGTGGCGGGCAAGCCGGATGCCGAGGTCGGCATCCTCGGTCACATTATGGGCGTCCCAGGCGCCCAGGTCCTCGAGGGCGGCCCGGCGGAAGAAGAGCGTGGTCCCGCCGAGCGGAACCGCGAGCCCGAGCCGGTCGAGGCCCGGCAGCATCAGGCGGAACCAGGCCGCGTATTCGATGGTGAAGCAGCGCGAGAGCCAGTTGGTCCGGGGATTGTAGTAGTCGAGCCGTCCCTGCAGGCAGGCGACCTGCGGCCCGCGGCGGCTGAATCCCTCGACCACGCGGCGGATCTGGTCGGGCTCCGGCGCGTCCTCGGCATCGTAGACGCCGACGATGGAGCCGCGGCAATGGTCGAGCGCCACGTTGAGCGCCCGCGGCTTCGTGCGGATCGAGCCGGCGGGCGAAATGACGATCCGCATCCAGGGCGGGAGTCGCGCCTCGAGCAGCGCCATGCGCGTGCGTCGGTCGGCCTCTTCGACCACCAGCAGGATCTCGAGCTTGTCGCGCGGGTAGTCGATCCGTCCCAGCCGCGAGACGAGGCGGCCGGCGATGTCCTCCTCGTCGTAGAGCGCCACGATCACCGAGACGATGGGCAGGCGGAGGATCGGCAGGCTGTCGGGTTCCGGCGGGCGGCGGCGCAGCGTTGCTGCGGCAGTGGCGATGCGCAGCGCCGCACCCAGCGTCATCGCCAGGAGCGCCCAGAACGTGAAGGCGAGCAGCACGAGGCCCGGCGAGAGCACGAGACCTGTGGCAACGGCGAGCCCCGCGGCGACGGCCAGCCGCGTCATCCGACCCGTGCGCCAGCCCCTGCAGCTTTCCTCCGGCGCGACACGGGTTTCCGCGGCCGCCCCGATGGCGGAGGCGCGGGCGACGTGAAGCGCGGTCTCGATCGACGAGCGGGTGGCCAGGATCGGGATTACCCGGCCGAAAAGCTCGGCAAGGAGCGGGCCATGACGCAGGAAGCTGTCGGGCGAGGCGGCAGCGACGAGGACGGCTCCGCCGAGGTCATGGACGGGCAGCAGCGTCTCGCGCAGGCACGTGCGCACCCCGAGCCGGTCGATCAGCCTCGGATCGGGCGGCTCGACAGCCGGGTCGAGGACAGCCAGTCCGCCTTGCCGAGCGGTTATGGCCAGGATCTCGTCCTCCGACAGCGCGCCTTCGGCAAGCAGCACGTCCGCAAGCCGGGTTGCGCCGCGCGCGCTGCGGGCCAGGGCGCCCATGATCCGGTGCGGAGCCACATGGCCTTCGCGCAGGAGCATCACGCCAAGCGGCTCGGACGGATCGGGGGCGGGCGGAAGCCGGGGGCGGCGCCGTGCAGCGACCTCCGCTTCCCCGGCAACGCGCCGGTCGAGGGACAGGACGAGGGGAGGAGCGGCCACGGTCAAGCCTTTCGATGGACGCCGCACACTCGCTCGAACTGGTTAAGAAGGCGTAAAGCACGATTGCAGGCAGACTCTCGTTCCGACACGGGAAAAGGGCGCCGGACCGTGTCCAGCGCCCTCGCGCCAGAAAGGCCGTGGGGGATTGTGCCCCGGCGCCGTGTCAGAATGTCTCGGTGAAGAACATGGTCGCGGCGGTCTCTCCGGGGGGCGCCACGCTGTCGAGGCCCGATATCAGAGGCGGCAGCGAGGCCCCGGAGGGCACGGTTCCGCGGCCCGATTCGTTGGCAGGCAGCACGACAACACGCGTCCCCGGCTGGACACGGGCATAGAGGTCCAGGATGTCCTGGTTCCAGAGCCGGATGCAGCCGGCCGACGTGGCGCGTCCGATCGAGGAGACATCGTTCGTGCCGTGAATCCGGTAGTAGGTGTCCTTGCCGTTCTTGTGCAGATAGAGGGCGCGTGCTCCGAGCGGGTTCGACAGGCCGCCGTCCATCCCGTCCTTCCAGGGGCCGTATTGCTCGGGATCCTCTTCGATCATGCTCTTGGTCGGGATCCAGCGCGGCCACTCGCGCTTGATCGGAATGACGGCATCGCCGGAGAAGCCGCGTCCCTCGCGGCCCACGGCGACCGCATAGCGGACGGCGCGCTGGCCGGGCAGGACGTAGTACAGGTAGCGGGCGTAGGGATCGACCACGATGGTGCCGGGCAGTTCCGCGGTCCAGTAATCCACCTCCTGTCGAACCTTGTAATCGGTCAGGTATTGCGGAGGCACGGCCGGGATGAGCCGCTCGCCATCCTGTACCGGGCCATACATGGCGGCCACCTGCGGCGCGATGCCGGTCGGCATGGCGCTGCGGCTCGGCGGGGGCTCGGGCGCGCAGGCGGCGACGAGGGTGAGCGCCGCGAGGGCAGGCAGGAAGCTACGGGAGATAAGTCCGGTCATCGGATGGTCCTTGTTTCGGGGCAGGGCGAGCCGCGGACGGGCTGGCGCCCGGTGCCGCAGGCCGTCGCCCTCCGTCGTTGACACAAGGGGGATGAGCGGGACTTGGTTCCGGATCAGCGCGCCGCAATGGCCATGTGGCACGGGCGGCCGGATCGGAGGAGGCGAAAGCGCAGCGAGCCATACTCCTGCAGGACAAACGCCCTTGTGCGGTTGCACAGGGTCCCGGCAGCGCTCCGACTGGCGTGCCTGCCCGCGGGATCCAAAGGCGGGCTCGCCCGGATGCGGCTGCGCGGGACTCGGGCGATGCGCTTGCCGGGAAGCTGGCCGCCCGGGTTCAGGCGGCGCGTCCGTCGATACGGACGCGCAGGCGCCAGCCGGTGCGACCGCCGGGGCGTGGATTCACGGGGGTCAGGCGGCGCGCCGGGCCTTCATGGCTGCGGCGAAGCGCTCGAACAGGTAATAGCTGTCCTGCGGTCCCGGGCTCGCCTCGGGGTGATACTGCACGGAGAACACGGGACGATCCTCGACGCGGATCCCGCAGTTCGAGCCGTCGAAGAGGCTGACGTGAGTCTCCTTCACGCCCTGCGGCAGGGTCTGGCTGTCCACCGTGAAGCCGTGGTTCATCGAAGTGATCTCGACCTTGCCGGTCTCGAGATCCTTCACCGGATGGTTCGCGCCATGATGCCCATGGTTCATCTTCACCGTCTTCGCGCCGAGGGCGAGCGCGAGCATCTGGTGGCCGAGGCAGATCCCGAAGAGAGGCAGGTCCCGGTCGAGGACACCCTGGATCATCGGCACGGCATAGACCCCGGTGGCCGCCGGGTCGCCGGGGCCGTTCGAGAGGAACACTCCCTCGGGGTTCAGCGCCAGCACGTCCTCGGCCGTCGCCGTCGCCGGCAGCACCGTCACGTCGCAGCCCGCCGAGGCAAGGCAACGAAGGATGTTCCGCTTGGCGCCATAGTCGATCGCGACAACCTTCATGCCCGGCTCTGTCCGCGCACGATAGCCTTCGGGCCAGGCCCACCGCATCTCGTCCCAGCGGTAGCTCTGCGCGCAGGTCACGTCGCGGGCAAGGTCGAGCCCGACGAGGCCGCGCCAGCCGCGCGCCTTGGCGACCAGGGCCTCGATGTCGAACCGCCCCTCGGGATCATGGGCGAGCGCCACATGCGGGGCGCCCTGCTGGCGGATCGCGCGGGTGAGGCGGCGCGTGTCGATCCCGCCGATGCCGATGCGCCCCTTCGCGAGAAGCCAGGCGGTCAGCTCGGAGGTCGCGCGCCAGTTCGAGGGCCCGGTCGGGTCCCACTTGACCACCATGCCGGCGGCCACCGGCTCGGCCGTCTCGTCGTCCTCGGGAGTGACGCCCACGTTGCCCACATGCGGGAAGGTGAAGGTCACGATCTGCCCGGCATAGGAGGGGTCGGTCATGATCTCCTGATAGCCGGTCATCGCGGTGTTGAAGACCAGTTCGGCCACGGTGTCGCCCCGGGCACCGAAGCCCTTGCCGTAGAAGATGGTGCCGTCGGCAAGTGCCAGACAGGCAGTGGGTTTTTCGGCGGGGCTGGCGGCGGCCATGGCGCGACTCCTTGGCAAAATCTGGCGGACACTAAGGGTTGGTGCCCGCACGGTCAAGGCCGCGACAGAAATGACTTATCCTTTTGGATCAATGGTTTGTTCTAAGGTGGCGTGGTTGTGTCGGGGCGGGCTTGCCTGTAAGGTGCGGGTTTCGCACAGCCATGGAGGCGGATGAGGATGACCCTGCGCGAGCGGCTTCAGGACGCGATGAAAGAGGCGATGCGCGCCAAGCAGCCGGATCGGCTCTCGACCCTGCGCCTGATCAATGCCGCCATCAAGGATCGCGACATCGCTGCCCGCGTCGACGGAGCGGACGGGATGGTGTCCGACGAGGAGATCACCGCCATCCTCGGCCGCATGGTCCGCCAGCGCCTCGAGAGCGCGCGTGCCTATGAGGAGGGCGGACGGCTGGAGCTGGCCGAGAAGGAACGCGCCGAGATCGCGGTGATCGAGGAGTTCCTGCCGCGGCAGCTGGATGCCGAAGAGGTCGAGGCCGCCATTTCCGCAGCCATCGCCGAAGTGGGCGCCACGACGATCCGCGACATGGGAAAGGTGATGGCCGAGCTGAAGGGGCGCTACACGGGCCAGATGGATTTCGGGGCCGTGGGGCCGATGGTCAAGGACCGTCTCGGCTGAACCTGCCGCAGGGCTGAGGCGACCGCTTGTCGGCCCGGCGGTGTGACCGACGGTCCGGCGTGGCTCCCGCTCTGCCCGCGGGCAATGGCAGGAGAGCCAGACCTGCTCTTCCGGCGATGACGTGCAGCCAGCAACTCCGTCATCTGCGACCCCGACGAGCTTGCCCTCTGGCAAAGGTCCAGAGTCCGGTCCGTGGCAACGCGGCGCGAGGGGCCTCAATGGCGCCGAAGCGGCGCAGCCCCCGCTCAGTCACTCTGCCGGTCGGCGCAGCCGTGCCAGCGCGCCCTCCAGCTCGGGCAGCAGGGCCAGCCGCTCGTCCTCGCTCAGGAAGGCGCCGATCTCGACCTCGCGCGGCCCGCCACCGAGCGTCAGGTAGTTGCTGACCGGCCCTCCCGAAGCATGCAGCGTCACGCGCACCCAGTGGGGATTTGCCTGCCAGCTCTGCCGCCGCCCACGCGGCCCGTGGCGGTCGAGTGTCGCCCGGTCGCGCCAGAGGGTGAACTCCTCGAGGATCTCGCCGTCGGAATAGCTTCGGTTCAGCGCGAGCCAGATGCCGGTCGCGGCGAGGACGAGGAAGGGCAGCAGCCCCCAGAGGACCGGTGAACCCAGCACTCCCACCAGCGGCACTGCGAGCAGCAGGCAGGTCGCGGCCATGAAGCCGGCAAACCCTCTCCGGGGCAGCGACCGGTAGGGCCAGAGATGCAGGCGGAACGCGGGCCCGTTGTTCCCTGCGCAGCCGTCCGCAGCCTCACGGATCGCGTCGTGGGATGGAGCGAAGGCCCCGGATTGCTCCGGGGCCCTCGGCACGATGACCCATTCATAGGGCATATCAATGCGCGGTCGTGCGTTCCCAGTCCTCGCGCTTGGGAAGCTGCTCGAACGTGTGCTCTGGCGGTGGCGAACTGAGCGTCCATTCCAGCGTGTCGGCATGCTCGTTCCAGTAGTTGTTCGCTGTCACGCGGGCACCCCGCGTCAGGGTGTAGAACACCACGCCGAGGAAGAAGAGGAACGAGGCGAAGGACAGGAAGGCACCGAGCGACGAGACGAAGTTCCAGGTGGCGAAGGCCTCCGGATAGTCGATGTAGCGCCGGGGCATGCCCTGTCGGCCGAGGAAGTGCTGCGGGAAGAAGGTCAGGTTCGCGCCCACGAACATCATCCAGAAATGCAGTTTGCCGGCCCATTCCGGGTACTGCCGGCCCGACATCTTGCCGATCCAGAAGTAGATGCCCGCGAAGATCCCGAAGACGGCGCCGAGGCTCATGACGTAATGGAAATGCGCCACGACATAATAGGTGTCGTGATAGTAGCGGTCGACACTGGCCTGGCTGAGCACGATGCCGGTGACGCCGCCGACGGTGAACAGGAAGAGGAAGCCGAGCGCCCAGAGCATCGGCGTCTTGAGCTCGATCGAACCGCCCCACATGGTCGCGATCCAGGAGAAGATCTTGATGCCCGTCGGGACAGCGATGACCATCGTGGCCATCATGAAGTAGCTCTGTTGGGTGAGGCTCAGGCCCGCCGTGTACATGTGGTGGGCCCAGACCACGAAGCCCAGGACGCCGATCGCCACCATCGCGTAGACCATCGGAAGATAGCCGAAGATCGGCTTCTTCGCGAAGGTCGCGATGACATGGCTGACGATGCCGAAGGCGGGCAGGACGATGATGTAGACCTCGGGATGGCCGAAGAACCACAGGATGTGCTGGTAGAGCACCGGGTCTCCGCCGCCCGAGGGCTGGAAGAAGGTCGTGCCGAAGTTGCGGTCGGTCAGCAGCATGGTGATGGCGCCGGCCAGCACCGGCAGCGCCAGCAGGATCAGCCAGGCGGTGACGAAGATCGACCAGGCGAAGAGCGGCACCTTGTGCATGGTCATGCCGGGCGCGCGCATGTTGAGGAAGGTGGTGATCATGTTGATCGCGCCGAGGATCGAGGAGGCGCCCGACAGGTGCACCGCGAAGATTGCAAGGTCGGTCGAATAGCCGGCCTCGGAGGTCGACAGTGGCGGATAGAGCACCCAGCCGATGCCGGACCCGCTCTGCCCGTTACCTCCCGGCGCGAAGAGCGAGGCCACGGCAAGCGAGGTCCCCGCCACGTAGAGCCAGTAGGACAGGTTGTTCATCCGCGGGAAGGCCATGTCCGGCGCGCCGATGTGCAGCGGCATGAAGTAGTTGCCGAAGCCGCCGAAGAGCGCGGGAATGACGACGAAGAACATCATCAGGATGCCGTGGGCGGTGATCATCACGTTCCACAGGTGGCCGTTCGGGGTGCAGTTCTCGACCGCCGAGGGCCAGAGCGAGGTGAAGAACCCCTTCACGAAACCCGAGTCCAGATGCTCTGCGCACATGAACTGGACGCCCGGCGCCATCAGTTCCATCCGCATGTAGACGGTGAAGGCGACCGAGATCAGACCGACGAGACCGCCGGTGAAGAGATAGAGGATGCCGATATCCTTGTGGTTCGTCGACATGAACCAGCGGGTGAAGAACCCCCTCCGGTCGTGCTCATGGCCATGGATGGCTGCGTCGGCCATTGGCTCGCCTCCCCGCGTGCTGTTTCCGATCCCGCAGACGCGGACAGAGCTCAAGCCCGACGCCTCAGGTGTATGTGTAGAGCGCCGGTCAGGGTCCGGCAACTTCGCACTTTGATCTGGATCAAGAAAATCGGCCACTCCTCCCTTCGTGGGGGTGGCACGTCGCCGCAGGCTTCGGAGGGCGAAAAGGTCTGTTCCGGGCGCGCGGCGATCGGAAACGGCGGCCCGGATGGGGCGTCGCGCTCTTCTTCAGGTCCGCTGAGGACGTGCCGCCTGCGGGCGTCCTTTTGCCCGCCGCTGGCTCAGTCCGGAAAGTGCCGGGGGAACGTGCGCAGCAGCGCCGCGTCGAGATCCTGCATCGTGACGGGCAACCCGAGGTCGACGAGGCTCGTCACGCCGTGATCGCGGATGCCGCAGGGAACGATGCCGCCGAAATGCGACAGGTCCGGCTCGACGTTGATCGACAGACCGTGGAAGCTGACCCAGCGCCGGAGCTTCACTCCGATGGCCGCGATCTTGTCCTCGGCCGGATCGCCGGCCGGGGACGGCGCGCGGTCCGGGCGGACGACCCAGACGCCCACGCGCCCCTCGCGCCGTTCCCCCCTCACGTTGAACTCGGACAGGGTGTCGATCACCCAGTCCTCGAGCGCCGAGACGAAGCGGCGCACGTCGCGTCCGCGACGCTCGAGATCCAGCATCACGTAAGCCACGCGCTGCCCCGGGCCATGATAGGTGTATTGCCCGCCACGGCCTGCGACATGGACCGGGAAGCGCCCCGGCTGGACGAGATCCTCGGGCCGGGCCGATGTGCCGGCGGTGTAGAGCGGCGGATGTTCGAGAAGCCAGATCGCCTCGGAGGCCTCGCCGCCGCGAATGGCCGCGACGCGGTCCTCCATCGCGGCGAGGGTCTCCGCATAGGGGCTCAGACCCGGAAGAATGGCCCATTCCACGCCAGACATCGCCTTTTGATCCCCCGATCGACCGCAAAAAACATGCCGGGCTGTTCACGCAGCCGTGTTACGCTTCCCGAGTCCTTCGCTATCCGGGAGATGTCCGATGTATGGTAAATTCCTCGTCACCGCCAGCCTTGCGGCGCTGGTGGGACTGGCTCCGGCCGAGCAGGTCCAGGCGGATGCAGGCGACGCGATCGCGGGCGCGCTGGTCGGTGGCATCATCGGACATGCGATCGCCAACGATCAGAACCGCCGCCGCGCGCAGCAGCAGCAGCGGGTCTACCGGCGCGCGGCGCCGGCGAAGTCCACGATGTCCGCCGCGCAGCGCGAGCAGAACAAGGAGGTCCAGACGGCCCTCAACTACTTCGGCTACCCGGTCGGCACGGTCGACGGCGTGCTCGGATCGCGCTCGCGCGCCGCGGTCTCGCAGTATCAGGTGCTTCTCGGCTATCAGCCGACGGGACAGCTCTCGGAATACGAGCGGACGATCCTGACCACGGCCTATCACCGCGGCATTGCCGGCGGGCCGATGGTGCAGCAGTCGATCGCCACGCATCCGCAGGGGATGCGGGGGCTTCTGATCATGCAGCGCGACGAGATGGCGGGCCTGCCCTCGACGCAATCCGTCGGCATGCCGATGATGCAGCAGGCGCCGATGCCCCAGATGCCGACGGTCGCCGCGGCGCCCGTCCTGCCGATGGCCGTGATGCCGATGGCGCCCGCGGTGGCGGGCGCGGCCGCCGCCGCCGCTCCCGTCCTGCCGGAACTGCCGATGCCGGCCGCAGAGCCGCCGCAGCCTGCCGCGCCCGAACTGCCGTCGTTCCTCGGATCCGGCGCGACGATGGCGTCGCTCGCCTCGCACTGCAACTCGGTCGGGCTCAAGACCAACGCGAACGGCGGCTACACCACCTCGGCGGCGATGACCGATGCGACCTTCGCGCTCGGCGAGCAGTTCTGCCTCGCCCGCAGTTATGCGATTTCGGGCAGCGAGGATCTGACGAAGCAGGTGCAGGGCTTCACGGCGCAGCAGATCGCGGAGCAGTGCCAGGCGCTCGGCCCGGCCCTGCAGGATCAGGTCTCGGCGCTGTCGCTCGAGCCGCGGGACGACGTGCTGAAGGATGTGTCCGCCTTCGTGCTGGCGAGCGGGCGGCCTCCGGCGCAGCTGGCGGGTTCGGCGCGCATCTGTCTCGGCACCGGCTATGCCGAGGACCGGATGGACGTGGCCATCGCCTCGGCCCTGCTCCTGACCGCGCTCGGCCAGAAGGGCTATGCCGAGCTTCTGGGCCATCACCTCGCCCAGGGCTTCGGGGCGAGCCAGCGGCCCGATCTCTCGCTCGACTGGTATCAGATGGGGCTGGATGCGGCGCAGAGCGGAAGCGCCGTCTTCGGGCGGGAAATGCCTGACCGGAATGAGGTGATTCGGAAGGCCGCCTACACGGTGGGTGGACGCGTCGACCTTATCGCGCCCGCGGCCCCGGCGCCGCTGCCCGTCTTCGCGCCGGCGGCTCCGGCACCGATCGAGGTGGCCGCTCCCGCGGCGGAGCCCGCCGTTCCCGCGCCGTCCGTCGAAGCCTCGGCCATGCCTGAGCCCGCGGCCGGTGAGCCGAGCATGGCCTTCGTCGCGCAGCCCCCGGGCGACGTTGCAGAGGCCGGAGCCAAGGCGGTCTCGGCCGCCGCGCGCTTGCCGTTCCTTCTGCTCGGACAATGACTTGAGGCCGGGGTGCCGGATGCTCGTCCGGCGCCCCGACCGCATTTTTGACGCGGCGCGAAATTACCCCTTTTCTTCCCCTGCGAGCTTGGCTAAGAACCCGCCACCAAGCCAAGACAGTGCGGTCGTGGCGGAATTGGTAGACGCGCAGCGTTGAGGTCGCTGTGGGGTAACTCCCGTGGAAGTTCGAGTCTTCTCGACCGCACCATTCTTCTGACGAAACGCCGAAGGGCGGCCCCAACGGGCCGCCTTTTGGCATTCCGTGCCGCCACGCCGCCTGTGTCCGACGCTTTCGTCACGGATCGGTCGCATTTGGTGGCCGTCGGTTCGCATCCCGTCGCTTGGGCACGCGCCCGGTCGTGCTAGCTGCCCATCAAGGCAGCAGATGCCGCCCCTCCCGCGGCCTGTGCACAACAAGATTGCAATGGGGGGACCGTTCAGCTTTAAACAATGACAACGAGTGCAGGAAACCTGCCGGACCAAGATGGGGAGATGGGGTGGTGGCTTCTACCCAGGACGACGGTTTCGTCGTGTTCGAACACGTGCAGAAGAGCTACGATGGCGAGACGCTCGTCGTTAAGGACCTCAACCTGACGATTGGCCAGGGCGAGTTCCTGACCATGCTTGGGCCCTCCGGCTCGGGCAAGACGACTTGCCTGATGATGCTGGCCGGCTTCGAGACCGCGACGCACGGCGAGATCCGCCTCGACGGTCGTCCCATCAATACCGTGCCCCCGCACAAGCGCGGCATCGGCATGGTGTTCCAGAACTACGCGCTTTTCCCTCACATGACAGTCGGAGAGAACCTCTCCTTCCCTCTCGAGGTCCGCGGCATGTCCCGGTCTGATCGCGAGCGCAAGATCAAGCGCGCGCTCGACATGGTCCAGATGGGCGCCTTTGCGAACCGCCGTCCCGCGCAGCTCTCCGGTGGCCAGCAGCAGCGGATCGCGCTGGCCCGTGCGCTGGTCTTCGACCCGCAGCTGGTCCTGATGGACGAGCCCCTCGGCGCGCTCGACAAGCAGCTGCGCGAGCACATGCAGTTCGAGATCAAGCACCTGCACGAGAGCCTCGGCATCACCGTGGTCTACGTCACCCACGACCAGGGCGAGGCGCTGACCATGTCTGACCGGATCGCCGTCTTCAACGATGGGCGCATCCAGCAGCTCGCCCCGCCGTCCGAGCTTTACGAGCGGCCGAAGAACAGCTTCGTGGCCAGCTTCATCGGCGAGAACAACCGCCTGCCGGGCACGGTCGAGGAGATTGCCGACGGCCGTGCGCTCGTGCGGCTGGAAACGGGCGAGCTGATCGACGCGACGCCCGTCAACGTCGCGCGGCAGGGGCAGAAGACGCTCGTCTCGATCCGTCCCGAGCGGGTGGAGTTCAAGCCCGAGATGCTGCCGCCCAACGCCCATCTCATCGATGCCGACGTGCTCGAGTTCATCTACATGGGCGACATCTTCCGCACGCGCCTGCGCGTTGCCGGATCCGAGGATTTCGTGGTCAAGTGCCGCAACACCCTCGGTCAGCGTGTCCTGCGCCCCGGCGAAAGGATCCGGATCGGCTGGGCTCCCGAGGATGCCCGGGCCCTCGATCCGCTCTGACTCCGTTGCGACGGACCAGCCGCGCATGCGTGGCCAAAAAAGACAAACTGCACAACATGGGAGACCAAACGATGAAGAAGGCCCTCATTCTTTCCACTGCCCTGACAGCCGTGGCTTTCGCTGCTTCGGCGGAGCAGGTGACGGTGATGTCCTGGGGCGGGTCCTACACGACCAGCCAGGTCGAGGCCTACCACAAGCCCTTCACGGCCGAGACCGGCATCACGGTGGTGTCGGTGGATGCCGACAATCCGGCCACGCCGCTGAAGGCCATGGTCGAAGCGAACAACGTCAGCGTCGATATCGCCGACGTGGAATATGCCGACGCCATCCGCCTCTGCGATGAGGGGATGCTCGAGGAGATCGACCCGGAGATCCTGGCCGCTGCGCCCGACGGCACGCCCGCGACCGAGGACTTCCTGCCCGGCGCCCTGACCGACTGCGCCGTGGCCACGATCGTCTTCTCGACCGTCTTCGCCTATGACGACACGAAGTTCCCGAACGAGAAGCCGACCACGATGGCGGACTTCTTCAACCTCGAGAAGTTCCCCGGCAAGCGCGCCATGCGCAAGGGCGCCAAGGCCAACCTCGAGATGGCGCTGATGGGCGATGGCGTCCCGGCCGAAGAGGTCTACGCCTTGCTCGAGACGCCCGAGGGCGTCGACCGTGCCTTCGCCAAGCTCGACACGATCAAGAACGACGTGATCTGGTGGGAGGCCGGCGCCCAGCCGCCGCAGCTGCTGGCCGACGGCGAGGTGGCGATGACCACCGCCTACAACGGCCGGATCTTCGCGGCCGCGGTGTCCGAGAACAAGCCCTTCGTCACCGTGTGGGACGGGCAGGTCTACGAATACGACCTCTTCGTGATCCCGAAGGGTGCCCCGAACCTCGAGACGGCGAAGCAGTTCCTGACGTTCTCGACCGACACCCAGCGCCTCGCCGACCAGGCGAAATGGATCAGCTACGGTCCCGCGCGGAAATCCTCGGGTGAACTCGTCGGTCTCTTCATGGACGGCAAGACCGAGATGGGCCCGCACATGCCCACGTCGGAAGCCAACCTCGAGAACGCGCTGGCCTCGTCCTACGAGTTCTGGGTCGACCGCGACTCCGAACTGAACGAGCGCTTCAACGCCTGGCTCGCCTCGAACTGATCCCTTGCGGGGCGCGCTCCCTCGCGGGGCGCGCCTCCCCCTGAGACGTGAGGCCCAAGATGGCAGACGCAACAGCAGATCTTGCCGCTCCGGGCGCCGAGCGCCTGACCACGGCGGACGGGCGCCCGTTGAAGGTAGCCCTTGCCCGCGCCCAGTCCCGTGCGCGCCGCCGCGCCTTTCTTCTGGTGCTGCCGCTCCTCCTCTTCATCGTCGTCACCTTCATCGTGCCGATCGGCCAGATGCTGCACAGGTCGGTCCACAACGACGGCTTCTCGAAGAACATGCCGCAGCTTTCGCAGTGGTTCGCCGACACCCCTCCGGGAACCGAGCCGGATGAAGCCGCCTTCGCAGCGCTTGCCGCCGACCTCAAGGCATCCGCCGAAGCGAAGACGGTGGGTGTCGTCGGCACGCGGGTGAACTACGAGATGCCGGGCACCCGGTCGCTCTTCACCTCCACCGGCCGGAAGGCAAAGAACTTCGAGCCGCCCTACAAGCAGGCAATCCTCGAGGCGGACCAGAAATGGGCCAATCCGAAGCTCTGGGGCACCATGCGCCAGGTCTCGAGTGCCTATTCGCCGAACTTCTTCCTCGCCGCGGTGGACCTCGCGCGCGACAACGAAGGCAACATCGTCCAGGCCCCCGAAGGTCGCCGCGTCTACGTGATGCTGTTCGAGAGGACCTTCCTGATCGCGGGCCTGATCACCTTCCTCTGCCTGCTCCTCGGCTACCCGATCGCCCATCTTCTGGCGATCCTTCCGCTGCGCACCTCGAACCTGCTCATGATCCTCGTGCTGCTGCCGTTCTGGACCTCGCTCCTCGTGCGAACCACGTCCTGGATCGTGCTCCTGCAGGGGCAGGGGGTGGTCAACAACTCGCTCGTTGCCACCGGCATCATCTCCGATTCGAACCGGATCCCGATGATCTACAACCAGGCGGGCACGATCATCGCAATGACGCATATCCTGCTGCCCTTCATGATCCTGCCGCTCTATTCGGTGATGCGTCCGATCCCGCCGTCCTATGTCCGCGCGGCTCGTTCGCTCGGCGCCTCGAGCTGGACGGCCTTCCGCAGGGTCTACCTGCCGCAGACCCTTCCGGGCATCGGCGCCGGCGCGCTCCTCGTGTTCATCCTGGGCGTGGGCTACTACATCACGCCGGCCCTCGTCGGCGGCGCCTCGGGGCAGTTGATCTCGAACCTCATCGCCTTCCACATGCAGGACAGCCTGAACTGGTCGCTCGCCGCCGCGCTCGCGGCCGTGCTGCTCGGCGCGGTGCTCATCCTCTACTGGCTCTACGATCGTCTGGTCGGCATCGACAATCTGAAGCTGGGCTGACCGGCCCCTTCATTCTCGCCCAAATATCCCGGGGGTCCGGGGGCAGCGCCCCCGGCCTCTGCCTCAGGAGACTCGCCCGATGGCTCTTCCCGTCTATGCCAGCCCGCTCGAGCGCATCTGGTACTATGCCTATCGCGTGATCTGCGCGCTGATCTTCCTGTTCCTGATCGCGCCGATCCTGATCGTCATCCCGCTCAGCTTCAACGTCGAGCCGTACTTCACCTTCACCGAGAAGATGCTGGCGCTCGACCCCGAAGGCTATTCGCTGCGGTGGTATGACACGCTGCTGACCTTCGGCATGTCTGCCCCCGATGCCCCGCGCACCACCTCGTGGTGGATGGACGTCTGGAACAACGCAGCCTGGGTCCGGGCCGCGAAGAACTCCGTCATCATCGGTGTCTCCTCGACCATAGTGGCCACAGTGCTCGGCACGGTCGCGGCCCTCGGTCTCTCGCGGCCCGAGATGCCCTACCGCCGCGCCATCATGGCGATCCTGATCTCCCCGATGATCGTGCCGATCATCATCACCGCCACCGGGCTCTTCTTCTTCTATTCGGCCACCGGCCTCGCGGGCAGCTATGTGGGTGTGGTGCTGGCCCATGCCACGCTCGGCATTCCCTTCGTCATCATCACCGTGACGGCCACGCTCGTCGGCTTCGACAAGTCGCTGACCCGCGCCGCGGCCTCGCTCGGCGCGAGCCCGACCACGACCTTCTTCAAGGTGACGATGCCGCTCATCCTGCCGGGCGTGATCTCCGGCGGCCTCTTCGCCTTCGTCACCTCCTTCGACGAGGTGGTGGTGGTGCTCTTCGTGGCCGCACATGACCAGCAGACGATCCCGCGCCAGATGTGGAACGGCATCCGCGAGCAGATCAGCCCGGCGATCCTGTCGGTTGCCACGATCCTCGTCATCGTCTCGGTGGCGCTGCTCGCCACGGTCGAGCTGCTGCGGCGGCGCTCGGAGCGGTTGCGCGGCATCTCTGGCTGACACCTTCGCGCAGGCTTTCTGACGGCCCGCCCGGCCCCGAGCCGGGCGGGCCTTTCCATCTGCCGGAGCCTGCATTTTCAGGGGTGTTTTGCGGTTGACTCTCGCCTCAGCGTCGCTAAAAGGCGGGGCTCAGGGATTTTTGCGGAGGGCGTCTGCCCGCCGACTGCAGGAGACGAACCATGGCGAAGCCGACGACGATCAAGATCCGGCTGAACTCGACGGCGGGCACCGGGCACTTCTACGTGACCAAGAAGAACGCCCGCACCATGACCGACAAGATGGTCGTGCGGAAGTACGATCCGGTCAAGCGCGAGCATGTCGAATACAAGGAAGGCAAGATCAAGTAAGATCGGCCTCTCTTGTTTGCGGACAAGGCCGTGCCTTCGGGCGCGGCCTTCGGCATTTCAGGAGCCTGCTTCCGTGACCGTGCCCGGCCTGCATCTGCGCCTCGCACGTCCCGAGGATCTTGCGGCGGTGGACGCGCTCTTCGCCCACAGCTATGGCCGCCTCCTCAGGGCCGACTACCCGCCATCGGTGCTGGTGACGGCGGTCCCGCTGCTCGCCCGCGCGCAGCCCGTGCTGCTTGCCTCGGGCCGCTACTGGATAGCCGAGCCGGAGGGGAGGATCCTCGCCGCTGGCGGCTGGAGCCTGCGCGGTGTGGGGGAGGGTGAGATCCGGCACCTTGTGACCCATGCCTCCCATGTGCGGAAGGGGATCGCCACGGCGCTCCTCGGTCGCGCGATCGCGCAGGCCTCCGCCGAGGGCGTCCTCCGCTTCCATTGTCTCGCTACCCGCACCGCCATCCCCTTCTATGAGAGGATGGGGTTCCGGCGGCTGGGCGAAGTCTCGGTGAGGCTTGGCCCCGGCGTGACCTTTCCGGGGGAACGGATGCTGCGCGGGCCATGAAAAAGGGCCGGTCCGAAGACCGGCCCCATCCCGTGCCGTCGTTGCTGCGGTTACTCGCGGTTGCCCATGAATTGCAGCAGGAACATGAAGAGGTTGATGAAATCGAGGTAGAGCTGAAGCGCGCCCATGATCGCGGCCTTGCCCAGCCACTCCGCATCGCCCGTGTGGGCGTGCTGGAGGTAGGTGTTCTTGATGTTCTGCGTGTCGTAGGCGGTCAAGCCGGCGAAGATCAGAACGCCGATGACCGAGATCGCGAAGGCCAGCGCCGACGAAGCGAGGAAGATGTTCACGATCATCGCGACGATCAGGCCGACCACGCCCATGATCAGGAAGGTGCCGAAGCCCGAAAGGTCCTTCTTCGTCGTGTAGCCGAAGAGCGACAGGCTCGCGAAGGCGATCGCCGTGATCAGGAAGGTCTGCGCGATCGACACGCCCGTGAAGGCCACGAAGATCCAGCTGAGCGACAGGCCCATGACCGCCGCGTAGGCGTAGAAGAAGAGCTGCGCCGCTGCCTGGCTCAGGCGGTTGAGCACCGCGCCGAAGGCAAAGACCATGATGAGCGGGGCGAACATCACGATCCAGCCGAGGATATTGGGGCTCATCGTCACCGGGTCGCGCAGCAGCGAGAACAGTTGCTCGCTCGTCCCGAAGGCCCAGGCCACGCCGCCGGTCAGCAGCATGCCGACCGACATCAGGCCGTAGACCTTGTTCATGTGGGCGCGAAGGCCCTCGTCGATCCTGGCCGCCCGGGCGCCTGCGCCGACCGAACGCACCGTCTGATATTCAGCCATATCGTGCTCTCCTTGTTGTTCCGTCCGCATGTCCGGTCAGCCCGGACACCTTTGACGCCAATATCGGAAAGCTGGCCTCCCAGTTCAAGGAGTTCCGGCCCTCACTCGGGGCCAAAACCCCTGTCGATACGTCTCAGCGACGCCAGTTCGAAGGAACGTCCCATAGCGGGCGGGCCGCTTCGGCGCGGGCTTCGTCCGCCGTCAGGCCGACGTCGCTGAGCAAATGCGGGTCGAGCTGCGCGAGGGCGCGGCGCTGGCGATGCGCGGCAACGGCAAGTTGGAGATGGGCGACGAGGCGCTGAAGGCTCCCGCCCGCCTGCACGCCGCTGGTCGCGAGGCGGGCTGTGTGAAGCGAGGCAAACATTGGTCCGTCCTTTCCATGATCGGATATCGTGCAAGGGGTCGCTCCCCTCGCTTGATCCTTATGCCAGAATCGTTCACATTTGGAAAATGAATGCTTTTGACGCCCAGCATCAGGATTCGTGATATGCCGCGCAACCTCGATCTGACTGCCCTCCGGTCCTTCGTGGCCGTCGCCGATGCGGGCGGCGTCACGCGGGCGGCCGGGTTCCTGAACCTCACGCAATCGGCTGTCTCCATGCAGATCAAGCGGCTCGAGGAGACCCTCGATCTCGCGCTGCTCGACAGGTCGGCCCGGCGGGTGAGCCTGACGGCCGCGGGTGAGCAGCTGCTCGGCTATGCGCGGCGGATGCTCGCGCTGAACGACGAGGTCTTCGGCCGACTTACCCATGACGACTTCGAGGGAGAGGTCGTGCTGGGGGTGCCGCATGACATCGTCTATCCCGCAATCCCGCAGGTGCTGCAGCGCTTCGCGGCCGAATTCCCGCGCATGCGCGTCACTCTGCTTTCCTCCTACACCCGGAAGCTCAAGTCGCAGTTTGCGCGAGGCGAGTGCGACGTGATCATGACCACCGAGGATGCGGTGGAGCCGGGAGGCGAGACGCTGGTCGAACTGCCGCTCGTCTGGGTCGGCGCGCCTGGCGGGCAGGCCTGGAAGCAGCGACCGCTGCGCCTCGCCTTCGAGCCGAACTGCATCTTCCGCATGGGGGTTCAGTCGGCGCTCGACGAGATGGGGATTCCGTGGACGATGGCCGTCGAATCCGACAGCTCGCGCACGATCGAGGCCAGCGTCTCGGCCGATCTCGCCGTGCATGTGTCCCTCGCCGGGGCCGAACCACGCTACATGGAGCGCATCCCCCATTGCGGATCGCTGCCGGACCTCGAGACGAGCAAGGTCAACCTCTACGTCGCCGATCCCGTCCACAGCCCTGCGGTCGAGGTGCTGGCCGAGCTGATCCGCCGGGCCTATGCCGCACAGGCTGCCGGTGGCTCGGCGCCGCGCCCCGTGTTGACCAGCGAGCCTGTGGCCGAGGACGGGCCGCGCTTTGCCTTCAGGGCATGAGGCCGCGCGGGCCGCGGGGCCGGCCGGCAGGCGGTCCCGAACGGATCAGGGAAGAATCACCACCTTGCCGGTGGCCTTCCGGCTGCGCAGCAGGTCCAGTCCCTCGGCGGCCTCTTCCAGTGGGAATTCGTGGCTGACATGAAGGTCGAGGCTTCCCTCCGCCATCCATCCGAGAAGCGTCTCGAGGCTTTGCGTCAGCACCCGCGGCGCGAAGGTCATGTAGCCTCCCCAATAGAGACCGATGACGCTGAGGTTCTTGACCAGAAGGAGGTTGGCGGGCACCTGCGGAACCTCGCCTCCTGCGAAGCCGATCGCGAGCAGCCGGCCCTCGGGACGGGACGCCCGAAGTGCTGCGTCAAAGCCCGCGCCCCCCACCGTGTCATAAGTGACGTCGATCCCGCCGAGCGCCTTCAGCCTGCCCTTGAGTTCGTCCGCATCGCTGTCGATCACCTCATGCGCACCCGCGGCCCGCGCGATGTCGAGCCGGTCCTCGCCCCGTGCGCTCGCGATCACCCGCGCGCCCATGCGGTGCCCGATCTGCACGGCGGCGAGACCCACGCCTCCCGCGGCGCCGGTGACGAAAAGCGTCTCTCCGGCTCGCAACCGCGCCCGGTGGTCGAGCGCGAGATGGCCGGTGCCGTAGGCGATCTGGAACGCGGCCGCATCGCGGAAGCTCACGCCCTCGGGCAGGGTGATGCAGCGCTCGGCGGACCAGCAGCCGAACTCTGCCAGTCCCCCGCAGGAGCCGAAGGCCGCGACCCGCGTTCCGGGCTCGAGACCCTCCACGCCCGGCCCGAGCGCATCGACGATTCCGGCCACTTCCATGCCGAGGGTGAGGGGGAGGGCAGGGCGCTCCTGATAGCGGCCCTGGATCATCAGGAGGTCCGCGAAATTGAGGGCGCAGGCGGCGATGCGGAGCCGCACCTCGCCCGGAGCGGGCTCGGGCAGGGGCACATCCGCGAGCTGCGGATCCTGTCCGGTTCTGGTCAGTCTGAAGGCACGCATGAGGCGAATGATGACCTTTCGGTGGCGGGAAAAGCGCCGAATTTGACCATCGGAACGTCGGATTTGCCAGCCAGACGCGCAAGATTCGCACTATGCAACGGAATTGCCTCGCTCTCGTTGCAAGATGCGTCGCATTTTGCAAAATCACCTATGGGCGAGTGAGTGGGTGATGGTGCGCCCGAGGGGCGATCCGAGCGCCCTTCTACCGAACGGGGCCGAGTCTGTATGATTAGACATATCCAAAAAGACAGGTTTGTTTCAAGTGAACTTTTTCTGGAAAGAAAAGCATCTGCAGGGCGGTTTTGGCACACAATTTGCTTGTAAGTGGTGCAGGGACAGCTGGAAGATTTACGGAGACATTTCATGAAACATCCCGTCGACGCCCACGTTGGGAAACGCATCCGCCACCGCCGGTGGATGGTGGGCATGACGCAGCAGCAATTGGCTGACTGTGTGGGTATCAAGTTCCAGCAGATCCAGAAATACGAGACTGGCATGAACCGCGTCAGCGCTTCCCGTCTCTGGGACATCGCCGAAGCGCTGGGCGTGTCGATCAGCTTCTTCTTCGAGGGTCTGGAAGGCGCCGGCGATCAGGCGCGTCAGGCCGAAGGCGACCGCATCACCGACAAGGAAGCGCTGGAGCTCGTCCGCTCCTACTACGCGATCCCGGAGGCGCAGCGTCGCCGCCTGTTCGATCTGGCCCGGGTGCTGTCCGAAGCCGCCTAGCTCGATGGATGAGCGGGCGTCCGCGCCGGGACGCCGCGCTTGACCCTGATCGCCCCGCAGGCTACCCGCGGGGCGCAGGAGGGCCAGGATGCAGATGCTTACCGTCAGCGAGACAGCGGAACTCATCGATACCGCGGCCGAGATGGCCGAGGCCGCACGGGAAGCCACGCTGCTGCATTTCCGCAGCATGGCCCTTCTGGCCGAAACGAAGGAGACCGACCGGTTCGATCCGGTCACGGTTGCCGATCGGCTCTGCGAGGAGCGCATGAGGGCGATCCTCGCGCGGCGGCGCCCGCAGGATGCCATCCTCGGCGAGGAGATGGGCCGGACCAGGGGAGACAGCGGTCTTACCTGGGTGCTGGACCCGATCGACGGCACGCGCTCCTACCTCTGCGGCACGCCGACCTGGGGCGTGCTGATCTCGGTCGCCGATGAGACAGGACCCATCTACGGCCTGATCGACCAGCCCTACATCAAGGAACGGTTCGAGGGCGGCTTCGGCCGCGCCCGCGTCATCGGCCCCATGGGCGAGCGTGGTCTCGCCACGCGATCCGCCCGGCCGCTATCCGAGGCGATCCTGATGTCCACCTTCCCCGAAGTGGGGACGGCCGAGGAAGGGGCCGCCTTCCGCCGCCTGGCCGGGCAGGTCAAGCTGACCCGATACGGCACCGACTGCTACGGTTACGCGTTGCTTGCCGCAGGGCAGATCGATCTCGTCGTCGAGGCTGGCCTTCAACCTTACGACGTGCAGGCGCCGATGGCGGTGATCGAGGCTGCGGGAGGGATCGTGACGGACTGGGAAGGCCGGCGGAACCCGAATGGCGGCCGAGTCATCGCTGCCGCATCGCCAGAGGTTCACGCGCTTGCCCTGCGGATCCTGAGGGATGAAGCGCCCATCTCCGACGCTGTCGGCTGAAGCAACGACTGGCCGCCTTGCGGGCGAGGGCGCGTCGCTCGCGTCAGCGGCCCGCCTCTCTTCAGGCCGTGCCCGGGCCGGCGAAAGCGGGTTTCCCGCCCACCCACACCGCGCGTACGGCACGGTCGTCGCCCATAATGATGCTGGGAAAGATCTGCTGCCAGATCGACTCCGCGCGGCGGGTAGCCTGCTCGATCGCCGGCGTGGAGGCGAGATCCAGGACGACGAGATCCGCCTCCAACCCCGGTGCGATGTTGCCGATCCGGTCCTCGGCCCGCAGCGCGCGGGCGGAGCCGGCCGTTGCCAGCCACCAGAGCTGGGCCGGATGCAGCGCCTGTCCGCGCAGCTGGCCGATCTCGTAGGCCGCGGCCATGGTCCGCAGCATCGAGAAGGACGAGCCGCCGCCCGTATCCGTCGCAAGCCCGACGCGGATGCCCTGCGCGACAAGCCCCATGTCGAAGAGACCCGACCCGATGAAGGTGTTGGACGTCGGGCAATGCACGAGGCTCGCGCCCGCTTCGACAAGCCGGTCCCGCTCGCGGTCGGCGAGGTGGATCGCATGGCCGAAGACGGCGCCTTCGCGCAGCAGGCCCTGCGCCTCGTAGGTGTCGAGATAGTCCCTCGCCTGCGGATGAAGCTCCTTCACCCACTCGATCTCGTCGAGCTGCTCGGAAAGATGCGTCTGCATCAGGCAGTCGGGATGCTCGCGCCAGAGCGCGCCGAGCGCGGCCAGCTGCTCGGGCGTGGAGGTGGGCGAGAAGCGGGGCGTGATGACGTAGGACAGCCGGTCGCGCCCGTGCCATTTGCCGAGCAGGCGCTTGCTGTCGTCATAGGCGCTCTGCGCCGTGTCCCGCAGGCCTTCGGGCGCGTTGCGGTCCATGCAGGTCTTGCCCGCGTAGGCGCGCAGGCCACGAGCCGCGGCTGCCCCGAAGAAGGCGTCGACGCTCTCGGGATGGATGGTGCAGTAGCTGCAGACCGTGGTCGTGCCATGCGCCAGCGTCAGGTCGAGATATCTGCCCGCAACTTCGTTGGCATATGCGGCGTCGCCGAAGCGCATCTCTTCCGGGAAGGTGTAGGTTTCGAGCCAGTCGATCAGGCGCTTTCCCCAGCTCGCGATGATCGTGGTCTGGGGATAATGCACATGGGCGTCGACGAAGCCTGCCGAGATCAGCCCAGTTCCGTAATCCGTGACGCGCGCTTGCGGATGCGAGGCGCGGAGCGCCGCGGCCTTGCCGACCTCGACGATCCTCCCGTCCGACACGAGCACGCCGCCATGAGGCTCGTGGCGGGCCGCCGCCTCGCCTTCGAGGAAGGGGTCGCCCGCGAAGGAGAGCACCTGTCCCAGCAGCAGGTCGGTCATGTCGGATCTCCGTCGGGGGTGAAGCGCCTCAACCTAGCCCGTTTCCTCGGCAGGGTAAATTTCCCGCCGCCCCTGTTTCTGTGCGCCATCCTTGGATAAGGTCGATGAAAAGCGAAACGGGGGCGCCATATTGCAGGCAGAGACGGGCGACAAGCGCGAGGAAGAACGGTCGGGCGTGCCGGACCGGATCGTGGATTCGGTGCTCGAGGCGGTCGAGGAGCGCGACGAGGCGCGTCTGTCCGACCTGCTCGAACCGCTCCACGCCGCAGATATCGCCGACGTTCTGGAGCAGATCGGCCCGTCGGAGCGGCGAGAGCTGCTGACGCTGTGGTCCGACGGGATCGATGGCGAGATCCTGTCCGAGATCAGCGATGCGATCCGCGAGGAGGTGATCGAGAACCTGCCGCCCGAGGTGATTGCCGAGGCGGTGCGGGAACTCCACACGGACGACGTGGTGGACATCCTCGAGGATCTCGAGGAGCCGCAGCAGGAGGCGATCCTCGGCGCGCTGGACCGGGCCGACCGGGTGGCCGTCGAGCAGGCGATGGCCTATCCGGAGTATTCTGCGGGCCGCCTGATGCAGCGCGAAGTCGTCGTGGCGCCGATGCACTGGACGGTGGGCGAGGCCATCGACTTCCTGCGCCGGGCCGAAGAGCTGCCCGACCAGTTCTACCACGTCATCCTCGTCGACCCGCGCATGAAGCCGCGCAGCTACGTCACGCTCGGCCGGCTCCTGTCGTCGCGCCGCGACGTGAAGCTGACCGAAATCGAGGAAGAGAGCTTCCGCACCATCCGCGCCACGGTCGAGGAGGCCGAGGTCGCCTATATCTTCAACCAGTATCACCTCATCTCCTGCCCGGTGGTGGACGAGAACGACCGGCTGGTCGGCGTCATCACCATCGACGACGCCATGAACGTGCTCGACGAAGAACACGAGGAGGACATCCTCCGTCTCGCCGGGGTCGGTGACGAAAGCTCGATTTCGGACACGGCGATCGAGACCACCCGGCAGCGGCTGCCGTGGCTGTTCGTGAACCTGCTGACGGCGATCCTCGCGAGCCTCGTGATCGCGCAGTTCGAGGACAGCATCGCGCAGCTGGTGGCATTGGCCGTGCTGATGCCGATCGTCGCCTCGATGGGCGGCAACGCCGGAACGCAGTCTCTGACCGTGGCGGTTCGGGCGCTGGCCACGCGTGACCTGACCGGTTCTAACGTGGCACGCGTCATCCGGCGCGAGGCGATCGTGGGCCTCGTCAACGGGCTCATCTTCGCGCTGGTCATGGGGCTTGTCAGCTGGTTCTGGTTCGAGAACCCCATGCTCGGGCTGGTCATCGGTGCCGCCATGATCGTCAACCTGCTGGTGGCGGGCCTCGCCGGCATCCTCGTGCCCGTCGTGCTGCAGAAGGCGCGCGTCGATCCGGCCCTCGCCTCGGGAACCTTCGTCACGACCGTGACGGATGTCGTCGGCTTCTTCGCCTTCCTCGGCCTCGCCGGGGCGGTGCTGCTGTGACGCTGGCCGCGCGAAAGGCGGACGCCCGCCGTGCCGCAGGTGCCGCCCGCGCGCTTGCGCACGAGGCCGGGCAGGGGCAGGCGGCCGAGCTTCTGGCGGACTGGCTGTCGCGGCACCGGGGGCGCGTCCTGTCCGGCTACATGCCGATCCGGTCCGAGATCGACCCGCTTCCGGCCATGGCTGCCCATGATGGCCCGGTCTGCGTCCCCGTGATCATGGCGCCGGGCGAGCCGCTGCGTTTCCGCGAGTGGAGCCCCGGCTGCCGCATGACCGAGGGCCCGTTTGGCGCTTGCGTGCCCGAAGAGGGCGCATGGCTCGAGCCAGAGGTCCTGGTCGTGCCGCTGCTCGCCTTCGACCGACGCGGCTTCCGGCTGGGCTATGGCGGCGGATTCTACGACCGCACGCTGGAGCGGCTGCGTGCGCGCCATCCGGTAACGGCCGTGGGCTTCGCCTTCGCGGCGCAGGAACTGCCCGAGGTGCCCATCGAGCCGACGGACCAGCCGCTGGATGCTATCCTGACCGAGACCGGCCCCGTCCCGCTGCGCCGCTGAAGCCGTCGAGCCTATCGGGCGATCACCTCGTCGCGCACGAACATGTTCGCCCAGGCACGGTCGATCAGCGCCGGACTCATCTGATAGGGCAGCCCCTCGAACTCGCAGACGGCGATCATCTGGTCGATGAGGTAGACCGGCATGTAGTTCGCATAGCGGTTGTCGATGGTCGGGAACTTCACCTTCATCAGGTGCAGCAGCGCAGCCTCGTCCAGCGGAACCTTCCGCTTTTTCGCGACCATGGCGAAGATCTTCAGGAAGTTCTCCTGGTTCGGCCCGTCAATCTTGATCTTGAAGAAGATCCGCCGCAGGGCCGCGCCGTCGAAGATCTCGTTGGGGTGGAAGTTGGTCGAGAAGATCACCAGCGTGTCGAACGGAACGGTGAACTTTTCGCCCGACTGCAGGGCAAGGATGTCGCGGCTCTCCTCGAGCGGCACGATCCAGCGGTTGACGAGCTTCTGCGGCGGTTCTGCCTGACGTCCGAGGTCGTCCACGATGAAGATCCCGCCGGTGGACTTGAGCTGCAGCGGCGCCTGATAGGTGCGCGCCACCGGGTTGTAGGTCAGGTCGAGCATGTCGAGCGTGAGCTCGCCCCCGGTGATGACCGTGGGACGCTCGCACCAGACGTAGCGGTTGTCGAAGCGGTTCGAGGTGCGGCGCAGGCTGTTCGGATCGTCGACAGCGGCCTCGGCCGCACGGTGCACGATCGGGTCGTAGACGGTGATCACCTGGCCCGAGTATTCAAGCGCGCGTGGGACGTAGATCCGGTCGCCGAGCGCGTCGCGGATCCCGTTCGAGATCGAGGACTTCCCGTTGCCGGGCGGGCCGTACATCAGGATCGAGCGGCCGGACGTGACGGCCGGCCCGAGGTGGCCCAGAAGCTCGTCCGGCAGGATCAGGTGGCCCATGGCCGACACAAGCTGCTCGCGGGTGAGCTTGATGTTGCGGATCGACTGGCGCTCGACCTGCTTGCGGTACTCGTCGAGAGGGACGGGCATCGCGCCGTAATATTCCGACTGGCTCAGCGCGTCGAGCGCGCGGGCCTTGCCGGCATCGGTCAGCTGATAGCCCATCTCGTTGCCCGAGGTGGCATGCAGCGTCCCCGTGGCCTCGACCAGCCGCTGGCTTCGCGCGAGGTCCACCAGCTCCTGCGTAAGCTGCGCGGGCAGGCACACCATCTGCGAGATCTGCGACACGAGGTCGAGGTTCATGCGGAACATGGTCTTGATCAGGATGTCCCTCAGCATGACCAGCCCGAGGCCCGTTTCGGCCAGCGTGCGTGGCGAGGAAGGCGCGATGACGTCGGAATTGTGCATGTTCATGGGATCACCGGGACGAGGGTTTCAGCCGTCCAAGACTGCCGCAAGAAGGTAAAGGATCAGCATGCCCGACAGGGCCAGGCCCATCGGGAAGTCGCGCCGGTGCCAGCTCTGCCAGTCGGCGGTGGCGCTGCGGAAGGGCCCCACGAAGCTCAGGCCGCGGTGGCTCGCGAAGGCCCCCAGCAGCGAGGCGGCGAGGAGCGCCATGGCGAGGCGCAGGTCCGCCGTCGCGAAGAAGGGGGCCATGGCGGCGACGAATTTTGCGTCGCCGGCCCCGATCAGGCGGCGCATGTTCATGAGGAACGTCACGAGCAGGACGACCGGCAGATGCAGCCAGCGCCACAGCCAGTCCTCGAGCGGCAGCGCGATGGGGCCAATTGCGAGGAAGACCACGGTCAGGGCGATGACCGCCTTGTTCGGGATCTTCATGAACTTCATGTCGCTCCACGCCACCCAGAGCGCGATCGGCACGGCGAATGGCAGGAACCACAGCGCCGCCCAGGGTGACGTTGCAACCACGCCCTGCATCGTCAGCCCGCGTCCAACGCCTCGAGACTGCGAACCGCGGCCTCGAAATACTGCGGGTGGGTGTCGATGGCCGACTGCAGCAGGCCCTTCCCCACGAGCACGTCGCCCTTCTTGATGGCCGCGAGAGCCAGAGTGTAGGTCAGCTCGGCGCGCTCCTTCTGGGTGGACTGGATCACCGGCAGTTCGTATTTCCGCTGCGCGCCGCGGGCGAGCACGAGGTTGTTCTTCGTGGTGAACGACGTGGGATCATAGGTCAACGCCTCGTAGAAGAGACGCTCCGCACCGGCGGCATCGCCGCGTGTCAGCTTCGAGAATCCCCAGTTGTTCAGCACCCCCGCCGGCTGCGTCGTCATGCCGACGGCGGTTTCGTAGAAGCTGTCCGACTTCTTCCATTGCTTCTTGCTGTCGGCCACCATCGCCTCGAGACGGTAGCGCTGGAAGGTCTCGTAGGTCGGGGGGATCCGCGACAGTTCGGCCTCGGCGCGCGTCCAGTCGTTGGACCGGATGAGCGCATCGGCGAGGGCCACGCGATCCTCGTTCGTGCCTTCGTGGGTATTCGCGACATCGCTCCAGACGGTCGCGGCCTCCGCGGGACGTTGCGCGCGGACCAGCGACTTGGCGAGCCCGCGCTTCAGGTCGATGCGGTCGGGTGCCTTGTCCACGGCGCCGCGGAAGTAGGCCACGGCCTCGTCGGGCGCGCCCACCGTCAGCATGATGTCGTTGAGGTTGCTTTCGTCGATGACGTTGACGCTCTTAAGCGCCCGATCAACGTCGGCGTCTTGGTCCCCGCAGGCGCTCAGGGTCGCCGTGCCCAGCAGGCACAGCGCGGTCAGGACAGGGTGGCGCATGTTTTGCGTCCTCTTGCTGCTCGATCCCGGTCGTCCCTAGAGCTGCGAAAGCAGCACGTATTGCCCTTGCCCACGCCGCACGAGGGAGAACTCATGTCGCTCTTCCTCTTCCGCATATACCGTGGATTCGCTTTTCGCGATAGCGCGGCGCAGATTTTCCCGGATCGAGTCCGTCGCGCCACTGTCGAGTGCAAAGGCTTGCTGGAACACGAGCTTCGCCTCTGCCGTCCGTCCGCGCTCCATCAGCACGACGCCGAGGTTGTTGACGGCCGGCACGAAGGAGGGATCCATCTCGATCGCCTTGCGCAGCAGTTGCTCCGCCTGGTTGAGCCGGCCGAGATGCAGGTTCGCCGAGCCCAGAGCCGAGAGCACGTCGGCGTTGATCCCCTGTTCGGACGCCGCCCGAAGATAGGCCCGCAGCGCCAGCTCGTCCTCTCCCGCCGCGAGGAGCCGATGACCCACCAGAAGACCGTCGACCCCGTCCCGTCCCGGATCCACCGCGAAGGGCGCATTCCGTGCTGCCGCCTGCCTCGAAAGAGCATCCGGACCGCTGCAGGCGGCAAGGGTCACGCAGAGGAGGAGGATCGGCAGGCCTCGGGTCACGTCGTCTCACTGTCCGCCCAGCTGCGTCGCGATGCCATAGACCGAGGGGCCGATCAGGATCAGCATCAGCGGTGGCACCGTCAGCATCATAGTGCCGAGGGTGAGCTTGGTCGGCAAGGTGTTTGCCTTCTCCTCGGCGCGCATCACGCGTTTGTCGCGCATCTCCGAGGAGTAGACGCGCAGCGCCTCGGCGATCGAGGTGCCGAAGGTGGCGGACTGGATCAGCGTGGTCACGAACGACGCAACGTCGGGAATGCCCACCCGCTCGGCCATGTCCTTTAGCACGGCGACGCGTTCCTTCCCGGCCTTGACCTCCTGGGACACGATCTCGAACTCTTCGGACAGGGCAGGATAACCGGCGGCCGACTCGCGCGCGACGCGCAGGATCGACTGGTCGAGCGACTGGCCGGCCTCGACACAGACCAGCATCATGTCGAGCGCGTCGGGAAAGCCCGCCACGATCTGGTCGTGCCGTTCCTGTTCGCGGCGCTTCACCCAGTAGATGGGCAGGTAGTAGCCGATCGCCCCGGGCAGCAGCGTGTAACTGACCATCTGCTGCATGCTGAGCGGCTCGGCAGCCGAGACGATCAGCGCGTAGAGCACACCGATCACGAGAAAGCCGATGCCGAAGGCGAACTGAGCGGCGTGGAAGGCGCGCACGGCACCCTTGGACCGGTAGCCTGCCCGCATCAGCTTGAGCCGCGAGGCCGAAAGTTCCTCGGCGGTCTTGGGTTCGAGAAGGTTCGCGAACCGGTCGAGCTTCTTCGAGCCGGACGACCGGCGCAGAGCCTGGGTCGCGGGGGCCTGAGCGGGTGTCGAGGTGCGCTGCGCCTTGATCCGGTCGAAGGGCTCGTCGCGCTTCTTCAGCATGGCGGGCAGGGTGACGGCGATGAGAAGGATGCCCAGGATCCCCACCGCCGCCAGCGGTCCCAAGGGGCCGAGGGCGTCGGTCAGGGCCATCTCGATGCGATTGAGGAGTTCCATCGGCTCACACCTTGATGTTGACCATGATCTTCATGAAGACGACGTTCGCGACAAGGAACGCACCCACCACCAGCGCCGCGGGCACGAACAGCGGCGTGTCCTTGACCCCGTCATAATAGTCGGGCTTGAGGACCGAGATCGCCACCAGCGCCACGATGGGGAAGGCCGAAAGGAAGGTGCCGGACCACTTCGCTTCGGCGGTGATCGCCTTGACGCGGCGGAAGAGCTTGAAGCGCGAGCGGATGACCTTGGCGAGGCCCTCGAGGATCTCGGCGAGGTTGCCGCCGGACTGCTGCTGGATGTTCACGGCCACCGCGAGGAAGCGCAGGTCCTGGCTCTCCATGCGCTCGGCGAAGGCACGGATGCACTCGGCCACGTCCCGCCCATAGGCGGCCTCGTCCGCGATGACGCCGAACTCCGTCCCCAGCGGATCGGGTACCTCCTTCGCGACGATCTGGATGGCCGAGGAGAACGGGTGCCCCACGCGCAGCGAGCGCACCATCAGCTCGACCGCGTCGGGGAGTTGCTCCTCGATCAGGGCCATGCGCTTCTTGGCCTTGTTGTTCACCCACACGTAGACCGCGCCGACCCCCATGACGATTGCCACGGCAACGCGCACGGGCAGGGCGGCGCTGGTCCCGACCGTCAGGCCCATGTAGGCCACGCCGGAGAGCAGCACCATCACGGCCACCAGCGCCTTGGGCGAAAAGGCGATGTTGGCCTTCTGTGCCTTCGAGGCGAGGATCGCGTAGAGCGGGATGCCCTTCGCGTTCATGTGCTGGCTCATCTCCTTGCGGAGCTGTTCGAGCACCTGTTCCCGGTTCTGGTTCTTCTCGAGAAGCGCGAGCCTGCGGCTGACCTTGGAGTTCAGGCTGATCGACTTGCCGAAGACGGTCAGATAGATCCCCTCGACCAGCAGGAGCACGGCGAGGAAGATCAGGATGTAGATGATGGGTGCCGCGCTCAGCTGCATGGGGCCCTCAGACGATCGGTTCGTAGATGGAGGCGGGCAGGTTGTAGCCCCATTGCCGGAAGCGGTCGGAATAGTGCGAGCGCACCCCTGTCGCATTGAAGCGGCCGATGATCTTGCCGGAGGGCTCGATGCCCAGACGCTCGTAGCGGAAGATCTCCTGCATCGAGATCACATCGCCTTCCATCCCGGTGATCTCGGTGATCGAGACCATGCGGCGCGACCCGTCCTGCAGGCGGCTGGCCTGCACGATCAGGTTGACGGCCGAGGCGATCTGCGCGCGCACCGCCTTGATCGGCATCTCGATCCCGGCCATGGCGATCATGTTCTCGAGCCGGCTGATGCCGTCGCGGGCGGAGTTGGCGTGGATGGTGGTCATCGAGCCGTCGTGGCCGGTGTTCATGGCCTGCAGCATGTCGATCACTTCCTCGCCGCGGGTCTCGCCGACGATGATGCGGTCGGGGCGCATCCGCAGCGCGTTGCGCAGACAGTCCCTCTGCGTCACCGCACCCTTTCCCTCGACGTTGGCCGGCCGGCTCTCCATCCGTCCGACATGGACCTGCTGGAGCTGGAGTTCCGCCGTATCCTCGATCGTGAGGATCCGTTCCTTGTTGTCGATGAAGGACGAGAGCGCGTTGAGCGTCGTGGTCTTGCCCGAGCCCGTGCCGCCCGAGACGATGACGTTCAGCCGCGTCGCCACCGCAGCCTGCAGATACGCCGCCATTTCTTCAGTGAAGGCGCCGAAGCGCACGAGATCGGCGATGCCGAGCTTGTCCTTCTTGAATTTCCGGATCGAGACCAGCGAGCCGTCCACGGCGATCGGCGGCACCATGGCGTTGAAGCGCGAGCCGTCGGCAAGGCGGGCGTCGACATAGGGCGTCGATTCATCCACCCGCCGGCCCACGGCCGACACGATCTTGTCGATGATCCGCAGCAGGTGCCGCTCGTCCTTGAAGGTCGTGTCGGTCAGTTCCAGCTTGCCGCCCCGCTCGACGAAGATCCGGTAGGGGCCGTTCACGAGGATGTCGTTGATGCTCTCGTCCTTCAGCAGCGGCTCGAGCGGGCCGAGGCCCATGACCTCGTCATAAAGCTCCTGGTTGAGGATCGTGCGCTCTTCCTTGTTCAGGACGACGCTCATCTCCTCGAGGGCCTCGCCGCAGATGGCGGCGATCTCGGTCCGCAAGCTCGACTCGGAAGCCTTCTCGAGCGCGGCCAGGTTGAGGTTGTCGAGGAGACGGCGGTGAAGCTCGACCTTGAGCTCCATCAGCCGTTCCTTGCGCTTCTTCTCCTTGTCGGTGGCGATCGCCTCCGCGCCGGGCCGGTGCACCGGCGAGGTCGGGCGGGGCTGTGCGACCGGGGCCTTCGCCGGCGCAGGAGCCGCGGGCGCCGTCATGGTCGGAGTGGCCGCGCCCACCGCCGCCGAGGGTGCGGGCTTCTGGCCGTCCGTTGACTTGCGATAGCGCGAGAACATTCAGGACACCTTCCGGATCATCAGGTCTTGGCGGCTTCCACGGACTTGCTGTGGTCGTAGAGCGACTTCGCGAGCTTCTGCAGCTCGCGGCGCAGCGGATTCTTGGCCGCCGACTCCGAAAGCGGCAGGCCGTGGTCGTTCGCCTGTGTCACGCCCATGCCGCCATCGGGAAGTTGCAGCTCGATCTCGATGTCGAGGCTTTCGGACATGCGCTTGACGCGGCTCTTGGCCGAGAGGTCGGTGAAGCGCGGGGCGCGGTTCAGCACGAAGCGCAGTTTCTCGTGTGGGAGGCTCTCGGCCTTCAATGCGCGCACGAGCCGGAGCACGTTCTGCGCCGAGCGAAGGTCGAGTTCCATCATCGCGAAATACGCATGCGAGCGGGCGAGGACGGCTTCGGTCCAGGACGTGACGGTCGTCGGCATGTCCACGACCACGAAGTCGAAGTTGGCGTGCGCCATGTCGAGCAGCCGGCCGATGTCCTCGGCCGTCACGATGTCGAGGGGCAGCATGTCCGGAGGCGCGGTGAAGACGTGCAGCTTCTCGTTGAAGGTGAGCATCGCCTGCAGGAAACCGTCGCTGTCGGCGGACTCGGTGTCGGAAAGGATATCGAACACCGACTCGCGCCGCGGCAGGTCGAGGTAGGTCGAAATGGCGCCGAACTGGAAATCGAGGTCGATCAGGCAGACCCGCGGAGCATCTGTCTTCGAGACGGTGGCGAGTTCCCACGCGAGGTTGCAGGCGAAGGTCGAGGCGCCTACGCCGCCGGCCATGCCGTGAACGGGCAGAAGGATGGCGTCGCGGTCGCCGCGCGCCTTGAACGTGGGCGCATGGACCGCGCCCGGCGCAGCGGGTGCGGCCGTCGGATCGTTCGCCGCGGATGCCGATGCCGTGCGAATCCGTTCGATGGCTTCGTGGAGCGCGCCCTCGGGCAGGGGGTAGGGAACGAAATCGTCGGCGCCGAGTCGAAGCAGCTGGTGCAGCGCGATCGGGCTCACCTGATCCGCGATCAGGATGACCTTGATGCCCTTGTCCTTCGCGGTGCGGATGATGTCCGTCAGCTGGGCAAGATCGCCCTCATCCTCGCCGTCCACGGCCAGCGCCACGAATTCCAGCGTCCGCGATTCGGGCTGGCGGAGGAACAACTCGGCATCCTCAAACGACAGATCGCCCCAGCTTTCGCCCAGTTCGATTTCCATGTCGTTGATCAGGATCTCGAAATTCTGGACGTCGCGCGAGATCGTGCAGGCCACGATTGGCGCAGGATCCGGTTGAAGCGTCGCCACGCTGTTCATCCCAACATGTCCTTCCCCTGGCGGGCGCCGGAACGGGTCAAAGATCGCAAACCGATTTTGGACCCGAACGGTCCTGAACACCCAAATATCCACGGAAATGCCGACGCGCCGAATCCGGCCACGCCGACTGTTTCCCATTGGGCACAAGGTGCTGACCAATGGTGGCAGGATTTGGGCTAAAAAAACGTTATTGTTGGATTTGTGGGAGCGGCCCTGCCGCTCCCTTCGCGATCAGCCGCCGGGTGCGACCTGGGTCGCAATCACGCGGTTGGACGGGTGGACGCGCTTTGCTCCGGCGACGTATTCTCGGAACACGATCGCCGCATATTTGCCGTTGAGGGTCATCCGGTTGCCCCCGACGAAGCCCGAAACCTCGGTGACGGTGCGCCGGTTGCGCTCCTCGGGCGTGGAAACCGGGATCACCGGCCTTGTTTCCCCGTAGGAAACAAGGGCCTCGAGACGGCTCGGGTTGATGCCCTGCGAGGCGAAGTATGCCACGACGGCCTTGGCCCGGCGCAGGCCCAGAGCCTTGTTGTAGGCCGTGGAGCCAACGAGGTCGGTATGGCCGTAGACGCGGAAGCGCACCTCGGGGAATTGGCGGATCCAGTCCGCCTGTGCACTCAGCACCATCTGCGACTCGGGCGTCAGGGCCGCGCTGTCGAAGGGGAAGGTGATCGTCGGCTCGACCTCTGCCGCGAAGCGTTGTCCAAGCGCCTGCGTTGCGCTCACTGCCCCCATATGGACGAGGGAGTTGTTCATCGTGGCATTACCGAAACTGCCGTCGTTAATCTCGGACGAGGCCATCCTGTCGCTGCAACCGGCCAGCGCCAGCACCAGCGGGGCGACGAGGATCGTGGAACGCATCTTCGTCATCCCTTACTCCATCACATAGCCATAGGAGCCGCTGAAGTCCTGCCGGGCGACCTCGCCCGCGGCTCCGCGCCCGGTCACGCGCCCGAAGAGGAACTGCTCCTTCTCCGAGGGCAGCTTGACCCGATCCGTCGGCAGGGCCAGCGCCTCGCCGCGGGTGGGAGTCACGAGATGCGGTGTCACGATGATGACGAGCTCGCTCTGGGCGCGCTGATATTCCGCGCTCCGGAAAAGCGCGCCGAGGATCGGGATGTCGCCCAGCCACGGCACCTGCCCGTTCAGATTGCGGAAGTCGTCCTGCAGAAGGCCGGCGATGGCGAAGCTCTCGCCGTCGCGCATCTCGACGGTGGTCGAGGTCTCGCGCCGCTTGAAGGCGTTGATGGTAAATCCGGCGCTTTCCAGCGAGACCGTGTTGTCGATCGAGGAGACGGCGGCATTGATCATGAGATTGATCTGGTTGCCGTCGACCACGACCGGGGTGAAGTTCAGCTCCACGCCGAAGGGCTTGTACTCGATGGCGATCTTTTCGTCGCCACTGGCGACGGGGATCGGGTATTCGCCGCCGGCGAGGAACTTCGCCTCCTGTCCCGACAGGGCGGTCAGGTTCGGCTCCGCCAGCGTCCGGACCACGCCTTTGGATTCAAGGGCCTCAAGAAGCACCGAGAATTCAAGCGCACCAACGGAGAAGCCCAGCTCAAGAGCGCCATTGACGGCGCCATCGATGTTCAGCGGATAGGAGGTCGGAATCCCGTTCTGCAGATAGGTGCCGGTGCCGCCGCGGACCGATCCTGTCCCGTTGGTGGCGGTGAGCGACGAGCCGAGGGTCTTCGCGACCGAGCGCTGCATCTCGGCGAAGCGGACCTTGAGCATGACCTGTTGCGTGCCGCCGACGCTCATGAGGTTCGACACCCGATCGGGCGCATAGCGATTCGCGAGGTCGAGCGCCCGATCCAGCCGTTCCGTGCTGGTGACGGTGCCCGACAGCACGATCCCGTCGTTCGCCGTGCGGACCTCGATGTTCTCGCCGGGCAGGATCTGGCGGAGCCGTTCCTTGAACTCGGCCACGTCGGGCGTGACATGCACGTCCACGTTCGAGATCAGCCGTCCGTCCGGCCCGAGGAGAGTGAGAGTCGTGCGGCCCGGCGCCTTGCCCAGGACGTAGATCGAGCTTTCCGAGAGCGTCGAGATGTCGGCGATGCCCGGATTGGCGATGGAAAGTTCCGCGAAGGGCCGGTCGCTCTCCACGACGACGGCACGGTTCATCGGCACGTTCAGGGCACTGGAGGCCGAGCCTTCCATCACCCGGAGCGTCTGCGCCGCTGCCGGCGTCACGGCCGTGGAGGCCGCGAGCGCAAGCGCAGCCAGCCCGGCCCGAAGGGAGTAGTTCATGCTCATCTGGCCTGCCTTTCGGATCACGCCTCACTCACAGGTCTTAACTGCCCGCTCAGCCGGCACGATGCAGGATCCGACATTTCATTGCAACATTCATGGGGTTGCAGGTGAAGATGAATGTGGATAACCGGCAACACCGCAGGCTTTTCGGCATATGCGAAGAAGCCGGACGACTTTGCCGTCCGGCTCCCGAATGTTGTCCCGGCGCGATGGCGCGCCGCTATCAGTTGGTGCAGGGAGTGCTTTCCACCACCTCTGCGCCGCGGCGCGTGCGGATGATGCAGGCAGGTTCCTCCTCGATCTCGACGACCTTGTCAGGCTCGCCGATGAGGATGCGGGTGTCCACCGGCGCCGCGTCCGCTTCTGTGTCATCGTTCCGACCGACGAGGGAAAGCGAAAGACGGCCGGTCGCTTGCGCCTGCGCAAGACGCGCCACCTGCTGGGGTAGCACCTCGACCGTGACGGTGCGGGCGATCATCGCCGAAGTGGCGACGTCGGCATTGGCGGTCTGGTCGATGGCAATAATCGGAATGGTCTTCTCGATGAGGCGCGTGGTCTCGCCGCCGCTGCCTGTTCCGGTCCAGTAGACGTCCACGCGGTCGCCCGGCTGGAGGAAGCCCGACACGCCCGAGGCCACATCGACCTTGATGGCGAAGGCGCGCATGCCGCTGGCGAGCCGAAGACCGGCCTCGACGCCCGGCTCGGTGACCTTCACGGCCAGAACCGGTTCGAACTTTTCCATCTGGCGCAGCACGTAACGGGGTTTCGACGGATCGGAGAAGAGCACGTCTTCCTCCTTGAAGATCGTGTCGGGCAAGGCGTTGGCGGGCCACATGATCTTGCGGACGTCATCCTTCGTCAGAGGAGCGCCGTAGTTCAGCGCCTTGTTGGTGACGAAGACCTCGACCATGGGCCCGAGCTTCTTGCGGGCGTCCCGCTCCTTCTCGAGCGCGGTCTGGGTCTGGCTGATGTAGCCCTGCGCCATGTAAACGGCAAAGCTCGCCAGAGCGAGCCCGACCATCAGCACGAGTCCGAATACGAAGCGCATGTTCATTCCCCTTGTCGCGTGCCACTCCGGAAGATCTGGATCGGAGGCGGCTGATCGTCGTGATGGGGCTTGATTGGGGCCTTTTCGGGGCGATGGCCGATCCGGAACGCGAAGTTGCGGTGGTTGTGTTTACGGTTGACCCGCATTCGCCACCGACGAGGCGACGTAGGATGCGAGATGCTCGGTGGCTTCCCGGAGACCTCCGAAGGTCGCCAGGCTGATGAGGATGCCGAGCAGAAGGATCGCCGCCGTCAGGACCACCCAATCAACGGTAATGGCGCCGTCGTCCGAGCGAAGGAGATGGAGCAGCTTTTCCATGACGTTCTCCCTGAAGGAACGGCGCAGGTGCATGAGGAGCCGCAAGCGTCGCTCTTGCGGCTCCTCTGCTGTGTGGAGATGGATCAGAGGTTGTCCGGGTCCGAAGCGGCTTCGATGTTCGACGAGATCGTCGAGGCAGCGGTTTCGAGAGCGCCCTTGACGGTGCCCATCACGAGCAGGCCGAGGCCGACGATGGCGGCGGTCAGCACGACCCAGTCAACGGTGACCGCACCGTCTTCGTCGTTGCGGAAGTTTTTGAAGATGTTCAGCATTTTCATGGTTACAGCCTTTGCTTGAAGTAATCGTCTCGCCGCCGTTTCGCTGATTTCTTCCCGGTCCGCCCGTTCCGATCTCCGCCTCGGCATGGGTTCAATAAGCCCCCGGAATGTGGCGGCACTTTGGTCACTGGTGGGTTTTTTGCGGAACGGAAGATGGGGCCTGCCATCCTTTCGCAATGCGTTGCATCCGAAAGATAATTCGCGGATCCGGCACCGGCCGGAGGACCGGGACTGTGGGAAATGGGTCCTATTTTCGGCAAATCCGGACGGCCGGAGGAGGGATTCGTGGCCCGGATGGCCGCCTTGCCCTAGAATCGCGGGAAAACAACGACGAGCGGGCAGTCTTCCGATGCGAACCTGGAGTGGCGTGCTGATTCTCGCGCTGATGCTTGCCGCGCCCGCTCCGGCGGCGGCCGAGCTGAGCCCGGAGACCGACTTCACCTTCCGACGGGTAAAGCCGCCGACTATGGGCGCGTCGAAGCGCATCACGGTGCAGATCGATCCTGCCGAGCAGGCGCGGCGGCTTGCAGCCCTTCCCAAGGTCCAGCCGCGCAAGCCGGACGCGGCGAAGGAGGCCCCGGCTTCGCTGCCGCCCGAGGCAGGCGGCGTCGAGCCAGGACCCACGCCGAAGGGCACTTCTTATGCCTGGTTCTGGGACAAGGTTCCCGTGGCGATCGGTGCCGTGCAGGACCGATTCCCGCTTGCCCTTGCCAGCCTGTCACAGGGCCCCGAGGGAGCCTCGGTACGGGCGCCGCGGATGCAGCACATGCAGCAGATCGCCGAACGCTACGGGCTCGACATCCTTAAGGCCACGCTTGGCACGCGGGTGTCGCCGGCGCTGGTCCTCGCCGTCATCGGGATCGAGAGCGGCGGTCGCGTCAGCGCGGTCAGCTCGGCCGGGGCGCAGGGCCTGATGCAGCTGATTCCCGCGACGGCCAAGCGCTTCGGCGTCGCGGATTCGCTCGACCCGGTGCAGAATATTGCAGGAGGCGTTGCCTATCTCGACTGGCTCATGGGCGAGTTCGGGGGCGACCCGCTGATGGTGCTGGCCGCCTACAACGCCGGCGAAGGGGCCGTGCGCGCCAACGGAGGCGTGCCGCCCTATGCCGAGACGAGGGATTACGTCCCGAAGGTGCTGGCGGCCTGGCAGGTGGCGCAGGGGCTTTGCCTCACGCCACCCGAACTGGTCTCGGATCCCTGTGTCTTCCGGATCGTGTCGGCGGGCCTCTGAGGCCCGCGGTGGAGCGGCCGTTACCAGCCGCTCCGTGAGGTGTCATCCGACGATGGTCGCCTCGGTTGCGGCGCGGAGCTCGTCCTCGGTCACGCCCTCGGCGCATTCGACGATCTTCAGCCCGCCCGGCACCACGTCGAGCACGCCGAGATTGGTCACGATGCGATTGACCACTCCCTTGCCGGTCAGGGGCAGGGTGCATTCCTTCAGCACCTTCGACTCGCCGTGCTTCGAGGTGTGGTCCATCACCACCACCACGCGCTGCACGCCCGCCACCAGGTCCATCGCCCCGCCCATGCCCTTCACGAGCTTGCCCGGGATCATCCAGTTCGCAAGGTCGCCGTTCTCGGCCACTTCCATCGCGCCGAGGATCGCCATGGCAATCTTGCCGCCGCGGATCATCGCGAAGCTCTGCGCGCTGTCGAAATAGGCGGTCTTGGGCAGCTCGGTGATGGTCTGCTTGCCGGCATTGATCAGGTCGGCGTCCTCCTCGCCCTCCCAGGGGAAGGGGCCCATCCCGAGCATCCCGTTTTCGGATTGCAGCGTCACTTCGATCCCTTCGGGGATGTAGTTGGCCACCAGCGTCGGGATGCCGATCCCGAGGTTGACGTACCAGCCGTCCTGAAGCTCCTGCGCGGCGCGCGCCGCCATCTGGTTGCGGTCCCAGGCCATGATCTCTCTCCCCCTCAGGCGCGCTTGCGCACGGTGCGCTGTTCGATGCGTTTCTCGTGCTGGCCCTGGATCAGGCGGTGCACGTAGATCCCCGGCAGGTGGATCGAGTCGGGGTCGAGGCTGCCCATCGGCACGATCTCCTCGACCTCGACGACGCAGACCTTGCCGCAGGTCGCGGCCGGCGGGTTGAAGTTGCGCGCGGTCTTGCGGAAGACGAGGTTGCCGCTCGGATCCGCCTTCCAGGCCTTCACGATCGACAGGTCCGCCACGATCCCGCGCTCGAGGATGTAGGTCTCGCCATCGAACTCCTTGTGCTCCTTGCCTTCGGCGATGACGGTGCCCACGCCGGTCTTCGTATAGAAGCCCGGGATGCCTGCGCCGCCCGCCCGCATCCTCTCGGCGAGCGTGCCCTGCGGGTTGAACTCGAGCTCGAGCTCGCCCGAGAGATACTGCCGCATGAACTCGGCGTTCTCGCCGACATAGGAGGAGATCATCTTCTTGACCTGCCGCGTCTCGAGCAGCACGCCAAGTCCGAAGCCGTCCACGCCCGCATTGTTCGACGCGATGGTGAGATCCTTCGTTTCGGCGTCGCGGATCGCCTGGATCAGCAGCTCGGGAATGCCGCAGAGGCCGAAGCCACCTGCAGCGATCAGCATTCCGTCGAACAGCAGCCCGTCCAGCGCGGCGGCGGCGCTGTCGTAGACCTTCTTCATGGAGACCTCCCGAAAATTCTCGCAGGAATTTGTGGCGGACGCTCCGCAGCCTGTCAATCGCCGCGCCGCGGCGTCAGCGCCGGGCAACGACCACCGGGCTGTCGCCTTCGAACAGCAGCAGTGTCCCGCCCTCGGCGATGTCGAACCGGCTGACCCGCTCGAGAGCGGAGAGGAACCGGCTCTCGAACCCCCTGCCGGGGCAGGCCATGCGCGTACCGGCAAGCGGGCCGATGTCCAGACCTTCTCCGGTCGTCGCGTAGCTGCCGAGGAAGCGGTTGCAGCCTCCGTTGCCGGTGATCCGGTCGCCCTCGATCGAGAACGTCACGCCGAACGGGGCAGGGGCGCCCGCGACGCGCTCGACGATCCAGTTCCCCTGCAGGAGCGCCGAGGGCTCGCCGCCGCAGCCCTGCAGCGGCGGCTCTTCCAGCAACGTGACGGAAAGCGGATAGGGCATCCCGGACATGATGTCGTGGCAGAGGCCGGGCCGGATCTCGAAGGCAATCGAGGGGGTGACGTAGCGAACGGCTCCGCGCCGACGTCGGGGATCGGGCAGGGGGGCGGTGAGGGTCTCGCCGGACTGACGCAGCAGGCTCATGCCCTCGGGTCCAGCCTTGAGGAGCCATCCGGGCTCCTGTCCGCGCGCCGTCAGGGGCAGGTAGGTCTCTCCCCCTGCCGGCAGAGTGCAGGCGGCAAGCAGGACGGCGAGACCGAGGATGCGCATGTGGACCTCCCTTTCCGTCGGGACCTTCCCTCCGGTGCGGCATGTAACTTCGGAAGCCCGGCGCGCGTCAACCGCGTCCCTTGTCCGCGCTGCCGGGGCCGCTATTGTCGCGCGGCGAAGCCCGCGTGGTGAAATGGTAGACACTGGGGACTTAAACTCCCCTGGCCGGAAGGCCGTGCCGGTTCGAGCCCGGCCGCGGGCACCACCCTGCACATGCGCGACGCCGGACGCCGGCCAGAGACCTGCGGCTTCGCTACCGAGGTCATCCGCGAGACGACCAGTGCGCGGGGCGCGTCCACCCCGATCGGGGGACCACTACGGGAGAAGAGGGGATCTGGTAGGCCCGGAGGGCGGCCCAAGAGTTGCCCGAGGCCCAGCAATATCAGGCGCGCAGTGTCCCATGCCCGGCAGGACCGTCTCTAACAGGATCAAGGGGTTAGGAGGCCGGTGTCCCACGCCGTCTTGATCAGTCGTCGTGCGGGCGTGCGTCCGTATGCGTTTCTCTGCGAGCCGGTCGTGCTTGACCAGTGTGGCCGGCTTGCAAGGCAGGGAGCGTCTGCAGCCAGCCCTAAGCGGACTCACGAAACTCATGCATCATCGCCTGAGGGCAATGCGCGCGTCCTGCCACAGACCACACGAAGCATAGTATGTGCAGCGCGTAGAACATCTGTTAGCAGGGTGCGCTTGTCACCTCTGCCTGAGCAAAGACCCCGCCGGCCTCACGAGGGCGGAAATGCAAGTTGGTTGACAAATGTAGCAAATTTTCGTATATAGTTGCTCAACGCGTATCGCGTCCAAGTGGGAGACACGTCTGTGCTCAAGGCCGATGTATTTGTGAGGGATCAGATCAAGCCAAACCTTTGGCCGAAGTTCTCGACCCTATTGCGTACTGCCTATGCGGCAGCTGATGAATTGGTTCGAGACATCCCGATCCTTCAAGTGAAGAGCGCGCAGGATAACAAGGGGCGCATCATTAGTTGGGCGGTGGACTTCGCTCTCGAGCGGGCCGTTGAGATGGGGACGATACCATGCGAATGCCGGTGGCGTCCGTTTGACGAGCCTACCGGGCGTTACTTGGAGCTACGTTTTGCTCATTCCCGCCTTACCATCAGCCAAGTTGCTAATCCAAGCAGGCAGCCAAGGAACGTTGGGTTCAGAGAGAATGCTCGCTTAGGCAACGGCCAGTGGGCTTTCGACTTCTCAGGCGAGGTGATTGAAAAGGAGGAAGAAGTTATCGATCTCCCGCACATCCTTTTTCTTCATGGTCATCAAAGCTTGCAGTTCGCTTATCTGGCGGTGCCCTCGCATATCTCCAAGTGCTCCTTCCTTTGGCGAAGCCAGAACTTGATGCATCTGCCGCATGAGGTTCCCCAAGAAGGTCCGGCGCCGGAGGATACGGATTATGATCTAAACGAAATGGAACTTCTGAAAGAGCGGATTGAAAGGTGGCGGAAAGATAATGGTCAGGACTGACAACGTCGTCGGCTTCCCGGGACCCAAGGTTCGCCGGACAGCTGGCCGACTACTTGTAGCTGAACGACTGACCGAGGCGAGGCTTGCTGCCCGGCTGACGCAAACCGAATTGGCTCTTGCGATCGGTGTTAGCCGGCAAGCAGTATCTACCTATGAATTGGGTACAAAGAGCCCGGAGCCCGCGACCATGCACGCAATCTCTCATGTTTTGGGGCAGCCTATTTCGTTCTTCACTAAGACCGAACATACCGCATTCGGCGCGTTCAGTCCTAATTTCTTTCGGAAAGTTGGGGCCGATACCAAGCGGCGCAATTTGGCATGTGAAGTATATGCCAAGTGGTTTGCGGCGTCTGTTCACGCTTTCGATGAAATTGCAAATCTTCCCGCGGTGGATGTGCCTCAGTTTGAACCTGAGGACGGACTGGAAAGCGCTTACACTGAGGAAGAAATTGAAACTATTGCGGAGAAGGTCAGGCAGCATTTCGGCCTCGGATGGGGCCCCATCACCAATGTTATACGTCTTCTGGAAGTGAAGGGCGTTTCCATTTGTCGCTTGGAAATTGAAGGGGAGAATATCGAAGCGTTCTCTTATTGGTCGGGAGAACGGCCCTTCATCTTCCTGGCGTCAGACAAAGGAAGTGCGGCTCGTGCGCGTTTCGATGTAGCTCATGAGTTGGGGCATCTCTGCTTGCATGGTTGGGTCTCCGCAGTAGAGATCGAGGACGCTGCTCGACTGAAGCAAATGGAGGCAGAGGCTAACCGTTTTGCGGGGGCGTTCCTTCTGCCGCGCAAGTCGTTCCCGAATGAGGTTTATTCGCCTCGAGCGGAAGCGTTCATCCCGCTTAAAGAACGGTGGAAGGTGGCTATCCAGGCGATGGTCTATCGCTGCAAAGATCTTGGATTGTTTGATGAGCGGCAGGTCACGAACATCTATAAGCAAATTTCTTTCAAGAAATGGAGAACAAAGGAGCCGCTAGATGGCGCATGCGGCATACCATTAGAGCGCCCGACTCTGCTTAGAACGATAGCTGAGCTAATCCTGTCAAAGGGTCAGACCACTATTGAAGAAATCTGCAATGGCCTCGCGTTCGCGCCGTCAGTGATCGAGCAGATGTGGGGACTTGAAGCAGGAGTTTTGCGGATGCCACATGAGACGGAGTTTTTGCCAACACTTAAATAAGGCCTTTTGCATTATGTTTCGCACGGGATGTGAAGATGTCGGCACATTAACAAGGTCTGTTGCGATGGCCGCCTGAGCCGACTGCTCAGCAGGCGGCCAAAGCCGATTAATGGGCGGTTGTGCCTTGCCTTCAACTAGGCTCTGCTGCTCGCCGCAAGCAATATACGAGCCATCGCTCTTTAAGGCAGGGGCAGCGGAACGGGCTGCCTCCGACGTGAAGATCCCTAATTTCAATTCATTTGTGCGCGAAGAATAACCCCATAGGTGACCTCTTCAGTTCGTGGTGCGCATCGCGAAGCTCCCGGAACCGTTCCGGAATTTCTTTTAACTTGGGCGCATCGACCACTTGATTGATGGCGAATGCGGCAGCGCCAAAGGCGGGTGTTCCAGTTGCAATAGCCGCAAGTTCTACTGCTCCAGAGACTATCCACGAACCCAAGTCTTGGCCCGCAAATCTCATCCCTTTCTTTCTTAAATCTGCAATGTTCTCTTGGTGCTTGTGGAAGGCTGCCTGCACATTGTCAACTATTTGATCGCTGGAGCGAAAGAACGCTTCCGGCTTTGCAGCGGCGATCTCCCTCACGCCGGCCGATAGCATTTCACGTATCTCATGGAATGCTCCTTGCTGCCGCATCTCTATGAGCGCGTTTGGAGGGATAGTTCCCAGCCACTGCATGTCCGTGTCCGCAACGCGCTGCAAGCCCCTAACCATATGCAAGTGTGTGACGTCGTCATCCGCTAGAGCGGAGTTGTATTCCAGTTTCCAGTTGAAGTACTTCCAAGAAGTTGGGGCATCTATCAGCGGCGTGCCTTGCAGGTAGCGGCTCTTTAGCAAAATGTCAGTCGCTTGCATCATGCGACCTATACACTGGCTGGCGATCACGTCTCCGGCTCCATTTCCGGCCGAAAACATACTCTGAACGTGCGTACTGGATCGTCTAATTTGATCTTCTAAGGTACCTGTCCAACCGGTGTCAAAGAGTAATCGCTCCCGGTCGACGATCTCCCGTACGGCTCTGTCCGGCGTATCGAGCTTCGCTGTAAATCCGAACAACTCTTCAGTAGACTCAAATTTCCTGCCAAAGATCTTCCCGGCATGAATGAGCCCGTCTCTTTCCGCCACCCTCTTAAGGAATTCCACCTCCTCGGCATCCACTGAAGATTTAAAGGGTGTGACTACAACGATTGGGTTTTCGAGTTTGGCTAAGGCTAGGTCCTTGTACTGCATCAGATTGATGGCATGCTTCACAAGGTAGTAGGCTTGAATCTCTGGGGCGGCGCGCTCAAAAATCTGTCGGGTGTGCCAAAAAGGGTCGGACAATATTATCGTGTCCAAATACAATCCGGTGCTGCTGGCAATGTTGCGCTGGTAGGAAGGAAAGAGATCCCCCCCGTACACTGCCTTCGTTCCTGCCAAGTCCTGCACATGGTAATGCGAACAATCTGCAATTGCCGACCAGAACTCCTGAAGCCCTTCGAGAAACCTTGGGATTTGAGGATGTATGTCAGCCACTGCCGAAGGTTGTCGAGCTACTGCCTTAGCAAAGATATGCGCATCATAACCCTTTTCACCCGCCTCTTTAACAAAGAAATCCAAATTCTCTTCGATGTATTTAAAATACGTGTTGGTTATGTCTTCGAGCGAAGTCGCGCCCTTTACTTCTTCACGCTGTTTTGCAGCTGCCGCCATCATGGCCATTGCGCGAACTCGGCCATCAACAGTCGACAAGTCAATCTTCCCGTCGGCTCCGTAACGGACAGCACTTAGGCTCTTCTCGAGGTCGGCAGCGAGATGCTTCGCGACGTGAATCTTGCCTTCTTCAAATTTAGCTCGAAGGACCTCCAACCGCCAACGGAGTTCTTCGTCGTAATCTTCTGGGGTCATCTCACGTCCCGCTGTGTTGGTGAGCCTGAATTATAGGAAAGACGTTCGGTATCTCGGGCCTTTCCGCCCTATGCAGCGTTGACGTTATTGCCCTGAGCAGCATCCCGCAATTGCAATATAGAGCCTCAATCAGATATTCATCTGTCCCCAATAACAGACCCGGGCTCTTCACGGCATCAGTCAGGCGACCGACTTTCGGGGCGGATCTAGCGCAGGCAGCCTTCCGCCAACTCGTGGAACTGGTGCAGCGAAAGACCGGAAGCTGCGCCGCGCTATAGATCGTGCAGCAGGTGCTCGGGTCCGCTTCCTGCGCATTGCGGTCATAGGAGCGCGGCTAGTTGCCGCGCCCCGGACAAGCGAGATGCTCAGAGCTCGGCGGCTTGAGCCAGCCTGGACCGGACCAGCGCATCGAGCGTGTCCGCCGGCGGCGCCAGCTGCTTCAACGCATCCGGCACCGAATACCGGACATAGCTCGAGACAAACTCCGTAGCCGCATCGGGGGCAAGCTTGCGGGCTACCGCGAGGCGCGCAGCGGTCATGATCGCCGAGTGCAGCGCCTCGCGATGCCGGGCCTCGATCTGGATCCCGGTCCAGTGCTGGAAGCGGACGGCGACGAGGCCGATCAGTGCGGTCAACACCACGCCCGCGAGATCGAGCAGGCTTGGCGTCAGC
>NZ_JBQPXH010000009.1:0-167096 GCF_052244495.1 Rhodobacter sp. NSM
CCCGCAAGTGCCATGACGCCATCGCTGCCCGGGGCGCCGACGCGTTCGTCGGGCGGTCCTTCCACTGGAAGGCCCGCCTGTCCTCACTCCCGCCCCGCAAGAACGCCAAGCCTTGGAAACCCGACACCGCCGGTGCGATCGCCCGCAACGAAATCCTGCGGACATCAAAGCGCGTCGGTCGGACCATCCGGCGACGATGGAGCGGCTACCACCGCCGAAGCCGCGCAGAGACGAAGATGCACTGCGTCAAGCTGTTGGGCCAGCGACTGTCCGCCAGGGACTTGTGGCCGTGATCCCGAAGGCCTACGTCCCAGGCGTCTCGACGCGGTCGGTCGACGATCTGGTGACGGAGCGCCCGCGACATGTCCAAGAGCCAGGTCAGTCGGCTCCGCGCCGAGATCGACGAGCGGGTGAATGCCTTCCTTGCTCGGCCTCTGGAGGGCGCATGGTCCTACCTGTGGCTCGACGCAACTTACGTGAAGGTGCGGGAGGGCGCGCGGATCACCAGCCGCGCCGTGATAATCGCCGTCGTTGTCAACGAGGACGGCAAGCGGGAAGTGCTGGGCGTCGGACCCGGTCCCTCCGAGGTTGATACGTTCTGGACCGAGTTCCTGCGCAGCCTCGCTGACCGTGGCCTGCACGGCGTGAGTCTGGTAATTGCTGACGACCACAAGGGCCTGAGGGCGGCTGCGCGCCGGGTCTTCAAGTGACCCACCAGAGGTGCCGCATTCACTGGATGCGAAACGCGCTGATTCACGCCCCGGCCAAGCAGCGCACTGCGGTCGCAGCGATGCTGAAGACGATCTTCGCCGATGAGACCAAGGTCGAGGTCGAAGCCCAGTGGGACATCGTGGCGACGCGCTGCGCGAGAAGCAGCTCAAGCTTGGCGACTTGATGGACAGCTCCCGCGACGACGTGCTGGCCTACATGTCGTTCCCCCGAGAACATTGGGCCCAGATCGCCTCGACAAACCCACTGGAACGGGTGAACCGCGAGGCGAAGCGGCGGTCGGATGTCATCGGCATCTTCCCCAACGACGAGGCCATCGTCCACCTCGTCGGCGCGCTGATGCTCGAGACCAATGACGAGTGGGCAGTCGCGCGGCGATACATGAGCCTTGAAACGCTCGCCCGCGTAACCAACAATTCTAACGTTAGGCCGCCCGCTGTGGCCGCCTGATCAAGCCCTGACCTCTCCAAGGGTAGGCGCTCTTACACCATCCGCCCGGGACACTATCGCGTCTACAAGTCTCCGGCCACGGCGGCATAGCCGTCGTCGTCGCGAGAGCGTCGGAGCGAAGGGAGGCAAGGAGCGGTTTGGCGCCACCGTCGTGAGACGGGATCAGGAGAACCAGGCTGCAACAAAGTGCCTTCGAGCACATCGACCTGCGCCTGCGGCGGAGGTGTGACCACGTTTGTTCGACTCTCGGACGTCTGTTAGCAAGGATGTACGGCGACGCGGCGGCGCTTTGAATGAAACCTGGAAGGTTCTGCGATGGGTTTGCGAAAGTTCACAACGCCACGGCCACTCACCTCACGCAATCAAGTTCTGAGGTCCGCCATGAAGGTCATGCAACTGAACGAGACTGGCCACTTCGTCGGGATCGAGGAGGCCGACGAGAGCCCGCTCGAGCGCGGCGTCTTCCTGATCCCCGCGGGCTGCATCGAGGCGCCGGATCCCGATCCGCCGGCAGGCTCGCGCGCCCGCTGGACCGGGGCCGGCTGGGTCTACGAGCCGCTGCCCGCCGGCGTGGAGGACGGGGCGGAGACCCCTGCGGCCGACCCTGACCCCGGCCCCGAGGAGATCCTCGCCGGCGTGGCCCGCGCGGTGCGGGCCCATCTCGATGCCGCGGCAAGAGCGCTGCGGTATGACAGCATCGCCTCGGCGGTGAGCTATGCCGATGAACCGGCAGTGCCGCAGTACCAGGCCGAGGGCCGGGCGTTCCGGAGCTGGCGCTCGCTGGTCTGGGAGCGCTGCTATGAGCTTCTGGCCGAGGTCGAGGCCGGCACCCGGGCGCCGATGACCGCCGAGGCGGTGATCGCCGAACTGCCGGTGCTGCAGCTCGGCCCCTAAGCAGTCTTTGACGCGAGCAAGGTCAGCGGGCGGAACTTCGGCGTCGACCCGCAACGGCCGGGGCGGTTCAACCTGACCACGCTGGAGCCGATGCTGGAGGACCTGCACAGCCGGCTCGCCGGCGTGATCGTCGAATGCCTGGACTGGGCCGACTTCCTCGCCCGCTACGATCGGCCCGAGACGCTGTTCTACCTGGACCCGCCGTACTGGGGCTCCGAGACCGACTACGGCCGCGGCCTGTTCCGGCGCGAGGACTTCGGCCTGATGGCCGAGCGGCTGGCCCGGCTGCAGGGCCGGTTCCTGCTGTCGATCAATGACGTGCCCGAGGTGCGCGCGATCTTCGGCCGGTTCCGGATCGCAGAGGTGACGACCACCTATTCGATCAGCGGCAGCGCCAGGGGCAACGGCGCCGCCCGGCCGGAGCTGCTGGTCTCGAACTGGGACATCGGCGATCCCGGCTGAGGAAGGTGCCGCGGGCGGAGCGATCAGCCCGCGGCGGCCTTGGCAGAGTATGAGGCCCCGCGTCCGGCGCCGCGACGCTTACGCCGGATGAGGGGCGGGATCCGTGGGCATATTGACGCGGGGCGGACAGGTCGGGCGGGAAGCCGCCTGACGGTAGCGCGACGGCTCGCGGCCGCGATGTGCATCATACTGCCGTAGCAAAGTCAGTGTCGCTGAATGAGGCAAAAGAGCGAGTGGCCGTTTAACGTGCTTCGGCCTTGGAACCTCGGCGGAGGGCGGTTAGGCCGACATCATCGCCCCCTCACAGGCCGGCACTTCTATATCTTGACACTTCATCGAGCCGTCGACCGGACTTCAAGCGAGCGCGATTGGCTTTCATCGTGGGGTGACAACGGGAACACGGCTCGCCCCAAAGCTGTGGACGCGTTTGGGCCGCCTCGATACATTCCGTCGCGTGAGTCTCAAGCTTGGTGACTTAGCAAGCAGCTTTTCGCCAAGGCGAGCGTTGGGTGAAACGAAGTGAATCGGAGAGCATACAATGCAAAACATCGACTGGCCCGACGTAAGCGAAATTCGATCGGAAAGCGACGTTGAGCAGAAGATCCTCTATCAACTAATTACCACGCCCATGCCGATGGGGCTTGGCTTCCCGACGCAAGGTGTCTTCACCAAATCAAATATTAAGAGCCTTCCGATCGGCAAGGGTCAAACTAAAAAAAATTATTATCCCGACTACCTGTTTGTGCATTCTGGGCTACCGCTGCTCGTCGTTGAAGCAAAGGCTCCTGGAGGGGATTTGGAGGAAGCTCTCCGGGAAGCGAGGCTCTATGCTGCAGAATTGAACGCCAAGTTCCCGCCTACAGTGGATCCTACCAAATTTGTACTCGCGTCTGACGGTATCCGTCTCTTGGCAGGAACATGGAATTGCCAAGATGCGATCTTCGATTTGAAAATCGCCAGTTGTACACCGGCAGATCAAAAATTTTCGGAGTTTCTTGCGGAATACGGGTTCGGCGCTCTTAGTAGATGGTGCAATGAAGCTCTCTCCTTCGTTCGCCCTCAGAGATACTGGAAGCCGCGAAAAATGGTTGGAGGGCTCGCCGCGCAGTCCGAGGAGGTCGGGCTAAACTCATTTGGAAATACGATTAAGTCCGACTTCCGCGGCGTCTTCGACCCCACAACTCTAGATGAAAGGAATAGGATAGCCGAGGAGTGTTACATCCCATCAAGGAGGAGAGAGCGGTATGTCGATTCAATTGACAGGACGTTTCGGGCCATCATAGCGCCATCAGAACGAAATACGTGTCCGATCGAAGATACCTCTCGGCCAGATGCAATAATTTCTAAGCTTAGAAAAGGCGTCGCGCTAACCAATCAAGTTCTATTGCTCATCGGAGCTGCGGGCGCAGGCAAAACCACATTTGTTGATCATCTTCGGGTGAAAGCGCTTCCTCGCGAACTAAGAAATTCGACGCGCTGGGTTCATATCAACATGAACGCGGCCCCTGTCGGCAAGGAAGAAATCTACCCGTGGCTGCGCATCCAGCTGGCCAAAGGCCTAAGAGCCGCTTGCCAGAATGTCGATTTCGATGAACTTGAGACGATAAGAAAGATATTCAAGCGGGAAGTTGAAGCCTTTCGCAAAGGGGTCGGGCGGCTCTATGAGGCGAATCAAGAGCGTTATAATGAAAAGCTTGCGGATGAGTTGTCGCGGCTCCTAAGCGATGAGCATGCCAAGACCCAGGCATACTGCGAGTATGTCTCAGGGTCGTTTTCGGCACTTATTGTGATCGTTCTTGATAACTGCGATAAACGCCTGCTTGAAGAGCAGTTGCTGATGTTCGAAGCCGCTCAATGGTTGCGATCTGAGTTTCGGGCGATGGTTTTCTTGCCTCTACGGGAAGAAACGTACGACAACAACCTAAGCGTCCCCCCGTTGGATACCGCACTAAAAGATCTCGCGTTCCGTATTGAAGCGCCACGCTTCGATCTAATTCTTCAGTCTCGGATAGACCTGGCGATCAAAGAGCTCAATCAAGATCCACGCAGGCGATTCACGTATGATTTGCCGAATTCAATGCGCGTCAATTACACGGCTGCCGACAAAGTTTCATATTTACGGTCGATAATGAGGTCCGTCTTCGACGCGAACGCAAACGTGCGTCGCCTGCTGATCGGGTTGTCCGGACGGAACATGCGGAGAGCCATGGAGATATTTCTAGATTTTTGCTCCAGCGGACACATCTCTGAGGACTATATCGTAAAGATGGTGCAGTCCAATGGAGCGTATGCGTTGCCCATTTCTTTGGTGAGTCGCGTTCTGCTGAGATCAAAGAGGCGTTACTATGACAGTGATCAATCCTACGTTGTGAACCTCTTTGGTGCTGAGATAGATGATATTAGGCCTCATCTCTTCGTTCGACTTATGATCCTAAGGCACCTTTCAGAAATTTCCCCGAGAGGAAAGGGCCCTAGAATAAGAGGCTACGCTCGAGTTGGAGACATGTTTCCGCTGCTAGCAAAACAGGGGGCGATTGAAGAGGTGGTTCTACGAGAAGTAAATTATCTTGCTTCCCGCCACTGCATAATCAGCGAAGATTTTCGTATAGCCGACATTTCGGCCATTGATCTGATAACAATCAGCCCCGCGGGCCGAACACATCTCCAGATGCTTTCAAACGTTCACTACATTGCAGCCGTAGCTGAGGACTTATGGTTTCGGTCAGAGGCCGCCGCACGATCGGTAGCTGAGCGAATCAAGGACCGCGAGGCCCATTTCCAGCCATGGACAGTTGCTCGAAACGCGCGATCTGCGGTCGCGGAGATGCAAGCGGCAAGGAATGAAGACCTAAGCACCTACACCGATCTTTTCGATGATCCAGAGATGTCCACGTTGATCGAATTCATTGGTGCCGAAAAGAGCGTAAAAGAATTCGAGGGGGAAATTGCGGGAAGGTGGGCTTGGGTTCCAGAGAAGTTTCCGCCAGGCCGCACTTTCCCAGGGATCGTCACCAATAAAGTCCCGTATGGTCTCTTCGTCGACCTAGAGCCAGGGATCACCGGTCTCTTGCACGTGAGCAAAGCTGCCGACTTGGTCGCGCGCAGCCAGATAGGTGATGAAATTTCGGTGAAGGTGCTCTCAATCGATATGCTTGAGAAGAAAGTAGAATTAAGTTCCGGTGAGCAATAGGATCCGACTCTCTTAGGATCAAAGTGTTGGGACGAGGAGCATGATGCCTTTCGATCGGCGTACTGGCGCAAAGCTGACGATAGAATTGGCCTAACGATGATAAGGATGGCGATAATCGGGCGCGTCCTGCAGGTCGGCCCACGCGCTTTCCCTGGTGCGGCGTCGCTTAAAAATCACCGAAGCGAACGGCAGACAGTGCTGCTCCGGTTTCTCGCTGCGCTATTCGCGGGCGACCGGCTCGGCGAACGTGGCGAACAAGGCTGACTGGCTGGCACGCGTTGCTCTTTACGCTCCTCCTCCTGGCGCTGTGGCCAGCGGCAGAATGATGACGGCTGCGGCATTCGTGACGGCCGCTAGGTTCGGCCACGTGAGCTGCTGCGGGGTGCGCGGTAGCTGACCAAAGATGATTCCGCGGCAACAGCCCTGCTGCAGGTTCTCGTGTCCCGCACTGCAGGTCTTCGTGTCCCGCTACAACACCCACACACACCCGTCTTGTCCACAGGAGATTCATGCGAAAGGTCTTTACAGGCTTTCGCTTTGTGCACACCATATCTAGTATGGGCGTCGGTTAGCAGCGCCGTCTGTTGCCGCATACCCTGCCCCTTGTGGCGGATTTCCTGCCGCAGGCGGTTCAAAGACGAGGCACCGGCCCATGTCGCTTTCAGAGACCTATCTGTCCTCGGACGACATCCATCCGATCGACATCGTCGAGACACTCGCCGAGCATCACGACTGGGAGTTCGACCGCGTGACCGAGGACCAGATCGCCATGGCGGTCGAAGGGCAGTGGCGCACCTATTCCCTGACGCTCGCCTGGTCGCCCAAGGACGAGACGCTCCGCCTTATCTGCACCTTCGAGATGGAGCCGCCGACCCACCGCATGGCGGAACTCCACGACGTGCTCAACAGGTGCAACGACATGGTCTGGACCGGCGCCTTCACCTACTGGAGCGACCAGAAGCTGATGGTATGGCGTTACGGGCTGCTGCTCTCGGGTGGACAGACGGCGACAGCCGAGCAGATCGACCGGCTCATCGCGTCTGCCGTCACCGCCAGCGAGCGCTTCTACCCCGCCTTCCAGATGGTGGCCTGGGCCGAGCGTCCAGCAGCCGAGGCGATGAATGTCGCCATTGCGGAGGCCTACGGCCGCGCCTAGTCTTTCCCCGGCAGAGACGGGGGAACGGATGGATCTTGCGGATCTTGGCCGCCGGGGGCTGGTGCTGCTCGGCTGCGGGAAGATGGGCTCGGCGATGCTCGAAGGGTGGCTGGGCCGGGGGCTGGCGCTTTCGGGGGTCTGGGTGTCGGATCCGAGGCCCTCGGACTGGCTGAAGTCGCTGGCGGGGCGCGGCCTCCACTTGAACGAGGCGTTGCCCGATGCCCCGGCCGTGGTGCTCGTCGCGGTCAAGCCGCAGATGATGGCCGAGGCGCTGCCGGGGCTTGCGGCCCTGGGGGGCGGCGACACGCTCTTCCTGACGGTCGCGGCGGGGACGCCGATCTCCCACTATGAGCGCACCCTCGGAGCCGGCACGCCTGTGATCCGGGCCATGCCGAACACGCCTGCAGCCGTCGGGCGCGGGATCACCGCCATCGTCGGCAACGCAAATGCGAGCGACAGGCAGATGGCCCTCGCCGAGGGCCTCCTTTCGGCGGTGGGACAGGTGGTGAGACTGGAGGGCGAGCACCAGATGGACGCGGTCACGGCCGTCTCCGGCTCGGGCCCGGCCTATGTGTTTCATCTCATCGAGGCTCTTGCCGCGGCCGGCGAGGCCGAGGGGCTTGGCCCCGAGCTTGCCATGACACTCGCGCGCGCCACGGTGACCGGGGCGGGCGAGCTTGCCCGCCGTGCGCCCGAGAGCGCAAGCCAGCTCCGCATCAACGTGACCTCGCCGGGCGGGACCACCGCTGCGGCGCTTGACGTGCTGATGGACCCCGAGACCGGCATGCCGCCGCTCTTGCGCCGGGCGGTCAAGGCGGCCGCCGACCGCGGGAGGGAGCTCGGCCGATGATCTCCTACGACGACTTCTCCAGGGTCGACATCCGCGTCGGACGCATCACCCGCGCCGAGCCCTTTCCCGAAGCGAGGAAGCCCGCGCTGAAGCTCTGGGTCGATTTCGGCGGCGAGATCGGCGAGAAGCGGTCATCGGCGCAGATCACGCGCCATTACGAGCCCGAGCGCCTCGTCGGGCGGCAGGTGCTCGCGGTGGTGAACTTCCCGCCACGCCAGATCGGCAAGGTGCTCTCGGAAGTTCTGGTCCTGGGCGTACCCGATGACGCGGGCGAGGTGGTCCTGATCGGGCCGGACCAGGACGTGCCCCTCGGAGGACGCCTCTATTGAAGCTTCTGATCACCCGCCCGCTCCCCGCATCCGTCGTGGCCGCCGTCGATCCCCGCTACCGGGTAACGCTGCGCGAAAGCACGCGGCCCCTTTCTCCTGATGAACTGCGCAGCGCGCTCACGGATTATGACGCCGTGCTTCCCACCCTCGGCGACCTCTTCCGGGCCGATGTCTTCGCCGACGTGCCGCGGCCCCGTGCGCGGATCCTCGCGAATTTCGGCGTGGGGGTGAACCATCTCGACGTGGCAGCGGCGCGGGCGGCGGGGCTCGAGGTCACGAACACGCCCGGTGCCGTGACGGACGCCACCGCCGACATCGCCCTCACGCTGATCCTCATGACCGCCAGGCGTGCGGGCGAGGGAGAGCGGATGGTCCGCGCCGGCCGGTGGGAGGGCTGGCATCCGACCCAGATGCTGGGCCTTCACGCGACCGGGCGCCGGCTCGGCATCGTCGGCATGGGCCGGATCGGCAAGGCGATCGCGCGCCGCTGCCACTACGGCTTCGGCATGGAGGTCTGCTTCTTCAACCGCTCCGCCGTGGCCGATCCGGGGGTTCCCGCTCGGCAGGTGTCCTTCGAGGAGGCGCTTGCGGCCGATTTCGTGGTGGTGGCCGTACCGGCGACCCCCGAGACCCGGCACCTGATCAATGCGCACGCCCTCTCGCGCATGCGGAGGGACTCGATCCTCGTCAACATCGCGCGGGGGGACATCGTCGATGAAGCCGCCCTCATCGCCGCTTTGTCCGAAGGACGGATCGCGGGCGCGGGACTTGACGTCTACGAGTTCGAACCGGAAGTGCCCGAGGCACTGCGCGCGATGGAGAACGTGACGCTCCTGCCCCACCTCGGGACGGCGGCGCTCGAGGTGCGCGAGGCCATGGGCATGATGGCTGTCGAGAACCTGCAGGCCTTCGCCGATGGCCGTCCATTGCCGAACCCGGTCTGACAATGCAGCCCGGCGTCCGGCAATCTGCCGCCATCGGCACCTCCGGGCGCCAGAGCCGCCTGTGGGGGTTCGATGCCCCCGCAGGCGGCACCCGTGCCATGGGCCGGACATGATCATCTCGCGGGGGCGCCGGTACATCTTCGTCCACATCCCCAAGACGGGTGGCACATCGCTTTCCCTCGCCCTCGAGAAACGGGCGATGAAGGATGACATCCTGATCGGCGACACGCCGAAGGCCCGCGCCCGGCGCGGACGGTTGCGGGGCGTAAAGGCTCACGGGCGGATCTGGAAGCACTCGACGCTTGCGGACATCGCGGGACTCGTCACCGACGAGGAGATCGAGACCTTCTTCACGCTCGCTCTCGTCCGCAATCCCTGGGACCGGACGGTAAGCTACTACCACTGGCTGCGCGCCCAGGGTTTCGCCCATCCCGCGGTGGGTCTCGCCAAGTCGCTCGACTTTTCGGGCTTCCTCAACCATCCGCAGACCCGGACATCGCTACGGCTCTGGCCGGCATCTGCCTATCTGCGCGACAGGCACGGGGTCGAGCGGGCGAGCCTCTACCTCCGCCTCGAGCATCTGGAGGAGGATCTTCCACCCTTCGAGCGCCATCTGGGCTTCCGGCTCACTCCCCTGCCCCGCAGCAACGAATCGAGCCGCCTGCTGGACTGGAGGGGCTACTATTCCGATGCGGACGCCGCACTCGTCGCGGATCTTTGCGCCGAGGACGTGCATCGTTTTCATTACGGATTTGACGATGCCGCCATCCGCTGACTGCTTCGAAAGAAACCCGCAGAACCGCCCTTGACTTCCTGCGGCGGTTGCGCGAGACAGCGCCTCGTTGGGGTCGTAGCTCAGTTGGGAGAGCGCGTCGTTCGCAATGACGAGGTCAGGGGTTCGATCCCCCTCGGCTCCACCAGATCAAAACGCTAAGTGATCAAGTCTGTCGTGCAAATCGCTTTGCCGATTTCTGGCTTCCACCATCTATTCCCCCATCAACTTCTGGAACACGCCGGCTCTGTTGCACAAATCGGGTGATGACGGACCTCCCGTTTTCCCGGACAGACCTATCCTGCGACATCTGTGTTGGATGTGTCGAGCGCAGTGAACCCGTTGAGGAATGAGCCATGTCGCGCCACTGGTCCGAGCGACCATGGCGAATGACACGGACTTGGAACTCTGCAACCTGACGGTCGAACTGGCGCGCGGACAGCCGCTCACCCAGGAGCTTGATGCAGTGCATCTTGGTTTCGGCGGCCCAAGTTCGACAGCAAAACCGCTAAGCATCTGGTTTCATTATAGCGGAATGTGCCATTATGCGACTACACGGCGTTCGTCAGACGGGTTTTGGCAGGTTCAGGGTGTCGAAGAGTTCCATCTGTTGAGGCGTTGTCACAGAGAGCCCATTGAAGTGCGCTCACCGATTTTCGCGCGGTGGCGCTGGATGCGAGCGAGGAGATCGAGCGCGGTGCGGGGGCTGGCTGTGTAGCCCTTCGCCTTCAGCCGCATGCGCATGACGCGATAGAGCACCCGTGCCAGGAAGCAGATCAGCGCGTGCGCGCGGATGCGGTCGGGCAGCCGGCGGTGGACCGGGGCGATCTCGATGTCGGGCTTCAGCACGCCGAAGCCGCGCCCGATGTCGGCCAGCGCCTTGTCGCACGCGACGGCCTCGGCCGGCGTCAGATCGGGCGCATTCGTGAGCAGCGCGAGTTTGCCGTCAAAGAGTTCGGCCTCGGCGATGGCGGCGCGACCGCGCGGGTGAACCGGCTGTAGGCGCCACGATCAGAGGCCCGGCGGCAACGGTCGCTTTGACCGGCATCTTGCGCGTCGAGCTTGCCGGTCATGCGTTCCGCCATGGCCTCCAGTTCCGCGATGCGGGCGCGGCGCTTCTCGGACTGCTCGGCCGGCCGCTGCCTTGATCCTTCCCGATAACCGCGGGTGCCTGTCCCTGCCCTTCGCCCTTTGGGGCAGTCTCAGCCCATCAAAAGGCTGCGCATGACCCCCAGCCCGAGAGCCGCAAATGCGAGGACGATCACCACGCGCAGGATCGGATGGACCGCCGACTTCACTCTCGATGGATCCGGCTCCTGCGGTGCAAGGGCGGGAAAGACATGTCGCGCCTTCTCGTGGTTCGTATACCGGGCTCTGGCCCCGGAGGGGCCTGTTGCGGGCTTAGCCGCAGGCTTTCTCATAATGAATCCCTTCATCCAATACCGCGGATGAAACCACACCTGGCGCTGCCTGCAAGCTGACCATAAGTGGCGGTGTTCCTTGACGAAATCGTGCTCAAGAGGCAGATATGCGCCGAAAGGAGAGGTCGCCACCTCGCCCGCAGGGACTGCACCGTCCCTCGGATCGGATATGACCTGGCCGATCATCGCCCTGCCGGGTCACGCGGTCCTCATCGACCCGAAGCGGCAGGTCCAGGCGCCTGCTCGCGAAGATAATGAACCTTTTGTCGAAATTGCGACCTGCCGCTGGCAGGAAAGGGTCGGGCATAAACTAAAAAGTAAGGACTTTGATGCCGTTGTAGCGTGAGGCCGATGCGTGGTCGGCCGAGTTGCCACGAGTGAAAGGTCCTCATGAAGTTAACAATCAAGATAAAGCTTGCCGTGACCTTCATGCTGGTCTTCCTGCTCATGGGATCCGGCACGGTTCTCGGCATCCTCGACCTCAGACATTCGAACCAGGTCTTGCGCACCATGGTCGACATGCAGGCCGCCAACGTCGAGGCGGCGAGCCAGTTGGCGATCCAGCAGACCAGGTTCGGCATCGTCCTGAGGGACTACGTCACGGCCGAAACTGCGGATGCGCGCGCAGCGGTGAAGGAGGAAATCCTGAGCATCCGCGCCGAAATGACCGACAGCATCCAGCGTCTTGAATCCCTTGCGGATGCTCAGGGCCTTGCGCTTATTGAAGAGTACTCCCGCCTGCGCACCACCGCTATCGCGATCAACAACCGGGTCTTCGCCGCAGCCGACAGTGGCGACACGAAGGCCGCTTCCCGCCTGCTCAGCACCGAGTCGCGCGAAGGCATGGAGGCCCTGACCGACAATCTCGAAGCCTTCCGCAAAGTCTATACCGACCAGATGGCAGCAGCGGCGGCAGCGGCGGACCGCGACATGAAGGCGAGCCTGCTCAATCTGTCGCTTCTCGCCCTGGCGGGTATCCTCGTGGGAAGCCTTGCGGCAACCGCGCTCATCCTTTCCATCGGCCGCGGGCTGCGAAAGGCACTGGCGCTCTCGCAGCGCGTGGCAGAGGGCGATCTCACGACCCTGGCCGAGGAACGGGGTTCTGACGAGATCTCGCAACTCCTCATCATGAACAATTCAATGATCGTCAAGTTGCGGGACGTGGTGGGGCGCGTGACGGTCGCCACAGATCAGGTCGCCACGAATAGCCAGACGATGGCCGAGACGTCTGAACAACTCTCGCAGGGCAGCAGCGAACAGGCCTCGGCGACCGAAGAGGCCTCGGCCTCGGTGGAACAGATGGTGGCGAATATCAGGCAGACCGCGGAGAATGCGACCCAAACGGAGCGAATTGCGGCCACGTCCGCCGAAGATGCGCGAGCCTCGGGCGCGGCCGTCCGCGAGGCGGTCGCCGCAATGGGCTCGATCGCGGAGCGGATCCTCGTGGTGCAGGAGATCGCCCGTCAGACCGACCTGCTGGCGCTCAATGCTGCGGTCGAGGCCGCACGGGCCGGCGAGCACGGCCGTGGCTTCGCCGTCGTGGCGGCAGAGGTGCGCAAGCTTGCCGAGCGCAGTCAGGCCGCGGCGGCCGAAATCTCGCACCTCTCCTCGCGCACGTCAGCCGCGGCCTCCACGGCAGGCGACATGCTCGAGCGGCTCGTCCCGGACATCGAGCGGACCTCGAGCCTCGTCTCCTCGATCTCCGTCGCGTCGCAGGAACTCTCGACCGGCGCGCAACAGGTGTCTCTCGCCATCCAGCAGCTTGACCAGGTGACGCAGCAGAACAGCACTTCCGCGGAAGCTCTGGCCGGCGGCGCCGGCAGGCTCTCAGCCGAGGCGGATCAGCTCAGGTCATCCGTCGCCTTCTTCCACACGGGGCAAGAGGCGCTGGCGACAAAACGGACCGTCGCTTCGCAAGCGCGCCCGACGGTGCCGCCGCCGGCAAGATCGCATTCACAGGCAGAGCGACGCCGGGGCTTCGACTTCGACATCGGGTCGAGCGCGTCGGATGACCTCGACACCGGCTTTCAGCGCGCGGTCGCCGGCTGACTCGTGCCCGAGCAAGCGTTCGACCTGAAAGGCCCATGACCGGCCCGCGCATCGCATGATCGTCAGATCGTTCGTCTCAGGTGCGTCCCCGCCCGCTTCGTCAAGCTGCGCGCATGATTGCGTGGGCGGCCGGCGATACCGCCTCGGCGGAGACGCCGAGGCTACATGGCCTCGCTCGACTTCGTCCTCCTCACCGGCTGGCGGAGGAACAGACAGAGCAGTCGCCGGCGGTCAGGCAAAAGACGAGAGCCCGCGAGGTCCGAGCCTACTCCGTCTTTTCGGACGCCTTGCGGCGGGGTTTGCGGGCCGCGGCGGGCTCTGCGCCCTCGACGGCTGCCTTGCGCCGCTTCGGTGCGGCGGTTTCACCCGTGCTCTCGGCTGCCGCCTTGGGCATGCGTGCGCGCGGCTTCGGCGCTGCGGCTGCGGCCGCCTCGTCCGCTTCGGCGGCGGCGATCTCGGACTCGGCCCGCAGCCAGTAATCCTGATCCCTGTCGGCCGGCTGTCCGTCGGCCTCCCAGAGCTCGTAGGCCCTCTGGCGGATGCGCGCGGTGCGGTCGTCGCTCATGTCTTCTTCCCTCCAGTCATGGATCAGTTCCAAGCCTCCCGCCCTCAGGCCGCAGCTTCGCGGCACTTTAGAAAAACTTCGGGTGTTCTGCCAAGACGCCGAGACCCGCTTTCGTTGCCGCCCCGAGCCGGGGTGGGAGAATCCCTGCTCGTTCTCTGGCAACTGCCTTCAAAGGCGGCAGTTCCCTCAGGTGGATCCGGTCGGCGAGGCGGTCATGCATGGCGAGAGCAACATCAGGCCGCTCGCAGACATCCGCCGGCACTCCTGAACGCACCGACGACCGACGAGGTCGGAGGTCGCAGTCGCGCCTTGGCGAGCTTTCTGCCTGCACTTCCGGCAGATCCGCTGCTACGGCAGCATCCCCTTTGGCCGCAGGAATAGTGGACCTTGACGGACGGCCGACCGGATGCGCGGCGCCTGCGCCTCCGGGTTGGCCGGGCGGTGACGCTCATGCTCAGAAAGGGTCGGCCGAGCGTCGCCCTCACCGTGAAGGTCCAAGAAAAATGCCCGCAATGATGGACATTGCCCGGCTCGTCCGGCAAGAATGCCCTCCCGCGCGAGGGACGTCATGCGCAGCAGGATGTTGTGGAACCACGACATGACGCGAGATGTTCCCGACGAGGGCAAGACCGCCCGCAAGGCCGGGCGGATTGAGCACAGCCGAAGGGAGATGCGCGATCCGTCGCCGATCATCCCTCCATACGACCGACATGACCGGAGGAACCAGCCGATGGCCGATGCGACGATTCCAGCGGGCCCGGTGCCCGAACTGGCGATACCCGCGCCCGAAGGTGCGACCCAGATCATCGAGACCAACTACGAAATCGGACAGGACAACATCAATTACAGGCGTCGCTTCGTCTTCGAGCTCGACATTCACAACGTCGTCTTCAGCGTCTCAGCGCTGACCATCGTGGCCTTCACCTTTCTGACGCTCGCGTTCCAGACAACGCTGGAGCCCATTTTCACCGCCATCCGGGACACGCTGACGTCGAACCTCGCCTGGTTCTTCCTGCTCGCGGGCAACCTGTTCGTGCTGCTTTGCCTCGTGCTGATCGTTCTGCCGCTCGGCAGCATCAGGCTCGGGGGGCCGCATGCGACGCCGGACTACAGCCGTCTTTCCTGGTTCTCGATGCTCTTCGCCGCCGGCATGGGGATCGGCCTGATGTTCTACGGTGTCGCTGAACCGCTCGGGAACTACACCGCGGCTTTCAACGGACCGGTGGTCGAGAACGGGCTGCGCACCGACTGGGCCCCTCTCGACGGCGCGCCCGGCGATGCGGAGGCATCGCGGCGGCTCGCAATGGCTGCCACGATCTTCCACTGGTCACTGCACCCCTGGTCCATCTATGCGGTGGTGGCGCTGTCGCTCGCTCTCTTTGCCTATAACAAGGGCCTGCCGCTCACGCTGCGGTCGGTCTTCTATCCGATCTTCGGCGAGCGCGTCTGGGGCTGGCCGGGCCACATCATCGACATCCTTGCGGTCTTCGCCACGATCTTCGGCCTCTCAACCTCGCTCGGGATCGGGGCCCAGCAGGCCGGAGCAGGGCTCGACTTCCTCTTCGGCCTGCCCTCGACCACCGGCATGACCGTCTTCCTCGTGATCGCGATCACCGCCATTGCGACGGCCTCGGTCATTGCTGGAATGGACAAGGGCGTGAAGCGGCTGTCCGAGATCAACATGGCGCTGGCCTTCCTGCTCCTCATGTTCGTGATCCTTGTCGGACCGACGCTTCAGATCCTGCGCGGCTTCGTGCTGAACCTGCTCGCCTATGTCGAGAACCTTCCGGCGCTCTCCAACCCCTTCGGACGCACCGACGACAATTTCCGTCAGGGCTGGACGGCCTTCTACTGGGCGTGGTGGATCAGCTGGTCACCCTTCGTCGGCATGTTCATCGCGCGGGTCAGCCGAGGGCGCACCGTGCGCGAGTTTCTCGTCGCGGTCCTGCTGATCCCGTCGCTTGTCTCGACGATCTGGATGACGGCGCTCGGCGGGACGGCGATCAGCCAGGTGGTGACCGATCAGCTGACCTCCGTCCAGGACGCGGCACTCGAGATCCAGCTCTTCGAGATGCTCGCCCACCTGCCGCTCACGCAGATCACCTCGCTGATCGGGATCGTGCTGGTGATCGTCTTCTTCGTGACGTCGTCCGACTCCGGATCGCTGGTGATCGACACGATCGCTGCGGGAGGCAAGGTCAATGCCCCGGTCCCGCAGAGGGTGTTCTGGGCCACATTCGAGGGCCTGGTCGCGATTGCGCTCCTGCTCGGGGGCGGATTGGCGGCGCTCCAGGCAATGGCCGTCTCGACCGGATTTCCATTTGCCATCGTGCTGCTGGGGGCCTGCTACGCATTGGTAAAGGGTCTTGCCGCCGAACCGCGGTGAAGCATGGAAAGGGCCGGCGCATCCGCCGGCCCCCTCATACCGCCTGCGCGATGCGTCGAGCGCCCCGCGAGCCTTGATCGGAACTGCCGCCTCGCTAGCTCTGGGCCTCGGGGCAGCCCGCCCTGAGGGTCAGGCATGACACGGCTCATTCTCGTGCTGGGAGATCAGCTCAGCGACGATCTTTCGGCCCTGAGGGCCGCCGATCCGGCGCAAGACCTCGTCGTGATGGCGGAAGTGATGGACGAGGGCACCTATGTCCCGCACCACCCGCAGAAGATTGCCCTGATCCTCTCGGCCATGCGCAAGTTCGCGCGACGGCTGGAGCGGCGGGGCTTGCGTGTCGCCTATTCGCGGCTGGACGATACGGAAACCGGCTCCTCCATCGGCGCCGAGCTTCTGCGCCGCGCGGAAGAGGTCGGTGTGCGCGAGATCGTCGCGACGCAGCCCGGCGACTGGCGGCTGATCGCCGCACTCGAATCCCTGCCCCTGCCCGTCAGCTTCCTTCCCGACGACCGCTTCCTCTGCCCGGCCGAGGATTTCGCCCGCTGGGCCGAGGGCCGCAAGCAACTCCGAATGGAGTGGTTCTACCGGGAGATGCGCCGCAAGACCGGCCTCCTGATGGATGGCGACGAACCGGCAGGCGGGCGGTGGAACTTCGACAGCGAGAACCGCAAGCCCGCCTCGCCCGACCTCCTGCGCCCCCATCCGCTGCAGTTCGAGCCCGACGCGGAGGTGCGCGCGGTGCTGGACCTGGTGGAGGCGCGCTTCCCCGATCATTTCGGCCGCCTGCGCCCCTTCCGCTGGCCCACGGATCGCGAGGAGGCGCTGCAGGCCCTCGACCATTTCATCCGCGAGAGCCTGCCGCGCTTCGGTGACGAGCAGGATGCGATGCTGGCGGACGACCCCTTTCTCAGCCATGCGCTGCTGTCCTCGTCGATGAACCTCGGGCTGCTTCAGCCGATGGAAGTCTGCCGCCGCGCCGAGGCGGAGTGGCGGGAAGGCCGCGCCCCGCTGAACGCGGTCGAGGGCTTCATCCGGCAGATCCTCGGATGGCGGGAATATGTGCGGGGGATCTGGGCCATCTCGGGGCCGGACTACATGACTTCGAACGGCCTGAACCATCGGGCGGCTCTTCCGGCGCTCTACTGGGGCGAACCCACGCGGATGGCCTGCCTTTCGGCCGCGGTGGCGCAGACGCGCGACCTCGCCTATGCGCATCACATCCAGCGGCTGATGGTGACGGGCAACTTCGCGCTGCTGGCTGGCGTCGATCCGGCCGAGGTGCACGAGTGGTATCTGTCCGTCTATATCGACGCGCTGGAATGGGTCGAGGCGCCGAACACGATCGGAATGAGCCAGTTCGCCGACGACGGGCTTCTCGGCTCGAAACCCTATGTCTCCTCCGGGGCCTACATCGACCGGATGTCGGACTACTGCCGGGGCTGCGACTATGCGGTGAAGGAACGGACCGGCCCGAGGGCCTGCCCGTTCAACCTGCTCTACTGGCACTTCCTCGATCGTCACCGCGAGCGCTTCGAGCGCAATCCCCGGATGGTCCAGATGTATCGCACCTGGGATCGGATGGCGGAACCCCACAGGAAGACCGTTCTGGAGGAGGCGGGCCAGTTCCTCGAAAAGCTCTACGCAGGCGACCCGGTCTGAGCCGTCTGCGGGCCGGCTTCAGGCCGCAACCGCCGTCTCGGGTCGATGTGCCGGTTCAGGCCCGCCGCAAGCTGCCCGGGCCCGCCGGAACGGCGGACCCTCTCATGGCGACGGGCGCGACGCCAAGCGGGCCGCGCGCACCGGTCTGTCATGCATCTGCGCCGCAGGCGTGGGCCGTCAGGAGGGTTCCAGCACCGCCACGCCGAAGAGGCGATCTGCATCGGTCAGGAACTCCGCGAGCGTCCATCCGGACTGCTCCGCCTGCGTCGAGAAGCTCTCCTCCGAGAACTTGTGGCTGTTCTCGGTATGGATCGTCTCGCCCTTGGCGAAGCGGATGTCCCGCGGGCCGATCCGGACGCTCTGGTCGGCAAGGCTCTCCAGATGCATCTCGATCCGCGCCTTTCCGGCGTTCCAGATTGCCCGGTGCGCGAAGCGGTCCGTGTCGAAGTCGGCCCCGATCTCGCGGTTCATGCGGTGCAGCAGGTTCAGGTTGAAGGCGGCCGTCACGCCGGCGGAATCGTCGTAGGCGCGAACGAGCGTCTCCTCGTCCTTGATGAGGTCGATCCCCACGATGAAGGCCCGGACACCCGGCCAGTCCCGCACGCCTTGCAGAAGTGCTCGTGCACCCGCGGGGTCAAGGTTGCCAAGGGTCGAGCCGGGAAAGAAGCCGACCCGCGAATGACCGGCATCCTCGAGCCGCAGCGGCCGGGTGAAGTCCGCGACCACCGGCCGGATCGGCAGGGCAGGATAGGACTGCGAGAGCCGCCGCGCCGTCTCCTTCAGGAAGGCCGCCGAGATATCCACCGGCACATAGGCCGAGAGCCCGTCCAACCGGTCGAGGAGCAGCCGCGTCTTGACGCTGGCCCCGCTGCCCAGTTCGACGAGCTCGGCCCCCTCCGGCACATGCGCCGCAAGCCTGTCGGCGGCCGCGGTCAGGATCGCCGTCTCGGTGCGGGTGGGATAGTATTCCGGCAGATCCGTGATCCGCTCGAAGAGGGCGCTGCCCTCGGTGTCATAGAACCACTTCGGTTCCATGAACTTGCGCGGCTGCGAAAGCCCGCGCAACGCGTCGGCCAGAAGCTCGGGGTTTCGGATGACGAGTGCGTCCATCACACGTCCCTCGCAAGCCGGAGGCCCATCATCTGCCAGCGCTGGTGCGGGTAGAAGAAGTTGCGGTAGGTCGGCCGCATCTGCAGCGCCGGCGTCGCGCAGGAGCCTCCGCGCAGCACATACTGGTTGACCATGAACTTCCCGTTGTATTCGCCGATCGCGCCCTCGGGCGGGCGGAAGCCCGGATAGGGGCTGAACGCGCTCTGCGTCCATTCCCAGACGTCGCCCCAGGCGCCGCCGCCCGGAAGCGGCCGGAACGCGCCGGACTCGAGGAAGTTGCCGACGATGGGGCGGTCGCGGAAGGCCACTTCCCACTCCGCCTCGGTGGGAAGACGTGCCCCTGCCCAGCGGGCGAAGGCATCGGCCTCGTAGTAGCTCACGTGGCAGACGGGTGCGTCGAGGTTCACCGGCTGCGGCCCCCGCAGCGTGTAGGTCCACCAGACGCCGTCCTGCTGCCACCAGTAGAGCGGCGCATCCCAGCCTTCCCTCTCGCGCACGGCCCAGCCTTCCATCAGCCAGAGCGTCTGAGTGGCGTAGCCGCCCGCCTCGATGAAGGCGATCCAGTCGCGGTTCGTCACCGGGCGGTCGGCGACCTCGTAGGGATCCAGCCAGACCCGATGGCGCGGCCCCTCGCAATCGTAGGCGAACGCGCGGCCGTCATGGCCGATCTCGACAAGGCCGCCCTCTTGCCGGGTGAAGCCGAGCGTCCGCTCCTCGGTCACCGCCATTGGCTCGGGATCGCGATAGGCGGGCAGCAACGGGTTGTAGGACAGGCCGTGCAGCAGATCCGTCACCAGCAGTTCCTGATGCTGCATCTCGTGGTGGCAGCCGAGTTCGGCGAGCATGGACACCTCTGGATCGTCGCTCCGCTCGAGCAGCGTGCCGAGCGCATCGTCGACATGAGCCCGGTAATCGAGCACCGCCTGCACGCTGGGACGCGAGACGAGGCCGCGCTTCGCGCGCGCATGGCGGGGGCCCGCCTGCACGTAGTAGGAATTGAAGAGGAAGGCGAAGCGGTCGTCAGGCGAGCGGTATCCCTGCGCGTGCGGCTTCAGAATGAACTCCTCGAAGAACCAGGTCGTGTGCGCGAGATGCCATTTCGCGGGACTCGCATCTTCCATCGACTGGAGCATCATGTCCTCGGGTGCGAGCGGCGACGCCAGTCGGGACGTCATTCCGCGGGTCCGCGAGAAGAGATCCTGCACTTCGGACCGCGAGGGCGGCGCGGCGGGGTTCAGCTGGGGCATGGGGCCTTCCTTTTCCTCCTCCGGGTGCCTCCAGTTAGGGCATGCGTGGGATGGGTCCACCGGAGACCTTCTCTTTTTGACCCACAGGCGAAGCCGGAACCGCTTCCGGCGGAGGAGCGCCGCCTCCGCCGAGGGTTGCAGGCGCCACGCCCGCCCCGGCGCGTCACGGTGACGTGGTTTTGCCCGGCCGCGAGGCGGCTTTCCGCAAAGAAGGGTTGATTTTTCAGCAGTGAAAGCGCAGTCGTCGGGCCCGAGAGTTGCCAGCCGGAAAGTCGAGACATGCCCGCATATCGTTCCCGCACCAGCACCCATGGACGCAACATGGCCGGCGCCCGCGGCCTCTGGCGCGCGACCGGGGTGAAGGACAGCGACTTCGGCAAGCCGATTGTCGCCATCGTCAACAGCTTCACCCAGTTCGTGCCCGGTCACGTCCACCTCAAGGACCTCGGCCAGCTCGTGGCCCGCGAGGTCGAGGCCGCGGGCGGCATCGCCAAGGAATTCAACACGATCGCCGTCGATGACGGGATCGCGATGGGCCATGACGGGATGCTCTACTCGCTGCCCTCGCGCGAGCTGATCGCGGATTCCGTCGAATATATGGTTAACGCCCATTGCGCCGACGCGATGGTCTGCATCTCGAACTGCGACAAGATCACGCCCGGCATGCTGATGGCCGCGATGCGGCTGAACATCCCCGCGGTCTTCGTCTCGGGCGGGCCGATGGAGGCGGGCAAGGTCACGCTCGGCGACGGGCGCACCGTGAAGATGGACCTGATCGACGCGATGGTGGCCGCCGCCGACGAGAAAGTGTCCGACGAGGACCTGACGCGCATCGAGCAGGCCGCCTGCCCCACCTGCGGCTCCTGCTCGGGCATGTTCACCGCCAACTCGATGAACTGCCTGACCGAGGCGCTCGGCCTCTCGCTGCCGGGCAACGGCTCGACGCTGGCGACGCATGCCTACCGCAAGGAGCTCTTCCTCGAGGCCGGGCGTCGCGCCGTCGACCTCTGCCGCCGCTACTACGAGCAGGAGGACGAGAGCGTCCTGCCGCGCGCCATCGCCACCAAGGAAGCGTTCGAGAACGCCATGGCGCTCGACATCGCGATGGGCGGTTCGACCAACACGGTGCTGCACATCCTCGCCGCGGCGCAGGAAGGCGGGGTCGATTTCGGCATGGACGACATCGACGCGCTCTCGCGCCGGGTGCCCTGCCTCTGCAAGGTCGCGCCGAACAAGGCGGACGTGCATATCGAGGACGTCCACCGGGCGGGCGGCATCATGTCGATCCTGGGCGAGCTCGACCGCGGCGGGCTGATCCACCGCGACACGAAGACCGTCCATGCGCCGACGCTGGGCGCAGCCATCGACCAGTGGGACATCGCGAGGTCGAACGCCCCCGAGGCGCGCGAACTCTTCCTCGCCGCGCCGGGCGGAGTGCCGACGCAGGTGGCCTTCAGCCAGTCCTCGACCTGGGACTCGCTGGATACCGACCGCGAGACGGGCGTGATCCGGTCGGTCGCGACGCCCTTTTCCAAGGATGGCGGCCTTGCGGTGCTCAAGGGCAACCTCGCCCCCGATGGCTGCATCGTGAAGACGGCCGGCGTGGACGAGTCGATCCTTGTCTTCTCGGGCAAGGCCAAGGTGTTCGAGAGCCAGGACGCGGCGGTCTACGGCATCCTGAACGGCGGTGTCGAGGCGGGCGACGTGGTGGTGATCCGTTACGAGGGCCCGAAGGGTGGGCCGGGCATGCAGGAAATGCTCTATCCCACCTCCTACCTGAAGTCGAAGGGGCTGGGCAAAGCCTGCGCACTGATCACCGACGGGCGCTTCTCGGGCGGAACCTCGGGCCTCTCCATCGGGCACGCCTCGCCCGAGGCGGCTTCGGGCGGCACCATCGGCCTCGTCCGCGAGGGCGACCGGATCGACATCGATATCCCGAACCGCACCATCACCCTCGCCGTGCCCGAGGCGGAGCTTGCCGCCCGCCGGGCCGAGCAGGATGCGAAGGGCTGGAAGCCCGCAGGTCCGCGCAAGCGCAAGGTCTCGCAGGCGCTGAAGGTCTATGCGCAGTTCGCGTCCTCCGCCGACAAGGGCGCGGTGCGCGTCCTGCCGGAATGAAGCTCCGCGTCTGAACGGCGGCGCGCCCTTGGGCCACCGCCGCTTGCGGCATCTCAGGCACCGGTGATCGCCTGCGGCCGACGCGAGATACACAGCTTCTCCGGATACGAGGAGGGCCGCCCCGACCGGGAGCGGCCCCCTTCATTTGACACGCGGGCACGCGTCTCAGGCTCGAGCGCCCTGCGTGCTGTCGGGCAGCGCCCGACCGCTCAGTAGCCCGACACCGCCGCTCCATACGAGACAGCCAAGGCCCGAGCGTCTCCCTTCAGATCACGCGCACCTGCGTGCCGACCGGGCAGAGCTGGAAGAGCTCGGCGATCTTCTCGTTGTAGAGCCCGATGCAGCCGTCCGACGAGGGGCGACCGATCTTCCGCGTGTCATGGGTGCCGTGGATGATGTAGGCGGGCCAGCCGAGATACATCGCATGGGTGCCGAGCGGGTTCTCGGGGCCGGGGCCGATCGGCTTCCAGTCCGGGTGCCGCTCCATCTGCGAAGGCGTCGGCGTCCAGGAGGGTCCGACCTTCTTGCGCACGATCTCGGTATAGCCGCGCTTCGTCAGCTCTTCCGAGATGGGTACCGAGGTCGGATAGATCCGGTAGTCCTGCCCGTCGCCACTCCAGAAATGCAGCGCCCGCGAGGTGGTGTCGGCCACGATGGCACCCTTGCCGAGCCGGTCGAAATGGTCCTCCCAGTTCTGCATGGTGAAGGACGAGATGTTCGCCCGGTGCACATCCCCGGCGCGAAGCCGCCCCGGCAGGACGAGCCCGCCCGCGGCGGCCAGCCCCAGTCCCAGCGCGTGGCGTCGGCTCATGAACCTCATGTGTCTGCTCCTTTGCTTGCCTGCCCCCCCGGTTTGCGGGCGGAGCTTAAGGGCAGCTTAAGGGAGCGGCTTCCACTCGGCAGGACCGTGGGCCTCACGGTGAGTTGACGACGTTGGGGCGGGGAGGCGCGTGGTGACCCGCTTCCGCGTCATGAGGGGACATTGGACCTGCTCGGCACTCACTCCGGCTGGAAGCCGTGGATGAGCTGGCGCAGGCCCAGGGCCGCACCCACGACGATGGCGGCCAGCGTCACCGGCCCGGACCAGGCGAGCGTCGCGAACCCCGTGACCCCCTGCCCGATGGAGCACCCCATGGCCACGACCCCGCCCACGCCCATCAGGGCTGCGCCGGAGACCTGACGGCCAAGCTCTCTCGGATCCTCGCAGGCTTCCCAGCGGAAAAGCCCGCGGATCATCGAGCCGATCAGCGCACCGAGGATTACGCCCGCGATGGAGCCGACCGAGAAGGTGATCCCGCCCGCGGTGGACGTCATGAGGAAGATCAGCGTCCGCCCGATCGGCGCCGTGTAGGACGGTCCCTCGATGCCCACTCCGCCGAAGCTCGCATGGTTCAGCCAGGTCGTCGCGGCGAGGCACCAGACCACGGCGAGACCCGCCGCCACGCCCCAGCCGATCATGCGCCGGTCGCGTCTCAGCGGCGAATGGAGCAGCGCCCAGACTGCAAGTGCGGCCGACACCACAAGCGCCACGAGCAGCAGCCCTGCCGTCCCGTTCAGCCCCAGCGCCGGTGCGATCCCTTGGGGAGCCGTCGCCTCAACCTGCGGGAAGAGCGCGATGCGCAGCGGCGCCAGCGGGCCGGAAAGAGCGATGAAGGCGAAGATGCCCATCACCACGACAATCACCATCGAGCGCAGGTCCCCCCCGCCGAAGCGCACCAGCGCCCCGAAGCCGCAATTGCCGGCCAGCGCCATGCCATAGCCGAAGACGAGCCCGCCCAGAACGCTCGCCCAGGGGTTCCAGACCATCTGGTGATAGATCGTGCCGCCGAGATCGATCAGCCCCGTAGCGGCAAGGACGTGCGTGCCGAGGATCGCCGTCGCCAGCACCACGCCCCACAGCCTGAGCCTGCGCTGATCCCCGCCATAAAGCGCCGATTCGACAGCCGACAGTGTGCAGAACTCTCCCAAACGGGCGGCGAGGCCGAGCACGAGTCCCCCGGCAAGGCCAATCAGGGCCGCCAGTGCGCCAAAGGGTAGGCTTTCCATTTCCCTCTCCTCCCAAAGAGGTCCCGCGCGCCGGGCGGCTCAGTCACGCTGGCAGAAGAGCTCTGCCAGAAGGCTCACCATCCGCTCCACCTTCGGGTCGAGGATCGAGTAGAAGATCGCCTGGCCTTCGCGACGGGCGCTCACCAGACCCTCGAGACGTAGCCGCGCCAGCTGCTGGCTCACCGCAGCCTGACGCGAAGAGAGCAGCGTTTCAAGCTCCATCACGCTCTTGGGACCCGAGGTCAGATGGCACAGGATGGTGAGTCGCCCCTCATGCCCCAGCGCCTTGAGGAAACCGGCGGCGTCCTCGGCCGAGCCCACCAGATCGGCCGGACCGGGCGCCTCGACTTGCGCCGGCTCCTCCGCTTCCACCCGTTCTGCCTGCTGCCGCGACATCGTCCGCCTCTTCAATCTTGTCCAGGAATGACACGATTTCCTGACCGGCTTCCAGCGGGAACTGGCCTGGATCCGCCGACGATCAACCCTCGGGCAGCTCGTCGAGCATCTGGCCGAGCAGTGCCCAGAAAAACCCCTCGCCGGGATAGCCTTCGATCCTGCCGATCTCGCGGCCCTCGTCCACGAGCACGAAGGTCGGGGTGAAGGTTGCGGGGCGCGAGAAGACGAAGCCTTCCGGGAGAGGCTTCCGAAGCTGCTGCCGGACGAGGGGCGCCTGCCGGCCCTCCTCGCTGCGGGCATAGATCGGGCCGATCTCGTGGTCCCACGCCGCGCACCAGACGCATCCCGGCTGCTCGACCATCACCAGCCGCAACTCGGCCGCGGCCGGAGTTGCGCCGAGTGCCGCCAGAAGAAGGATCGAGCGCAACAGCATGATTGACGTCCGGGTTGAAATATCGAAATATCCTAATCTATCCGTAACAAGCTGCAAGCGCCTTTCGCGCGTGCCGGGCTGCGGAGGCGGGTCCTGCCCGCCGGGGAGGAGTTGGCGGTCCCGCGGGGAGGCGGCGCCGCGTCAAGCGTAATGATCGACGGGCCGGGCCCGGACGCTGCCCTCCGGGGCCGGCGCCGGTCATGTTCTGCCGGACCGAGGGGGGAGCGGATGTTCGAGATGAGCTATGGCGGAGCCGCGCTGGCGGGGTTCCTGTCCTTCCTGTCGCCCTGCATCCTGCCCATGGTGCCCTTCTATCTCTGCTATATGGCAGGCATCTCGATGCACGAGCTGCGGGGGACTGCCGGCATCGCGCCGGGGGCGCAACGTCGCCTCGTCGTCTCGGCGCTCGCCTTCGCGCTCGGCGTCACGACGATCTTCGTCCTGCTGGGCCTTGGGGCCACCGCGCTGGGGCAGGCCTTCGCCCGCTGGAAGGAGCCGCTCTCCTGGGTGGCGGCCGGTGTGCTGTTCCTCTTCGGGCTGCATTTCCTCGGGCTGCTGCGCATACCCGTCCTCTATCGCGAGGCGCGGATCGAATCGCGCGCCGAACCGTCGAGCCTGCTCGGCGCCTATGTCATGGGCCTTGCCTTCGGCTTTGGCTGGACCCCCTGCGTCGGGCCCGCGCTCGCCGCGATCCTGATGATCGCCAGCGGCATGGGCGAGCTCTGGCGCGGAGCCTCGCTGCTGCTGACCTACGGACTGGCGATGACGCTGCCCTTCGTGCTGGCCGCCTTCTTCGCCCAGCCGTTCCTGGCCTGGGTCGGTCGGCATCGCCGCCACTTGGGCCATGTGGAAAAGGCCATGGGCGCCATGCTCATCCTCTTCGCCGTGCTCATCGCCACGAATTCCGTCAACCGGATCGCCGATTTCATGATCCGCCATTTCGACTGGAGCGGAACGCTCACTTGAGGGAGGAGAAGATGCGACTTCTGACACTGGCAGCGGCACTCGCCTTCGCCCTGCCCGCCCATGCGGCAGAGCTCGGCGACGACGGGCTGCACAAGCCCGACTGGCTCCGCGACACGTTCAAGGACCTGCGCGAGGATCTCTCGGAGGCCAATGCCGAGGGCAAGCGGCTGCTCGTCACCTTCGAGCAGCGCGGCTGCATTTACTGCACGAAGATGCACGAGGAGATCTATCCAGATCCCGAGATCGACGCCCTGATCCGGAATCATTATTTCGTCGTGCAGATGAACCTGTTCGGTGACACCGAGGTGACCGACTTCGACGGCACGGTCATGACCGAAAAGGAGGCCGCGCAGCGCTGGGGGGTCATGTTCACGCCGACGCTGATGTTCCTTCCCGAGGAGGTTCCGGACGGCAAGACCGCTGCCGAGGCCGCCGTTGCGACCATGCCGGGCGCCTTCGGCAAGGGCACGACGGCGGCCCTGCTGACCTGGGTGCGCGACCACGGTTATGAAAGTGGCGAGCATTTTCAGAAGTTTGTGGCCGAACGGATGAACGCCTCGAACTGAGATGCGGGCATCCACCGCAGCAAGCTATGCAAGAATTGTAATATCTTTATTGCGCGACGTGACAAGCCGACGTATCGTTCGAGTCGGAGGAGACGAGGGAGGAGAGGATGAGGCACCAGTATCTGCCGGGGATAGTCGCAGCGTGCCTGGCCCTGCCGGCGCTGGCCGTGACGGGACCGCATGACCTGCAGTTCACGGAAGGGGCTCTCGACGGGTCGCTCACCGGAACTCCGGGCGATCCCGAGGCCGGCGCGAAGGTGATGACGACGCGCCCGCAGGGCAATTGCGTGGCGTGCCACCAGATCCCCACCATGGCGGACGTTCCGTTCCACGGCGACGTCGGGCCCTCGCTCGAGGGCGTGGCCGACCGCTACAGCGAAGCGCAACTGCGCGGCATCGTGGCCAACGCCAAGATGACCTTCGAAGGCTCGGTGATGCCGGCCTTCTACAAGAACAGCGGCTACATCCGGCCGGGCGATGCCTACACCACCAAGCCCGCACCCGCCGACCTGCCGCCGATCCTGACCGCGCAACAGATCGAGGATGTCGTCGCCTATCTCCTGACGCTCAAGCAGTGACCGGAGAGGCCCGAAGAGGAGGATACCGAATGAGGCTTTCGAGACGAGAGACCCTGGCACTGGGCCTCGGCGGACTGGCCGTCCTGACCCTGCCGCTGCCGGCGAACGCCGCCGCCGACGAGGCGATCGCGGCCTTCACCGGAGGTGCTGCGATCGGCACCGGCGGCATCTCCCTCACCGCACCGGAGATCGCCGAGAACGGCAACACCGTGCCGGTCTCGGTCGACGCGCCCGGCGCGGCGTCGATCATGCTGGTCGCAACGGGCAATCCCGAGCCCGCCGTCGCCACCTTCAATTTCGGCCCCGCCGCAGGCTCGCAGATGGCGGCGACCCGCATCCGCCTTGCGAAGACGCAGGATGTCGTGGCGATCGCGAAGATGGCGGACGGCAGCTTCGTCCAGACGAGCGCCACCGTGAAGGTCACCATCGGCGGCTGCGGCGGCTGAGAGAACGAGAGGAGGCAGAGACATGGCCAAGGACGCAAAACCCCGCGTGAAGGTGCCGAAGACCGCCAGCCCGGGCGAGGTCGTCACGCTCAAGACCCTGATTTCGCACCAGATGGAAAGCGGGCAGCGCAAGGATCCGGACGGCAACCTGATCCCGCGCTCGATCATCAACCGCTTCACCTGCGACTTCAACGGCGTGAACGTGATCGACGTGACCATCGAGCCCGCGGTCTCGACCAATCCCTATTTCGAATTCGACGCCAAGGTGGACGCCACCGGCGAGTTCACCTTCACCTGGTATGACGACGATGGCTCCGTCTACGAGGACAAGAAGACGATCGAGGTCGCCTGAGCCTCAGGCATGGGCTGCCCGCGGGGACCCGGGCGGCCGAACCCAGGGAGGAACCGCCACATGAGACTGCGCCTGCGCAGCCCGCTTCTTGCCGCCACTCTGGCCCTCGCTTCGGCGCCGGCGATGGCGGACCCGCACCCCGATGCCGAACTCGTCATCAATGGCGAGCTGGAGATCCCGACCCGCGCCGAGGCGCCCGAGCATCTCAAGGCTGCCTTCGACACCGTCTATTCCGGCTGGCTCTTTCGCACCGACGAGACCCGCGCGCTGGAGATGGACGATTTCGACAACCCGGCGATGGTCTTTGCGGACTTGGGCGTCGATCTCTGGAACACGGTGGAGGGCAGCGAGGGCAAGTCCTGCGCCTCGTGCCACGAGGGGATCGAGAGCATGAAGGGCGTCCGCGCCTCGATGCCGAAGGTCAACCCCGCGGGCAACGACCTGTGGTCGGTCGAGAACTTCATCAACACCTGCCGGACCGAGCGCATGGGCGCCGAAGCCTGGAAGTGGAACTCGCCCCAGATGAAGCAGATGACCTCGGCGATCTCGGTCCAGTCGCGCGGGATGCCCGTGGCGGTGAAGATCGACGGTCCGGCCGAGCCCTACTGGGAGCAGGGCAAGGAGATCTACTATACCCGCTACGGACAGCTCGAACTGTCCTGCGCCTCCTGCCACGAATTGAACATGGGCAAGATGATCCGCGCCGACCACCTGAGCCAGGGCCAGATCAACGGCTTCCCGACCTACCGGCTGGCGGATGCGGGGATCGTCTCGATCCATCAGCGGTTCTCGGGCTGCATCCGCGACACCCGCGGCGAACCCTTCGAGGTGGGCTCCCCCGAGTTCCGCGCACTGGAGCTCTATGTCGCCTCGCGCGGCATGACGCTGCCTGTCGAGGGCCTTGCCGTCCGCCAGTGACCTCTCCCGGCGCGCGGTTCCTGCGCGCCCCTCCCCTTCGGCCGGACCCTCGCGCCATCGGGCGCGACGGCCTCGGCTGGCCTCAGAGGACGATCCAAGCATGATCTCGCGCCGCGAATTCCTTCAGGCAAGCCTTGCCGCCTCGGTGATCTGGGGCGCCTCGGGCATCGGCCGCTGGTCGCGCCTCGCCGCTCAGCAGGCGCTGACACAGGACCAGTTGCTCCGCTCCGAGCCGTTCGGCAACCTCACGCTGATCCATGTCACCGACCTGCACGCCCAGCTGAAGCCGATCTGGTTCCGCGAGCCCGAGATCAACCTCGGAGTGGGGGACGCGAAGGGAAAGCCGCCCCATGTGACCGGAGCGGATTTCCTGAAGCTCTACCGGATCGAGCCGGGCAGCCCGGAGGCCTATGCCCTCACCCACACCGATTTCGAGGCGCTGGGGAAGGCTTACGGCCGGATGGGCGGCATGGACCGGATCGCGACCGTGGTGAAGGCCATCCGCGCCGACCGGCCCGAGGCGCTGCTGCTCGACGGCGGCGACACCTGGCACGGATCGATGACGGCGCTGCTCACAAAGGGGCAGGACATGGTCGACGCGATGAACGCGCTGAAGGTCGATGCGATGACTTCGCACTGGGAATGGACCTACGGCACCGAGCGCGTGAAGGAGATCGTGGACGCCCTGCCCTTCCCGTTCCTCGGCGCCAACATCTTCGACAAGGAATGGGACGAGCCCGCCTTCCCGCCCTACGAGATCTTCGAGCGCGGCGGCCTCAGGATCGCGGTCATCGGCCAGGCCTTCCCCTACATGCCCATCGCGAACCCCGGCTGGATGTTTCCCGAATATTCGTTCGGCGTCCGCGAGGAGCGGATGCAGGAGATGGTGGACGAGGTGCGGGCCGAAGGGGTGGACCTTGTCGTCTGCCTCTCGCACAACGGCTTCGACGTCGACCGCAAGATGGCCGCGCAGGTCAAGGGGATCGACGTCATCCTTACCGGCCACACCCACGATGCCCTGCCCGAGCCGCTGCTGGTGGGCGAGACCATCCTCATCGCGTCGGGCTCGCACGGCAAGTTCGTGAGCCGGGTCGATCTCGACCTGCGCGACGGGCGGATGATGGGCTTCCGCCACAAGCTGATCCCGATCTTCGCGGACGTCATCGCGCCGGATCCCGAGATGGCGGCGCTCGTGGATGCGGCGCGCGCACCTTTCGAGCCGCAGCTGTCGGAGGAACTCGCCCGCACCGAAAGTCTCCTCTATCGCCGCGGCAACTTCAACGGCACCTGGGACGACCTGATCTGCGAGGCGATGCTTTCCGAGCGCGATGCCGAGATCGCGATGTCGCCCGGCGTGCGCTGGGGCCCGAGCGTCATGCCCGGTGAGGCGATCCGGCGCGAGGACCTGATGGCGGCCACCTCGATGACCTACGGCGCCTGCTACCGCAACCAGATGACCGGCGAATTCCTCAAGACGGTGCTCGAGGACGTGGCCGACAACATCTTCAACCCCGATCCCTACTACCAGCAGGGGGGCGACATGGTGCGCGTGGGCGGCCTCGGTTACCGGATCGACATCTCGCAGCCCATCGGCAGCCGTATCTCCGAGATGACGCTCCTGCGCACCGGAGAGGCGATCGACCCGGCGCGCAACTACACCGTCGCGGGCTGGGCCTCGGTCAACGAGGGGACCGAGGGGCCGCAGATCTGGGACGTGGTCGAAAGCCACCTGAAGAAGACCGGCACCGTGAAGCTGGAGCCGAACAGCTCCGTCACCATCACCGGCGCCTGAGACGGGAGAACCGCCATGACCGACGACACCACCGGAGGCACGAGGACCGGGACAGGCCCGACCCGCCGCCGCTTCCTTGCAGGGGCCGCAGCCGGCGGCGCCCTGGCTGCGACGGCCGCCCGCGCGGCCACGCCCGATCCGCTCATCACCGAGGTGCAGCCCTGGGCGCAGGCCTTGGGCGAGGGTGTGGACGCCACGCCCTACGGCATGCCCATCCACTTCGAGTCGCATGTCGTGCGCCGCAACGTCGAGTGGCTGACGGCTGACACGATCTCGTCGGTGAACTTCACGCCGATCCACGCGCTCGACGGCACCATCACCCCGCAGGGATGCGCCTTCGAGCGGCACCACGCGGGGGCGATCGAGCTTTCCAAGGCTGACTGGCGGCTGATGATCCACGGGCTCGTCGACCGCCCGCTGGTCTTCACCTACGAGGATCTCGAGCGCTTCCCGCGCGAGAACCGCACCTATTTCCTCGAATGCGCCGCCAACGGCGGGATGGAATGGGCCGGCGCGCAGCTCAACGGCTGCCAGTTCACCCACGGCATGATCCACAACATGGAATATACCGGCATTCCGCTGCGCACCCTGCTCGCCGAGGCGGGCGTGAAGCCCGAGGGCAAGTGGGTGCTGGTCGAGGGCGGCGATGCCTCGGCCATGAGCCGGTCGCTGCCCATCGAGAAGGCGCTCGACGACGTGTTGGTCGCCTTCAAGGCCAATGGCGAGGCGCTGCGGATGGAACATGGCTATCCGGTCCGGCTGGTGGTGCCGGGCTGGGAAGGCAACATGTGGGTCAAGTGGCTGCGACGCGTCGAGGTGGGCGACGAGCCCTGGGAGCACCGCGAGGAGACGTCGAAATACACCGACACGATGGCCGACGGCCGCTCGCGCCGCTGGACCTGGGAGATGGATGCGAAGTCGATCATCACGAGCCCGAGCCCGCAGGCGCCGATCACCCACGGCCCCGGCCCCACGGTGATCTCGGGCCTCGCCTGGTCCGGCCGCGGCTCGATCCGCGAGGTCCACGTCTCGCTCGACGGCGGCAAGAACTGGCAGCAGGCGCGCCTCTCCGGACCTTCGCAGGACAAGGCCCTGCACCGCTTCTATCTCGACTTCGACTGGGACGGCTCGGAGTTGCTCCTCCAGTCACGGGCGGTGGACAGCACGGGCTATGTCCAACCGACCAAGAGCCAGCTGCGCGCCGTGCGCGGCGTGAATTCGGTCTATCACAACAACGGCATCCACACCTGGTGGGTGAAATCGAACGGTGAGGCGGAAAATGTCGAAATTTCCTGAGCTTCTGCTTCTCGCGGCACTCGTGGCCGCGCCCGTTGCCGCGGCCGAGGGGCCGCGCATCGGCCGCGTCGCACTCCCCGAGGAGGTCGCCGCCTGGGACATCGACATCCGGCCCGACGGGCTGGGCCTGCCCGAAGGTTCGGGCGACGTGGCCACCGGCGAGGAGCTCTTCTCGGACCGCTGCGCCGTCTGTCACGGGGAGTTCGGCGAAGGCGTCGACAACTGGCCGAAGCTTGCGGGCGGGGACGGCACGCTCGACCACGACGATCCGCAGAAGACCATCGGCAGCTACTGGCCCTATCTCTCGACGGCCTGGGACTATGTCCACCGCGCCATGCCCTTCGGCGACGCGCGCAGCCTGACGACCGACGAGACCTATGCGATCGTGGCCTACCTCCTCTACAACAACGATCTGGTGGACGAGGACTTCACCCTCTCGCGCGAGAACTTCCTCGAGGTGCAGATGCCGAATGCCGACGGCTTCTTCGTGGACGACCGCGCGACGACCGAGATCCCGGCTTTCAGCCAGCCGCCCTGCATGACGGACTGCAAGGCCGAGGTCGAGATCACGATGCACGCGACCGTCCTCGACGTGACTCCGGACGACGCGACGGATTGACGAACGCGAAGGCGCACTGGACCGGGCGCATCGGCAGCGAGCCTTGCGCGACGGCGCGGCGGGATCGGACGGGGATGGAGAGAGGATCGGCGGACCGGCCGCCACAGGTCGTCCCGGCCTGTCGGGCGCGCCGAACCGCATGAACTGGAGTTCCGCGATGACCTTCACCCGACGCACCTTCCTGGCTTCCGCCGCCGCGAGCCTCGCCGCGCCCGCCGTCATCGGGCAGGCCAGGGCCAGGGTCGTGGTGGTGGGCGGCGGGGCCGGCGGCGCATCGGTGGCGCATCGTCTTGTCGTGGCGGGCGCCGGCGCGGCCGAGGTGACGCTGATCGAGCCGAAGGCGGTCTATCACACCTGCTTCTTCTCGAACCTGCATCTCGGCGGCCTCCGCAGTCTCGACAGCATCGCCCACGGCTATGACCGGCTCGCGGCCCTCGGGGTCACCCTCGTCCGCGACAGCGTGACCGGGATCGACCGGGACAGCCGCAGCGTCAGGCTGGCAGGCGGCGGAAGCCTCGGCTGGGACAGCCTCGTCCTCTCGCCCGGCATCGACTTCGTCGAGGAGAGCGTGCCGGGCTGGAGCCTCGCTGCCGCGGATCTCATGCCGCATGCCTACAAGGCGGGGGCGCAGACGCGTCTCCTGCGCGAGCAGGTCGATGCGATGCGGCCGGGCGGGGTCTTCTGCCTCATTGCGCCGCCGAACCCCTACCGCTGCCCCCCCGGACCCTACGAGCGGGTGTCGATGGTCGCGCACCGCCTGACCGAGATCAACCCGAGTGCCAGGATCCTGCTTCTGGACCCGAAGAAGAACTATTCCAAGCAGACCCTCTTCGAGGAAGGCTGGCAGGCCCATTACCCGAACATGATCGAGCGGCTGGGGCCCGACATGGGTGGCGACCGGATCGAGGTGCGCCCCGACCGGATGGAAGTGGTGATCGACGGCGAGGCGGAAGCGGTCGACGTCTGCAACGTCATTCCGGCACAGGTCGCAGGCCGCCTCGTCGCGGAAGCGGCCCTGACGGACGAGACCGGCTGGGCCCCGATCGACCCGTCCTCCATGAGAAGCCGCTTCGATCCGCGGATCTTCGTGCTCGGCGATGCCTCGATTGCGGGGGACATGCCGAAATCGGCGTCGGCGGCGAACAGTCAGGCGCATGTGGTGGCCGCGGCCATCCTGGCCGACCTCGCCGGAGCCACGGCGCCGCCTGCACGCTACGCCAACACCTGCTGGTCGCTGATCGCGCCGGAGGACTCGGTCAAGGTCGGCGGCACCTACGAACCCACGCCAGAGAAGATCGCGAGCACGGACCGCTTCATCAGCCAGATGGGCGAGAACAGGGCGACGCGGCTGGCGACCTGGCAGCAGAGCCTCGGCTGGTATGCCGCCATCACCGAGGAGATGTTCGGCTGACCTCGCGACCCACACCCACAGCCACAGCCACAGCCACAGCCACAGCCACAGCCACAGCCACACGAGCCGGCAACCGGACGGAGCGCAAGGTCCATCCGCGCCGGCCCAGGCAATCACCACAGAGAGGCCAGCAATGACCGTCACGCGCCGCCGCTTCCTCGCCACTGCCGCAGCGGGCATCGCCTTGCCCGGACGCCTCTGGTCGGGCAGCCGGATCGAGAGCGGCAGCCTGCGCCTCGACACGCTGTCCGACGGCCATCTCGTCCTGCCCGCCGACTTCCTCTTCGGCGGCATGCCGAAGGATGAACTCGCGCCCATCCTCGCCCGCCACGGCATTGCGGGCGGATCGGTCGAGCCGCCCTGCAACGTGACGCTTCTCAGGGACGGCACCAACACCGTGCTCTTCGACGTCGGCGCGGGCGCGGATTTCATGCCGACGGCAGGCCGTCTTTCCGAAGCCCTGGCTGCTCTGGACGTCACCCCGGACGAAGTCACCGACGTCCTTTTCACCCACGGCCACCCCGATCATCTCTGGGGGTTGCTCGACGAGTTCGACGAGCCGCTCTTCGCCGGGGCCCGGCACGTCATGGGACGGGTGGAGTTCGACTACTGGATGGACCCGGAGACGGCCTCGTCCATCGGCGAGGCCCGCGCCACATTCGCGGCGGGCGCAAGGCGGCGGCTGGAGATCATCGCGGACAGCATCGGGCTGGTCGAGGACGGAGACGAGGTGCTGCCCGGTGTGGTCGCCCGCCTGACGCCCGGCCATACGCCTGGCCACCTGGCCTTCAGGATCGAGGCGGACGAGCCGATGCTGATCGCGGGCGACGCGGTGACGAACGCCCACGTGGGCTTCGAGAGGCCGGAGTGGCTGTCTCCTTCGGATCAGGATGCCGCCCTTGCCGCGACGACCCGTGCGGCACTGCTTGCCGAGGCGGCGGAGGAAGGGCTCCTGCTCGTCGGCTTCCACCTGCCCGACGGCGGCATCGGCCGTGTCGGACGGGCGGCGGCCGGCTTTCGCTTCCTGCTCGCCTAGGCCACTGCGGGGCGGGCCGCCTGATCGACCACGAGATCCGTCAGGACGGCCCCGATCCACATGCAGAGCAGCGCGAGCCAGGCGGTCGCCACGAAGATGGACGTGCCCGACACGCCCGCCCCGATCGCGCAGCCACCCGCAAGCATCGCCCCGAAACCCATGAGCACAGCGCCGATCATCGCCCTCCGCATCGCCGGCGCGCCGTCGAAGCCCTGGAATCTCAACTCGCGTGCCAGGCCCGCAGCGATGAGAGCGCCGAGAAAGACGCCCGGCACGAGCCCCACATCGAAGCCGAACTCCGGCTCGGGGACGAGGAAGAACATGAGCGTGTTCGCCGACGGGCCGCTGAAGGTGGCCGAGGTGACAGCCATCGGCTCGAAGCTGACCTGCGCGAGGTTGTAGGTCAGCACCCAGCCGAGCGCCGCGGCAAAGCCCACGCCCGAGGCGAAGACGAGGGTCGAGGCGCCAATCCGGTTCTTCCGCGCAAGCCAGAGCGCGAAGCCAGCGAGGCCCAGCCCCAGCACAAGGCCCGCCTCGCGCGGCACGTTCAGCAGGTCGAGAAGGTCGACGTTGCGCCCTCCCGGCGTCACCCAGAGCCGGGCCAGCCAGTCGCGGAGCGGAGCCAGCCACCCGTGCAGCGACATCTGCGCCACGACGGCGAAGATCAGCCCCGCCACCACCGAACGCAGGTTCCCGGTCGCCGCCAGCACCAGAAGCCGGCCCGAGCATCCGCGGGCAAGCACCATCCCGGCGCCGAAGAGGAACCCGCCGATGATCGCGCCGGACCAGGAGCCGGCGACGGCCATCATCCGTGCGTCGCCCGAGCGGAAGAAGCCCCATCCCTCGGCCGCCTGCACCCAGACCAGCGCCGTCGAGAAGGTCAGGAGCCAGACGGCCATGCGCTGTCCGAACTGGCCGCGCGCGAATTCGACCGTCGCGGCGCGCAGGCAGAAGGCAGAGCGCTGCGCGGCAATGCCGAAGACGAGGCCCGTCAGCAGCCCGAAGAGGGCCGAGGTCCGTGCCTCGCCCACGAGGTCCACGAGCGGCACGAGATCCATGGCACCCTCCCCGGCAGATGGCGGATGCTACACTGGGGATGCAGCCGAAGGGGTTGATCTGGATCAGCCGTCGTCGCTCCCGCAAGCGCAACCGGCGGCGGGAACACGTGCGCAGGGCACCGCACGAGGCAGACAAAGCACCACAGGACCTTCCGCCGATTGATTAAATCGGCGCTTGCGCTAGCCTCTTTGGGGAATGGTCGAGGAAAACACATGGATTTTCTGGCGCGCGCCACCGCCGTCGTCGGCAACACGATGGTCCTCATGAGGCGCTACGGATCGCCCGCCATCCAGGCACTGGGCCCCTCCCCCTCCATCCCCGAGGCAAGAAGTCAGGGCATCATGACGCTCAAGATGCCGGTGGCCCGCGGCTGGGCACAGGGGCATCTGCCCACGGCGGCGCCGGGATTGAAGGTCAATGCCTTCGCGACCGGGCTGGAACATCCGAGGTGGATCGAGGTCCTGCCGAACGGTGACGTTCTGGTGGCCGAATCCCGCCAACTTCCCACGCCGCCGAAGAATCTCCTCGATGCAGCGGCACAGGCCACGATGCGGCGGGCTCGCGCCCTCGGCCACAGCCCGAACAGGGTCACGCTCCTCCGCGATGCGGAGGGACGCGGCGAGGCCGGGTTGCGCGAAACCTTCCTCGAAGGCCAGAACCAACCCTTCGGCATGGCGCTCGTCGACGGCACCTTCTACCTCGGCAATACCGACGGGATCCTGGCCTTCCCCTACCACGAGGGTGCAACACGCATCGATGGTCCAGGGCGCAGGCTCACGACCTTCAAGCCCGGCGGGCACTGGACGCGCAGCCTGATCGTCTCGCCCGACGGTCGCCGCCTCTATGCGGGCGTCGGCTCTCTCAGCAACATAGGAGACGACGGGATGCAGGCCGAGGAAGGCCGCGCCGCGATCTGGGAACTGGATCTCACATCCGGACAGTCGCGGATCTATGCCTCGGGTCTGCGGAACCCCGTCGGCCTCGCCTGGGAGCCCGCGACCCGAGTGCTCTGGACGGTGGTGAACGAGCGCGACGGCCTCGGCGACGAGACCCCGCCCGACTATCTCACTTCGGTGGAGGACGGCGGGTTCTACGGCTGGCCCTACTGCTACTGGAACCGGATCATGGACGACCGGGTGACGCAGGACCCCGCCATGGTCGCCCGGGCGATCACGCCCGATTATGCGCTCGGGGGACATACGGCCTCGCTCGGCCTCTGCTGGGTGCCGGAGGGGACGCTGCCCGGCTTCCCGGAAGGGATGGCGATCGGGCAGCACGGATCCTGGAACCGCTCGAAGCTCAGCGGCTATCGGCTGATCTTCGTGCCCTTCTCGAACGGAAGGCCGTCCGGGCCGCCCAGGGACGTCCTGACAGGCTTCCTGTCCGCCGATGAGAAGCTGGCCTTCGGAAGACCGGTAGGGGTGGCGGTCGGACCGGACCGACGGTCTCTGCTGCTTGCGGACGATGTCGGCGACGTGATCTGGCGCGTTACCGGCGCCTGACTTCGCGCGCCTGCCTGTCGGCCGCCCGAACGCCTTTTCCCGCTGCCGGCAGACGTGACCGCCACAAGAGCTGCACGGCTGCGCGACGCGACCTCAAGTCCCCTTCTGGCGCAATGCGCCGCCGCCTAGATTGGCTTGGCCCCTGCCCCGTCCGGCGGGAAAAAGACAGCCGAGGAATGTCGCGATGAGCCAGCCTGCCACCCTTCCCGAGCCCCGGCGCATCTTCATGCTCGGCGCCACGGGCACGATCGGTCGCGCGACGGTCAAGGCCCTGCTCGAGCGGGGACACGAGGTGGTCTGTTTCCTGCGCCCCCGCAGCCCCGGTCGGCGTGTGGACCTGCCCGACGGCGCGATCCTGCGCTACGGCGATGTAACCGACCCGACCTCGCTCGTGCGCGACGGCTTCCAGACCGAGAAGTTCGACGCGCTCGTCTCCTGCCTCGCCTCGCGCACGGGCGTGCCGCGGGACGCCTGGGAGATCGACCACAAGGCCCATTCGCACGCGCTCGCCGCGGCCAAGGCAGCAGGCGTCACGCAGGTTGTGCTGCTCTCGGCCATCTGCGTGCAGAAGCCGCTCCTCGCCTTCCAGCAGGCCAAGCTTGCCTTCGAGGAAGAGCTGATGCGGTCAGGCCTCGACTGGTCCATCGTACGCCCCACCGCCTTCTTCAAGTCGCTTTCGGGTCAGGTGAAGCGCCTGCGGCAGGGCCGACCCTTCCTCGTCTTCGGGGACGGCCGGCTGACAGCCTGCAAGCCGATCAGCGACGACGATCTCGGCCGCTACATCGCCCGCTGCCTCGAGGACGAGAGCCTGAGGAACCGGATCCTGCCCATCGGCGGCCCAGGTCCTGCCATCACGCCACGCGAGCAGGGCGAGATACTTTTCCGACTGATGGGGCAGGAGCCGAGGTTCAGACATGTGCCGGTCGCGCTGCTGGACACGATCATCGGAGTCCTCGGCACTCTGGGGCGGGTCGCGCCAAAGCTGCGCGACAAGGCCGAGCTTGCCCGCATTGGCCGCTACTACGCGACCGAGTCCATGCTGGTTCTCGATCCGGCCACCGGACGATATGATGCCGATGCCACGCCCTCGACCGGCCGGGAGACGCTCGAGGAGTTCTATGCCCGTCTCCTGCGCGACGAAGCCACCGTCGACCTGGGCGAGCACGCCGTCTTCTGAAGGCACGGCGCTGACCACGCCAACCTCACTGCGGACCGCGGGAAGTCGAACTGGCGGAACGGCCCCTTCAGGGCAGAAGGATCGCTCGAAAGTCATTCACGTTCGTGCCGGTGGGGCCGGTGACCACCTGCGCGACGAGCTTCTGGAAGAAGCTGTGCGCATCATGCCCGGCCAGCGCCTCGACGGGATCGATCCCCGCCGCCCGTGCCGCCTGCAAAAGCCCGGCACCTCCCACTGCGCCGGCGACTTCGGCCGCGCCGTCGACACCGTCGGTATCCGCCGCCAGCGCCCATCCCGGCAGGTCGCGTGCGGCGAGGAGATAGGCAAGCAGGAACTCCACGTTCCGCCCACCGAGGCCCGCGGCTCCGCGGATCGAGACTGTCGTCTCGCCGCCCGACAGGAGAAGGCACGGGCGCTCGAAGGGCTGGCCTCGAAGCACCACCTGCCGCGCGATCCCCGCCATGACGCGCCCCACCTCGCGCGCCTCGCCTTCAACGGCATCCCCGAGGATATGGGCGTGCAATCCCTCCGCCCGCGCGACCTCTGCCGCCGCTTCCAGCGCCATCTGCGGCGAGCAGACGATGTGGCTTTCCACGCGCGCGAGACGCGGATCGCCGGGCTTCACGCTCTCGGCCTCGGCGCCGGCAAGCGCCGCCTCGATCCGGGGAAGGTCCAGGTTCAGGCGGCGCAGCACGGCAAGGGCATCGGCGACGCTGGTCGGATCCGCGTGACAGGGGCCCGAGGCGATCACGGCAGGATCGTCGCCCGGCACGTCGGAGACGAGCAGCGCCAGCACCCGGGCGGGCGCACAGGCGGCGGCGAGCCGCCCGCCCTTCACCCGGCTGAGATGCCGCCGCAGGCAGTTCATGTCGGAAATGGTCGCGCCAGAGGCGAGAAGCGCGCGGTTCAGCCCGGCCTTGTCCTCGAGCGTGAGCCAGGAGATCGGCGCCACCATGAGCGCCGAGGCCCCGCCAGAGATCAGCGTGACCACGAGATCGTCCGGCCCGAGGTCCTCCGTCAGCGCAAGCAACTCCTTCGTGGCGGCCAGCCCCGCCGCGTCAGGGACCGGATGCGCCGCCTCGCGCAGTGCGATGCGCCGAAGTTGTCCGGGACCGCCCTGCCCATGCCGCGTGATGACGAGCCCGGAAAGACGCGGAAAGTCCCCGTAATGCTCCTCGACCGCGCGGGCCATGCCCACGGAAGCCTTGCCCGCACCGAGCACGACGATGCGTCCGGCCGGGCATGGCGGCAGCAGCGGCGGAATGCGCGCGCCGGGCTGTGACGCCTCCACCGCGCGCTCGAAGAGCCTGCGCAGGAAGGAACCCGCCGTCGCATCCGTCCAGTCCGTCATTCCTGCCTCGCTTCACCGACCGGGCCCGCCGCGCCTGTTCGCCCGCCGCCTCCGGATCCGGCTCCGCCGTGACACACGCGGCGCGCCCACGGCTCCGGCTTCCTGATCAAGTCTTTTCAGCTTGATCGGACCAAGGCAATGGCTGCGAAAGGTGGAGGTCCGGAGCAGGTGCTCGCCGGCGCCTTCCGGCAAGCGGAGGACGGCCGGGCGGCAGCGGGCGGCAGCCCTCCGAGGCGCGGAACGAGACCCCAGCTTGCCGCAGGATTGGCGGCATCGGGCGGCCTAACAGGCCGCCGGCACGACGAAGCGCGCAGGTCATCAGGGCACACCGGGTCTGGCCAAGCCCGGCGGGTGCAGCCAGACTGGATCCTCCCCGGCAGATCCGATCGGGAGAAGGCAGAGAGGACATGGCATGACGCGCATCTTCGGTATCTCCGGCAGCCTGAGGCGTGCCTCATTCAACACGGGCCTTCTGCGAGCCGCGGCAGATCTTGCGCCCGAAGGGGTCGAGATCGAGGTGCGTTCCATCGCGGGCGTGCCGATCTACGACGGCGACATGGAGGCCGAACATGGGCTGCCCGCGGCGGTCGTCGCTCTGCAGGAAGGTCTCGCCGCCGCGGATGCGCTTCTTCTGGTCACGCCAGAATACAACAACGGCATTCCCGGCGCCTTCAAGAACGCGATCGACTGGATGAGCCGCCCGCCCGCCGGGCGCGACCTTTTTCGGGGCAAGCCGGTCGCCATCATCGGCGCGTCGCCGGGCAATTTCGGAACGACGCTCGCGCAGACGCACTGGCTGCCGGTGATCCGAACGCTGGGGATGGAGCCGTGGTTCGGCGGCCGCCTCATGGTGTCGCGGGCGCGCGACGTCTTCGACGAGGCCGGCACCCTGACCGATCCCGCCACACGCGAACGCCTCGCCGAGTTCCTGCAGGGCTACGCACGGTTCCTGCGCCGCCCGCTGGACTGAGCATCCGGGAGAGCGGGATCCGGCGTGGAGCGGCATCGGCCTCACCGCCGCGGGCGCCGGTCGGGCAAGTCGGCGCAGAAGCCTGTCTTGGCTCAGCCCGCCTCGGTCACCAGCCGCAGCTCTTCCATGCGCTCGCGGTCGAGCATGTAGATGTCGCGCGCGGGCGTCTCCATGCCGTGCATCATCAACCGGACATCCACGCCCATCTCGTCAAGGTAGCGCATGACCTCCGCCTGCCCGCGCTGGACGTCCTCGACGGCGAGGAAGGCCGGCAGAAGGCTGTTCTCGCCGAAGTAATGCTGGTGGACGCCGACGAGACCGCCGCCCTCGACCCGCCGCGGCGTGCCTCCCGCAAGCAGATAGGGACAGGCGGACAGGCAGACCGACCCACGCCCGACCTCAGTTGCAGCATTCAGGTCACGGATCTGGCGGCCGATCAGCAGGGCCTCCGCAACCACGCCCCCCGAGCTGTCGAGAGCGATCACCTCCGGCCGTGTCCCGCGCTCCTCGACGAAACGGGTGAACCGCGCCGCATCCCCCTGTGCGATCTGCCCGGTGAGCGTCATCCGCCCGCCCTCAAGACCGAATTCGAGCCGCGCGGGCATGGGACGCATCTGGGGACCGTCCGTTCCCGGTGCTGGGCGCAGGTCGGGGCGGTAGGGTCTCGTCTGCGGAGCCGTCGCGGGCGAGAAGAGATCGGCGGGGGAAGGCGGCGCCGGCCGCACCAGATCCATCACGATCAGAGCGGCACCGATCCCGACCTGAAGCACCAGCATCGCCCGGATTGCCCGGCGCGGAGCGGCGTTGGCCGTCACGGTCGCACCCTCACGGAGCCGCATCCCGGTGCGACTCCGTCTCCTGCAGGAGACGCGCGGCCGCAAGCGCGGCGCGCAACTCTGCCACCGTCATCGTCTCCTCGGCCGAACCCTCTCCACGGCCGGCCCTGATCGCCGACTGCGTGACCATGATGATGAAGACAAGCACCGCCGGCAGCAGGTCGATGGCGATGGCACCGGCCCAGCTCGGGACGAAATTGCCGGCATACCGGATCACCGCATCGGCGGCCGAAATGGGCGTGTAGACCGTCTCCTCGGCCGGCGGCAGCACCTCGACCTCGGCCGCCGCGCCGCGCAGTGTCTCGGCCCGCTGGCGCAGCAGCGACAGGACCGAGTCGATCGTGCTCGCCTGGCTCGACCGGGCGAGGTCCGAGCCTCCGTCAAGCTCGGGCAGCACGACGGACTCGGCCAGATCCTGCGCCGCACGCGCCACCAGCGGCGCCACGTTGAGTTGCCGCAACTGCGCCACGATCCCCGCCAGCCGCACGGCTTCCTCCGAGAAGCGGACCGACCGCTGCTCGACCGGCCCCGCCTCGACCGTCAGCGCGCGCATCCTGCTGAGGATCGCGTTGCCCTCGGCGAAAGCGGCGGCCAGTGGCGCATCCTGCGCGGCGATCTGCGTCTCCAGCGCCTCCAGCTCGGCCGCTTTCTGGGTGAGCACGCGAAACACCGCCCCCCGCCCGGCGAAGCCCGAGAGATCGCCCACCGCCTCCTGCTCGGACAGGTCGCCGAAGCTCTGCCGCACCCGCGCCACGTCGCGCCCGAGGCTCTGGCCCGCGATCGCATTCGAATGCGCTTGCTCGAGCGATGCCTGGTAGTCCTGCACCGTCTCGGCCAGGTGCTGCTCGACCGCCGCCGCTCCGGCGAGCGCTGCGGCGTTCAGCCAGGAGGACATGGCGATGATGGCGAGGCTGCCGAGCGCCATCGAACAGAGCAGGCCGATCCGCGACGCCGCGCTGCGCATCGCGGGCAGCAGTCGCATCATGTAGGACCAGAAGACGAAGATCCCGACCGAGACCGCGATGGAATAGGACAGCGCGGCGAAGGTCGTCCACGCGCCGGTATCGTCCAGAAGCGTCCGGACCCCGAGATAGGTGTAGATGCCGGAGGCGGCGGCCAGCACGCCAAGCGCCACGCCGGTGAAACTGTCGAGCCATCCGAGGTGCCGCTCGAGTTCTCGCGCATGCCGGGCGCCGGATCGCTCGGCAAACGGTGGCGCCGCAGACGGTCCGGCCTGCCTCTGGCCCGCGTCGAGACTCTGCCGCCGCGGATCCGGAGGCGCAGCGGTCGGCAACTCGGGGGTCGTGTCCGGCATAGGCTCAACCTTCCAGCGGGTATCGGCGCCGAAGGGTTCCGCGCGCACGTTGATCTATGTCTTGCGACACGTCGGACGAAGGCGCTTGTCCCTCACGCCGCTTCAAGAACGCGCGAGGTGGCGCTTCAGCGTGCCGCCGCCAGCCGCGCCGTCGCGGGCACCAGCGCCATCATGACCGCGAGCATCCAGAAGGCGGTCGGAAGGCTGGTGAGATGTGAGGCGAAGCCGATCAGCGCCGGCCCCGCCAGGATGCCCGCGTAGCCGGTCGTCGTGACGGCCGCGATGGCCAGCGCAGGCGGCATCGAGGTCTGGCGGCCGGCAAGGCTGAAGAGCACCGGCACGATGTTCGATGCCCCGAGCCCGATCAGCACGAAGCCCGCCATGGCGCCCGGCCTCCAGTCCCAAAGGAGGAGCAGCGCGAAGCCCGCCAGCGTCAGAAGCCCGCCCTGGACGAGAACCCTCCGGTCGCCGAGAGCCATGACGATCCGGTCGCCGGCCAGCCGCCCGATGGTCATGGCCACCGAGAAGAGCATGTAGCCGAGACCGCCCTGCGCCGGCTCCGTCAGCCCCCGCCCCACGAGGAGAAGCGCGCCCCAGTCGAGAAGCGCGCCCTCGACGAGGAAGGTGACGGCGGCAAGTCCCGCAAGCAGCAGCACTGCGGCCCGCGGGACGACGAGTTGCGGCGGCTCGCCCCCCCGCGCGCGCAGAAGCCTCGGCCCCGCACCAATGATGGCCGCCAGCGCAATGGCGCTGCCTGTCACCGCGGCAAGGGCGGGTGACAGTCCCTGCGACAGCAGCACCGTCATCACCCCGGCGCCGGCGAAGCCGCCCACACTGAACATGGCGTGGAAACCCGACATCAGCGGTCGGCCGGCGTCGCGCTCGACCGCAACGGCATGGACGTTCATCGCCACGTCGAGCGTTCCCAGAGATGCGCCGAAAAGCAGGAGCGCAAGCGCCAGCAGCCAGGCCTGTCCCGCCGTTCCGAGTACGGGAAGGATCAGCACCATCCCGATGCCGCCCAGGAGGATCATGGGCCGCGCCCCGGTCCTTGCGCTGATCCAGCCCGTGATCGGCATGGCCACAAGAGATCCGACCCCGAGACAGAGAAGCAGGAGTCCCAGTTGCGCGTCGTCCGCGCCCGAGCGTGTCTTGGCGAAGGGCACGAGCGGCGCCCAGCAGGACATGGCGAAACCCGCCGCAAAGAAGGACAGCCGCGTGGCGAGGCGCGTGGAAGGCGTGTCGTCTGTCATCGTGTCGTGATCTCGCAAGAAGGGGCCGGTGGCGCGTCGGGACAACCGGCGGTCGGGGCCGACGCTCGGCATCTCCTCCCGGTCTTCGGCAGGAAGACCGTGGACGCCGCAAGCCGCAAACCTTGTGCCCCACCGGAACGGATCCCGCAATGACGGATACGGTGGCGACGTTCTGTGCCCATGGCGGAGGCATCACGCCTCCTCACCGGCAGGTCGACATGACCGACGGCATCCGGCTGCCACGAAGCAGTCTGGCGCAGCGTCCGTCAGCCGCGTTTCTGCTTGAAGCGCTCCGTCGTCAGCGGCTCTTCCGTCACCTCGATCCTCTGCGGGATCTTGTAGGCTTCGAGCCGCCCCATGAGCCCCTTGCGCAGAAGCGTCCGGATCTCCGCCTTCGCGAGCCGAGGATCCCTCATGCGGACGCGGGCGCAGACGGCGGCGCCGAGCATCGGATGCGGCATCCCGTGGACTGCGACTTCCGCGACCTCCGGAAGCGTCATGATCGCCGCCTCGACCTCCGCCGGAAAGACCTTCTGCCCGCCGACGTTGATCATGTCGCCAGCCCGGCCGAGGAGACGCAGCCGGTCGCCCTCCACCTCGACCAGATCGCCGGTCCGGTACCAGCCGTCGGGGGTGAAGGGGCTCGGCGCATTGAGATAGCCGATCATCGCGCTCGTCGCACGGATCTCGAGAAGGCCCTCCACCACCCGCCATGAGGCGCCCTCGCCATCCAGACGGATCCAGCGCGACCGCGCGCCGTCGGACCGCGAGCGCAGGGCGCCAAGTTCGGAGGTACCGTACTTCTGGATCAGCTGCGCGTTCGGGAAGGCATCGGCCACACGGTCAAGCAGTCCCTGCGGCATCATCTCGGCGCCGTAGGTGATGATGCGCAGGCTCGGAAGATGAAGGTCGGCGCCACCTGTCAGAAGCAGGAGGTTGAGGAAGGACGGAGCCGTCGGCAGGACCTCGACACCGTGACGCGCGATGCGGTCAAGCACTGCCGGAACGGAACGATCAGGCAGGCAGACCAGCGTCGAGCCGTTCGCCAGCGCATAGAGCAGCGTGTCGATGCCGGCGATGTGGTCGAAGAGGAGGAACGCCAGCGTCACCAGATCCTTGCCCGGCTTCTCGAACTTGGAGAGCAGGCGGCGCAGGTCATGAACCGCCCCCTTCGGCGCCCCGGATGTGCCCGAGGTGAAGATCACGAGACCCGGCGCCTTCTCGGAGCGGAGCCGGTCGAGCAGCGGGTGTGCCGAGCGTCCCCCCAGCGGCACGAGCACGTCCCGCGCAGCCTCGATCCGCCATTCGGCATCGGCGATTGTCGCAAACTCCTCCCGGCCCTCGGCGCTCGTGGGAGCGACCGGCGTCACGACGGCCTGGTGCCGCCAGAGTGCAAGAAGCCATGCCACCGCGTCGGGGCCGTAGTCGCCGCAGAGCTGAACCGACGAGCCATGCGGCACAGCTTCCGCCTCCAGCCGCCGGCCCGCGTGTTCGACGCGGGCCAGCAGCGCTTCGTAGGTCGTCCTGCTCCCGTCCGCGGCGATGAGGGCCGTCCTGCCGCCCGCCGCCGACATGCGGTCGAGCAGATGCCGCAATCCGTCCGCCATGTCAGACGCCACCGAGATAGATGGTCTGCCCGGTCACGAAGTCCGACTCCCTGCGCAGGAAGAAGTCGCAGACGTTCAGGACATCCTCCATCGCTCCATAGCGCGGGATCGCCTGCCGAGCGATCAGGGCGGACATCTTCTCCTCGGGCACGGCACCCACCAGATCGGTCGGGACCGGCGTCGGCCCCACCGCATTGACGGTGATGCCCATGGGCGCGAGTTCGCGCGCCAGCACCTCGGTCAGCGAGACGACGGCCGCCTTCGAGGCGGCATAGGCGGCCTCGCCCTCGAGCTTGAGCGGAGTGGCGACGGTCGCGAAGTTCACGATGCGGCCATAGCGATGCCGGCCCATCAGCTTCGCGGCTTCACGGCAGAAGAGGAACGTGCCCAGCACGTTCGTCGCGAAGACCCGCTGCACGGTGCTGCCGGGGGTCAGCAGCACATGGTTCATTGATGCGATGCCCGCGTTGTTCAGAAGCGCGTCCAGCCGCCCTTCCTTCCGGCGCACATCCTGCATCATCGAGGCCACCGCGCGCTCGTCGGCGACGTCGAGTTCGTAGTGGCGGTAGCCGTCGTGCACGAGATCGCTCGCATCGCGGGAACATCCGACGACCCGGCAGCCACGCTCGAGGTAGGTCTCGGCCAGCGCGCGGCCGATCCCCTTGCGCGTGCCGGTGATCGCGATCACCTGGCTCATGCTGCGTCGGCTCCGGAGACGAGTTCCGCCGCGTATTCGGCCAGGCTGCGCAGGCTCCGGTAGGGACTGCGCCTGCGGGACATCGCCGCTTCGGAGGCGAGGACAATGTCGCAGCCGGTCTCGTCGCCGACATGCTGCTCCGCGGCCATCACGAAATTGACCAGCCCCAGCGAGTCGAGCGCACTTCCGTCGCCGTAGAGCACGGCATCCGGGTCCGAAGATATCTGGCGCTCGGGCGGGAGGGTCAGGTTGACCTCCTCGACCGCATTCTGCATGGCGGCCAGAAGCCGGTCCTTGTCGATAGTCATGAAAATACTCCGTTGAAAAAAGGCTTCATTATTCTGCTTCCGAACGTGCCTTCGGCAGGACGCGCGGCGGCGGCACGAAGAGCGTGCAATCGGGCGGCACGTCGGACGAGATCACACAGTTCGGGCCCACCGTGACGTTGTCGCCGATGGTCACATTGCCCATGACGACGACGCCCACGCCGAAGCGCACCTCGTTGCCGATCACGGGCCCCTGGCCCTCGATCCAGTCGGTCCCCACGCCGAACGTAACGCCCTGCCGGATGACGCAGTTGTGTCCGACCGTCGCGTGGCGATGGATCACGATCCCGTTCTGATGGCCGAGCTGGAGCCTGCGCCCGATCCGAACGCTGCGCTCGATCTCGATGCCATAGAAGTTCCGGCAGAAAAGTTGCCCCACCGCATGCACTGCGCGCGCGAGCAGGCGAAGCGGTGGACGCAGGTTCGCGGAATGGACGCCGATCCGGTGGGTCCAGAGCGCGTGGAGACCCGGCGCGAAGATATCGCGCTCGTGCGCCCGGTAATCCTCGCCGATGATGTAGCGGAGGCCGACATTGCGGATCATGGCCGCCTCGTCGCCATCGAACGGCATCTGGAGCATGCGCTCCAACGCATCGCTGCGCGAGGAGACGACCGCCGCGGGAAGGCGGTCCTCGGAGGCGGAAGTCGGTTCAAAGTTCTTCGTCATCGTCACCAGAGAGGCTGGAGCCTCGATCGGCCAGAAGGACCGCATGACAGACCAGCGCAGGAAATCCGCGTCGCTTCGATAGCGCTGCGAGGGATCGGCAGATCCGCTGGCCGGCTGGTCAGATCCGATATGCAGCAGGACCGCGAAAGGCGAGTCCAGCCGCAAATCACATCATGGGATCGAGGCAATCTAGCGTGGTCCGGCGGATCAGCGGCCGGAAGAGCCACCCGGAATCACACCGGGTCCATGCGATTGATCAGAGGGTAACGTGACCGCTTCCGATGACAAGTCCGAAATCATGCACATGCAGCAAGAGGTTGGATGCGCGCCAGGAATATGCGACGGCGCACATTATTCAGGTTGTCCCGCAACTCCTCATGCGGGAATACCCACGCGCGGCGCGGCGCGCCCCCACACGACACGCGAACCGTGATGCGCCGCCCGTGGCGGGAACCTCAAGGGGCTTCCACCGCGTCCGGGTCGCCGGGACAGGCAGGCCGCCCAGAGGCCACCTTCGCGTGCTTCACTTCGGCACGATCCTGATCCGCTGGTTCATCCCGAGCCCCGCATTCGTGACCGGCCGACCCGAGCGCCTTCCGACCTTTGGACCATTGCCGCCACCATGGCGGCCGGCGATCCTCATCGTCACTCCGGACACCCCAGGGGATCCGCCGATGCGGCACGGCCCCCGTCTTCCGCGAGAGGCCAGCCACGCCCGCGAGCAACGGGCGCAGCCACACCTCCCGCAGGTGGGGCTCGTCCGGAGAAATCCCGGCATGGCGCCGGGCCAAAGGCCGGTATGGAGGAGGCGGCGGACCAGTGCCAGCAAGCGACACGCAGATACATCTCGCCCGGATCGAGCAGGCGCTGGCGGCCGATGCCGCGGCACGCTCCGCGCTGGTGGCGTCCTGGTCGCGCTCGGCCAATGTCCACGGACTCGATCCGGCGCGCCACAGCCGGCACGAGCGCCTGACGGCCACCGAGTTCCGCATGGCACGCGAGCGTCTGGAAGGCCTTCTGCGTGTCGCAGGACCGACGCTTGATCGGCTCTTCCATCTCGTCTCGGGCATGGGCGCCTGCGTGCTTCTTGCCGATCGCGACGGCATTCCCCTGGACCGGAGGGGTCGTGCAGCCGACGATCGCGACTTCGAGGATTGCGGGCTCTGGACGGGCACCGTCTGGTCCGAGGCGCGCGCCGGCACCAACGGGATCGGCACCTGCCTTGCCGAGGAGCGCGCGGTCACCATCCACCGCGATCAGCACTTCTTCAGCGCGCATATCGCCCTCAGCTGCACCAGCGCGCCGATCCATGATGCGGAGGGTTCTCTGGCCGCGGTGATTGACGTCTCGTCGACACGGTCCGAAGTCACGCGCGATGTGGCCGCCCTCATCGGCCGGTCCGTGACGGATGCCGCGCGCCAGATCGAGACGGACCTGTTCCACGCCCGTTTCCCGAACGAGCGGATGGTCCTCGTGCCCGGAGCGGACCGGACATCGCAGCGCGCCATCCTCGCAGTCGATGCGGACGAACTGGTCGTGGGCGCGACCCGCGCCGCCCGCCTTCACTTCGGGCTCCGCGGCGATCTCGCCCGCGCACCGGTGCCGGCCGCGGATCTCCTCGGCATCCTGGCACACGAATCGCCCGATGCGGCAGAACGCGCCGTCCTCAACAGGGCGCTGGCCCGCGCCGGCGGCAATGTCTCGGCCGCCGCCCGCTCGCTCGGGCTCAGTCGTGCGACCCTCCACCGCCGCCTTGGACGCCGGAACTGAACCTGCCCTGCTCACCTGTCGCAGAAACGCGACACAGGGGCCGCGCGATCTGACGCGGCCGGAGTGACGCCGGCCGGCAAGGCGGCAATCCTTCTCCTATGGCCGCGAGGAGACGGCCCGAGAGGAGGATCTGCACAATGAACAAGGTGGAACATTTCCGCATCCGCACCGCTCCCTTCAAGGAGCGCTACGACAACTTCATCGGCGGCGAGTTCCGCGCCCCCGCCAATGGAAGCTATTTCGAGAACGTCTCGCCCGTGACAGGGCGGATCATCGGCCAGATCGCACGCTCGGATGCGACCGACATCGAGGCCGCCCTCGATGCGGCCCATGCGGCCCGCGAGGGCTGGGGCCGCACCAGCGCCGACCAGCGGTCGCGCGTGCTGCTCAGGATCGCCGACCGGATGGAAGAGAATCTCGAGCTTCTCGCAACCGCCGAGACCTGGGACAACGGCAAGCCGATCCGCGAGACGATGGCCGCGGACCTGCCGCTCGCCATCGACCATTTCCGCTACTTCGCGGGCGTGCTGCGCGCGCAGGAAGGTTCGATCTCCGAGATCGACCAGGATACCATTGCCTACCACTTCCACGAACCACTGGGCGTGGTGGGGCAGATCATTCCGTGGAACTTCCCGCTGCTGATGGCGTGCTGGAAGCTCGCGCCCGCACTGGCCGCCGGCAACTGCGTGGTGCTGAAGCCTGCCGAGCAGACCCCGGCCGGGATCATGGTCTTTGCCGAACTGATCGCCGATCTGCTGCCGCCGGGTGTGCTCAACGTGGTGAACGGCTTCGGGATCGAGGCCGGCAAGCCGCTCGCCTCGTCGAACCGGATCGCCAAGATCGCCTTCACCGGCGAGACCTCGACCGGGCGGCTCATCATGCAATACGCCAGCCAGAACCTGATCCCGGTGACTCTGGAACTGGGCGGCAAGTCTCCCAACATCTTCTTCGAGGATGTCTGCGCGGACGACGACGACTTCCTCGACAAGGCGGTCGAGGGTTTCGCGATGTTCGCGCTCAACCAGGGCGAGGTCTGCACCTGCCCCTCGCGCGCCCTGATCCACGAGAAGATCTACGACCGGTTCATGGAGAAGGCCCTCAAGCGCGTCGAGGCCATCGTGCAGGGCGACCCGCTGGATCCCGAGACGATGATCGGCGCCCAGGCCTCCTCCGAGCAGATGGAGAAGATCCTCAGCTACATCGACATCGGCCGGAAGGAAGGCGCGGAGGTGCTGACTGGCGGCGAACGAAACCACCTCGGCGGCGACCTCGAGGGCGGCTACTACGTCAGGCCGACCGTGCTGAAGGGACATAACCGGATGCGGGTCTTCCAGGAGGAGATCTTCGGCCCCGTCGTCTCGGTCACGACCTTCAAGGACGCCGACGAAGCTCTGCACATCGCGAACGACACGCTATACGGCCTCGGCGCGGGCGTCTGGAGCCGTGACGTGAACACCTGCTACCGCTTCGGCCGGGCGATCCACGCGGGTCGCGTCTGGACCAACTGCTATCACGCCTATCCGGCCCACGCGGCCTTCGGCGGCTACAAGCAGTCGGGCATTGGGCGCGAGACGCACAAGATGATGCTCGATCACTACCAGCAGACCAAGAACCTGCTGGTAAGTTACTCGCCCCAGAAGCTCGGCTTCTTCTGAGCAACCAGCGCGGGGTCCCTCCCTGCCCCGCGCCTGCGACCGGCCCCGCCTCAGAGCGGGGCCGGACTGCCTGATCAGCTCCTGCCGCCAGGCCAAACGCCGCAGCAAAGACATGCGGATCGGACCCTCCCGGTCTACAGCAGCAACATGCTGAAGCCCGGCCCTCACCGATGGTGCCGGCAGATCCAGCGTCGCGATCCGCAAGTTCCGCATTGCCTTGCTCGGCCGTGGGCATGCGGCGCCAGGCGCAGGCATCATGGCCTCGCCCCGGATGACCGGCCTCTCCCCTATCCGACTGCCGTGTCTGTCGCCGACCCGCCGTGGGTGCTTCCCCCAGATCGCCACCCCCGCCGCCTGACAATGCGGCTGCCGGCTCAAGGTGTCGCTGCGCGCCGGTCATTGTCACCAACGTGCCGCGGGCAGGAGAACGCCCGTGACGAATCGCATAGCTTCCGGCTGCCTGGTGTTCAGTCCCGGCATTTGGTGGATCGGGTCGAGGATGAATCGCTCCGGCTCTGATGTCCAGATCTTGCAGAGGTATCCATAGGGCGTGAGCCCGTTGAGGGTCTTGAGCCGTCGGGCGAAGGTCTATCCTGCGAGGAAGTCTGCGAGGTGTGCCCGCAACCGGTCATGGCTGTCATGGTGGAAGCGCCGGACGGTGGCCCGACCGATCAGGCGCAGCGGTGCGCCGGATGCGCGTAGCGCAGCAGATCCTCCTCGCAGAGGGGATGCGCGAAGAGAAAGCCCTGCATCGTGTTGCAACCGATCCGGCGGATCACCGCAGCCTGCTCCTCCGTCTCGATGCCTTCGGCGATGGTCGCGATCCCGAGGTTCTCGGCGATTTCCACGATGGCGCGGACAAGATTGCGGGCGCGCTCGTCATGAGCGACCGGCGCGACGATCCGCCGGTCGATCTTCAGGGCCGAAGGCGCGATCTCCATCAGACCGATGATCGAGGCATGGCCCGAGCCGAAGTCGTCGATCTCGATCTCGATGCCTGCCGAACGGATGATCTCGAGATGGTGCCGGAAGGTCTCGCTCTCCTCCTCGACCAGGATCGACTCGAGCAGCTCGAACGTGACCCGTGTATCTCCTTCGGCCATCTCCTGCGCGAGGGCCACCACATCCGCATCCCGGATCCGACCGGACGAGACGTTGAAACTTATCTTGGGAATGCACAGGCCCGCGTGCCGCCATCCCGCCAAGGCCGCGCGCGACTTCTCCATCATCAGGCGGTCGATCTCGGGCATGATGCGTAGCTGCTCGGCCACGCGGATGAAGGCATCGGGTGCCAGCACGCCGCGCGTCGGGTGCCGCCAGCGCAGCAGAACCTCGATGCCGACCAGACTGCTGTCGAAGCTCGACACCTGCGGCTGGAAGAACGGCACGAACTGGTCTCCCTCCAGCGCCTCGTGCAACTCGGCGGCCACGGACCGGTCGTTCAGCAGACCACGGTGCAGTTCGGGCGTGAAGAACTCCATCCGGTTCCGCCCCCCGTCCTTCGCGCGATAGAGCGCCGCATCCGCGAACAGCTGCAGCTCGGCCGCGACCGAGGTGATGTCGTCCGTCTCCGCCACACCGAACGAGGCGCCGAAGCGGCACTGCCGGCCATCGTAGAGAACCGGCTGCGCCAGCTTCGACTGGATCCGGCCGATGATCTCCTCGACGGCAGCGCGCTTCGTTCCGGGCGCGAGAAGGACCGAGAATTCGTCGCCGCCGATGCGCGAGGCGAAGTCGCTCATCCGGAGGCTGCCGCGCAGCACGTCGGCCACGCGGATCAGCACCTGGTCGCCCGCCTCGTGCCCGAGCGTGTCGTTGACGTTCTTGAAGTGATCCAGATCGATGCGGACCAGGGCACAGTCTGCCGGCCCGCCATCCCGCGCGGACTCGATCCGCCGGGCCAGCATCTGGTCGAAGAAGCGGCGGTTCGGGAGGCCGGTCAATCCATCGTGCAGGGCCTGGCGCTCATTCTCGGCCCGCACCTCCTCGGCCAGCCGGTGCGCGCGCCTGAGTTCCGCCTCGCGCTCGACATCCGCCGTCACGTCGAGGAGCGCACCGGTCCATACCACCGCGCCGTCCGAGCCGAGACGGGGAATGGCGGTATCGGTCACCCAGAGCAGGCCCCGCGCGGGATGCAGGATGCGGACGCGGTTGTATCGGGGCGAAAGGCTCCGGGAGCTGTCGTCGATGGATCTTGCGTAGCGCGCCGCATCCTCGCGATGGAGGCGCTGCAGGATGCCCGCCTGCAACGCCTGGATCTCCTCGCGGCTGTAGCCGAGCAGCTGCTCGAAATGGGCGCTCGTGTAGGTGATGCGGATGTTTCCCGGGCCATAGCGGCGGATCTCGTAGAGACCGACGGGCGCGATCTCGGCTACCGACGACAGGCGTTCGTGCGCCTGGCGCAGGGCGGCGGCAGCCTCGCCGGCACGCCGTTCCGTCTCGAGCTGATCGGTCATGTCGAAGACATTGCCGCACCAGATCACCGCCCCGTCCGGCTGCGCGAGGGGCACCGAGGACAGCATCATCCAGCGCAGGCCCTTCTCGGGGTGGGTCAGCCTGTAATGCATGTCGAGCGCAGTCATCGTTTCTCGCGAGTGCCGCATGCGCTCGGCGAGATCCACGAGGTCCGCGGGATGGATGTTGCGCGTGCCGGCTCCGCCGTCGGCCTCGAGCACCTCGCGGGGCACGCCGAGCAGGTCCGGCAGCCGGGCGCTGAAATACGGCAGGTCCACCTCTCCGCTCGCCGTCTCGCGGTGCTCGAAGAGCGCCCCAGGGGCGTTGTCCGCCAGCGTGTTCAGCCGTTCCCGTGCAAGACGCGCGACGTCGGCGGCTTCCGCAAGCTTCGCCTCGTCCCGCTTCATCTGGTCGATGCCGATCAACGCGCCGGCAAGGAGGGGCCGGTGCACAGTGTCGGACCGCTCGATCCAGCTCGCTGCGGCACGGTACCAGTGATAGCTGCCGTCGCCGTGACGCAGGCGGTGATCGTGCTCATAGGTCGGCGCGAGCCGTTGCTGCAGGGCCTCCATGGCCGCAACCGCCCCCGGCAGATCGTCGGGATGGATCAGGCTGCGCCACCCGGCGTCCGTCGAGGGGAAGGCGCGCGGCTCGTATCCCAGCAGGCGGTAGGTCGCATCCGTGGCCCAGCCCTCGTCGCTTCCCGGCACGACGGTGAAATGGCCGATACCGCCGCGCAGCGAGGTGATCTTCAGCAATTCCTCGCGCATCTGCGCCGCCTCGAGCGCCGCTTCGGCCTCGGCCAGCGCCCGCGCAAGCCGTTCCTCGGTCTCGTTCCGCTCGGTGATGTCGACGAAGCTGCCGCAGATCATGTAGGGCAGCCCGCTGGAGGAACGGTCCACCCTCCGGCCCCGCGAGGCCACCGCACACCAGCTGCCATCCGCGCGGCGGACGCGGAAATCGATGCGGTAGATCTCGGTCCTGCCCTGCTCGATGGCGAGATGAGCCTCGACCACGGCGGGCAGATCGTCGGGGTGGATCATGGTGCGGAACTCGGGCGAGGTCATGACCGTATCCGCCGGCAGCCCGAGAAGCTCTCCAATGTTGTCGCCAAACCAGGACTCTCCGGTGTCCGGAACCCGCTGCCAAGCCACCACCTTGCCCGTTGCATTCGTAATGCGCAGGATCTCGACTTCCTCGAGCGCATCGGCAAGCGCTTGATGCGCCTCGCTCCGGGATCCCCGCGCGTCCTGTGCGGTGCGAAAGCCGGAGGCCCGCCTGCCGTCTGCCTGGCCAGGGTCCGAGGGCAGGCCCGCCGCCCGCCCCGCCCGGGGCAGAACGGGGCTTCCCTGCGCGAAGACGGCCACGACCCCCTCCTCGCCCGTCACGGCCGTCAGGTGACAGCCGAGGGTTTGGGTGCGTCCGTCCGGCCGGAGAAAGGAAATCGTCAGGGCCAGGCCATCCGCCGCACGCGAGAGAAGACTGTCACAGGCCGCTCCGACGGCCGCCACATCCTCCGGAGCGACGATCTGCGCTGGAGCCCACGCTCGTGCCCCTGGGTCGGTGATGCCGGTGCATTCGCGAAACGCGAGATTGGCAGCAAGCATGCGTCCGCCCTCCGCCATCAGCCAGGCCGGGCCGCTCAGGACGTCGATGTATGAGCCGAACCGTCGAAGCGTGCCGTCCATGATCCTGCCGCCATCCGCGCGGGGCCCCACTCCGGCGTCAGCGCCGGACCTTCCCATGCATGTCTCCGAATGCAAGGGCCCGGCACGGCGATAGCCGGGACAAGGCGCTCCACGCAAGGAAAAGGCGTGGCGCGGAACTTGTCGAAGCGTGCCTCAATAGAGCGATTTGCAGGAAAGGCAGGCCGGTCCCGCGTTCTCCGCTCCCAAGCCGATGTATGTCCTCAATTTGCCGGAACGCCCAGAGGGAGTGCCCGTTCACCGCGTGAAGGACCGACTGTGGAGGACGATCATGCGCAGCGTCAGCCGCCGCGCAGGCAACACGGTCCCCGCTGCCTCCCGCCACCGACTGCGGGAAGCCGCTCCGTGCCTGCCGCGACCCGTGCGCTACGGTGGGCGAAATGGCTGCTTCGACGCCTGCGGCAACCGTGCCTGGGCCACGCCTGGCATCTTCCACCACGCTGTGACGGCCACGAGCGGGCGGCGGACGGTCTGGACATTCAGCGACTGGACGGTTTTCGCCGAGGTCGCGACCGAGAACGGGCGCATCCTCCGCGAGTTTCCGGTCGAGGATATCATTGCCGCCAATCCCGACATCGACATCCTGCAGATCCATCGTGCAGATATCGAAGATCCGTCCAGCAACGCCCGCAGCATGCAGAGCGACTGGATGCAGGGCGACTGGATGCAGGATGCCCTCCACTTCAACGACGTCGATCCGCCGCGCGAGGACAGGGCCGCAGCCTTCCCCGCTTTGGCCGCGGGGCACCTTCCGCTCGCTCACCTACCGCGACATGCCAATCGCGCTCGCCCCCAACCTGTGGCGGCGGCTCGGCGGCGGGAACCGGCGGTCACAAGGCCCGCGCGAGTGGGTGCATGTCGATCGGCCCCTCGTGGATGCCGACAGCCCGGAGGGTCTCGAGGAAGTCTTCTGGCGCATCTTCGACGGCCAGTGCTACGTCGCGGCGGACCATCTTGCGCCGCACCGGCCGGACGCGGAGACGCTCTTGCGATATCAGGCCTGCATCGGCGCCATGCTCGCCGCAGACGAGGGACGAAAACGCCACTACCTGTCGAAGAACAACAACGCGATCCTGCGGCTGGACTCGGTCCGTCAGGCCTTGCCCGAGGCCGTGATCCTCATTCCCGTCCGTCTTCCCACGGCACATGCCGCCGCGCTGCTTCGCCAGCATCGCAACTTCCTGAAGCAGCAGGACGAGGACGGCTTCGTGCGGTGCCTGCAGGAGCGCGCGCTGGATCGGACCCTCCGGCCGCGAGACCCGGGCAGGGCCGGCACGCTCGGGACCTGACTACGATCGGATGAATGAGAATCGGGTGGCGTGCAGCCAATCGCGCCCTGTCGGGGAACGTGCAGCCGGAGGATCTCCCTTCGGCCGGCGTTATGCGGAGACCTCCGACCCGTCGAAGGCGAGTTGAACCTTGACCGAACGGCTCCGGTCCGCTGCCGCTGCGAAGGCTTCGGCCGCCTGCTCGACCGGGTAGACGCCTGTCACCATGCGTTCGACCGGGATCGTTCCGGATGCGATCAGCGCGACCGCCTCGGGGAATTCGGCATCGAAGCGCTGGCAGCCGACGAAGTGGATCTCCTTGCCGACCAGCACGTTCAGGGGCAACGGGATCTCGCCTGCCACGCCGACCTGAGCCAGCGTCCCAAGAGGCCGCAGGCAGGCCAGCGCCATGCGAAGCGCCGGGGCCGCGGCCGAGCATTCGAAGACCACGTCGATCTGGCCCTTTTCGGCTTCGTAGCAGGCCATGTCGTCAGCATTCGTGGCCACGTTCACCGTCCGTGTCGCGCCCATCTCGCGGGCGATCCCCAAGGTGCGGTCCTGAAGGTCCGTCACGACGATTTCGGCCGCGCCACGCCGTGCCGCAAGTGCGGTGCAGAGTGCCCCGATGGGTCCCGCCCCCGTCACCAGCACCCGCTTGCCCGCCAGCGGACCGGCGACCGCCTCGGCACGGTTGAGGGCGTGGAGGCAGACCGACAGCGGTTCGGCACAGGCAGCGGCAGAGAGCGAGACCTCTGCACCGACCTTGATGCACTGGGCCGCTCGGATCACCAGCCTGTCGCGGAACATGCCCTGCTCGTGCGGCAGGCGCATCGCCGATCCCTTGAAGCGCATGTTCAGGCAGTGCCGCTCCTGTTCCTCGGCGCAGAAGCGGCAGGCACCGCAGGGCTGGCTGGGATTGAGTGCCACCCGGTCTCCCGGCGCGAGGTCGCCGGCATCCGGGCCGACGGCGACCACCGTGCCAGCCGCCTCGTGCCCGAGGATGATCGGCTCTCGCACCCGGATCGTGCCGATGCCTCCGTCCTGCAGGTAGTGCATGTCCGAGCCGCAGATGCCGCCGGCGCTGACCGCCACGAGCACTTCCCCGGGACCCGGGCCGGTAAAGGGCTCGGTCTCGATCCTCAGGTCGTTCTGCGCATGCAGGCGGCAGACGCGGGTCATGTCGGTCATCGGATCCTCACTTGTCGAGCAGCGACGGAAGTCCCGTGGCCAGCAGCGGGATGTAGGACACCAGCAGCAGCACGAGGATGTTCGTCAGAAGGAAGGGCGCGATCGCCCGGATCACCGGGCCGAGCGGCAGGCGCGCGATGTTGGCGCAGATGAAGAGGCAGATGCCGACGGGCGGCGTCGTGAGGCCGATCATCAGGTTCAGTACCGCGAAGGTGGCGAAATGCAGCGGGTCGACCCCCACCCCCTGCGCCAGCGTAAGGAGCGGCACGAACAGGATGATCAGCGCCGCGATCGTCTCCATGAACATTCCGACGAACAGGAGCAGCAGGTTGATCAGCAGGATCACGAGGATGCGGTTGTCGGTGATCGAGAGAACGCCGTCGGCGATGGTCTGGGGGATGCGCTCGGAGACGAGGATCCAGCCGAAGACATTGGCGAACCCCACGAGCGCGAGGATCGCCGCCGCCGAGACGGCGCTGTCCACGACGATCTTCGGCACCGCCCGCAGCGGCAGGTCCCGGTAGACGAAGGCGCCGACGACGAAGGCATAGATCGAGGCGACGACGGCGGTCTCGGTCGGCGTCGCGAAGCCCGTGAGCAGCCCGCCAATGATCAGGCCCGTCATGGCCACGGCCCAGAAGGCGCCGAGGAAGGCGCGGCCAAGCTCGCCGACACCCTGCCACGGCTGGCGCGGAAAGTTCCGCCGTCGCGCGATGAGCCAGGCGGTGAACATCATGGCAAAGCCCATCATCAGCCCCGGCACCGCTCCCGCAAGGAACATCTTGCCGACCGAGATGCCCGAGAGCGACCCCACGATGATCATCGGCACCGAAGGCGGGATGATCGGACCCACGGTCGAGGAGGCCGCCGTGATCGCGGCCGAGAAATCGGCCGGGTAGCCCGCCTTCTTCATCCCGGGGATCATCATTCCGCCGACCGAGGCGGCATCGGCCACTGCCGTGCCCGAGATCCCGCCGAAGAGCATCGAGGCCGCGACGTTGGTCAGGCCCAGGCCGCCGCGTGCCCATCCGACCAGCGCCTGCGCCAGCCGCACGATGCGGTGCGTGATCCCGCCCATGTTCATCAGATTGCCCGCAAGGATGAAGCCCGGGATGCAGAGGAGCACGAAGCTGTCGATGCCCGCGAACATCTTCTGCGGGATCACCACCAGGGGCATGCCCGCAAAGAGCACGTAGGCTATGGAGGCAAGCGCCAGCGTGATGGCCACCGGAATGCCCAGGACCAGACCGCCGATGAACGTGCCGAGGAGAATGGCGAGATCCATGTCAGACGTCCTCTGCGGGCTTGTGCGGCAGGCCGTTTTCGGTGCCGCGGATCATGGCTACCACGCGCAGGGCAGCAAAAAGGACCAGCACACTCACCAGCACGAGGACCGAGGCGTGGACGAAGTCCATCCGTAGTCCGGAGGCCGGGGCGCTCTGCCGGCTGCCGATCGAGGTGAAGAACCAGGCCGGCCAGATGAGCAGCGCGCAGCCCACGGCCGTGGCGAGCGCGGCGAAGAGCCTGAGGACCCAGGGCAGCCTGCCCGGCAGCGCCTCGGAGACCAGATCGACGTTCACCATGTCGCCGCTGCGAAGCGAAAGGCCCGCTCCGAAGGCTGTGAGGTAGAGAAGTGCGAAGCGCGAGATCTCTTCGGTCCAGACGACCGCGGGGATCCAGCCCGACCGCCCCAGCAGCTGCAGGACGACGGCCAGGATGATCACGACGAAGGCGAGGCCGGTCAGGACGCGCATCGCACCCTCGGCGCCGCGGATGACGGCAGTCAGCATGGAGGGATCCTCGAAAGGAGGGTGGTGGATCGGCGGAAGCCTGAACCGGAGCGGACCCGAGCCCGCTCCGGTCGCCGGTCAGTTCTGCATCGCGAGGATCTGCTCGACCGTCGGACGGATCTCTTCGCTGACGCCGGAGAGAACAGCGTCGCGCGCCTTGTTGGCGAAGGCCGCCTGGTCGACCTCGACGAAGGTCACGCCCTTCGACTCGAGATCGGCCCGGATTTCCGTCTCGGCCTGCAGGAACAGCTCGCGTTCATAGGCCTGGGCGCGCTTCGCGGCTTCCATGACGGCTTCCTGATCCTCGGCAGAGAGCTTGCCCCAGGTGATCTCCGAAATCGTCAGATAGATCCACGACCGGACGTGATCGGTCATGTTGATGTGGCTCTGCACCTCGTTGAAGTTCGCCGACTGGATCAGGGCGAGCGGGTTTTCCTGCGCCTCGATCGTGCCGTTCTGCAGCGAGGTAAAGACTTCCGAGAACGCCATCGGGGTCGGCTGCGCGCCGAGCGCCTGCCAGACGTCGAGGAAGAGCGGCACGTTCGGCACCCGCATCTTGAGGCCCTGCAGGTCGTCCGGGCTCGTGATCGGGCGATTGGATGTCAGCTCGCGCGGGCCACGGGCGAAATAGGCGATCGGCCGCACGCCCGCCTTCTCGATGATCTGGGCCTCGACCTGCTGGCCGATCTCGCCGCTTGCGACCTCGTCCATCTGCTCGAGCGAGGTATAGGCATAGGGAAGCGCGAGCAGCGCCGCCATCGGCGCCCAGTTCTGCAGCGACTCGCCGGTGATCGTCATGTCCGCCGTGCCGAGCTGCATACCGTTGATCAGGTCGACCTCCTTGCCGAGCGTCTCGTTCGGGTAGACCTCGACCGCAATCCGGCCATCGGTCAGCGCCGCGAGCTCTTCCGCGAACCTGAGCGAGGCCTGGTGCCAGACGTTCTGCTCGTTGGCGAGATGGCCGAGCTTGAGAGTGATCTCCTGCGCGGAGACGGCGGCGCCGGCAAGCTGCGCGGCGAGCGCCACGGCGATGACGCGGGTCGATCGGGTGATGACGGACATGGTTCCTCCCTTGGTCGTCGGTTGAAGGCTTTGAACGCCTGCAACGCCTTTGGGTTCAGGCCGTCGCAGCGCGTTCAGGTCATTCGAAAAGGTCGGGCAGGCTCGATCTGACGAGCGGAAGGTCGCTCAGGATCTCGCGCAGGTGATGGCGCATCGCGGCCTCGGCGCCGACGGGATCGCCCGCCTCGATGGCGCGGACGATGCGAGAGTGCTGGGCCACCAGCTTTCCGGCCGGGAACTGCTCGGTCGACAGTTGCCGAACGCGGTCCATCTGGGTCTTCATGCCCTCGATCACGCTCCAGGCATGCACCTTGCCCGCGCCTTCGGCGAGCGTGCGGTGGAAGAGGTCGTCGAGTGGGCGGAACCCCACGGGATCGCTGTCAGCCAGATCGCTCTGCCGTGCAATCTGCCGGTCGAGATCGCGCACCAGCGACGGATCCGCAGCCTCCGCAAGCAGCTTGACGACGTCGGCCTCGATGGCCTCGCGGACGAACCTGCCGTCCATGACCGCCGCCACCGAGATCTTGCGCACGAAGGTCCCGCGTTGCGGGCGGACTTCCAGAAGGTCCTCCTCGGCGAGCTTGATGAAGGTTTCGCGCACCGGCTGCCGGCTCACGCCGAACTGGAGTGCGATCTCCGCCTCCGACAGGCGCTCACCCGGCTTCAGCCGGTTGCGGATGATCCGTTCGCGCAGGATCCGGAAGAGCTGCGGACCCACCGGACCCGCGACATTCACCGTTTCGGCCGCGTTGATCTCGTCCATCCCGTGCCTCCCTGATCCATCACCTAGCACCATACTTCCATACTAGTCAACCAACGATCTTGCTGTTACTACGGATGCAACGTATCCGGCGGCCGCCGCCGCGCGGATGAGGCTTCGACGCAGGGGAGTGATGTGATGCGTGAGACATGGCGGTGGTTCGGCCCGAAGGACCTCGTCTCGATCGACGACATGCGCCAAGCGGGAGTAAAGGGCGTCGTATCGGCCCTTCATCACGTCGCGACCGGCGCGGTCTGGACGCCCGAGGAGATCGCGCTGCGCCAGCGCCAGATCGGCACCATGCTGGACGGCACGCCCTCCGGCCTCGCTTGGGAGGTCGTCGAAAGCCTGCCCGTCTCCGAGGACATCAAGAAGCAGAAGGGCGACTGGCGCAGCCATCTCGCGAACTGGAAGACGAGCCTGCGCCACCTGCGCGACGCGGGCATCGAGGTCGTCTGCTACAACTTCATGCCGGTCCTCGACTGGACCCGGACGGATCTCGCCTGGCGCAGGCCGACCGGCGCAACCTGCATGCGGTTCGACTTCGTCGATTTCGCGGCCTTCGACATCCATATCCTCCGCCGGCCGGGTGCGGCAGAGGACTTTCCGCCCGTCGTGGTCGAGGAAGCCGCGCGGCGCTTCTCGGCCATGGACGAGCCTGCCCGCGAGCGGCTGGCGGCGAATGTCGTCTTCGGCCTGCCGGGTGCGGCCGAGAGCTTCACGCTCGATGACGTGCGCCGGCATCTGGCGGAATACGATGGCGTCTCGGCCGACCGTCTGCGCCAGCATCTCGTGGACTTCCTCTCCGAAGTGACGCCGCTGGCGCAGGAGCTCGGCCTCCGCCTCTGCTGTCATCCCGATGACCCGCCGTTCTCGCTGCTCGGCCTGCCGAGGATCATGTCCTCCGAGGCGGACTACCGGGCGGTGATGGACGCGGTTGACCTCACCGCGAACGGTATCACGCTCTGCACCGGAAGCCTCGGCGCCCGCGCCGACAACGACCTGCCCGGCATGATGCGCAGGCTGGGCGGTCGCGTCCACTTCCTGCACCTGCGCAACGTGACGCTCGACGATCCGTCCGCCCCGCGTGGGTCGTTCTTCGAGGACGAACATCTGGCGGGGCAGACAGACATGGTGGCGATGATCGCGGAGATCCTGGCGGAAGAGCGCAGGCGCAAGGTGGCAGGTCGCACCGACACGTCGATCCCCATGCGCCCGGACCACGGCCAGGACATCCTCGACGATCTGGGTCGGAAGGCGCAGCCCGGCTATCCCGCCATCGGCCGCCTGAAGGGTCTCGCGGAGTTGCGCGGCATCATGACCGCGCTCGCGCATCCGCTCGTGGCAGGCGTGCAGGCTGCAGATCGCCCTTAGCGCTTCTCCGGACCTTGCGCTCACCGCAAGGGACGCCCGTTCCGTCACCGTCGAGGCCGACAGCACCGGTACGGCGGCACCGGCTTCCGGCGAAAGCCGGGCCACGGGCCGCGCTTCCCTCGACGAGGTTGCCCGCACGCGGCCCGGCGGATCAGGCTGCGATCTGCCGCAGCAGGAGTGCCGGATGACACTGGACCAAAGGGCACAGCAGGCGTTCGACCTTCTGGCGAATGCGCCCGGCGCACGCAGCGATCCCGACGGTACGGCGCGGGCGGTCGAGGCGGCGCTCGCCGCAGCGCCACATGATCTGGACGTGCGCCTCGGGGCCTATCGCTTCTACTTCTTTACGGCTCTGTTGCACAAATCGCCTGAGGGCCAGAGTCCCCCTTTCCCCGGACGGACTTATCCCTTGGCTTTCAGTGATGGGTGTGCCGAGCGCGGTGAATCCGTTCAGGACGGCACCACGTACCAGCACCGCTCCCGAGACCATCGCCGCGGTGCGCCACCTCGCGCTGATCGCCTCCGACAACCTGATTGCCGGCATCCTCAATCGGAACGGCCTGCTGACCGGCCATGGCAATCGCTGGATGCGAGAGCGCGTCACCGCCTTGCGCCCACATCACAGGATCCCGGTGTTCCGCCCGGCCCCTGATGGCATCGAACCGTGGCTCAACCTGACCGACGCCGCACGCCTGCTCGGCGTATCGCCGAGGACAGTGAGGATCGCGGCCGAGGCCGGCGTGGTCGAGGGCAACCACCCCCTGTCGGCGGCCCGTGGCTCTTCCGGCGGACCGAACCTGCCACACCAAGGGCGCAGCGAGCGGAGCAAGCCAGGCAGAAGGCAAAACTCCCCGCAGGACCGCATCCTGACCAGAAGAACCCATTCCCTCAACGACGTAGAGAGATGGGTGTTATGCAACAGCTTTGTGATGCTGGCGCCTGGATTCGATTGCGATCCGGGCCTCGGTCAGACTGTAGAAGATCTCTCCGTTCAACAGTTCGTCGCGAAGCTTCGAGTTGAAGCCTCGCAGTAGCCCTGCCTCGGGAAAACGGTCCCCCGGACCGTTTTCCGGCCCTCAGCAGTCCCAAGGGCTGCAGGGATCGATGACAGCGGTGCGGGCGCCGATCGCGGCGATTCAGGTCCGCACCGCGGCCGCGATGAACTCGGGGCCGTAACATGTTGGAAAGGAAGCGCTGAAGAAGGCTATCGCCGCGCGCGCAACCCCCCACGTCGCGCGGCGGGCGGCCATAGCCGGGGCTCAGGTCTCTATGGTGGTCTTGCGAGCCACACAGGGAGACCCAGCCATGACCAAGGGCAATCCTACGACGGACACCCTCGTTCCGGTAGGCATGGACATTTCCAACAACCGTCATGAGGTGCTGATCGCTGCTCCGGCCAAGACGCGCCGGAGGCGGATGACGGCCGGTCACGATTGGGTTCGAGGGCCAAACCATGGGCTTGACGGCAACTATCACCGAGCCCTGATCTTCGCCCTCGGCGCAGCCGGTTTCGACTTGAAGCTCTTCTCCTCCGTTGCGCTCGCGCGGACCCGGGAGGCGTTTCACAACAGCGGGGACAGCCGCCGGGACCGAAGCTGCGGTGCTGCCGCGTAAGCCCGGAGGCGACCCTAAGGATGCGCAGGTCATCCTGCACATGCTGGAAATCGGCGCGGCACAGATCTTTCACGATCCTCTGGTGGCTGGCACCAGCGACAACGCAACGCCATTGAGGCGCGCGCCGCCGATCTTCTCGACGACCACCAGGACTACCAGCTCCTGCGCCCAGGCCTCGGCCCGGTCAACGCGCTCGCAGCTCTGGCCGAGACCGGCGACCTGCGCCGTTCTCGCCATCACCGTCAGTTCCTGAAGTTCTGCGCATGGACCTCTCCACCCTGCAGACCGGTCAGTTCCGCGGCAGGAGCAGGATATCGAAGGATGGCAACGCCCGTCTCCGCCGCACGCTCTGGATCGCTGGACAGGCCGCCGTGCTGAAGCCCGCCAACAGCTTCCGCGACAAGTTCGAACGCACCATCGCGCAGGATCGCCGCAACCCCGATCTGTGCCGCAAGGCCTGCACCGCCATCGCCGCGAAGATGGCCCGCACCATTCACGCCGTGATCAAGTCCGGCGAACCCTGTCGCCCCTTCTTTGAGGGGGTGAGCCCAGGCGGAAGGACCTCTCTCAGACAGAGCCGTGGAGGCGTCTGACGCGACCTCGTGGATAATGTTCGGGCCTTCCGCCTGGAATTCGGATCTCGTCTTGAGGACGGCGAGGGCGGCACTGTGGCCGACCCTGTATTTGCTATGGAAGAGACCACTTCTTGACGGCGGAGCCCGCGTGGGCAACCAATCTTCAGGCATCCGGTCGCTCGGATGTCCCGTGATCTGATGCCTCAAGCGGCAATTCGCTCCCGATATAGGACGTTGTCCGACACGATCACCCCGGGCTTCCCGCGCCGCTCGATCAACGATGTCAGCGCGCACGCCGGAGGCGCTCCTTCGGACGACATCTCGTAACACTGGGTGCCGCCTTAGCTCGTAGAACTGGGTGTCGCTTGACACTTGCACGGCGGGCTGACGATCCTGCGGGACGGGCGGCCGGCCCCGGTGCCTCTCTCCGCTACCAGCATCGCGGTCTCGATCGGCCCCGGCCATGCGCCGATCTCAACCTCGCGCCGCTTCGTCAACCGCGAGGACCGCCTGATCGAGGCCATCCTCACCCTGCCGGTAGCGTTCGACGCGGTGGTGACCGGACTTCTTGCGCGGGTTGACGGGCGCGAACCGGTGGCCGCGGCCCTGTAGCGCGACGCACCTGCGAGGCGGCCAGTTACCCTGTCAACCGGCCGATTTTCGGCGATCGCAGACTGCGCCGGATCAACGATCCTCCGGCCGCGGAGCTACCCGGTCAGGGCGAACTCGGGGCCAGCACTGCGGTGGTTGCCGTGGCAAGGGCGGTCGTCGGCAGGTCTAGGATCTCGCGCGCCTGCTGCCAGCTTGCCACGGGGCGTTCATGCTTCTCGCAAAGCTGCACCACACGGCGGACCAGAGCCGCGTTGGACGGCGCGAGCCGGTCCTTGTCGAGCCGCACGTTGTCCTCGAGGCCGGTGCGGGCATGACCGCCTGCGGCGACCGCCCATTCGTTGAGGACGATCTGGTTGGCGCCGATGCCCGCCGCACACCACGGCGCATCCGGGCCGAACAGCCGGCGGACCGTGTGGATGTAGAAATCGAAGACCTCGCGGTCGACCGGCATCGCGTTCTTCACCCCCATCACGAACTGCACGTAGGGCGTCGCGCGGATCCGGCCGTCGCGGTGCATCCGCTCCGCCTGGAAGATGTGGCTGAGGTCGAAGGCCTCGATCTCGGGCTTCACGTCGTACCGGATCATCTCGGCGGCCAGCCAGTCGACCAGATCGGGCGGGTTCTCGTAGACGCGGGTCGGGAAGTTGTTCGACCCCACCGAGAGCGACGCCATGTCGGGGCAAAGCGGCAGCATCGCGCCCCGCTCCCGCCCCGCGCCGGATCGCCCGCCGGTGGAAAGCTGGACGATCATGCCGGGGCAATGCCGCTCGATTCCCTCCTTCAGCCGCGCGAACCGCTCGGGGTCGCTGGTGGCCCTGCCCTCGTCGTCGCGCACATGGCAATGGACGATGGATGCGCCGGCCTCGAAGGCTTCCTGCGTCGAGTCGATCTGCTCGGAGATCGTGACGGGAACAGCCGGGTTGTTGGCCTTGGTCGGAAGCGAGCCCGTGATGGCCACGCAGATGATGCAGGGTGTCATGTCGTACTCCCGAAATCGGTGCTCTGAAGGGCGGGCCGCCGACGCCCCTGCGATGCAGGCTCGGCGGCCCTGAGGAAATCCCGCAGCACGGCGTTGAATGCGTCTGCGGATTCGAGGTTCACGATATGCCTCCCCGGCAGCGCGAGATGGCGCCCGTCCTGAACGGCAAGCGCGATCGCCTCGAGGTCGGCGGGCGGACAGACCGGATCGTCCTCGCCGGAGATCGCCAGAAGCGGGGTCGCGATCCGGGCAAGGCGGTCCCGCAGATCCGCCCCGGCCAGAGCGGCGCAGCACCCCGCATATCCGTCGACCGAGGTCGCCGCGAAACTGGCGAGGTTCGTGGCCACCGCGTCGGGTCGGGCCGCGCGAAACGCCGGGGTGAACCAGCGTTCCGCCGTCGCGGGAACAAGGTCTTGCAGGCCGTCCGCTTTCACGTCGGCAATGCGGCCATTCCATCCGGCCGGGGTTCCGATCCGGGCCGCGGTGGCGCAGACCACGACGCGCTCCAGCCGGTCGGCCGCGTGGATGGCCAGCCATTGCGCGGTCAGTCCGCCGATGGAGAGGCCGCAGAAATGCGCCCGCGCGATGCCAAGCGCGTCCATCAGCGCGATCACGTCCCCGCCAAGATCGGCAAGGCTGTAGGGCGGCGTCGGTGTGCCCGACCGCCCATGCCCGCGGCGGTCATAGCGCAGGATGCGGAAGTCCCTTTCCAGATCGGCGATCTGCGCGTCCCACATGTGCAGCTCGGTGCCGAGCGAGTTGCAGAAGACCAGCCACGGCCCGGCCGTGGCGGCCCCGTCGATGCGGTAATGCAGGCGGTGGGTCGGAAGGTGCAGATCGGGCATGACAGTCCCTTTCAGGGGAGCGGCGGGCGGCAGGGCCGCGCGCCGTCCGATCGGTCTCGATCAGGTGGCGGCAAGCTGCGCGGCGGCTTGAGGGCGGCCGCTGCTGAGGGCGAAGACCAGCATCGCGAGGGTCGAGACGACCGCCGGGATGGCGAAGAGCAGGAAGTTCTGGCCCAGCGGAAGGCCTTGCGCCAGCAGAACGCCCCCCAGCGTCGGGCCGACGATCGCGCCGATCCGCCCCACGCCCGAGGCCCACCCGAGCCCGGTCGAGCGCACCGACAGGTCGTAAAGCTGCGCCACGCTCGCATAGAGCAGGATCTGCGTGCCGATGGTCGTGGCGCCGGCGACGAAGACCAGCGCGAACAGCATCCCCGGCGCCGGGTTCGCCCCGATCAGCGCGATTGCCACCGCGGCCGCCGCGAAGAAGCCGATGACGACGCGGGGCAGCCCGAAGCGGTCCCCCAGCCGGCCGCCGAGGATCGCGCCCGCCATGCCGCCGAAGTTCAGCGAGAACAGCGACAGAAGGCTCGCCCGCTCGGCATAGCCCGCCTCCTGCAGCACCTTGGGCAGCCACGAGGACAGCAGGTAGACGAGCAGCAGAGAGCAGAAGAACGACAGCCACAGCATCAGCGTGCGCAGCGTGCGGCCGTGCCGGAACAGCTCCGCGACGGAGGCCGAGGTGCCCCCGGTTTCGGGAAAGACCAGCCGGTCGTTGGCCGCCAGCGGCGTGGGGCTGATCCGGGCGAAGACGCGCTTCGCCTCGTCCTGCCTGCCCTGCCGGATCAGGAAGCCCAGCGATTCCGGCAGTTTCCACAGGATCAGCGGCAACAGGGCCAAGGGCAGTGCTGCGAGGAAGAACATCGGCTGCCAGCCGAAGGCGGGGATGATCCCGATGCCGAGACCCGCCGCGACCATGCCGCCGACCGAATAGCCCGAGAACATCAGCGCCACCATCGTGCCGCGCAGGCGCTTCGGCGCGTATTCGTTCATCAGCGCCACGGCATTCGGCATCAGCCCGCCGCAGCCCAGCCCGGCGATGAAGCGGAAGATCTTGAACTGCTCGGGCGAGGTGGCGAAGCCCGTCAGCAGGGTCGCCGTGGTGAACAGCACGAAGCTGATCGCCACGCCCTTCTTGCGGCCGATCCGGTCGGCCAGCGGCCCGAGGATCAGCGCCCCGAACATCATCCCGAAGAGCGCCCAGGCCTGCAGCGCGCCCGCCTGCGGCTTGGTCAGGCCCCATTCCGCGATCAGCTTCGGCAGCACCGTTCCGGCCACGAACACGTCGTAGCCGTCGACCACCAGCAGCGTGCCGCAGAGGCCCACCACCATCCATTGGAACCGTCCGAACGGGCCATTGTCTATCGCCTCGCTCACGTCGATCGTGCGCATGTCTTTCTCCTCCCGATTGTTTCGATTGATTGGGCGGGTGTCAGCCCGCGTCGCTCCGGCGGGTGTCAGCCGGTATCGCCTCCGGCGGGTGTCAGCCGGTGTCGCCTCCGGCGACGGGCAGAACGGTTGCGGTGATGTAGGAGGCCTCGTCCGAGGCCAGGAACAGGATCGGCGCCGCCTGCTCCTCGATGGTGCCGTAGCGTTTCATCAGGGCCGACTGCTTCACCTGATCGACCACCTCGGCCATCCACTGCCGCTCGGCCTCGGTGTCGCCGTCCGCATTGCGGGCCACCCGGCGCGGCGGCGCCTCGGTGCCGCCGGGGGCGGTGGCCACCACGCGGATGTTGTGGGGCGCCATCTCCATCGCCAGCGACTGCGTGATGGCGTTGACGCCCCCCTTGGCCGCCGAATAGGGCACGCGGTGAATGCCGCGCGTGGCGTTCGAGGACACGTTGACGATGGTGCCGCCGCCGCGAGCCCGCAGATGCGGCAGGACGGCGTGGCAACAGTAGAGCGTGGGCATCAGCGAGCGGCGGATCTCGGCGTCGATCTGGGCCGGCTCGAACTCGGCGAAGGGCCGCATCCGGATCGCGCCGCCGACATTGTTGATCAGGATGTCGATGCCGCCGAAGGTCTCGACGGCCCGACGCATGGCGGCATCGGCGCCGTCCCATGTTTCGAGGTCGGCGTTGCAGGCGACGGCATTCGGACCGGCTTCCGCCGCGACCTCGGTTACGAAATCGGCCCGATCGACGAAGAGGACCTTGCCGCCCTCGGCCGCCGCCCGCAGGGCCACGGCGCGGCCGATGCCCTGCGCGGCACCCGTCACCACCAGAACCTTGCCGGCAAAGCGCCCGGAGAAAACGGCGCCGGTCATGCGATGGCCTTCAGGGGAGCGTTGGGGGTGAACTTCTCGTAGTGGAAGCTCGCAGGCTCGATGCCGGTCTTGTCCAGATGGCGGCGGACGGCATCGACCATCGGCGGGGGACCGCAGAGATAGATGTCCACCTCTCCGGTGGCGAGCATGTCCCCGGGCATGTGCTGCGTGACCCAGCCCTTGCGCGGGTGGTTCGAGGTCTCCTCGGCCACCACGGTGGCGAAGGTGAAGTTCGGCAGGCGCCGCGCATAGGCCGCGATCCGGTCCACGAGCACCAGGTCCAGATCGCGCGTCACGCCATAGATCAGGTGGATCTGGCGGCGCGAGCCCGCTTGGGCGAGGACTTCCAGCATGGACAGGAAGGGCGCAAGGCCGGTGCCGCCGGCAAGGAACAGGAGCGGCCCGTTGCCGTCGCGCAGGTAGAAGCTGCCCATCGGCCCGGTCAGCGTCAGCCGGTCGCCCGGCTTGGCACGGTCCAGCCAGCTTCCCATCAAGCCGCCGGGGATCTTCTTGATCAAGAAGGACAGGGCGCGCTCGCCGGGGGCCGAGCTGAACGAATAGGACCGATGCCCCCCGCTGCCCGGCACGTCGATGTTGACGTATTGCCCGGGCAGGAAGGCCGGCGCCTCTGCTGCTTCATCGGTGGCCAGTTCCAGCACCACCGCCGCGTCGTGATGCGGCTCGATCCGGGTGACGGTGGCGGCGAAGGACTGCTGGCCCGTCTTGCAGGCGAGCGACGTGGTCGGAACCGACAGCACGCAATCCGAGGACGGCACCATCTGGCAGGTCAGCACCAGCCCCCCGGCCGCCTCGTCACAGGTCAGGGCGTCGTCGATGTAATCCTCGCCCAGCTCATAGGCACCGCTTTCCGCGCGGCATTTGCAGGTGCCGCAGACGCCGTCCGAGCAGTCCATCGGCAGGTTGATCCTGTTGCGGAAGGCGGCGTCGAGAACCTTCTCGCCGGGCTTGCAATCGACGAACCGGGTCACCCCGTCCTCGAAATTCAGTGCGATCCGATAGCACATGGTCGCTTCCTCCTTGCGGTTGTGCCGAGGGGGGAGGTCAGACGTGATAGACGTCGATGACCTGGCGGATGTAGTCGTTCTTCAGGACGATCTTCTTGGCCGAGATCAGCAGGCCGGCGCCGTCCCGGCGCAGGGTGACGAACATGGTTCCGAAGAACTGGTCGGTGACCTGATAGCGGTGGTTCAGCGTGTGGAAGTTGTAGCGGACGTCCAACTCCGACCCGCGATCCGCGACCACCTCGACGTTCGAGACCGTGTGGCTGGTGCGGGGTTCGGGTGTGGACGCGCCCGATCGTTCCGTCTTGATGCGGAACACCCGGTCCTCGAGCCCCTCGCGGCTGGGATAGTACATCAGCGAGATCTCGGACTGCGGGTCTTCGGTGGTCTGGTCGTTGTCGTCCCAGGCCGGCATCCAGTAGGAGGCATCCGGCGCGTAGCAGGTAAGCCACTCGTCCCACTGCCGGTCGTCCAGCAGGCGTGCCTCGCGGTAGAGGAAGGCGCAGATGGCGGTGTAGTCGAGGCGGGTCGCGGTGACGCCGTGATCGAGGCTCATGCGGCTTCTCCCGTGCTGGTGCCTGCCTTTTCCGCGGCCAGCGCCCCGCGCATGACGCGCGCCCAGTGGTCGTGCTGGCAGACGAACAGCCCCTCGTCCTCGCTGCGCTCGCCCGAGATCAGCGGATTGAGGCCCATGCGCCGGGCGTTCTCGTCCGGTCCCTCGACCCACAGCGGCGCGCCGCGCGACATGTCGTTCCACAGGGCCACGCTGCCCTTGTAGGCGGTCTGGCAGGCGCGGAATTCCTCGAGATCGTCCGAGGTGCCCATGCCCGAGACGTTGAAGAAATCCTCATACTGGCGGATGCGGTTGGTGCGGTCCTCGGCGGATTCGTTCTTCGGGGCGAAGCAGAAGATGGTCACTTCGGTCCGGTCCACGGACAGCGGACGGACCACCCGGATCTGGGTGCTGAACTGGTCCATCAGGAACACGTTCGGGTAAAGGCACAGGTTGCGGGTCTGGTTGACGATGAAGCCCGCCTTCTCCTCGCCCAGCCGCGCCACGAGATCGTCGCGGCGGTTCCAGACCGGGCGCACCTCGGGGTTCCTCGTGTTGGTCCACAAGAGGATATGGCCGTTCTCGAAGCCATAGACGCCTGCGACAGACTTGCTCCAGCTGTTGGCATCGACCGCCTTGGTGCCGGTCTCGCTGCGCCGCTCCATGGTGGTGGCATAGTTCCAGTGGACGGAGCTCACGTGATAGCCGTCGCAGCCGTTCTCCATCTGCAGCTTCCAGTTGCCGTCGTAGATGTAGGAGGAGTTGCCGCGCAGCACCTCCAGCCCCTCGGGCGCCTGATCGACGATCTGGTCGATGATGACCTTCGTCTCGCCCAGAAAGTCCTCGAGCGGGGCCACGTCGGGGTTCAGGCTGCCGAAGAGAAAGCCGCGATAGTTCTCGAAGCGTGCCACGCGCGTCAGGTCGTGCGAGCCGTCCTTGTTGAACTGGTCCGGGTACTGGGTGGTCTTCGCGTCCTTGACCTTCAGGAGCTTCCCAGTGTTCGAGAAGGTCCAGCCGTGGAACGGGCAGGTGAAGCTGCCCTTGTTGCCCTGCTTGCGGCGGCAGAGCATGGCGCCCTTGTGGGCGCAGGCGTTGATGACGGCGTTGAGCGATCCGGCCTTGTCGCGGGTGATGACGATCGGCTGCCGGCCGATCCAGGTGGTGTAGTAGTCATTGACCGCCGGGATCTGGCTTTCATGCGCCAGATAGACCCAGTTGCCTTCGAAGATGTGCTTCATCTCCAGCTCGAACAGATCCTCGTTCGTGAAGATGTCGCGGCGGCAGCGGTAGAGACCGGCTTCGGCGTCGTCCTGAACGGCAACGGCCAGAAGGTGATCCAGATCGCGTGCCTTCTCGATGATCGCGGACATGAGTTCTCCTTTCAGGGGATGCGCCCTTGGCGCCGGGCCCCTGCCAGATGTCGGTGATGAACGGGTGGGTTCGGGTGAGGGCGGCCTTTTCGGCCGCCGTGCCGCTCGCGGTCAGGCCGCCGCGCGGCGGCGCTGTTCGTTGATCTGGTTGTCGATGCCATCGACCAGCGCGGTCAGGTGGATGTCGAAGCCGATCTCGGCGAAGGGGCCGTTGAGGCCGTTGGCGTGGATGCTCTCCTCGTCCGTCCGCTCGATGACGTGCGGCACGAGGCCCTCGCGGGTGGCATAGGCGAAGTCGTCGTCGATCAGCGGATCACCCTCGATGTTGATCTGGGTGGTGAGCTTCCGGTGGCCCCCGGCGCTGACGAAGAAGTGGATATGCGCCGGGCGCTGGCCGTGGCGGCCGAGGGCACTCAGCAGCTTCTCGGTCGGGCTTCCCGGCGGCACGCCATAGCCCGAGGGCAGGATGCTCTGGAACCGGTAGCGGCCCTGATCGTCGGTGACGATCGTGCGGCGCATGTTGAAGGGCGCCTGCTTGCCCGTGGGATCGAAGTGCGAATAGAAGCCGCGGGTGTCGCAGTGCCAGACCTCGACCTTGGCGCCGGGCATCGGCTTGCCGTCCGAGCCGTGGACCACGCCATGCATGATCAGCGTATGGCCGTCGGCGTCGGTGCCGTCGTCCAGCCGCGCGAAGCCCACCGATTCCGGCGCGCCGGCAACGTAGAGCGGCCCTTCGATGGTGCGGGGCGTCGGGTTCTCGATCCCGAGCGAGGCGTCGATGGCATCGAGGCGCTCGTCGATGAAGTGGTCGATCCCCAGCCCGGGCGAGATCAGCCCTGCCTGACCCGCGGCGCCGAGGTCGTTCAACCAGGCCACGCCCATCCAGTATTCGTCGGGGGTGATGTCCAGCTCGTCGATGGCGCGGAACAGGTCGGACATCAGCCGGTGGACGATCCGCTTCATGCGCGGGTTGCCCGAGTTGTTGTTCAGGCCGCTGAGTTCCTTCAGGAACTCCTGCACGTCGGGACGGTCGAAAATCGTGACGGTCATGGTCTTCTCCTCCTGGGTTCGCATTGAGACATGCCCGGCCTCCTCCGGCCGGGCCGGGGTGGGGTCAGGTGTCGTCGTCCCTGATCGCGGACGGATGGCGCAGAAGCGGGGTGACCTTGATGTCCATGAACGGGAACAGCGGCAGCGCCGAGAGCAGCTCGTGCAGCTCCGTGGTGTCGCGCACGTCGAAGATGCTGACGTTGGCGTACTGCCCGGCGATCCGCCAGATGTGGCGCCACTTGCCCTGATGCTGCAGATCCTGCGCATAGGCCTTCTCGCGTGCGAGGATATCGGCCCGTTCGTCGGCGGGCAGGTCTCGCGGGATCTTCACGTCCATGGTGACATGAAACAGCATGGTCATCCCCTTCCGCCGGGCAGGCTGATGGTCCGGCGCAGGCCGCCGCGGGCGAAGAAGGCCACGCGATCCTCGTCCAGCGTCACGCCGAGGCCGGGGCCCGCGGGCACCGTCAGCTCGAAGTCGCTGTAATCGAGCGGCTCGGTCAGGATCTCCTCGGTCAGAAGCAGGGGTCCGAACAGCTCGGTGCCCCATTGCAGGTTGGCGAAGGTCGCGAAGGCATGGGCCGAGATCACCGTGCCCACCGCGCCTTCCAGCATGGTGCCGCCGTAGAGCCCGATCCCGGCCGCATCGGCGATAGCGGCCACGCGCAGGGCGTTGAAGGCGCCGCCGCTCTGTTCCAGCTTCACCGCGAACACGTCGGCCCCCTGCACGCGGGCGATCTCGAAGGCGCTTTCCGGGCCGGTCAGCGATTCATCGGCCATCAGCGCCACCGGGAAGCGCCGCACCAGCCGGCTCAGCGCGGCGGCGGAGGCCACCGGCTGCTCGACCAGTTCGCAGTCCGCATCGGCAAGGGCGGCCATCCCGAGCGCAGCCTCGCCCTCGGACCAGGCCATGTTTACGTCAACGCGCACCGCCGCGCGGTCGCCCAGGGCAGTCTTGATCGCGGCCACATGGGCAATGTCCTCGCGAAGGCCGCGCGCCCCGATCTTCAGCTTGAAGACCTTGTGGCGGCGCAGGTCCAGCATCCGTTCGGCTTCCGCGATGTCGCGCGCCGTGTCGCCCGAGGCCAGCGTCCAGGCCACCGGCAGCCGGTCGCGCCGGCGGCCCCCCAGCAACTCGCTGACCGGCAGGCCAAGCCGCTTGCCGTGGGCGTCCAGAAGCGCCGTCTCGACCGCGGATTTGGCGAAGCGGTTGTCCTTCACCATCCGGCCGATGCGCGCCATCAGCGCCTGCACCCGCGTCGCATCCTGGCCGAGCATCACCGGCGCGACCCAGGTGTCGACGTTGGTCTTCATGCTTTCGGGACTTTCCCCGCCATAGGCGAGGCCGCCGATGGTCGTGCCCTCGCCGATGCCGACGATGCCATCGCTGCAATGGATGCGAACGAGCATGAGAACCTGCCCGTCCATGGTCGCCACCGACAACTTGTGCGGCCGGATGGTGGGAAGATCGACGATCACCGTCTCGACCCGTGTGACGATGGGTCCGGCTGTCTCGGCGGGATGGTGGGTGCGGGGGGCGAATGACTGGTTCATGAGGAAACCATGCCAGCGCAACCGGCCCTCCGTCCAAGACCGTTTGCATTTGCTACGATACCTTGAAGGTATTATGTCTTGGAGCGGCCCTTGTTTCACCGAGGTGCCGCCCCGCATCATGCGGAAAACAGCGGCATCGCAGCCCGCTGACAAGGGAGGGCCCGGGATGGACCTGCGCCAGTTGCGCTATTTCGCAGCCGTCGCGCGCGAGCGGAACTTCACCCGCGCGGCCGAGATCCTGCACATCGCGCAGCCCCCGCTCAGCCGTCAGATCCAGTTGCTGGAAGAGGAGCTTGGCGTCACGCTGATCGTGCGCAAGAGCCGCCCGCTGAAGCTGACCGATGCGGGGCGCCTCTTTCACGAGCAGGCCCTGCAGGTGCTGGGCCGGGTCGACCAGATGAAGGATGCGACGCGCCGTGTCGGCCTGAACCGCAACAGGGTGCTGTCCATCGGCTTCGTTGCCTCGACCCTTTACGGGGGCCTGCCCTCGCTGGTCCGGAAGCTGCGCCAGAGCGCGCCGGAACTCGACATACAGCTGCTCGAGATGCTGTCGATCCAGCAGGTTGCGGCGCTGAAGGAAGGGCGGATCGACCTGGGCTTCGGCCGCCTGAAGCACGGCGACCCGAACATCTCGAGCACCGTCCTGCGCGAGGAGCGGCTGGTCGCCGCGCTGCCACAGGAGACCGCCCTCGCCCGCGACAGCGGTCCGATGCCGCTGGCCCTCCTGTCCGGCCAGAAGCTGATCGTCTATCCGAAGGAGCCGCGCCCCAGCTTTGCCGACCAGATCCTGAACCTTTTGCAGGACGAGGCCGTGCGCCCTTCCGAGGTGCTGGAAGTGCGCGAGATCCAGACCGCGCTTGGTCTGGTCGCGGCGGAGTCCGGGATCTGCATCATCCCGGCCTCGGCACGACAGATGCGGTCGGACGTGCTCTATCGGTTGATCGACGGCCCGCGCGCGCTGTCTCCGGTCATCCTCAACCACCGCGAAGGCGACGTCTCGCGTTACATCGGACTGGTCAAGCGCCTGATCGGCGACATGTACGCCGAGAACCCGGCCTGGCTCGAGGCCAGCAACTTTGGCTGCTCGGCCGCAAAGGTGTTCAAGGCGGAGACCGCAGAGGACTGACCAGGCAGGATGAGGAAGAGCGGGAGGTCAGTCTCTCGGTGCTTCGCATCAGCCGTCTGCCGGTCAGCCTCGGCCGGGGCTGACCGGCTCCGTCCGGCACTCCCGCCACACCGCCGCGGCAGGCCGTATGCGTCGCGGCGGAGCCCGCCTCCATTGATCGACAGTCGCAGCCGGGGGCCTCTCGGTCACGCACAGATGCAGGACTTTGCGCACCCTTTCCCGGTTTTTCCGTCACTGCGGCATCCGACCGCCGGGCAAACTGCCGTCTCCGGGACGTTGACGATGGACCGTTTGCTCTTTCGACCAGACAGCACAAGCCGTGCCTCAGGGTGCGCCGCCGCCCGCCGCGTCTTTCTGGCCGGGATCCGGGCTGGGAATACCCGCGACCTCGGCGATGCGGCTGGCATATTCGGAAGAACTGACCCAGTCGAGGACACGGGCCAGGCTCGCGTTCAGGATCGCCACCTCCTCGGTCGGAAGCGGGGCGAGGAGGAGCGCCTCCAGCCGATCGGACAGGACATCTGACCGCGCGCGGACCATCTGCCCCCGCTCCGTCACGAAGAGCCGGAACTTTCGTGCGTCCTCTCGCGCGTTCTCGCGGTGGATCAGCTCCAGCGACAGCAGCTTCTGCAGCATCCGCGAGATCTTCGTCCGCTCGACCGCGATTCGCTGGCTGATCTCGACGAAGCTCGTGCCGGGGTCGTCGCCGATCATCCGAAGCAGACGCACCTCAAGGATCGTGAGGCCCGTTTCGCGCACGAACAGGTCGTCGTTCGACGCGATGGCGCGGTGGGCGATGGCGTCGAGCCGGTAGGTGAAGCGTTCCGTCGCGTGCGTGGGGGGCATGGCGGGTCCTGATGGCAGAGGATCATGAGTAAGAACTAACCGAATGATATCATGATGCAATAGTGGGTTCATGCAATTTGTGCCATCCGTCACTCAAGCTCGCACCGCACGGTCTCCAAGCAGTCATCTCACGGTCTTGAGCGGCGCCTTTCAGTTGCTTTTCGCAATAGTTGCATTTTGATATCAATCAATGAATCCCCGGGCTGGATCTGGCAGGGTTGGATCACGACCCGAAGCATCCGCAGGTTCATCCTGTCCTCCGTCCTTCCGGCATCATGTCCCCCGGACGCTTCGTGGAACGCATTTCAGCAATTGGGGAAGCATGATGAGTAACTCTTCCACACCCGCCTACAGGGGCACGGACCGCCTGCTGTACGGCATCATCCTGGGGGTCTTGGCCTTCTGGCTGTTCGCCCAGACCACGCTCAACATCGCGCCGAAGATGGCCGAGGACCTGGGCATCGAGCAGAGCCTGATGAACATCGCGGTCTCGATCACCGCCCTGTTCTCGGGGATCTTCATCGTCGTGGTCGGCGGCCTCGCCGACAGGCTCGGCCGCGTCCGGGTCGTGCTCTGGGGCTTCGCACTGTCGATCATCGGATCACTTCTGGTCGGCCTCGCCCCCTCGGGCGCGCTTGGTTCGACCTTCCTGACGGCGGGCCGGATCTTTCAGGGCCTGTCAGCCGCCTTTGTCATGCCGGCGAGCCTCGCGCTGGTGAAGACCTACTGGGACGGCGCCGGACGCCAGCGCGCGATCAGCCTGTGGTCGATGGGCTCGTGGGGCGGTTCGGGCTTTGCCGCGCTCTTCGGCGGGCTCATGGCCTCGAACGTCGGCTGGCGCTACATCTTCATCATTTCGGCGATCGTGTCGCTGATCGGCTTCTTCATGGTGCGCGGCACCCCCGAGAGCAAGGCCGAGACCAAGGGCGGCTACAAGCTCGACGTGCTGGGCATCGGCTCGTTCCTGGTCGCGATGGTCGCACTTCAGGTCGTGGCGACTCAGGCCAGCAAGATGGGCTGGACCAGCCCGGTTACGCTGGGCCTGGCGGCGGCGGCCGTGGTCTTCGGCATCGTCTTCTTCCGCACCGAGAGCGGCAACCCGCAGGCCTTCGTCAACTTCCGCCTGTTCGACAAGCGCATCTACACCGGCGCCACGATCTCGAACTTCCTGCTGAACGGCATCGCGGGTGCGATCATCGTCTCGATGCTGCTGCTTCAGCTGGGCGGCGCGATGACCGCGCAGGCAGCGGGCCTGCTGACGCTTGGCTACGCGATCACCATCGTGGCCTTCATCCGCGTCGGTGAAAAGCTGCTGCAGCGGTTCGGCGCGCGCAAGCCGATGATCTGGGGCTGCCTGATCGCCGGACTGTCCATCCTGCTCTTGATGCCGACGAACATCATGCTCGGCGACTACGAGATCCTCGTCGTGATCTCCTACATCCTGCTGGGCCTGGGCCTTGCGTTCTACGCCACGCCGTCGACCGACGCCGCGCTGTCGAACCTTCCGGCCGAACAGGCGGGTGCAGGCGCGGGCATCTACAAGATGGCCTCGTCGCTGGGCGGCTCGTTCGGCGTGGCGCTGTCAGCCGCCATCTTCACCGCCCTGAAGGCGGACACCGGCGGCATCAGCTGGCTCGAGGGCGTGATTACCTTCGTCGGACGCCAGGACAACCTCGCCATCCGCGAGGCGGCGATGATCGCGCTCGGCTTCAACCTGCTGATGGTGATCGCCACGATCCTGACGATCCTGCTGACCGTCCCCGCCGCGCGCAAGGCGCCTGCTTACGCCTGACCGCAGGCCGCGCGCCCTGTCCGGCGCGCGCCCCCTTTCCCTCCTGGAACAGGAAATCCGACATGAACGCCATCGTGAAGCACCTCGACCGGACGGCCTTGTCCGAATGGTTCGAACATCTGCACCGCCACCCCGAACTGTCCACGCAAGAGGAAAGCACCGCGGACTTCATCGCCGACAAACTGCGCGGCTGGGGCTATGAGGTGGAAACCGGCATTGGCCAGCACGGCATCGTCGCCTCGCTGACCGTGGGTGACAGCCGGAAGGCAATCGGCCTTCGCGCCGACTTCGACGCGCTGCCGATCCAGGAGGTCAACGACCTTTCCTACCGAAGCACCATTCCCGGCGTGGCCCACCTCTGCGGCCACGACGGCCATGCGGCAATGCTTCTTGGCGCGGCGCAGCATCTGGCCCGCACCCGCGCATTCAACGGCACCGTGCGGCTGATCTTCCAGCCGGCCGAAGAGACCATGCAGGGCGCGCCCGCCATGATCGCGGACGGGCTTTTCAGCCGCTTCCCGATGGATGCGGTGTTCGGAATGCACAACATGCCCGGCCTGAAGCGCGGCGAGTTCTATTTCGCCGATGGCGAGATGATGGCCGCGGTGGACAACTGGGAGATCGAATTGACCGGCAAGGGCGGCCACGGCTCGATGCCGGAACTCGCGATCGATCCGGTGGTGGCGGGCGCCTCGTTGGTCACGGCGCTGCAGACCATCATGGCGCGCAACGTGGCGCCGCAGCATAGGGCGGTGGTGACGGTTGGCGCGTTCCTGTCGGGCAACGCGGGCAACGTGATCGCCCAGACAGCGACGCTGCGCCTGTCGATCCGCACCACCACGCCGGAAGATTGCGCGCTCGTGCTGGGCAGGGTGCGCTCGATCACCCGAACGCAGGCCGAGTCCTGCGGTTGCAGCTACGAGATCCGCGAGGGCCAGCCGGGCGCCGTCCTCGTGAACGATCCGGCCGAGACTGCCCGCGCCGCCGCCATCGCCCGCTCGGCCTTCGGGGACGCCGCCGTGCATCACCCCGGCCCGACCTACCTCGGCTCCGAGGATTTCGCCTTCATGCTGCAGCAGAAGAAGGGCACCTACTGTCTGATTGGCAATGGAGACACGAAGATGGTCCACCACCCGGAATATGTCTTCGATCAGGCGAACCTGCCGATCGGCGCGGCCTACTGGGTGGCGCTGGTCGAGGGGTGTCTCGCCTGAGGGCTGTGCCAGTCATGACAAAGGCCCGGCGGCGACGCCGGGCCTTTTGCGTTCGTCCCCGGTGCGGGCGCTAATCCACCTCTCCGTGCTCACCGGGGATGCGGCCGGGGCGCGCGCGGTAGACAGGCAGCGACCAATCGAGGCGGATCGCGAGGCTGCGGATGCCGAAGGCGGCGATCAGTCCCGTCGCCATGGCCCAGAGTCGGGGCAGGTCCGCTGCGAGGACAAGAACGAACAGCAGCGCCCCCGCCGCCGAGGCCGACACATAGACCTCCCGCCGCAAGAGTATCGAGGGCTCTTGCCCGAGCGTGTCGCGCAGGATGCCGCCCACCGCCGCTGTAATGACGCCCATCACCACCGCAACGAGCGGGCCCGCCCCCGCATCGAGGCCCTTGGCCGTACCCGCGATGGTGACCAGCGCCATCCCGAACGCGTCGAGATAGAGCAGCAACCGGTAGCGCGAATGGACGAGGTGGGCGGAAAAATGCACCAACGCCGCCGCCGCAAGGCAGAGCGCGACCGGCAACGGGTTCACCACCCAGAACACCGGGACACCCAAGAGCAGGTCACGCAGCGTACCACCGCCCACGCCTGTCACCATCCCGAGCCAGAGAAAGCCCACGATGTCCATCTGCTTGCGCGAGGCGACCAGCGCTCCGGTGATGGCGAAGACGACCGCCGACGCGAGGTCGAGCACGGCCAGTACGGGAAGAACGGGCTCCATGTCGGTCAAGGCGGCGCTCCAGGGTCAAGACAAGGGAACAATGGGTCGGCTCGCGCCAATAAAGCTATAGTAAAATCAAAATGCAACTATATTGCAATCACCTCAGCTGACACAGCCAATCAATAAACAAACAAACTTCATCTTATCGCCGGATACTGCTGGATGAAACTGCAAGAATATTTCATTACGCATCTAGATGGGCCGGAACAGCACGTGGAGTGATCGATGCGCCAAGTGGCGCTGAACCCGTTCGAACCCTCTCGCCAGCGGCAGAGCCAAGGAGGGCGGCGAAGATCACCTGACGCAAGGCGTCCTGTTCCCGCCACGGCACGACAGATGACGCCCGGTGTCACCACAACCTGATTATCGGTCGACGCTATTGATATTCGCTGACTGCTGATCCCCAACCCGCCTCGGGCGCAGCTTTCGCCGCCAGAGGAACCCGGGCTGATGATCGGGACGATGACAGGCGACGGGCGTGCCATCGGCCATTCCGGCGTGGGCCACGACTCGGTTTCGGCGCTCTAGGCCTTTCCGGCGGCTCTGTTGTACAAAGCCGCTGAAGACGGAGCTACCCCTTTCCCCGGACACACTTGTCCCACGGCCTGCAGAGGGCTTTCCACGAAGCCCGCCGTCTGCCTGAGTGCCATGCCGAACAGCCCTTTCATCGTCAGGCAGGACTGGATCGCAGCGTCGCTGCAGGTGCGCTGCCGGCCCTGATTGCCGGTCGGCCTGGCCTCCCACGTCATCTCGGGATCGAACCAGATCGTCAGCGAGCCCCGGCGCTTGAGCGCTTCGTTACAGGCCCGCCCGTTCCTGCCCTTCCGCTATCATGCTGTACTCACAAGGTGAATCGCCCACGATCTTTGTGAAACTGAGCCCTGCCGCGGCGTCCGGGGCCCCAGGCAGACGGCCGGACGGGCGGCCCGCAGTTCTCCGCGTCGAAGGTGGCTTTGGACCGCGGCGCGGCAACTCATTCAGCGACGTGTACCCGATCCGGGTTTGTGCGACCGCGTGTCACGTGGGATCCGCCGGCAATCCATCCCGGGCGATCAGGATGACGAGATCCTCCACCCGGTCTTCCTCGCTGCCACGGCAAAAGGCGGACGCGATCGGACATCCGGACAGGTCCGGAAAGGGCCCTGTTGCACAAATCGACCGAGGGGATTCATCTCGTGAATCCAGCGTGGTAGCTGGGCTGCATGAGCAGACCGACACCCTCGGCCCGCAAGACCCGGAACTGGCAAGGCTACAACAAGGCGCTCAAGCACCGCGGTCCACTGGCGATCTGGTTTGATCCACCATTGCCTGGGCAGCCGCGCCCACGGGCAAGCGTGGCCGCCAGCCCGAGTGCAGTGACGCCGCGATCCAGACCTGCCTGACGATGAAGGTGCCGCTCGCCATGGCGTTGCGTCGGACGACGGGGTCGTCGAGAGCCTGCTGCGTCTGATCGGCCTGGACTTGGCGGTGCCCGACTTCAGCACGCTGTCGCGCCGCCAGGAGACCCTGAAGGTGAACATCCCCTACCGGGGCTCGGACGGTCCGCTGCACTTGCTGATCGACAGCACCGGCATCAAGGTCGAGGGCGAAGGGGAATGGAACGCCCGCAAGCACGGCGGCACGAAGCGCCGTGTATGGCGCAAGATCCATATCGGCATCGTCGCGCCCGGTAGCGCGGGCAAACTCGCGAGCCTGCCGAGGATTGACGCTAATTCACATGTCGCCCCGGCGCCAGAAAGGGCGGACATGACAGGTCGCTCATAGCCGCCCGAAGCTTCGAGGATGACGATAGATGAGCCAACGGTCGAAGCAAACCTGCAAAGCGACCGGCCGTCGGTCGAAATCCTCTCATGCCGGGAGGTGGCAGGGTCCAACGCGTCGATCCAGTCTTTCGCGACGTCGACGCCGATATAGGTTTGGGGCAAGGTCACTGTCCTGTCCTTGATATTCGGGGTCGGTATGGTGACCGCCCCTTGCAACTGTTCGGGTTCACGTGGCGGCGGCGCAGATGAGCCCCTTGCTGCTCAGCGGGATCTGCTTCCCCGGGATGGAACGGGGTCCCACCTGCAGTCCCAGTATGCCCGACCTTGAACACACAAGGATGGAGCATCATGAGCAAGACCACGAGCAAGTCTCCCCGGAGGTGCGCGAGCGGGCCGTGCGGCTGGTTCTCGATAGCGAGGCCCAGCATCCGTCGCGCTGGCAGGCGGTGATATCGATCGCGGCGAAGATCGGCTGTACGCCGCAGACCCTGAACGAGTGGGTCAAGAAGGCCGAGGTCGACAGCGGCAAGCGCGCGGGCATTCCGACCGGCATGGCCGAGAGGATGAAGTCTCCGGAAAGGGAGAACCGGGAGCTGCGCCAGGGTGAGGCGGATCAGGAAACAGTCCGGTGGACCGTTTCCCCGGCGAACGAGATCCTCCGCAAGGCATCGGCGTATTTTGCGATGATCGAAGGCAGTGCGGCACTGCTCCAGCACTGCCTGAGATGCTCGACCGCCGGTCGAAGTAATGGTGGGTTTCATCGACGCGCATCGGGAAGCGCACGGGGGTCCGAGGGTCCGGCATTCGATCCAGTGGATCGAATGCCCCGAGCACGCCGATCTGCAGCGTGCTGCCGATGGCCCCGTCCACCTATTACGATCATCTGGCGAAGCGGGCCGATCCGGCGCGGCGGTCGGATCGAGCGCGCCGAGACGATGCTCTGCGCCCCGAGATCCGTCGCGTGTTCGAAGAGAACTGGCGGGTCTACGGCGTCCGGAAGGTCTGGGGACAGCTTGGCCGTGAAGGCTTCAATGCCGCGCGATGCACGGTGGCACGTCTGATGAAGAGCATGGGTATTCAAGGCATTATCCGGGGCAAGCCGCACAGGACGACGATCCCGGACAAGAAGGCGCCGTGCCCGCTGGACAAGGTGAACCGCCAGTTCCGGGTGCCCGCACCGAACATGCTCTGGGGGAGCGACTTCACCTATGTCGCCACCTGGAAAGGGTTCGCCTATTGTGGCTTTCGTCATCGACGCCTATGCCCGCAAGATCGTCGGCTGGCGCGTCAGCAACGCGGCGCATGCAGGATTTGTGCTCGATGCCTTGGAACAAGGCGGTGCATGATCGCCGCGCTGGAAGGGGCATTGGGCTGGTCCACCATAGCGACAAGGGTTCGCAATACCTGTCCATTCGCTACAGCGAGCGTTTGGCGGAAGCCGGGATCGAACCTACGGTCGCTTCAGGGGCTTACGCGGCCCCCCTCGGAGCCACGGTCCCCTTTCGCCGTCGGCGATAGCTACGACAACGCCCTGGCCGAAACGATCAACCCTTCCAGGGCTTACGCGGCCCCCCTCGGGGCCACGGTCCCCTCCATATGTTCAAGGCCGAGGTCATCCACCGCCGTGGGCCATGGCGAAGATTCGAGGCCGTCGAATGTGCCACGCTGGAATGGGTGGACTGGCTCAACAACCGCGTCGATGCAATGCACCGACCCTCGAGCCGATCGGGAACATCCCGCCAACAGAAGCCAAGGCCGACTTCTACACTGCTCTGGAAGCTGCACCCATGGCCGCGTAACTAAACAAAATCGGCCTCCGGCAAACCCGGCGCGGTTCAGAGACGCTGTTCTTCGGCCTCGATCATGCCCGCGAGATCGTCGCCGAATGGGTGGCCGACTACAATGCGGCCCGACTCCATTCGGCTCTCGGCTACCTGACCCCTGCCGCTTTCGCCGCCCAACTCACCGCAATGGGCGCATCGCCACCGCGGGGCGAACCTGGTTCGCCGTCCTCGGCACCCGATGCGCCTCCATCGAGCGCGGCAGCGCCTGGGACTGCCGAGGCAGCCGGCTTCCCGGCAATCCGGTGGGAGCCATCCCCGCCAAAGGGGCGCCTTTCTCTCGGGTGGGGCTTCGTCACCCTTCACGGCTCGGTTGAGTTCCGGACGCCGTGCCCGCCATGTCCAGCCTCACCCCAGCGTGGTTCTGTGGGCGACCGGAGTGACACCGTAGCGGCTGCGGAACACCTTGGTGAAATGCGAGGTCGAGGTGAAGCCACAGGCCATCGCGATCTCGGAGACCGACTGTTCCGTCTGAACGATCAGGTTGCGCGCGCGCGTAAGACGGATCTCCATCATGTAGCGCTTGGGTGACGTGTTCAGGAACTTTCCGAACAGCCGCTCGAGTTGCCGTGTCGAAATGCCGAGCCGCCCCGCGAGGACGAAGGGGCTGAGGGGCTCCTCGACATGTTCCTGCATCAGCTCGATGGCGCGCGAGAGATGGGCGTTGCGCATTCCGTGGCGGGACTGGAGCGAGACGCGCTGCGCCGCCGTTCCCTCTCGCACGGCGTTATAGACCATCTGGTCGGCGATTGCGGTGGACAGGTCGCGCCCGTGCTCCCTGGCGATCAGGTGCAGCATCAGGTCGGCCGCGGCCGTTCCGCCGGAGGCGGTGACGAACTTCTCGTCGGTAACGAAGACATTGCGGACGAGGTCGACCTCCGGGAATTCCTCGCCGAAGAGGTCGTGGAACTCCCAGTGGATCGCGGTCTTGACCCCGGTCAGGAACCCCGCCCGCGCAAGCACATAGGCCCCCGAGCAGATCGCCCCGATCGACATGCCGGCCGCCCTCTCGCGCCGGAGGAAGTTCAGCAACGCCGGCGTCGTGTGGTTCTGGACATGAATGCCCGAGACCACGAACAGCCTGTCCCCGCGCTCCAGCGGCTCGAAGCCGCGGTTCACCAGCGTCACGGAGCGGTTGGAGCAGGTGGCAGAAGTGCCGTCCTCGCTGGCCAGCGACCAGCGATAGAGTTCGCGCCCGCTGAGCAGGTTCGCGATCCGGAGCGGCTCGAGGGCGCAGGAAAATGCCAGATGAGAGAAGTTCTCGACGAGGAGGAAGACGAAGTGGGATGTCTCGGACATCGCGGGAAGCCCCGGAGGGAAACGGACGCCGTAAAGCCGGCGCCCGCAGGAAGGCTCACTCGGCTGCCGTGCGCGCGTCGGCAAGCCAGCTGTCGTATTCCGCCTGATGCGCCGCGATCCAGTCGGTCGCGTGGCGCTCGATGTCGGCCGACGAGTTCTCGCCGTCGGTGATCAGCTTGTTCTCGGCCGAGATGTCGTTGATGTCGATCTTCGCCACCTCGAACAGCTTCTTCGCTGCCGGGTTGGCCTCGAGGAAGTCGTTGCGGGCGACGACACCGATGCTGTCGACCGCGAAGCCGAGGTTCTTGCCGTCGAACGTGGTGTTGCCCGTCGCGCCATCGGGCAGCGAGGTGTAGGGAACGCTCAGCCACTCCACGTCCTTGCCCGGCACGAGAGCACCCGAGACCCAGTAGGGCGTCCAGGTGTAGTAGAGCACCGGCTCGCCGTTCTGGTAGCGCGCCATGACGTCGGCGATCATCGCCTGATAGGCGCCCTGGTTATGGGTCACCGTGTCGCGCAGGCCGTATTCATCGAGTTCGTGCTCGATCACGCGCTCGCAGCCCCAGCCGGGGATACAGCCGGCGAGATCCGCCTTGCCGTCGCCATCCGCGTCGAACTTCTTCGCGATCTCGGGGTCTTTCAGCTGGCTGAGGTCGGTGACGCCCGAGTCGTAGGTCTTCTTGTCGATCAGGTAGCCTTGCAGCGCGCCCTCGATCAGCGTGCCGACCTTGGACAGCACCTCGTCCCCGCCCGCATCCTGGTAGAAGGATTCGTGCAGCGAGCGCCAGTTGACGGCCGTGAAGTCCCCGTCGCCTGCGCCGAGCGCCATGTGGATGGTCTGATATTCGACCTCCTCCGGCTCGGCGACGGAATAGCCGAGGTCCTCCAGCGCGTGGAACAGCACGCGATGCTGGAAGAATTCCTCAATCTGCGTCGGCAGGATCGGGCGGACGGTGACGCCCTCGCCCGGCTTGTCATTGGCCAGCAGCGGTGTCGCCGCGACCGACAGGAAGAGGGCAAGAGGCAGCTTGAAGTACTTCATGGTTTCTCCTTGTTGGACGTCGTGGGGCGGGCGCCTTCAGGCGCTCTTGTTGACGAGGCGCATGACGAGGCCCACCGGCCCGTCCTGCCACCACTGGCGGTGATTGCGGTCGCGCCCCGAACGGCCGAGCCCTTGGGTGACGCGATCGAGCACGATGGCGAGGATCACGATGCCGAGGCCGCCGACGATGGCCTTGCCCGCGTCGAGCCGGCCCATGGCGCGCAGCACCTCGTTGCCGAGTCCCTTCACCGAGATCATCGAGGCGATCACCACCATCGACAGCGACAGCATGATGGTCTGGTTGAGGCCGGCGAGGATCGTGGGCGTGGCGAGCGGCAGCTCGACCTTCATCAGGATCTGCCTTGGCGTGGCACCGAAGGCGCGGGCGGCCTCGACCACGCCCGGGTTGACGTTGCGGATGCCGAGCGAGGTCAGGCGCACCAGCGGCGGCAGGGCGAAGATGATCGTCACGATCACGCCCGAGACATTGCCGATCCCCAGCAGCATCACCACCGGCACGAGGTAGACGAAGGCCGGAATGGTCTGCATCGTGTCGAGGAACGGCCGGATGGCGGATTCGAATCGGTCGCTCTTGCCGGCGAGGATGCCGAGCGGCAGGCCGATGATCACGCAGAGCGCCACCGCCGCGTTGACGATGGCAAGCGTCGTCATGGCGAGCGACCAGGCGTCGGGTGAGAGAAGGCCCAGTGCCACCAGCGCCACCGCCACCACGATCGCCACGCGGCGGCCCGCAGCCTGCCAGGCCACCAGCACGATGATCGCAAGCATCACCAGCGGCGGGATCGACTGCATCAGGTGCTCGATCCAGCCGATCAGCCCGTCGAAGAAGTTCTTGATCGGCTGAAGCGCGGTGCGGTTGGCGATGGCCCACTGCTTCACGCCATCGGTCCGCCCGTCGATGTCGAGGTCGATGCTGCTGAAGGGGTCGAGGATGCTGAAGGGTTTGTCGGCCATCAGGCGGTCTCCATTTTCAGCGGGGCGGCGGCATCCTCGCGGCCCTGGATGCCGCGCAGGAGCGCGCGCTTGGTGACGACACCCACCATCTTGCCGTCGGCCTCGATCAGGATCGGGTGATCGGTGCCCACCGCCAGATCGACCAGCGTGTTGAGCTTGTCCTCGGGCCGTGCCTTGGGCCAGCCGGTGGTGTCCGTCGCGCCCTGCGCCTGTCGATAGGCCTCGATCGGCTGCATGATGCGCGCCGCCGACACGAGGTCGAGCTTGGAGATACCGGCCACAAAGTCGGCGACGTAGTCGTCGGCGGGTTCGGTGACGATCTGTTCGGGCGTGCCGATCTGCACCAGCACCCCATCCTTCATGATCGCGATGCGGTCGCCGATGCGGATGGCCTCGTCGAGGTCGTGAGTGATGAAGACCGTGGTCTTGTGCAGCTCTGCCGAGAGCGCCATGAACGTGGTCTGCAACTGCTTGCGGATCAGGGGATCGAGCGCCGAGAACGGCTCGTCCATCAGCAGGATCGTGGGGTCGGCGGCGATGGCGCGGGCGAGGCCAACGCGCTGCTGCATCCCGCCCGAAAGCTCGTCGGGATACTTCGCCTCCCACCCCGTGAGGTCCACGGCCTCGATCGCATGGGCGGCGACCCGGGCGCGCTCCTCCTCCGGCACACCCCGCACCTCAAGCGAGAACACCACGTTGTCGCGCACGGTGCGGTGCGGCATCAGCGCCATGCTCTGGAATACCATGCCGATCCGCTGGGCGCGCAGCGCCCTGAGATCCCGGGCGTTCATCGCGTTGACGTTCTGGCCCTCGATGAAGACCGACCCCGCCGTCGGTTCGATCAGGCGGTTGATGTGGCGGATCAGCGTGGACTTGCCGGATCCTGACAGACCCATGATGCAGAAGATCTCGCCGCGCTTCACGGTGAAGGAGGCATTCTGAACGCCGACCACGCAGTCGTACTGCTCGCGGATTTCGTTCTTCGACAGCCCTTCGCTTAGGATCGCATCCATCGCCTGCCGCGACTTCCTTCCGAAGATCTTCCAGATCCCTTCACAGCGAATGACGTCCTCTCGGGGGGACTTGGTCATGCGGATTCTCCCTGTTCGGCGAATACAAGCATGATTGGCATATGTAGACAACATGTATTTTATAATTGTAGACAAGGTGTATTATGAAGGCCTACACCTAGGTTGTTCCTGATTCCGGCGTAGCTTCAGGCCCGGACCGTCAGGCAGGAGATTCCCGTGGACACACCCGCACGCAGCAGAAAGGCCGTTTGCATCGAGGATCTGCGCAGGAAAATCCTGACGCAGCAGATCGAGCCGGGCAGCTATCTGGACGAGACCGAACTGGCCGAGGCCTATGGCTTTTCCCGCCCACCGCTGCGCGAGATCCTGCGGCAGATGGCTGGCGAGGGCTACCTCATCCTGCACGAGAACCGCGGCGCGCAGGTCGCGCCCATGACCTACAAGACGATGCGCAACTTCTTCGTCGCCGCGCCGATGATCTATGCCGCGGTATCGCGGCTGGCGGCCATGAACGCGCGTCCGGCGCAGATCGCTCAGCTGAAACAGGCGCAGGTCGCCTTCCGCGACGCCATCGCGGGGGGCGATGCGGCGGAGCGCGCGATGACCAACGAGCGTTTCCATTCCATCATCGGCGAGATGGCCGACAACGAATACCTGACGCCCAGCCTCCGGCGGCTGCTGATCGACCACACCCGGATCGGCATGACCTTCTACAGCCCGCGCCAGACCGGCATGGCCGAGGCGCAGACCGCGGCCGCCGACCAGCACGACCAGTTCATCGAGGCGATCGAGGCGGGCGACGCCGAGGCCGCCTCTGCCCTTGCCTTCGCCCACTGGGAGCTGTCGCGCGCCCAGATCGAGAGTTTCGTCACGCCGGAGAGCATCCGGATGCCGCTCGGCCAGCCGCCGGGGGCCTGAGGATCGCAGAGGAGCTTCATGCAGTTCGAGGGAATCTACACGCCCGTCATCACGCCTCACCGCGACGACGGCTCGATCGACCGCGACGGCTTCGCCGCGATGATCGAGCACCTGATCGCATCGGGGGTCCACGGTCTCATCAACGGCGGCTCGACCGGCGAGTACTACGCCCAGTCGATGGACGAGCGCGCCGGGATGGCGAGCCTTGCCAAGGACGTGATCGGCGACCGCGTGCCGCTGATCGTGGGCACGGTGGCGATCCGGCTGGAGGATTCGATCCGCATGGCCGAGCACGCAGCCAGGATCGGCGCCGCGGCGATCCTTGTGGGCTCGCCGCCCTACTCGGTGCCGACCGAGCGCGAGAATGCGCTGAACGCGCTCGCCATCGACCGCGCGGCAGATCTGCCGGTCATGCTCTACAACTATCCGGGGCGCATGGGGATCATGATGGGCGAGGAGTTCCTCGACCGCGTGGGCCGCTCGCGCAACTTCTGCGCCATCAAGGAAAGCTCGGGCGACATCAACCGCGTGCATCTGCTGGCGCGCGACTATCCCCACATCCAGATGTCCTGCGGAATGGACGACCAGGCGCTCGAGTTCTTCGCCTGGGGCGCGCGCAGCTGGGTCTGCGGCGGGTCGAACTTCCTGCCCGCCGAGCATATCGCGCTGTGGAAGGCATGTGCTGTCGAGGGCAATTTCGACAAGGGCCGCCGGATCATGTCGGCGCTCCTGCCGCTGATGCGGGTGCTGGAGCAGGGCGGCAAGTTCGTCCAGTCCATCAAGCACGGCTGCGAGATGGCGGGCTTCCGTGCCGGGCCGCCGCGACCACCGCTGAGGCCGCTCAACAAGGACGACAAGCGCGAGCTGGAGCAGGTCGTCCGCGTCCTGAAACAGACCATTTCCACCATCGCCGCGGAGGCCTGAGATGACGCTGCTGACCACCGAGGAATACAAGGCCATTGCGGCCGGCCTCGACCTCTGCACCGGCGCCTTCATCGACGGCAGCTTCCGCCCCGCGATCTCGGGCGCCACCTTCGACACGGTGAACCCTGCTACGGGCGCGGTGCTGACGAAGGTCGCGGCCTGCGGCCCGGCCGACGTCGATCTGGCCGTGCAGAAGGCACGCGACGCCTTCGAGGACGGCCGCTGGTCGCGCCTGCATCCCCGCGCGCGCAAGGAGGTGCTGATCCGCCTCGCCAAGCTGCTGAAGCGCAATGCCTGTGAGCTGGCGGTGATGGAGAGCCTCGACAGCGGCAAGACCATCTACGACTGCGAGACGGTAGACGTGCCCGAGACGATCCACTGCCTGACCTGGCATGCCGAACTGATCGACAAGATCTACGACCAGACCGCCCCCGCATCCGACGACCACATCGCCCTGGTGGTGCGCGAGCCGGTGGGCGTGGTCGGCCTCGTGCTGCCGTGGAACTTCCCGCTCCTCATGCTGGCCTGGAAGATCGGCCCAGCCCTGGCCGCCGGCTGCTCGGTGATCGTCAAACCCGCCGAGGAGACCTCGCTCACCGCGCTGCGCGTGGCCGAACTGGCGATGGAGGCGGGGATACCGCCGGGCGTCTTCAACGTCCTGCCCGGCAGCGGCCCGGATGTGGGCGAACCCATCGGGCGGCACATGGACATCGACGCCGTGTCCTTCACCGGCTCCACCGAGACGGGGCGGCGCTTCCTGCGCTACGCCGCCGAGTCGAACCTGAAGGAAGTGACACTGGAGATGGGCGGCAAGAACCCGGCGGTGGTGCTGGACGATGCCGAGAACCTCGACCGGGTGGCCGCGCATGTGGTGAACGGCGCGTTCTGGAACATGGGCGAGAACTGCTCGGCCGCCTCGCGGCTGATCGTGCAGAGCGGTGTGAAGGAGGCGCTGCTGTCACGCATCCTGGCCCATGCCCGCGAGTGGCCGATGGGCGACCCGCTCGATCCGGTGAACCGGGTGGGGGCGCTGGTCTCGACCGCGCATTTCGAAAAGGTCTGCTCCTACCTCGCCAAGGGTCCCAAAGTGCTGATGGGCGGAAAGGCAGAGGCGGGCTTCGTCGAGCCGACCATCCTCGACATCGCCGACCGCGAGGCCGCCCCCGCGCGCGACGAGATCTTCGGCCCGGTGCTGTCGGTGCTGACGGTCGAGAGTTTCGACGAGGCGATCGCGCTGGCCAACGACACCGAATACGGCCTCGCCGCCTCGATCTTCACCGCCAATGTCAAGCGCGCGATCCGCGGTGCGAGGGCGATCCAGGCAGGGACGGTGACCGTCAACAGCTTCGGCGAGGGCGACATCTCGACCCCGTTCGGCGGGTTCAAGCAGTCGGGCTTCGGCGGCCGCGACAACGGCATCCATGCGCACGACCAGTATACCCGGCTGAAGACCATCTGGATCGACCTCGCCGACGACGCCGACGAGGCCGTGGCATGACCGACTACCAGGCGCGGCGGACGCCGGTCCACCGCGGTCCGGCGGCGTGGTCTGCAATCCTTCCGGGACAGCCTGCGCCGCGGCCGCTGGACACTGACCTGAACGCCGACTTCGTGGTGGTCGGAGGCGGGTTCGCAGGCCTTTCGGCGGCCCGCCGGCTGATGCAGTTGAACCCCGGCGCGCAGATCGTGGTGCTGGAGGCCGGGCGTCTGGCCGAAGGCGCCTCGGGCCGCAACTCCGGCTTCATGATCGACCTGCCGCACGATATCGCCTCCGACGACTACTCGGGCCACGGCAACGACCGCGTGATGATCGGCCTCAATCGGCAGGCCATCGCCTTCGCCCGCGCCGCGGTGGAGGATTATGGGATCCCCGCCGCCTATTTCGATCCGGCGGGCAAGGTAAACGGGGCAGCGAGTGCCACGACTGATGCGCTGAACGCGAGCTATGCCCGGCATCTGGCGAAACTCGGCGAGGGCAGCGAGCGGCTGGATGCGCAAGCGATGGCGGAACTGACCGGCTCCCGTCACTATGTCTCGGGCCTCTACACGCCCGGGACGGTGCTGCTTCAGCCGGCGGGCTATATCCGCGCGCTGGGGGAGGGGCTCCGCCGCGACGGTGTGCGGATCTGCGAGGCAAGCGCGGTGACCCGCATCGCGCGGCGCGGGGCGGGATGGGAGGTCACGACCGCACGCGGCCGGGCAACCACGGGCAAGGTGATCCTCGCCAACAACGGTCAGTTGGAGAGCTTCGGCTTCGCCGCGGGGCGGCTGATGCATGTCTTCCTCTATGCCTCGATGACCACCGATCTGGGGCCCGATGCACTGCGCGCCCTCGGAGGAGCATCGCGCTGGGGCCTTACCCCCTCCGACCCGATGGGCACGACGATGCGGCGGATCGACGAGCCGCAGGGCGGCAACCGGATCGTCACGCGCACCTGCGCCACCTACGAGCCCGGTATGGAGGCAAGCGAGACCGCGCTGAAGCGCGCCGCCGCCGTCCACCGCCGCAAGTTCCGAGAGCGCTTTCCGCAGCTTGCGGATGTGCGAATGGAGCATAGCTGGGCCGGTCATCTCTGCCTCAGCCGCAACGGGGTGTCCGTGATGCGCGAACTCGATCAGGGGCTTTATGCCGCCTGCGTGCAGAACGGGCTGGGCACGGCGCGGGGCACGCTGACCGGGATCGGCGCGGCCGAATTGGCTTCGGGCGTCGAGAGCGACATTACCCGCCACTTCACCGCCGAACCGGAGCCGGTCAAGCTGCCGCCGCCCCCGCTCTCGACCATCGGCGCCAATCTCTACCTGCGCTGGAAGGAGTGGCGCGCAACGGCGGAGTGAAGGCGTTCCCGCGGCGCGCCGGATCGGCCAGGCTATCCGCGCCGGCTCGGAAGCGAGAAAGGCGGAGAGCCCTGTCCGCGCGCAGCGTTTCCCGCACGCACGGGATGCCGACGCAGGCGGAGAGGGCGATGAAGACCCTCGACGAGCTTTCCCGCATTGGCGGAATCCGCCCCTTGCGCCACGCCCGCAGCGGCGGCCCGAGAGCTATTGCGGCAGGCTCAGCCTGGCCATCCGGCCGCCGTCCACGGACCAGACCTGCCCGGTGACAAAGGAGGCCTCGGCCGAGGCGAGCCAGGCGACCAGCGCCGCGACCTCCTCGGGCTTGCCCGTCCGGCCCACCGGATGGATCCGGCCGATCTCGCGGCGGAAGGCTGCAGGGTCGGGCATGGCGTTCACGAAGTCCTCGTTCAGCTCCGTCTCGATCCAGCCGGGCGCGACGGCGTTGCAGCGGATGCCCTCCGCGCCATGATCGACGGCCACCGCCCGCGTCAGGCCATGCAGCCCCGCCTTCGATGCACAATAGGCGGCGTGAGCGGGGTTTGATCCCAGCCCCTCGATCGACCCGATGTTCACAATGGCACCGCCCCGCGGGCGCAGGTGCGGCAGCGCCGCCTTGATCGCGAGGAAGGGCGCCGTCAGGTTCACGCGGAAGCTACGCTCCCAGTCGGCCAGCGACATGTCCTCGACCCGCGCCTCCTGCATCACGCCCGCGTTGTTCACCAGCACGTCGAGGCGCCCCGCCCGGGCGACGACCTCGGCCACCGCGCGGGCAGGCGCCGCGACATCGGTGAAGTCGGCCTCGACCGCCTCGAACCCGCCGTCGGCGCCGCGCTGCGCGGTGAAGACCCGCGCCCCTTCGGAGGCGAGCCGCCGGGCGATCGCGTGGCCGATGCCGCGGCCCCCGCCGGTGACGAGCGCGACCTGTCCCTCGAACCGGCTCATGCGACGGCCTTTCCGCCGTTGACCTCGACGAGAGAGCCGCAGAGGTAGCGCGCGGCATCCGAGGCGAGGAACAGCACCACGTCGGCGATGTCCTCGGGCTCGGCGATGCGGCCGAGTGGCACGGTGCGGCCCAGTTCCGCCACCGCCGAATCCGGGTCGAAGCCGCGCCTGGAGAAGCCTGTGCGCAGCATCGGGGTGTTGACCTCGTTCGGGCAGACCGCGTTGATGCGGATGCCTTGGTGGGCGTGGTCCATCCCCATGCATTGCGTGAGCGAGGCGAGTGCCGCCTTCGTCATGCAGTAGACGGCGTGGTTCGGCCCCGGCCGCAGTCCCCAGCAGGATGCCACGTTGACGATGGCCCCGCCGCCGGTCTCCACCATCAGCGGGATCGCTGCACGGCAGATCCGGAACGGCGCCTCGACGTTGACGCCCAGCGACAGGACCCAGTCGGCGTCGGTCGTCTCGGTGACCTTGCCGCGAGTAATGACGCCCGCGTTGTTCACCACGATGTCGAGCCGGCCGAGGCCGGCGACCACCGCGCCCGGCAGCCTGTCGGCATAGGCCGCCTCGCGCAGGTCGCCCGGCAGGTGCAGCTCCGCAGCGATCCCCGTCACATCCCGGTCGGCGACGGCCACCCGCATCCCCTGCCCGCGCAGCCCCTTCACCACCGCGGCGCCGATACCGCCTGCGGCGCCAGTCACCAGTGCCACTTTCCCCTCGAGCCTGTCCATTCGTTTCCCTTATCCGAAGGACGCCACCGGGGCGCCGAAGAGGCTCTCGTCCGGCACGACCCCGAGACCCGGCCCCGAAGGAAGTGCGATATGGCCGCCCTCGATCCGGATGCCGTTCTTCGGGTCGAAATGCCCCTCGATGTAGGGCTGAGCCAACCAGACCCCCTCCATCAGCCGCGGCTGGACGGTCGCGCCGATGTGGGTGCAGGCCGCCGCGATGATATCGCCGCCCCAGGCGTCGTCGCAGGTGTGGGGCATGGAGCGGACCTCGCACATGTCGCGGAATGTGGCCATCGGCCGGAGGCCGCCGATCCGCGTGACCTTCATTCCGAAGCCGTCGCAGATCCCCTGCCCCACGGCACGCAGCACGGTGGCCAGGTCCTCGCTGTTCTCGTCCAGGTAGACGGCGTGGTGCAGCTGGCCGCGGATCGTCGCGATCTCCTCGATGGTGTTGCAGGGCTGTTCCATGATGAACGGGATATCCGGGCACTCGCGACTGAGGCGCAGCGCGTCGCGGGTGGTGAGGCCGCGGTTGCCGTCCACCGCCAGCCGCATCCGGGTGCCGACCCGCTCCCAGACCTTGCGGATCACCTCGATGTCGATCTCGACCGGGCGTCCGCCGATCTTGACCTGCATCCGCGGATAGCCCTCGGCCGCGCGCTCGACCGCGATGCGGGCGATCTCGTCGGGCTCGCCCACGCCCGAGGCGTAGTAGGAGGGCACCCGTTCCGTCACGGCGCCGCCGAGCAGATCGGCCACCCGCACGCCCCAGGCCTTGCCCATCAGGTCATGCGCCGCGATGTCGATGGCGGCCTTGGCATAGCGGTGCCCGTTCAGCAGCCCGTCCATGCGACGGTGCAAGAGCAGCGGCTGGAGCGGATCGGCGCCGATCAACCCCGGCGCCATTTCCGCCAGCGCGGCGCGGGCGCCCGCCGCGTGCTGCGGCTGGTAGACCGGCCCAACGGGGCAGGTCTCGCCCCAGCCGGTGAGGCCGGTGTCGGTGACAAGCTTGACCAGCGTGGTATCGAGCGACCAGACCTCGGTGCTGGCCATCCGGTAGGGGCCGTTCCGTACCGGCAGGGGGTGCGCGTAGACGTGGAGTTCGGCGATCTTCATGAAACCGGGACACCTGCGTGTGGGGGATGGGCTGGCGAAAAGGGCCGCCGGATCGGCGGCCGGTTGGGAGTTCAGTATTCGGTGTTCAGCGCGTCCTCGGCGGGAATCTCCGCCTCGCGCCTCGCGATGTAGGCGCGGAGCGCTTCGTCGATGCCGGGATCGAGCTTCGGCTCCTCGTAGTCGCCGAGGAGCTTCCGCGCATGGCCGAGCGCCCGTTCGGTAATCTCCACCGACCCTTCGGCCTGCCATTGCTCGATCGAGTTGTTGTCGAAGAGCTTCGGCATGAAGAAGGCGCGCTCGAAGTTCTCCAGCGTGTGCGGATGGCCGAGGTAGTGCCCGCCCGGCCCCACGTCGCGCACCGCCGCCAGCCCCGCGTCGAAATCGTCCCAGCGGATCCCCTCGGCCATCCGGTAGCCCATGGCGCACATCTCGGCATCCACCACGAACTTCGCGACCGAGCAATGCATTCCGGCCTCGTTCCAGCCGGCCGAATGCCAGATGTAGTTGGCGCCCGCGTGCAGCACCGCGTTCATCGTCATGGCGCTTTCGTAGCCCGCCTGCGCGTCGAAGGTCTTGGCCCCGCCCAAGAGGTTCGAGGTCCGCCACGGCACGTTGTAGAACCGCGCCATCTGGCCGATCATGTAGTTCATGAGGCTGATCTCGGGCGTTCCCGCCATCGGCGCGCCGGACTTCATCGAGACGGTCGAGAGGTAGTGGCCGTAGATCGCCGGGCAGCCCTTGCGGATCACTTGCGTATAGGCCAGCGCCGACAGCGCCTCGGCGTTCAGTTGCGCCACGGCGGGCGCGACAGAGGCGGGCGTGTTGGCGCCGCCCAGCACGAAGGGCGAGCAGAGCACCGGCTGGTTCCGGCGGCAGAAGGCGCGCATTGCGGACAGCATGGTCTCGTCCCACACCAGCGGCGAGTTGCCGTTGCAGTTGCCGGTGGTGACGGGCGTCTCCTCCATCACGTCGCGCCCGAACAGGATCTCGCACATCTGCATGACGTCCTCGGCATTCCTGCCGCTGGTCGTCATGCCCATGAAGGTCTTGTCCGAATATTTCATCGAGGAATAGGTGATGTGCAGGTGGCGGTGGCTCACCACCATGTCCATCGGCTCGACGATGTGATGCGCGGTCGAATGCAGCGCGGGCGACATGTGGGCGAGCTTGTGGAACATGTTGAGGTCCGCGATCGTCGGCCAGCGGCGCACGTCGTCGAGATCGCGCAGGAATGGCGCGCCCGTCATCGGCACGAAGATCGAGTGCCTGCCGCCGAAGGGCAGGCTCTTCCCGGGGTTGCGCGCGCGATAGCTCCAGCCCGAAGGGATCGTGGAGATCAGTTCGCGCACCAGCGCGCGGTCGAGATGCACGCGCTCGCCCCGCACGTCCGCGCCGACGCGCTTCCAGTCGGCCAGCGCGACCGGGTCGCGGAACACCACGCCCACCTCCTCGAGGATCGCCATCGAGGCCGCGTCGATCCGCTCCACCTGCTCGGGCGACATCGGCTCGCACTCGGGCAGGCCGCGCTTCAGCGCAGGCAGCATGGCAAAATCGGGCGCCTCGCGCAGTGCCCGGCGCGCTCCGCGCCCACCTGCCCGCCCCTGCCTGATCGGAAGATCGCCCATGCCGTTGCCCTCCCTTGTGACGCCTGGCGAGTAGGCCGCGAAAGCGGAAGCTCCACAGTAGATTCCGCGACACGATCCGCACCGGGACCGACGCGGCAAGAGCGACAGCGCCACCTTGTGGCCTTCTTGGAAGGCGAAGGGGGCCTGCCGCGGGCTGGCGCAATCGCCGATCCTGAACAGCGTCTTTCCGGGCGGCGTCTGGGGAAAGGGACCGAAGGCCCGGTCTGTCGTCGCCATCACCCGCGCCGAGGCCGGGACCGTTTGCTCGGAGCCCGTCAGCAGGCTCCCGACCACTGCACCGGTGCCGTGCCAGCAGGTAAGGACAGGCTCTGTCAGCATCTGCGCACCGCGCCGGGAAGGCCGCCGGCGCGCCGCGGCGACAGCAGATGGCGAAGCGGGATCACGCGGCTACAGGTCCACCGTGACCCGACCCTGCGGACGCGAGCAACAGGCGAGGATGGTGCCGGCTGCGATCTCGTCGTCCGAGATGCCGCCATTGTGGACCATCGCCACCTCGCCGTCGATCTTCTGCACCTTGCACGTGCCGCAGAGTCCGAAGTTGCAGCCGGAGGGAATGTTGAGCCCGGCGCGCTTGGCCACCGCAAGCACCGTCTCGGTGCCGTCGCAGGTTACCGTGACGCCCGAGGCCGCGAAGGTGAGGTGCGAGACCTCGGCAGGTTCCGGCACCTCGACAGGCACCTCCTTCAGCGCGGGGGCGGCAAAGCTCTCCTCGTGGTAGCGCGTCATGTCGTAGCCCAGCGAGGCGAGCATCTCGCGCACCGCCTGCATGAAGGGCTCGGGTCCGCAGCAGAACACCTCGCGCTCGAGGTAGTCGGGCGCCATCAGCCCCAGCATGATCTGCGTGAGCCGCCCGCGATACCCCAACCAGACCGAGAACGGATCCTCCTCCTTCACGGTGAAGCGCAGTTGCAGGCCGGGCACGCGGCTCGCGAACTGCTCGAGCCTGCGGCGGAAGATGATCTCGGAGGGCCTGCGTGCGGCGTGGACGAAGACGATGTCCGGCATCTCGCCCGCGTCCCAGGCCCACATGGTCATCGACATCATCGGCGTGATGCCCGAGCCGGCCGAGACGAACAGATACTTCTGGCTGCGGTGGCGGAGCGAGGTGAACTGCCCCGCCGGCCCGTAGGCCCGGATCCGCATCCCCGGCTTCAGGTGGTCGAGCATCCAGCGCCCGCCGACCGAGCCCGGCTGCGCCTTGACCGTGACCGAGATCGACAGCGGCCGCGAGGGCGAGGACGAGATCGTGTAGGTCCGCTGCACCCGCCCGCCGGGCACCGGCAGGTCGAGCGTCAGGAACTGTCCGGGCTGGTAGTCGAACCACGCGCCCGAAGGCGCGCGAAAGGCGAAGGTCGCGCAGGTCTCGGTCTCGGGGATGACCATGACGCATTCGAGGTCTTCGCTGTCGCTCCAGGGCTCTGCGGACCAGTTCAGTCGCGGCTTCGGCACGGCGCTCACTCCGCCGCCATGGCCGAGGGGCCGCCGAGGGTCTCCGCCAGCGTCCGGACATACCAGTCGACGAACTGGATCACGCCGCTCTCCTGCTTCGCCGAATAAGGTCCTGGCTCGTAGGCGGGCGACGAGATGCCGATCTGGTTCTCTTCGACCACGCGGCGGTCCTCGTCGTTGGTGGCGGTCCAGACCTCGGTGAGCCGGGTGAGGTCATAGTCGCGCCCCTCGACCGCATCCTTGTGGACGAGCCAGGTGGTCGTGACCTCGGTCTCGGTGGCGCTGACCGGCAGGACACGGAAGTTCAGCACATGGTCCGACAGGAAGTGGTTCCAGGTGTTCGGATAGTGGAAGAACAGGAGCGACCCCGCGTTGGCGAAGGGCATGCCCGGAATGAGCGACGCCGCGGCCCTGCCATCCATCGTGTAGCTGACGGCCTCGCCGACAAACGGAATGCGGACAAGCCGCCACTGCTCGTTGCCGCCGATCAGGTAGCGCGAGGGCAGCCCCGCCGCCTCGCAGCGGGCGACATGGGCCGCACCCGCGGGCGAGGACAGGCTGTCGTCCGACCCCACGAGGTCGGGATCGTCGTTGAAGGTGCGGCAGAGCGCCGGGTGCGAGCCCGCGCAGTGATAGCACTCGCGGTTGTTCTCCATCACCAGCTTCCAGTTGCCGTTCTCGATGATCGACGAGCGGTGGGCGACCTTGAGGTCCTCGAGCCGGTGCGGGGCGGAGTAGCGGTCGGCCGCGGCCTTCACCTCGGCGAAATCCGGGGTGGTCTCGGCGAGGCAGATGAACACCATCCCGGCCGTGACGGCGCAGTGGACGGGCTTCAGCCCGTGGCGCGATGCGTCGAAGTCGGGCCCCATGTCGCGCGCCCAGAGCAGACGCCCGTCGGTCTCGTAGGTCCACTGATGGTAGGGGCAGACGAGCTTGGCGGACTGGCCCGAAGCCTTGGAACAGATCCGGCTGCCACGGTGCCGGCAGGAGTTGTGGAAGGCGCGCACCGCCCCGTCGTTGCCCCGCACGATCACCACCGGATAGGAGCCGAGCTGAAGCGTCACATAGCAGCCCGCGCGCGGAAGCTCGGCGACGGAGGCAGCAAAGATCCATTCCCTGCACCAGATTTGCTCGAGATCGGCGCGGAAGATGGCATCGTCAACGTAGAACGGTCGCGGGAGTGAATGCGCCGGGCGGACCTCGTGCAAGAGCGAGAGGATGTCGGAGCTGGCTGCCATGGTGGGTTGATCCTTCCGGAAAGACGCTTGATCGGCGATGCGGTCTGGGTGCTGCTTCGGGGGCTGCTGGTGCAGGAAAATTCGGGGGTGCGACACTCTTGCTCAAGAGCATAAATTCATGCGATATGGATAACCTGAGGTAATGGAACGGGACGCCCTGCATGCTCTCGCTTCGTCGCAGCATTCCGTCCCTCGGGGCGCTCGCCACATTCGAGGCGGCGGCACGGCTCGAGAGCTTCACGCTTGCCGCCTCTGAACTCGGCGTGACGCAGGCGGCAGTGAGCCGGCAGATCAAGCTGCTTGAAAGCGACCTCAACACGCCGCTCTTCCTGCGCGCCCACCGGCGCGTGGTTCTGACGCCGGAGGGCGCGGCGCTTGCGGCCACGGTGACGAACGCCTTCGACCGCATGGCCGAGATGATCGACACCATCCGCCAGCCGCTCACGCCCGACACTGTGACAATCGGCGCCTCGCTCGCCTTCAGCCATTTCTGGCTGCTGCCACGGCTCGCCGAGTTCCGCGCCCTGCATCCGGAGGCGAAGCTGAAGCTGGTCGCCGAGGATGCGGTCGCCGACCTGCGCAAGGAACGCCTCGATCTGGCCATCCGCTACGGACGGCCGCCCTTCGACGACGGTCGCAGCGTGGCCGACCTGCGCGACGAGGTGTTCCCCGTCTGCAGCCCCGCACTGCTGGAACGGCGGGGGCTCCAGCCGGAGACGGTGGATCCGTTCCGCCTGCCGCTGATCGTCACCGACAGCGTGAATCCCTCGTGGCTGACATGGCGGTCATGGGCCCGCAACGCCGGATGCAGCAGCGCGCTGGCCAATGCCGACACCACGCGCCTGCGGTTCAACCACCACACGGATTCGATCCAGGCGGCAATCAACGGCGAGGGCGTGGCGCTCGGCTGGGCAGTGCTGCTGTCGCGGCCGCTCATCGACGGGCAGCTTGTCCGCCTCGGCCGCCAGAGCGTCGTCCCGGAGGAGCGATACCATGTCATCCTGCCCTTCGGCCGTGAGCCCACACCGCTCTGCCATGCCCTGCTGAGCTGGTTGACGCGCTGCTTCGAGCCGGGTGCTTAGGAACCGCCTGTCAGGCGGTCCGGGCGGCAGGACGGCAAGGATGCGCTTCCCGCCGGCGCTTGCCGGCGGGAAGATGCGCCTCGGAGACCTCAGCTTCGCTGCGGCGCGAACTGGGCGCGGTATTGCCCCTGACGCTCCAGCATCCAGCCCGGGTATTCGGCCGGAAGTTTCGTGACGGCGTCGAGCGCGTCCAGATCCTCGGCCGAGAGCCGCACTTCGGTCGCGGCGATGTTCTCCTGCAACTGCTCGATCCGCTTCGCCCCCACGATCACGCTGGTGACCACCGGCTGATGCAGAAGCCAGGCCAGCGCCACCTGCGCCACGCTGCAGCCCCGCGCCGAGGCGATCCCGCGCATGACCTCGATCGCCGCATCGCCGCGCTCCAGATCGACGGGCGGGAAGTCGAAGTTCGCGCGGCGGCCGTCGTTCGCGGTGGTGCCCCCGCTGTACTTGCCGGACAGGAAGCCACCCGCGAGCGGGCTCCAGACCATCAGGCCGATACCCTCGCTCTGCAGCATCGGCACGATCTCGCGTTCGAGGTCGCGGCCCGCCAGCGTGTAATAGGCCTGAAGCGACAGGATCGGCGCCAGCTTGCGCGCCTCGGCGATGCCGACCGCCTTGACGATCTGCCAGGCGGCCCAGTTCGACAGGCCGATGTAGCGCACATGGCCGTGCCGCACGAGCGTGTCGAGCGCCTCCAGCGTCTCGGCGATCGGCGTCACCGGGTCGAAGCCGTGGATCTGGTAGAGGTCGATGTGATCCATCTGCAGCCGCGAGAGGCTCGCCTTCGCCTGCGCGAGGATATGGGCGCGCGAGGCGCCGCGCGCATTCGGGCCCTCGCCCATCGGGCCGAGAACCTTGGTCGCGATCACCACGTCGTCGCGATCGATGCCGAGGTTGCGGATCGACTGGCCGAGGATCCGTTCGCTCTCGCCGCCCGCATAGATGTTGGCGGTGTCGATGAAGTTGATGCCGGCCTCGAGCGCCGCGCCCACCAGCGTGTCGGCCTCCGACTGGCGCAGTTGGCCGATCTGGCCCCACATGCCGTCGGAGCCCCCAAAGGTCATGGTGCCAAGGCAAAGCTCGGAAACCAGAAGGCCGCTCGGCCCGAGAGTGCGATATCGCATGGGATCGTCCCTTGTGTCAGATGCCCGGGACGAGAGCCGCCCGGCTGCAGCGAAGATAGGTCCGGCCTGTCGCTCATCGCCACGCCGATCCTCGCGAGTTCTTGCCCGATCCTCTCATTCCGACGATCGCGGGCTATGGTGCGGCGCTGCGGCGGTGTAGACCACGGGTCATGGAACATGACACGCTCGCCCCGCTCCGAGACCTGATCGCCCGCCAGTGGCAGCAGCATGGCCGCGAGACGCCGATCAATGGCCTGCATCTGACATCGGTTTCGGCGCCGACCGGGCCGATCCACGCCGTCTGTCGCCCCTCGCTCTGCGTCGTCGTTCAGGGTGCCAAGGTCAGCATGCTCGGCGACCGCGCCTTCCGCTACGACGCAGGGAAATGCCTGATCGCATCGATGGAGGTGCCGATCCAGGCAGAGATCACCCGCGCCACGCCGGACCGGCCCTACCTCGCTTTCAGCCTGGAGCTCGATCCCGCGACGATCTCGGACCTGCTGCTGGAGATCGGCGGGGCGGCGGATATCCAGCCCGGCCCCGCGTTGGCGGTCCACGCCATCGGCGCGGAACTTCTGGACCCGCTCTGCCGGCTGCTGCGCCTTTGCGACCGGCCACGGGACATTGCGGTCCTGTCGCCACTCATCCGCCGCGAGATCACCTGGCACCTTCTGAACGGCCCGATGGGGCCGGCGCTGCGCCAGGTCGGGCTGGCGGGCAGCCACATGGCGCGGATCGGACGAAGCATCGCCCGCATCCGCGAGAGCTTCGCCGAACAGCTGAACATCCGGCAGCTGGCCGAGGTGGCCGGGATGAGCCCCGCGACCTTCCATCGCCACTTCAAGGAGGCGACGGCCATGACGCCGGTCCAGTACCAGAAGCAGCTCCGCCTGCAGGAGGCGCGTCGCCTGCTGCTCGCGGACGCCGCCGACGTCGCCCGAGTAGGCTATGCGATCGGCTATGAGAGCCCGTCGCAGTTCAGCCGCGAATATCGCCGCATGTTCGGCGCGCCTCCCGGCCGGGACGGGCTCGCCATCCGCAAGGGCTTCGCGCCGCAGACCGAGGCCTGACGCGATCCGGGATGGGATGATCGTCGAGGACCCTGCCGCTTTCTGCGGCCGTGGCTCGGCCCGCACAAGCTGCGTCTTGCCTGCCGACCGTCACCGGGGGCGAAGCCGCCCGCCGGGGTCGGATCGCAAGCTCTTCCGGAAGAAAGAACCCGAGAGCCAGAACGCAGCAGCCCCGGGCGCCGCGCACCTGACACATGTGCCTGGCCAAGCCGATGAGGCGTCACGGCCTGCGCGGTCGGACCATGGTCCGATGACGCAGTCCAACTCTGGTCGCATAATCGGGATCAGAGGTCCGGGCCACTTCGGCAGAGGTCTGCCCGGACTGTGCCGCATGCCGCTGCCATGTCACCACGAAGGCAGGCCCACGGTAGTCGGGGTCAGCATCAGCGGAGAGAACCGATGACCAACAGAACGAGCCGCACCATACGCATCCTCACCACCACCTGCCTCGCGGGGATCCTTGCCGCGCTTCCCATCAAGGTAATTGTCGGACATGGCGAGGCCGGTGTGGAAATCGCCTACGCTCACGCCAGGGGCGACCGCGACAGCGGTGGTCGCGGTGGCGATGACCACGGCGGAGACGACCATGGCGGGCGCGGCGGAGATGATCGTGGCGGTGATGACCGCGGAGGGCGCGGCGGAGACGATCGCGGCGGCGATGACCACGGCGGGCGTGGCAGCGATGACCGTGACGGCGATGACCGCGGCAGGCGTGGCAGTGACGACGACACGTTCGACGATCACGGCAGGCGGGGGTCACACCGCTCGACGCGCGGCGCGTCCGGCGACGTGGCGAGGGTCGAACGCTACGGCTCCAATATCGAGGTGACCTACGCCGACGGCAGCCGCGAGGAAATCGAGGGCGGCATCTACGAGCGGAAGGATTCCTCGCGGCGGACCGTCGAGGAACGTCCCGCGACCCGGGCGGACTACGAACGCCTGGCCGGCCTCTGAGCCAACCGGGTTTCGCGCCGGGCGGAACCCCCAAGGCCCTGCGGCGGCCTGTGCGCCGTCACAGGGCCAGAGATTGGAAGAGACGACGGAATGACGATGAAACGCAGAAGCATCATCCTTGCCCTGATCCTGTCTGCCGTTCTCGCGCAGGCACCCGGCGGTCATTCCGGATATGCCTTCGCCAGGAATGGCGGCGGCGGAGACAGCGGACACGGCGGGGGTGACCGCGGCGACCGCGGTGGCGATGACGGCCGCGGCGGTGATGATGATCGCGGCGGGGACGACGATCACGACGACGATGATCGCGACCGCGATGACGACGACGATGATGATGATCACGGGCGGGGACACGGCTCGTCGGGATCGGGCTCGTCCGGTTCCGGATCCTCGGGCACGGGGTCGAGTGCATCTCGGGTCGGCGGGCAGGGCAATGTCGCCTCGGGCGGCGGGAGGACACATGTCGTCTTCTCCGACGGCAGCCGCGAAGTCCTGCGCGACGGCCTGTTCGAGCGGTGGAGCCCCGCCGGTCGCCTCGAGGTGCGCCGCATCGCGACCCGGGCGGACCAGCGACGCATCCGCGACTTCGGCCGAAGCATCGGCGCGCGGCAGCGCGATCCGGTCAGCGCGGTCGTCCGTGCGGAAGGGTCGCGGAGCTTCAGCTTCACCGATGCGGGCGGCTGGTCCGAGAGGGTCGAGGGCAGCACCTACTCACTCACCGATCCCAACGGCAACATCGTCACGCGCCGGCGCGTGACGCAGCGCGACCTCGACCGAATGCGCAGCTATCTGAAGCCGTGAGAGGGGCGGACTATTGCCGGAAGTGCTCTCTTGCCATCACCGCGGCCTCCACCCTGTTGCGCACGCGCAGCTTCTGCAGGATCGAGGTCATGTAATGCTTGACGGTCTTTTCCTGGAGGTCAAGTTCCCGGCCGACTTCCTTGTTGCTCTTGCCCTGCGCGACCAGCCGCAGGATGTCTTCCTCGCGCTTCGAGAGCTCTTCCAGCGGATTGCCCGCAACCTGTTGCGCGCGCGACCGCATGGCATTGAGGATGCGGGCGGCGAGCGTGGGTGAGACATAGGACTGTCCCGCCGCCATGTCCTTGACGAGCCGCACCAGTTCCCGCGATCCGATGCCTTTCAGGACGTAGCCGATGGCGCCGCTCTTCAGCGCCTGCATCACGTCGTCGTCCTCTTCCGAGGCGGTCAGCATCGCCACGCGCGGCGGCTCCGGCATTCCCATGATCCGCGCAAGCGCTGCGATGCCTCCGCCCGCCGGCATCGAGATGTCGAGCAGCACGAGATCCGGCTTCAGCCTGAGTGTCATCTCGACCGCTGCATCGCCGTCCTGAGCCTGGCCGACGACCTCCAGTGCCGGGTCGACATCGAGGCTGCGGGCCACTCCTTCGCGATAGATCGGATGATCATCGGCCACCACGATGCGAATGCTGCTCATGTCGTTCCCCCCAGGTCGAGTGTCATGCGAAGTTCGGCGCCTCGCGGCTGCCGGTTCAGCTTCTCGAAGATCCCGCCCAGGCTCTCGACGCGGTCCTGGAGACCGGACAGGCCCATCCCGCCCTCCGGCGGATCGGCGGATACGGGCAGGTCGGGAAAGCCCGGCCCCTCGTCCAGCACCCGGACGCGCAGCGTCCGCTCCGTCAGGGTCACACGCACTTCCTGCCCCTTGCCGGCGGCGTGGAACCATGCGTTGTTCAGCCCCTCCTGCACGAAGCGGTACACGCAGATCCTGACGGCGACCGGCAGCGCAACATTCCCTTCCAGGGCATGCATCCGGACCTTGACCTCTGTTCCGGTGCGCGCGGAATGCGCATCGGCCACGCCCTCGACGATGCGGTCGAGGGACCGCTGCTCGATGTCGGGCAGCGACACCCCGCGCGAGATGTTCCGGATCTCGCGGATGGCATCCTTGACCGCGCGTTCCACCTCGTCGAGTTCGGCCAGCGCGCGTGGCTGGTCCACCTCCGCACGCAGATTGTCTATGCGCAGTGCGGCGAAGGCCATCAGCTGTGCCGGTCCGTCATGCAGGTCGGCTCCGATCCGCCGCATCGCGTCGTCGTTCATCGCGGTGAAACGCGAGACAGCCTGCTGCACCCTCAGGCGCAGTGCGGTATTGTGCTCGGACAACCGTGTCAGGTCCTCGAGTTGCCGGTCGATGGTGCGGCTGCCGCGAAGGACGATGGCATAGAGGCTGACGCCGATCAGCAAGACCGAGAGAGCGACCGTCGCCCAGCTGTTGCGGCGCGCGCGTTCCAGATCCTCCTTGAGCGCAGTCGCCACTTCGTAGAACTCGGCGACACCGATGATCCTGCCCGACCAGACCTCCCGGATCGGGCTGTAGATCTCGAGCAGCGGCAGGCCCATCGCGCGCTCGTTGCTGTCCTCGGGATCGCCCAGTTCCTCGAAATCGGCCCGGACCTCGCCCCGGAAGGCGGCGCGCAGGTTCTCGCTGATCTCGAAGCGCCGCCCGGTCAGGTCGCTGTTCGAGGACTCGACGATCAGGCCGTCTTCCTTCCAGATCTTGAACGAAGCCACCCGGTCTCCCAGAGGGGTATTGGTGAAGATCTCGTCCATGGCGCGCTTCGCGCCTGCCGACAGGACCGAGCTTCTGGCGAGATCCTGGCTCAGCGGCGAAATGAAGCTCTCCATGTAGAGCGCTGTCGCATTCGCCGTGTTGCGCACCACCGTCTCCTCGATCCGCTGGGTGACCCAGCTTCCTATCGCGATCATGGCGAGCAGCATCACGACGCCGCCGGCAACCGCGAACTGGGTTGCCAGAGACCACCTCGACCAAGGAAGATTTCCGATCACTGCCGGCGTTCCGATGCCACTGATGCTGTCATCTTCTACTGTCTGTCCGCAGCCGAAGAAACCGACCTTGGTCGGAGCGGATCGGGACAGCCGTCCGGACTTCAAGCCATCGCCTGCCCGCCCGATGGTTGCTCTCTCTCCATGTCCTCCGGATGCCCGCGGCCGATGATGCCGAGCGAATCCGCCGGGTCGCGGCGACGAGTTGCGCTGCCAGTCCACGGGCAGGAGCTGATGGCCGAAGGAAGCCGCCAAAGATCCGCGACATGCGGCACTCGGCACATGCGGCGGACACCGCAAGCGGGATCGGCGCGGCAGCCGTCGTCTGCGGAACGGATCGCGATTGAAGAAATGACCGATTCCATGCACACTTTTTCGGAGAGCGCATCGGGAGGAGCTATGCAGGCCAACAGCATCCACCGGTCGATGACCAAGCCGCGCGACCCGCGCATTGCGGGCGGCGCAGGAGGCGCGTGACTTGATCGCCGCGGACCGCGTCGTGACCGCCTCGCTCTCGACACCGGCACCGTGGCGCGCAAGCTGGAACCGTCCGCTGCATGATCCGCGCGTTCTGCGCCTTCATGCCGAGAACGCAGCCTTTCTTGCCGACAGGATCGAGCTGGCCCGCGACGGACCGAACGAACGCGCGCTTGACCTCTACGACCTCGAAGGCCGGCTGATCGGCCATCTGGCGGCTCTCAGGCGCAGCGGCCCGGAGGGGCTCGAGCAGGCGCTCGATGCCCTTGCGCGATCCCCTGCCTTCGGTGAATTGCTGGTCGCCGCCACACTCTCGCTGACCACCGACCCCCGACCCGAGGCCATGGTGCATCTGCCCCCGGCCAACATCGCGCCGGAGACTGCACCTGTCCTGGGAATGGCACTGGCGCTGCTCGGCCAGCCCCAGGTCGGGCCGCGGCTGCGGCACTGGCTGGACGGCGCCGAAAGCTTCGCCCTTCTCGCGGCGCTCGAGGCCTGCAGCCGCCTGCGGGCCGATCCGGGGGGCCGGCTGACCGCCCTGCTCTCGCACCGGGACGGGGTAGTCGCCAACCGGGCGATCCGGCTTGCGGGTGAACTTGGCCGGGCCGACCTGCGGTCCCGGATCGTCGAACGGCTGGAGGACTGTCCCGAGGCCCCCCGGGCGGCGGCCCTGCTGGGAGACAGGAAGGCCGCACCGCAAAGGCTTCTGGCCCTGTCGGCCGAGGCGTCGCCCGACCGCTGGCGCGAGGCCGCCGAACTGCTGCCCCTTGTCCTGCCACTGGCCGACGCCAGGGAGGCCGTCCGGCATCTCCATGCAGCGCCAGCCACGCGCCGATGGGCGGTGGTGGCCGCCGGTGCGCTTGGCCTTCCGGAATCCCTCGATTGGCTGGTCGGGCAGATGACCGAGCCGCTGCTTGCGCGCGCCGCGGGGATCGCCGTCGGGCAGATCACGGGCGCGCGGCTGGGGCCGGAGAACCTGGAGCTCCGGATCTTCCCCGAGGATCCGGACGACCCCGTCGCCGACGCATCCCGCCTCGAGCGCTGCATCGAGAGTCACGCCTATTGGCCGGATGCGGACAAGATAGCCGCTTGGCTCGTCCCCCGTCGTCTGCGGCTGACGAGAGGCGAGCGGCATCTCCTCGGTGTGGCCGCCTGGACCCATCCGGAGCCGCCGGAGGCGGGCGAGCGGACGCAGCTCCAGCTTCGCGCCCTGTCGCTCGAGATCGCGTGCCGGCGGCCCGAAGCGCCCCTGCCGGACTGGCGCGCGCCGGTCAGGCTCGGATCGCGCGGCTTCGGCAGGGATCCCTAGGATGCGGCTGGACAACGTCACCCCGTGGCCCGCCACCTTCACGATGGCCTTTGACCTCGACGGACACGAGCAGGTCGTGCTGGTGACGAAGGCAAGCTTCGCGCTGCCCGAAGGCACGGGTCCGTGCACTGCCGCGCAGCCGGTGCCACTGATCGAGTCGGACGTCTTCGGGCCTGATCCCGCGTCCGATGCGCCTGTGCTGGAATACGACTTCGCCCCGCGAAAGCCCTTCTGCGACGTCATGGTGCATGGCCATGCCTTTGCGCCGGAAGGCCGACCCGTGACCGAACTGCCGGTCGGCATCCGGCTCGGATCCTGGTCCAAGAAGCTCACGGCCCATGGCCCGCGGATCTGGCTCAGGTCGGCCCCCGGCTGGCGCGTCTCCGATCCGCGGCCCTTTGTCAGCCTGCCCATCGGCTACGATCATGCCTACGGCGGCACCGACCCCGAGCCCTCCGACCCCAGCCGGGCGGCGGTGTTCGAGGAGAACCCGGCGGGTATCGGCTTCTACCCCCTGCGGTCCGATCGAGAGGGCGCACCCCTGCCCCACACGGCCGAGTTCGGCGGCGATGCCGTCGATCCCGGCGGCAGGGCGCGGCCCATGGCCCTGGGGCCGGTGGGCCGCAACTGGCTTCCGCGCCGACGCCATGCCGGCACCTACGACGAGAGCTATTTCGAGACGCGGACCCCGTTCCTGCCACGCGATTTCGACGACCGCTATTTTCAGGCCGCCGCAGAGGACCAGCAGATCCCCTACCCCCTCGGCGGCGAGGCGGTGGAACTGGTGAACCTTTCGCCATGCGGCCGGATCTCGACCACGCTGCCCCGGATGCAGATCGTCGCCACCTTCGAGAGACGCTCGGGCCGGTTGACCCAGCGTGTCGCCAACCTCGACACGGTCGTCTTCCTGCCGGAAGAGGGCCTCGTCACGCTGACCTTCCGCACGCGCATCACCGCCGAGCGCGACATATTCGAGTTCGCGCGCGTGCTCGTCTCCGTGCGCGGACCCGAGGAGGTGGCCGCGCATGGATGAGGCACGGGGCGTCTCTCCTGCTCTGTCGGTGGCGGGCTACGGGATGTGGACGGCACTGGGGCCGGATGGGCCCTCGACCGTGGCGGGTCTCGACGCGCGGCTCATCGTCTCGCGTTCGGGCGACCTGCGTGAGCCGCTGACTGGCGAGCCGATGCCGTGCTTCCGTGTTGCCGCGCATCACTGGTGGGCAGGCCCGAGCTTTCTGGTCGAGATGGTGATGCCCGTCCTCGAGGAATGCTATGAACAGCTTGCGGCGCTGCCAGCGCCCCTGAGGCGGCGTCCGGCAGAGGTGCCCGTGCTGATCGCCGTCGCGCCGCCTCACCGTCCCGCGCGGCCGGCGGATCTGGAGAAGAGGCTGCTGGAGGACCTCCGCCGGAGGCTGGGACGCCTGCCGGACGGGAGCGCCGTGGTCGGCGCCGGGCGGGTCGGGCTGCCGCACCTTGCCGCTCAGGCCGCGCGGCAGGCATCGCGTTACCCGGTGCAGATCCTGCTGGGGGTGGAGAGCTTCCTTCTTCAGGACATCGTCGATCACTACGCGGGATGCGATCGCCTGCTGTCGGAAGAGAACAGCTCCGGCTTCGTCCCCGGCGAGGCAGCCGCTGCATTGGTGGTGGTGCCCGCCTCGGCGGCGCGCGGGCTGTCGCTGCGGGGCATGGGCGCGGGGCGCGAACCCTCAGGCGCGGGCGGGACCCGCGAAACCCCCGTCACCGGGGCGGGACTCACCACGGCGATGCGCGCTGCCCTGTCCGCGGCCGGGGTCTCGCTCTTCGACATCCCGAACATCTTCGGCGACGTGAACGGCGAGCATTTCAAGTTCAAGGAGGCGATGATCGCGGCCATGCGCCTCGATCGCCTGCCGCCCGGGAACGTCACGCGGCGACCTCGCGGCCACCCCGAGCACTGGAATGCGGTCGAGGGGCTGGGCGAGATCGGCGCGGCGCTGATGCCTGCACAGATCGGCTGGGCGTTCGAGGCGGCACGCGCGGGACGGCTGCCGCAAGGCCGTGCGCTGGCTTTCGCAGGCGAGGACGACGGGGCCCGGGTCGCCGTCGTCGCCGCAATGGAGGACGGCCGATGACGGACGTCTTCGCCAACGGACGCGAGGTTTCGGGGAAGGCTACGCCCAACAAGACGCTGAGCGCCCTGCCCGACGTCTGCCTGTCGCCGCCCTCGCCGCCTGCGGGGCCGGTGCCCATACCCTATCCCAACTTCGGCAACGCTTCCGACACCAGCGACGGCTGCACCAGCGTCTTCGTCAAGGGCAAGGAGGCAGGCAAGAAGAACGCCTCGAAATATTCGGCGATCAAGGGCGATGAGCCCGCCACGCGCAGCTTCGGCGGCAGCGTCGTCACCCATACGATCACCGGCTCGCTGAAGTTCGCGGCCTATTCCTTCGACGTGATGTTCGAGGGCGCCGGCGCGGAGCGCTTCATGGACCTGACCACGACGAACCACGCCAATCCCGGCAGCGGGACCAGCACCAGCGTCGCCAAGCCGCGCCCGCCCAAGCCCCCGACGAAGGCCGAGTGCAAGCAGATGCGCGCGGATCTCGCCGAGGAGCGCAAGACGTTGTCCGCAGCGACCTCCGACAAGCGGGCGACCAAAGGCACCATCTCGATCGCGAAGCCCTCGAACGGCGGGCGCCAGTACACGGCCAGCGGCCAGCTCATGCGTGACAAGCTGTCAGGCAATCCCAACAGCTACATCGACCCCAAGCCGGCAAAGCACGTCAAGGGGAAGGGACGCCCGTCGAAGGTCTGCGGCGGCCGCAAGCACCACCACCCCAGCGGCGGCAGTGCCAAGCACTGCGAGGCACAGTCGGTGGACAACATGAGCTGGAGCCCGGCGCCGAGGAAGATCACCTTCGCGATCGACTATCCCGCGATCACCTTCAAGAAGGACAGCCTGGGCCGGACGCGCAAGATCGTCGACGAAAAGGCCAAGGATCGTCCCTGCCAGAGTTGCCGTCGCCTGCTGCGCAAGGCCTGCGCTTGCGGGGTGAAGATCTTTCTCTGCATGGACAACGGCCCGGTCGACTGGTGCAAGGAGCAGGGCTTCTGAGAGGGGAATGATGAGACCCGCCGAAGAAATCGAACGCATGCTGCCGATCCCAGCCGGAATTGCCGAGGAGCCCTTCCTGGGCAAGTGGAAGGGCGCGTCGGCCCACATCAGTCCGGAGCGGATGACGCCTCTCAAGGAGGCGCTGCTGTTCAAGACCAATGCCGGGCTCTACTCCATCGTCTCGGCTGCGATGATCTGGCAGGCGGCGCGGCTGCGTGCGCAGGCGGACGTGACGCCGCTTCTCGACATGGCCGAGGCGCTCTACGTCTGGCAGCAGGACTGGCACTGGTTCGGCCGGACGCCGCAGATCGCCGATATCGACGCCATCGACGAGGCCCCGCGGCCGCAGGGCAGCATCCTGATGATGCTGGACCTGATCCACCAGGATCACATCTACCTGTCGGGGCGCTGGCCGAACGAGCCGATCTTCGCGGTGACTGCCGACATGCTGGTGCTCGTGCGCTTCAATCTGCCCGAGAGCGCGGTGCCCGGCTACGATGCCTGGGTCGAGGCGATCATCGCCCGGATGGACGAGATCGCCGAGTTTGCCGAACATGGGGAGACGCCGGACCTCGAGACTGGGGACAATCCCGAGCGCCGGGCCTGGTCGACGAAGGTCATGGGCCGGCCATTGCCGCCGTCGGCGCTCGACCTGTCACGCAAGCCCGATCCCACGTCCTGGGACGAGGAGTGGCGCGACCTGCTCCGCCGCCTCGACTGGGAGCGGAATCCGTTCCTCCGGCAGCCCGACGGCGGGCCGCGCCTCCGCTCCGAGGGCGAGGTGCCATGACCCTCCCTCGGCAGGCCCGGCGCTTCCGATGAGCGTCGTCCATGATTATTTCCGCGCACGCATCCCTGAGGCTGCGTCGCTTGAACTGGCCTTTCCATGGGACCAGTGGCGCTACACGGACTACTTCCTGTTCGACGACGACAGCTCGGTGGCGCCATTCGAGGCCCTGTCGCCGCTTGCCTGCCGCGGTCTCGTGATCGCCTCGGCCGAAGCGATCACGGCGCGCTTCTGGGCTCATTCCGGAACCGACGAGACCGAAGCCTATCTCGACGCCGCATGGGCCACCATGGAGCGCGAGGGCACCTGCGACTATGCGATGCTTCATCCAGAGGATTGGCCCGGCCCGGTGAAGGGGGCATTGCGGGCGGCCATGCTCGTCGTCAACGACACGCTCTACGAAGCGAGGGACGATGGCGATTTCGCGGCGCGCTGCGTCTGGATCCTGCAACTTGCGCATCACGTCATGCCGTCCGCGCTCTTCCCGGACTTCTCGACGTGGTTCCACCGCTCGGTCGAGCGTCTGGCCCGCCGCTGGCCGGTGCCCTCCCATGAGAGCGGCCTCTTCGCCCCGGCGTTCGACCGCGGTCCGCTTGTCGGCCCCTGCACCTTCCTGCCCGAGGATCCCGGCACGCCGGAAAGCGCCGCCGCCTGCCTCTCGCTTCACCTCGCGGCCCTTGGCGACAACTCGTGGCTGACCGATCCGGATGACGAGGACTAGTTCAATTGCACGCTTGCGCCCTGCACCCGGTTTCCGCCCGTCGCGCGGCTCAGGATTTCGGTGCCCCGGATGGTAACACGACCGTCGGGTGACAGCGTGATCGAGGCGCTGCCGCACCGCAGCACGACCTCCCTCTCCCCCTCCAGGATGACGCGCCGGCCATCGACCTGCGCTTCCGGGACCGCGCGTCGGATCAGGCCCAGAACCACCGGCCTGTCCCCGGCCATGGCAACAAGCGCCTCTGCCTGCCGATCCGCCTCCGCCACCGGAACGACGGTGTCCGCCGCAATCTCGACCCCGTCCAGCATCACCCGGACAAGACCATCCGCATCGATCCCGAGCACCCGTGCCCGCTGCATCGCCGCACCGGCACCGTGAAAGCCGCCGTCATGCATGATCCGCCTCCGTCTCGAACACATATCCAAAGCCGCCGGTATCCCCGGTGATCGTGACGCGCGAAAACGGCGCGCCGTCGATCTGCCGGCCGATCACCTGGCGGCTCAGTTCCGGCAGCAACGTGCCGGTGAGGATCGCGTCGATCATCCGTCCCCCGGACTCGACCTCGGTGCAGCGGGCGCGGATCGTCTCGATGACGCCTTCGCCCGTCACCATCTCCGCCCCATGAGCCGCCTTCAGGCGGCGGGCGATGCCACCGAGTTTCTGCCTCGCAATGGCATCGATCATCGAATCCGACAACGGACGGTAGGGAACGACGGTCATGCGCCCGAGAAGCGCTGCCGGAAAGACCCTCAGCAGCGGCTCCCGCAGGACGGCGGAAATGGCACCGATGTCGCCCAATCCGGGGCCGCCCTCCGCCGCCGCCATGAGTTCTTCCGTGCCCACGTTTGACGTAAGAAGGATCAATGTGTTGCGAAAGTCGATGCGCCGCCCCTCGCTGTCGTCCATCATTCCCTTGTCAAATACCTGGAAAAATATTTCGTGCACATCCGGATGGGCCTTCTCGACCTCATCGAGAAGCACGATCGAATATGGCTTTCTCCGCACCGCCTCGGTCAGGATGCCGCCCTTCCCGTAACCCACATAGCCGGGTGGCGCCCCCTTGAGTGTCGAGACGGTGTGGGCCTCCTGAAACTCGCTCATGTTGATCGAGATCAGGTTCTGGTCGCTGCCGTGCAGGAACTCGGCCAGTGCCAGCGCCGTCTCGGTCTTTCCAACGCCTGACGGGCCGCAGAGCAGGAAGACCCCGATCGGCTTCTCGGGCGGGCCGAGCCCCGCCTGTGCCGTCTGGATCCGGTTCGCGATCGCTTCCATGGCGTGATCCTGGCCCACGACGCGCGCGGCCATCTGCGCCGCAAGCTTCAGCGCGCGCTCGTTCTGGCTGGCCAGCATCCGGCCGAGCGGAATCCCCGTCCAGTCCTGCACGACCGACGCCACCGCCTGCCGGTCCACCGCGGGAAGGATCAGGGGGCGGTCGCCCTGTGCCGCAGCAAGGTCGCGCATCAGCGCCCGCAGGCGCTCCAGCATCTCGCCGCGCCCCTCCCCGGCCATGGGCTCCGCCTCATCGACCGCCGTCGAGACGTCGCCGCCTGCGGCTTCCGTCTCGAGCACCCGCCCGGGCGCCTGCGCCTCCGTATCGAGCGCCGTCCCCGTCTGCCGGAGCCTCGCCCGCAGATCCAGCACCTCGGCAACCAGTTCCTTCTCGGACTTCCATCGGGCCTCGGCGGCGGCGAGTTCCCCTGCCACCGCCTGCTGCGCGGCCGAAACCGCCAGCCGGCGGGCCGTCACCTCGATGCCCACCGCCTCCTCCCGGTCGATGATCCCCGCCTCGATCTCCAGCGCCTGTCCGCGGCGGGTGATATCCTCGACCTCGGCGGGCGTGGAATGCTGAGAGACGGCCACGCGCGCGCAGGCGGTGTCCAGCAGCGAAATCGCCTTGTCCGGCAACTGCCTGGCGGGAATGTAACGGTGCGAAAGCCGGACTGCCGCCTCGACGGCCTCGTCGAGGATCTCGACCTTGTGGTGCTTCTCCAGCACGCCGGCAATGCCCCGGCACATGCGGACCGCCGCATCCTCTTCCGGCTCTTCGACCTTGACGACCTGGAAGCGGCGGGTCAGGGCGGGGTCCGGTTCGATATGCTGCTTGTACTCGGCCCAGGTGGTGGCGGCGACGGTGCGGAGCTCGCCGCGTGCCAGCGCAGGCTTGAGGAGATTGGCGGCATCTCCGGTGCCTGCGGCGCCACCCGCGCCGATCAGGGTGTGCGCCTCGTCGATGAAGAGGATGACCGGAGACTCTGCCGCCTGCACCTCGTCGATTACGGCCTTCAGCCGCTTCTCGAACTCTCCCTTCACGCTGGCGCCGGCCTGCATGAGCCCGATGTCCAGCATATGGAGCGCCACCGTGCGCAGCGCCGGCGGGACGTCCCCCTGCGCGAGGCGCAATGCGAAGCCTTCGACCACGGCGGTCTTGCCCACACCCGCCTCACCCGTCAGGATCGGGTTGTTCTGCCGCCGCCGCATCAGGATGTCGATCAGTTGCCGGATCTCGCGATCGCGCCCTATGACCGGATCTATCCGGCCTTCGCGCGCCCGCGCCGTGAGGTCGGTGGCGTACTTCTCAAGCGCCGACGGCCCGCGTCGCTCCTGGCTCGATGGCGTCGCGGATGGCCGGCCCTCGGCGGTCTCCACGCTGGCCGTCGTCAGTTCGGCGAACTTCTCGGATAGCACATCTTCGTCGAGCCGCTCGAATTCGGTGCTGATGCGCAGCAACAAGGCCTCGAGCACCGGCACCCGCAGCGCGCCGAGCAGCAGGTAGCCCGAGCGGACGCGGTCGTCGCCAAAGCGCAGGCTGCCGTAGGTCCAGCCCTCCCGGATGGCATGGAATATATGATCGGAAAATTCTTCCACCGCCGTCGCGCCGCGCGGCAGACCGTCGAGAGCCCGTGCGATGTCAGCGGACAGCCGGGCGGCTTCCACCCCTGCGGCCCCGCACAGGAGCGACAGGTCCGACCTCTCCTCGGAGGCCAGCTGCGCGATGAGGTGGACCAACTCGACATAAGGATTGCCGCGTGTCTTGGCGGTCCGAGCGGCTGCCGAAAACGCCCCGAGACAGGCCGGGTTCAGCTTCGCGACCAATTCCTTTCGCTTGACGGTTTCCTGGGAGCCCCTTGCCATGGCCGGTCCTCACGATCGTCGGTCTGAAAATAGTCGGGCCGAAATGTCCGGGCTTAGCCTATGCTGGAATCAGCCAGATTGGCGATACCTTTGCGCAGTGGCGGAGGGCGGGCATGATCGAGGAACGGGCGGGCGACATCTTCCGCCGGGGCGAGATCCTGAACCACACCTACGAGATCGAGGGCGTCCTCGGCCGTGGCGGCACGGGCGAGGTCTACCGTGCGCGCAACCTGATCTCCGGCCGGATCGTCGCGATCAAGGCGCTCAACCGGACGTTTTCGGGCAACGACGACTACATCGGACTGATGCGGCGCGAGGAGCAGCTGCGCGACGTCGTCGACGACGCCGTGGTGCGTTACACGGAATGTTCGCGCAGCGAGGGCGGCCACGTTTTCCTTGTCATGGATCACATCGACGGACCGTCCCTCGCCGAGGCGACGTCGGGCATGCGGATGGATCCACGCGATCTGCTGATCGTGGCGCATCGGGTGGCCGAGGGATTGCGCGCCGCCCACGGCCGCGGAATCGTTCACCGCGATCTTTCGCCCGACAACATCGTCCTCAGGGGCGGAGCTCCGGAGCGGGCCACTCTCATCGACTTCGGTATCGCCAAGGACCTGACCGCGGGCGCGCAGACCATCGTCGGCAACGATTTTGCAGGCAAATACGAATACGCGGCGCCTGAGCAGGTCGACGGACGGGCCGAGCCGCGATCCGACCTCTATGCGCTGGGGGCGACGCTCCTCGCCGCATGGCGCGGCGAGCCGCCCTTCCGCGGGTCCACGCCGGGCGAGATCGTGCGGCGGAAGCAGCAGCCTCTCTCGACCGACGGCGTGCCTGAACCGCTGCGGGGCCTGATCGACAGGCTGACCGCGCCGCGGGTCGAGGAACGGCCCCCCAGCGCAGCGGCGGTGGCCGAGGAGATCGACCGCCTCCTCCTCCCGAAGCGCGAGCCGCAAGCCCGGCCCCGCAAGCTCTGGATGGTGGGGGGAGCCGCTCTCATCGCGCTGGCAGTGGTTGTCTTGGGCCTGCGCATCTGGATGCAGCCGCCGCTGGCCTCGCCTTACCGGTTGACCGCGACACTCAACGACTTGACCGGTCATGCGCCCGATGCGGCTGCGGCCGAGGCCATCGCCGCAGCCTACGCCGGCGCGGCCGGGCACGCGCCCGAAGCCCCACTGCAGGTCGCACGCGGGTCGCCGGACGGATGGCCGGAGGCCGTGGCCGAAGCCCTGTCCATTGCCGCACCGCTCGAGGACTGGCGTCTGGAACTGTCGGACCGGCGGGCCGAACTTTCGGGTCGGGCAACCGACCCCATGGTCCGCGCGGTTGCCGAAACCGGCTTCCGCGACTGGGCGGCCCGTCGCGGTTTCACCCCCAGCCTTCGTCTCGAGGCCGGCCCGCAACCGCTGACGCCGCGGCAGGTCGCCGAGGCGCTTGACGAGCTTTCCGATTGCGGACCGCTGGAGCAGGGTTTCTCCGGCGAGTCCTACGGACCACTCGACGCCGTGACCGTCACCGGTCAGGTGGCCGCGGCAGAGACTGCGGGGGCGGTCCGAGCCAGACTGGCGGAACTGGCCGGCGATCGGCCCGTCCGGGTCGAGACCGTCGTGCTGAACCCTGCGATCTGCGCCGTCCGCCGGGCGCTGCCCGATGTTCCACCGCAGGGGCTGGCGATCTGGCTCGGCGATGCCGAGACCGGCGCCCCGAACCTCGCAGGGATCTTCGCGCCGGGCGAATATCCCTTGGTCGAGGTGCGCCTGCCAGCGACGATGACCGGCCTTTCGCTGTGGGTCGGCATCGTCGACGTGACCGGAAGCGTCCTCAACGTCCTGCCGAACGTCTACTCGGAAGAGGCGCGGATCGACCGGCTCGGAATCGTGGCGCGCGGCGTCCGGACGGTGCGGGTCATGCCGCTCGAATTCGAGGTGAGCGGCCAGAAGCAGCTTTTCGCCCTGCAGGTGGATGACCGGGACTTCGGCAAGAGCGAGATCGTCGCGGTCCTGTCCCGAGGCGACATCTTCGCGCTGCGCCGACCCAAGGACGAATCCGTCGCCTCGTTCACCGAGGCCCTGACCGAGATCCGTCGCGAAGAGCCGGAACGCTTCGTCGCCGTCGCACATCGCCTGCTGGAATCCCGGGCCTCCCGGTAATCGCAGGTTGAAAAAAGGGAGCGATTCGGGCACCATTTAGCTCGGGTCGCATTCTCGGCCCCGCGTCCAAAAGTTCTTTGTTGAGAGGCCGAACGGCCATGTCGGACCTTCAGGACTTTCTCGATCCAATTCCCGGCGAGACTCCGTCGGGCACCGACCTGCGCAATGATGCGCGCTTTCATGCGATCGAAAGGGTGGTCGAACCTGCCCGGCGGACGGCGCGACAGGAGGCGGCCGAGATCGGCACGCAGGTGCAGGTCGACTGGAGAAGCGTGATTGCCGATGCCCGCGATCTTGCATCTTCCGGCCGGGACCTCCGGCTTCTCGTGATCCTCGTCCGCGCGCTGATGGCCGAGGAAGGGATGGGCGGGCTCTCCCGCGGACTGGACCTTCTGTCGGAAACGGTCGAGTCCTACTGGGACAGCCTGCATCCCGCCTTGCGCGAGGGACCGCCGCAAGAGGCGGCGATGCGCCGGATCAACGCGCTGAAGCAGGTCGAGAACCCTGATACCGGGCTGCTGGGCGATCTCGAGTTTCTCGGGCTTTTCGAGATACGCCCCGTCGGCGTGGTGACCGGCGGGGATCTGGCGACCGGAGGCCTGAAGGCGGCACAGGTCCTGGCCGAGGCGCCCCGGGGCCTCGGGGCCAAGGAAACCGCAGCGATAACTTCTGCCCACGAGGCGCGCGCCAACCGCGTCATCGGCGCCTGCCGTGCCCTGATGACCGAGCGGGCGGAAGAGTTCGCGCAGCTTTCGGCCGGGATCTCTGGCGCTCTCGCTGCTCTCAGCCGGCTCGAGACGGCGCTGGGGGCGAAGCTCGGCACCAATGGCTCGGGGCCTCGCTTCACGGCGCTCTCGACGATGCTGCAGCGCATGGCGGCGACGCTGCAGTCGGTCGCCGCATCGAGCGAGCCCGCGGCCGAACCCGACGCGCCCGCGGCGCAGGGGTCCTCGGCCTCACCGCTTCAGATCGCGTCACGCCGGGACGTGGAGCGGTGTCTCGACCTCATCATCGACTTCTACGAGCGCACCGAACCCTCCTCGCCGATCCCGCATCTGGCGCGGCGGATGCGGCGGATGGTGCCGATGAACTTTCTCCAGCTGATGGAGGAGGTGGCGCCCTCGGGCATGAAGGAATTCCGCGCCGTGGCCGGCGTTGCGGAGGAAAAGACGAAATGACAGGGAAAGGCCCCCGACCATGAGCGAGAGCAAGGCGAAGGTGATCGAACGCAACCGCGCTCCGCGGGTGCAGATCGCCTATGACGTGGAGCACTACAACAGCCCGACCACGATCGAGCTGCCCTTCGTGATGGGGGTAATGGCGGATCTCGCCGGCAAGTCCGAGACGCAGGAGGCACAGAAGCCCCCGGCAGAGCGCGCCTTCGTAGAAGTGGACGCCGGACGGTTCGGCAAGTTCATGGAGGCGCTCGGCCCCCGCGTGAAAGCGCGCGTCCCGAACCGCATGGCGTCCGGCGCAGAGGGCGACGAGGAGCTTTTCGTCGATCTCTCCTTCCGGAGCATGGCCGATTTCGCGCCTGACCGGATGGCCGAGCAGGTGCCTGCGCTGGCCGAACTCCTGCGGATGCGCAAGCAGCTCGAGGAGCTGCTGGGCTACATGGACGGCAAGGTCAATGCCGAGAAGCGCATCGCCCAGTTGCTGAACAACGAGCCGCTGCTCGCGCAGGTCGCGGGCGAAGCGATCAAGTCGCGCACTGCGGAGGAATGACGATGGCCGAAGCGAAGCAGGACACGGCCCCCGCGGCCGCCGAAGCCGAGGCGCTCGACCTCGGGGAATTCAGCGAGCTTCTTGAAAAGGATTTCCGCGTCCGCGACGACGACAGCGAGAAGCTGAAGCAGCTCGTTCAGAACCTGGCGCTGGCGGCAACCGAGCGATCCGGGACGGCCACCATCTCGGGCAATGCCATCAAGTCGATCAAGTCGCTGATCGCCGGCATCGACGCGCTCCTGTCGGCGCAGATGAACGAGATCCTCCATGCGCCCGAGGTGCGGCAGATCGAGGGAACGTGGCGCGGCCTCTACTACCTGGTCAACAACACCGAAACCGACCAGAAGCTGAAGATCCGGGTGATGAACATCACCAAGGACGAACTGGCCGACCAGCTCGAGGATTTCGAGGGCCAGATGTGGGACCAGTCGCCGACCTTCCGCAAGCTCTACACCGAGGAATACTCGATGTTCGGCGGCGCGCCCTTCGGCGCGGTCATCGGCGCCTACGAGTTCAGCCACCACCCCCGCGACGTGAGCCTGCTGCGCAATATCTCCGGCATCTGCGCCTCGGCGCACGCACCCTTCATCGCGGCAGCGGCGCCGCAGCTCTTCCGCATGGAAAGCTGGCAGGAACTGCCGAACCCGCAGGATCTTCAGCAGATCGTCTCGTCGCCCGACTACGCCAGCTGGCAGTCGCTGCGCGAAAGCGAGGACAGCCGCTACATCGGGCTGACGCTGCCGCGGGTTCTGGCGCGGCTGCCCTACGGGGCCGCCACCGTGCCGGTGAAGGGCTTCGCCTTCGAGGAGGAGATCGACGGCAAGCACGACCACTATGTCTGGATGAACGCGGCCTTTCCGATGGGCGTGAACATCAACCGCAGCCACAAGCTCTACGGCTGGGGCACCCAGATCCGCGGCGTCGAGACCGGCGGCTCGGTCATCAACCTTCCGGTGCACACCTTCCCGACGGATGACGGCTCGGTGGCGATGAAATGCCCGACCGAGATCGCCATCGACGACCGGCGCGAGGCGGAACTGGCAAAGCTCGGCATGATGCCGATCCTGCACCGCAAGAACACCGACATTGCGGCCTTCATCGGCGCGCACAGCCTGCAGGACGACGAGGCCCGCGCAGGCCGACTGGTCGATCCCGATGCGCAGTCGAACGAGCGGCTGAGCGCCAACCTGCCCTATCTCTTCCCGGTCTGCCGTTTCGCGCATTACCTCAAGGCCATCGCGCGCGACAAGATCGGCTCGTTCAAGGAGCGCGCGGACATGCAGGTGTGGCTCTCCGAGTGGATCAACCGCTACGTGCTGGCCAACACGGCGATGGCCGACGACAAGCAGCGGGCGCGTCGTCCGCTGGCCGCGGCCGAGGTGCAGGTGGACAGCGTCGAGGGGCGCCCCGGCTATTACGCGGCGCGCTTCTACCTGCGCCCGCACTACCAGCTCGAGGGCATCAACGCGAGCCTGCGGCTCGTCTCGGAGCTGCCCTCGGTCAAGGGGGGCTGATCTCTCGCCTGCTTCTGAACGTCAGCATTGCCATCGGAGGAAGACGACATGGCATTTACCGGCTACCTGAAGATCGAGGACATCAAGGGCGAGTCAAAACGCGCCGACCACGAGGAGGAGATCGACGCCTTCGGCGTGAGCTGGCAGGTCGAGCAGGCCAGTTCCGCCGCCACCGGCAGCGGCCGGACCCGAGGCCGAGCCAAGGTAGGCGACTTCAGGCTGAAGAAATGGATGGATGCCTCTTCGGTCTATATCGCGCTGGCCTGCATGCAGGGGAAATCCTTTCCCGAGATCATTTTCATGGCGCGGAAGGACTCGGGCGAAGCCCATCTCGACTATCTTCAGGTGACGCTGAAGAACTGCATCATCTCGAGCTACTCAATGGCGCAGGACGCGCCCGAGGAGTCAGGCCACGACATGATCGCCGAGGATGTGGCGATCTCGTTCGACGCGATCACCTACAAATATGTCGTGCAGGCCGACGATCACTCGGCCGGTGACGAGCACGAGATCGAATACGACGTCGTCGCCGCGCGCTGACCGCGGCGGCGTCACCCTTACTCCTGGCAAGGGACGGCCATGTCCGGAACGGTGACGCCCATCCAAGCCCGCCGCGAGGCGGTTCAGCCGAGCCTCTGGGACCGGCTGCGCGAGGATTTGCCGGGCATCATCGCCGAAAGCGACCGTGCCCGCGCCGCACTGGTCCGCGAGATGGGAGAGCAACACCTGTCCGATCTCCTGTCCCGCGGCCGCGCGGCTGCTGCGGCCGCGCCCGGGCTCGACGAGGGCAGCCGGCGTGCCTTGCTGCGGCTGATGGCGCTGCTCGACCGTCGGGCCTTCCTCGAGGCGCATGGCCTGCTCGTCACACCCGACCTGCTGCGCGAGGCCGTCCGCCGCGACGTCGAGGCGCTGTTCAATACCGAGCGGATGCAGGTGCATCTTCTGCTCGGGACAACGGAGCGCGGAGACACCGAAGATCCGGCCGACGTGCTCGCCGACTTTCCCCACGTCCGCCGAAGCGTCCTGAACTTCGGCGTCCCTGCCTTCTCCGGCCGCAGGGCGCGCGACTTCGATACCGAGCGCCTCGCCCGCGAACTGAAGGAGGTCGTGGCCACCTTCGAGCCGCGCCTGAAGCGAGACAGCCTGCGCATCCGGGTGGATACCGGCGACCGCACCGGCCTCAGGATCGCCATCGAGGGCGTGCTGATGCTCGCCCCCGCCCCCGAGCGGATGCGGCTGATGACGACACTCGACCTCGACAGCGGCAGCGCCTCGACCGCGCTCGAGGAGGCATGATGGACCGCGCCTTCCTCGCCTACTACGAGTCCGAGCTGGCGCATCTGCGCGAGATGGCCTCGGAGTTCGGTGCGCTTCATCCGACGGTCGGGCGGAACCTGTCGCTGGATTCCGTGCCCTGCCCCGATCCTTACGTCGAGCGGCTTCTGGAAGGAGTGGCCTGGCTTGCAGCGCGGACCCGGCTGAAGCTCGATGCCGAGGCTCAGCGCGACGTGCGCAACCTGCTCGACTGGCTCTGGCCCGACCTCGTGGGTCCGGCACCTGCCATGTCGCTCGCGACCCTGCATCCCGGGCCGCAGGTTCTTGGCATGGCCGACGGGCATCGGGTCGCGCGCGGGACACGGCTGGTCGCCGCATTCCGGGAGGGCCTGTCCACGCGCGCCACCTACACCACGGCACAGGACGTCCGGCTGTGGCCCGTGACGATAGGGGAAGCGGGCTACCTTCCGGATCGCGGCGCGCTCAAGGCGCTGGGGCTTGCCGATGCCGTGACAGGCCCGGCCGAGGCGGGGATCCGGCTCACGATCGCGCGGACGGGAGCCGGGACGCTGTCCGAACTGTCGCTCGACCGGCTTGACATCTGCTTCGCCGGCAGCCCGCGCGCACCGGCGCTCTTCGACGCGATCCATGGCTTCTCGCGGCAGGCCATCGCCCGGGGCAAACACCTCTTCCAGCCTGTCGCGCCGCCTTCCCTCGTCGGGATCGCCGATGACGAGGGCCTGCTGCCCCGGCTGCGTCCCTCGTTCGAAGGCTATCGGCTGGTGCGGGAATACTTCCTGATGCCCGACCGGTTCCATTACCTGAGGCTTGACGGACTGAATCCGGTGCTGCGAGACGCCGATGGCCGGCTCGAGATCGTCCTGCTGCTGTCGCGTGCGCGCCCTCAGCTGGCCGATCTGTCTGCCCGCGACTTCCGGCTCTTCGTGACGCCGGTGGTCAACCTCTTCGAAAAGGAATGCAACGCGGTGGAGATCGATCCCCGTGCCGCGTCCCACGTCGTCCACGCCGACCGGACCCGGCTGCGCGATTTCGAGATCTACCGCCTCCTCCGCGTCGAGGATGCGGACAGCACGGGACCCGAGGCCGTCATCCGCCCGCTGCACGCCCCGGATGCCCATCGCGGATCCGGCCTCAGTTACACGACCGAGCGGCGTCCCCGCAGGCCGGGCGAGGACGAACTTCGCCGCGGCCAGACCCGGACCAGTCACGCGGGCGACGACCTCTTCATCGCCATCGCGCGACGCGACGGCGCGACGGCGCCGGGGGTCAAGCGACTGGACATCCGCGCTCTCTGCACCAACCGCGATCTGCCGATCCTCGACGACAGCCCGCGGCTCACGCTCGAAAGCGGGGATCCCGTGGCCCGCGTCGACCTGCTCTCGGCGATGCGGCGCCCGCGCCCTTCGCTGGCGGCGGGCCTGCCGCGCATGACGCGCGAGGCCGAAGCGCAGCTCGACGAGGTGACATGGCGGCTCGCCGCGCAGCTTTCACTCGACCATCTCTCGCTGGCCGATGGACCCGCGGGCGCCGAGCCTCTGCGCGCGATGCTCGAGCTCTATGCCGACCGCGGGGATCCGGCGGTGGCGCGACATGCCCGCTCCATCTCCGGCCTGCGGTCGCATATCGTGACCGAGCGGCTCGGGCTGCCCGGCCCCCTCTGTTTCGGCCGGGGCCAGGAAATCACGCTCGATGTCGAGGAGGCGCTGCTGAGCGGCGCCAGCACGCTCCTGCTTTCCGCGTTGCTCGCACAGCTCTTCGCCCGCCAGGCGGCAATCAACGCCTTCGTCCGGGTGAGGACGCGGCTCGTTCAGGCACAGGAGGAGGTGACATGGCCGATGACGCCAGGCATCCGCCCGCCGATCTGAGCGAGGCGGTCGGCTTCTTCGAACTGCTGCGCAGGCTCGAGACGCCCGAAAGCCGGTTCGGCCGCACGGGGCTTGAGCCTGCGCGTCTGGGCCAGCGCGTCCGGCTGTCGATGGCCGCGCGAGACGTGGCGGCGCTGCGGCGTGGCCCGACCCCGGTCGTCGAGGTCGAGGTTCTCGGGCTTCTGGGTCCCGAAGGGCCCATGCCGCTGCATCTCACGCGCTGGTTGTTGCAGCGCCTGTCCGACCGCTGGTTCGACGGTGGCGACGGCGGCACCGCCGACACCACGGCGCTCGACTTCCTGAACATGATCCAGCACCGGCTGCTCGCGCTCTACTGGCGCGCCTGGGCCGACCAGCGTCCCGAAGTGCAGGCGCCCTTCGGAACGGGTCGGCTCGCCGCCCTGACAGATGCTCTGGCGGGCCTCGGCCTTCCCGGTGAGCGCCCGGCCGGACTTGACGCGGTCAAGCGGCGGCACGCCACCTCGCTTTCTTCCGAGGTGCAGGGGGTCGGGCGGCTGACGCGCCTCGTGTCGGACAGGCTGGGTGCGCCTGTCCGGCTCATCGAATTCCTGGGCCACTGGATGCCGATCCCGCCGCGGCTGCAGACCCGGCTCGGGGCGCGGCATGCGGTGCTCGGGCGACAGGCCGTCGTCGGCGCCCGCATCTTCCAGCGTCAGAACCGGGCAGAACTGCGCGTCGGGCCCATCGGGCTGCCGCTCTATCTCCGGCTGATCGAGGATGGCGTGCTCCGAGACGAGATCCGGCACCTCCTCCGCCTTGCCGCGCCCGCGGAGGTCACGGTCGACTTGCGGCCCGTCCTGCACCGGAAAGAGATCCCCGAGCCGCGGCTGGGGGCGGTTCGCCTCGGTCGCACCCTCTGGCTTGCGGGGGGCCGGCGGCAGCCCGCCTCCGACTGGCGGCAGGCTGACCTCACCGGAGAAGGCGAGGCCGCATGATGCTGAGACTCGTCATCGAGCACTCACCCTGCCCGCAGCCTGTCCGCGAGATGCGGTTCGACGGAGGCGAACTCTCGATCGGACGAGGCGCGGATTGCGATTGGCAGATCGACGACCCGGACATGTTCGTGTCGCGGCGGCACTGCATCGTCTCGGGCCGGGACGGCGACTGGCGGGTAACCGATGCGAGCCGCGGCGGCCTCTTCGTCGACGGGGCGGAGATCCCGCTCGGCGCCGGCAATTCCGCGATGCTCGAAGCCGGCACGCGGCTGAGGCTCGGCGACGTCGTGCTGCGGGTCGAGGTCGAGGGCATGCCGGGTCCGCGCCAAGCGGCGTCCTCGCCGCGTGCCCCCGCTTCCTTCGAGGCCGACGACTTCTTCTCTCGGCCCGTCGAGGCGCCTCCGGTGACGCCCGCGCGTCCGGCCGACCTGCCCCGCCCGTTCGAGAAACGGGAGCTGTCGCCGCGCGCCGAACCGAAGGCTCCGTTCGACGAGGCGTTCGCGCTTGACTGGCACCGGCCCGATGAGCGGGCGCCCGGCGGGACCACGGATCGCCGTAACGGCTTCTTCGACCAGCCGACAAACGAGATGCGTGGCGAGGGACCGCCTGCGGCCGCCGATTGGCCCGTCGGCCCACCGGCGCCCGCGCGGTCCGCCGCCGCCGACCGACAGGCCGAGGCCGATGCGGAGGCCGTCCCCTTCCACAGCCTCTACGCCCCGGCAGCACGACACGAGCCGGATCAACCGCCGTCCGATACCGATCCATCGCCGGCCGCAGCATACCCGCGCCCGAGCGATGCCGTCCTGCGCGATGCCTTCTTCCGCGGGCTCGGGCTGCCGGCTCCCGCCGATATCTCCGAAGCCGAGATGGAGGCGCTCGGCCGCCGCTTCCGGGCACTGGCAGAAGGGCTCGTGCTCGGGCTGAGAACCCGCGCGCGGGAAAGGGGAACGGCGCACGTGCCGCAAAGCGTGATCGGCGCGACGGATGTCAACCCGCTCAAGTTCCTTGCCACGCTGGACGAGGCCGTCGCCTCGCTCGTGGCACCGCGGGGTCGCGGCTATCTGGGCCCCGACGACGCGATCCTCGGGGCGCAGCGCGACCTCGCCGACCACCAGATGCGCAACTGGGCCGCGATGCAGAACGCCCTCCGCCGGATGATCGACCGCTTCGACCCCGCCCGCTTCGAGGCCGAGATCGAGCGCGAGGGGTTGATGTCCCAGATCCTTGCCGGGGGGCGGAGCGCGCGGCTCTGGCAGCTTTACATCGACCGATACCGCGACATGGCACGCGCTGCCGAAGACCGCTTCCTCGGCGAGGTCGGGGCGGATTTCAGGGAGGCCTACGAAGGCCCGAGGAGGAGAGACGATGGCTGACAGACGGAGTTTCCTCGCCGGCGCGGGTGCGCTGGCGCTGCTGGCGGCCTGCGGCGGACCGAAGGCCGGAACGCTGACGGTCACGGCCAACGGGGCAGCCGGAATGAACACCGGGCCAGACGGCACCGACCGGCCGCTGACGGTGCAGATCCTGCAACTACGCAGCACGGCGGCCTTCGACGCGGCGGATTTCTTTACGCTGCAGAACCCGCAGGTGGCACTGGCGGCGGACCTGCTGAAGGTGGACCTCGTGACGCTCGTTCCCGGCACGCCCGTCGCCAAACAGATCCCCCTTGATCCCGCCGTCGCGGCGATCGGGGTCGTGGCAGGCTTCCGGAACGCCGGCGGACGGACCTATCGCAGCAGGTTCACCGTCTCGCCCACCGGCAACTCCGAGCTCAGGATCGACGTCGGAGGCGGTGGCCTCGTCGTCGTCCAGGGCTGAGGCAGGCGGATGACGGGCAACCGGGTGGTCTGGTCCGAGGGACTCTTTCTCAGGACCCAGCATTTCCAGCAGCAGGACCGGCACGCCGAGGCGCTGATGCGTGCGGTGTTGCTTGCCGCCCCGTGGCAGTCCTTCGGCTTCGCGAAACTGGCGCTGGATGCCGCGGCGCTCGATGCCGGCCGCGTCGCCCTGTCGGAAGCCGAGGGCCTGATGCCGGACGGCACGCCCTTCCGACTTGCCGAAGTCGTGCCTCCGCCCGCGCTTCCCATCCGCCGCGAGGCGCCGCCGGGTCCGATCCTTCTCGCTTTGCCAGTGGAGCAGCCGGGGGCCGCAAGCCTGGACCCTGCCCATGCAGAGCCCTCCGGCGCGCGCTACCGCGGGCACATGGTGACGTTGCGCGACACCATCCGCGGGGGCGCCGAACCGGAGGAAATCGAGCTCGCCCGCCTCGCGCCGCGCCTGATCGCGCCCGGCGAGCCCGCCGACGGGTATGTGACCCTGCCCGTCGCGCGTGTCGAGGGCTTGCGGGCCGACGGTTCGGTGGCGCTCGTCGACGGCTGGCTGCCGCCGGCGCTGACGATCGGCGCGGTCCCCTGGTATCTTTCCCTGCTTCAGGAACTGGTGACGGGTCTCGACAGGGTGGCGGAGGCCCACGGGGGGCTGGTCCTCGGCGGTGCGGGACGTTCGGTCGAGAACCTGCTGATCCTCGAACTCGCCAACACCGCCCGCCCTCGCCTGGCGCACCTCCTGGCACAGGCGCAGGAACATCCTTCCGCGCTCTATCAGGAACTTGCAGGCCTCGCCGGCCGTATGGCGACCTACGGATCCTCCTCGCGGCGGCTGAGCGACCTCGCGGCCTACGACCATCTCGATCCGCAGCCGGCCTTCGCGGCGCTGGCCGATACGCTGCGCTCGCTCGTCCTGTCGCTTCGGCATGTCGAGCCGAAGTCCCGTGCGCTGCCCGTGGCGCGCCACTCCCAGAACATCTGGAAGGTGCGGATCGACAATCCCGAGATCCTGCGCTCTTCCCGCATCGTGCTCCGGGTCGGGTCGGAGATGTCCGACGAGAGCCTGCGCCGTCTTTTCGCGGATCAGGCCACGGTCGGGGCGGCCGACGCGTTCGAGCGGCTCTGGACCTCGCGGCTGCCGGGCATCCCGCTCAGGCCGCTGCACTCGCAGCCGCGCGAGATCCCCTATGACGGGGAACGCCTCTGCCTCGAGCTTGACCAGAAGTCGGAGCACTGGTCGCAGCTGCTGGAGGCGCCGGGCTTCGTCGTGGGCGTGTCGGGCGTGCTGGAGCGCGAGCCGCAGATCGACTGCTATGCCGTGAGCCGATAAGATGACGCGCGACGACGATCCGTTCGGTCTTTCAACCGATGCCGCCCGGACCCGGATCCGGCCGTCTCCGGCCGAACGTGCCCGGCGCGCGGTCGCGCTCGGGGCGGAGGCCGGGCCTGTCGTCGAGGCGCCTCTCCGCCCGCGCCACGGACGCGCACATCCGAACCCCCTGGTGGCGAGCTTCGCGCCGCTTCTCGAGGTGGCACCCGAACTCGAGCGCGCGGCCCCGCCGCAGGAGCCCGAGATGCTGCGCGCACGCCTGCGCGACACACTGGTTGAGGCGCGGGACCGTGCCGTGGGGCTGGGCGTTCCTCTGGCCCGCGCCGACCGCGCGGCCTGGTTCGTGGCGGCGCTGATCGACGACCTCGCGCTCAACACGCCTTGGGGCGCAGCAAGCGGATGGCCGCGCCAGCCGCTGGTCACGCATCTGTCCGGAGAGGTCGACGCAGGCACGCGCTTCTTCGACCGGCTCGACGAGCTTGCGCGCCATCCGGGGCTGGATCCGCACCTTCTGGAGCTTGCCTGGACCTGCCTTGCGCTCGGCTTCCGGGGCAAGCACCGGACCGGGCAGGAGGGCGGCTCCGGCGCGCTCTTCGCCTTGCGGACGGGGATAGCCCGTCTCCTGCGTGACCGCGAGGCCGAGGCCGCGCCCCTGTCACCGCACTGGAAGGGGGTCGCCGCCCCCGACGAGCCGCGCCGCTTCGCCGTGCCCGTCTGGACCGTCGCGCTCGGCGCGCTCGCCCTGATGGCCGCGATCTACGCGGGGCTTTCGCTGCAGCTATCGACGCGGGCGGGGACGCTCTTCGACATCGCCGCGCTGGTGCCTCCGGCGGAGCGTGCCGCGATCTTCCGCCCCATGCGCGAGACGGTCGCCCCTCCGCCCGAGGTCCGGGTGGACCCCGTCACCATCGAGCTCCTGCCCGCCTTCCGCGCCCGTGCCCCCGCCGATGCGGCATCTGCCCTTGCGGGTCGGGAGGATGCCTCGCTGACGGTGCTCACGCTGCGCGGTGCCGATCCCGAGGTGTTCCGTTCGGCCCGCGCCGAGGTGAACGGGCTTTATGCGCCGCTGGTGGCCTCCATTGCTTCCGTGATCGTCGAGAACCGGGAGCTGATCGGAGCGGTCCACGTCATCGGCCATACCGACAGCGTGCCGGTCCAGCGATCCAATCCCTTCGTCTCCAACCAGGGCCTGTCGGAAGCACGCGCGGCGACCATCGCGGCCATGCTGGTCAGTGGCGGGGTGCCGGGCGATATCGTCACCGCCGAGGGTCATGCCGACACCGAGCCCGTCGCCGACAACGCTACGCGCGACGGCCGCGCGCAGAACCGCCGGGTCGAGATCCGCATCGAGAAGAGGCTCTGATGCGCATGATCCGCTCGGCCTTCGCCATCCTCTTTTCCCGGACTCTGTGGACCTTCATCGGGCTCGCGCTGCTCTGCGCACTGATCTGGCAGTTCGGCGTGCTCGTCTCGGTCGGCGAGGCGGTTCCCCTCGCCTCGCCCCTCGTGCGCGGGATCGTGGTCGGCTGCATCGCGCTGCTCTGGCTCTTCTCGCTGCTCTTCGCGCAACTCCGCGCGGCGCGGAAGAACCAGATGTTCGTGACCGAGCTGGCCGCCCCCCCGCCCGCGGCCCCGAAGCCGGGCGAGGCTGCGGTGGCCGAGGTCGGCACCCGGTTCCAGGAGGTTCTGGCCGAGATGAAGCGCTCCCGCCTCGGTGGGCGGCGCTTCCTGCGCGAGATGCCGTGGTATCTCATCATCGGCCCCCCGGGCACGGGCAAGACGACCGCCCTGCGCCAGTCGGGCCTGCACTTCCCCATCGATCTCGGTGACGACCTGAAGGGCGTGGGCGGCACCCGTAACTGCGACTGGTTCTTCACCGAGCAGGCGGTGCTGGTGGACACGGCCGGTCGATACGTCCAGCAGCAGAGCGATCCCGAGGTCGACGCGGCGGAATGGTCCGGGTTTCTCGATCTCCTCCGGCGACACCGCGGGCGGCGGGCCTTGAACGGCGTGATCGTCGCCCTCTCGATGGTCGAGCTGCTCGGGCCCGAGCCGCAGCTTCGGGCGCACGGACGCGAGATCCGCAAGCGCCTGACGGAACTGGGGCAGAGGCTCCAGATCCGGCTGCCCGTCTACCTGATGGTCACCAAGGCCGACCTGATCCCGGGCTTCGAGCCGTTCTTCGGCGACCTGACTGCACGCGAGCGCGAGCAGGTCTGGGGGGCGACCCTCGGCCCCGACGAGCGCAGCGACGGAGCGGCGATCGAGCGCGAGGCACGCGCGCTCTGGCAAGGGATCGAGCAGCGCGTCGGGCCGCGGCTTGCCGAGGATACGCGGCTTGCGGAGCGCGCCGAGGTCTTCCGCTTCCCCGCCTGCATGGAGCGGTGCGAAGGCCCGCTGCGGACGCTGATCGAGGCGGTCTTCGGCGAAAGCCGCTACGAGGACAGCCCCTGGCTTCGCGGCTTCTACTTCACCTCGGCCACTCAGCAAGGCTCGCCCATCGACCGGATGCTGGGCGAATACGGGCTTGCGCTGCCTCCGCCCGAGCGCCGCCCGCACGGCGAGAAGCGGTCCTTCTTCCTGCACGACCTGCTGGCGCAGGTGATCTTCCCCGAAGCCGGCCTCGGCCGCTTCGACCGCGCCGCGGAAGAGCGGCGGCGCTGGCTCTGGCGCGGCTCGGTTGCCGGCGCGGCACTGGTGACCTCGCTGGCGGGGCTCGCCTTCCTTCTCTCCTTCCTGCGCTGGTCGGGTGCCATCGAGGACCAGGCCCGGCTGACCTCGGACCTCTCCGCACGCCTTGCCAACGTGGCCTCCCGGCAGGCTCCGACCGAGCCGCTGGACCTGTCCCTCGCCCTCGATGCCGCGACGGCCGCCGATGGCGCGCGGACCGAACCGCCCTCGGGCGCGCTTGCCTTCGTCGGGCCGTCCGCCGCGGCCGAGGTCGCCCGCGCGCAGACCATCGCCTACGAGCGGACGCTGAGGAACGTCCTCGAGCCGCGGATGGTGGCGCTACTGGAAGCCACCATGTGGAAGCAGGTGCGCAACCCCGAATACATGCTTGGGGCGCTCAAGGCCTATTTCATGATGACGGGGCTCGCGCCCTATGACCGCGACTTCCTGACCGGCTGGTGGCAGGAGGAACTGCCCGAGCAGGCGGTCGAGGAACCCTTCCCGACCGAGGCCGCGCGCCACCACCAACTGGCAGCACTGGATCTGGCGGGCGGCGAGAAAGAGCGGATCTCACCCGACGAGGAACTGGTGGCGACGGCCCTCGGCAGCATCTGCACCATTCCGCTGGCGACGAGGGCCTACAACGCGCTCATGCAGAGCCCGGAGGTGGCAGCGCTGCCGGAATGGATCCCGGGCGACGAGGCCGGCCCCAACGGGGCGCGGATCTTCACCCGTCTGTCAGGCAAGACGCTGCGCGTGGGCCTGCCCGGTGCCTTCACCTGGGCCGCGTTTCACGAGACGATCCTGCCGCTCGTTCCCGAGGTCGCCGCGCAGGCGACGCTGGACCGGGCGCTGTTCGCGGGCGGCTGCGGAGGCAGCTCTGACGCCTCGGCCACCTCTCTCGAAGCGGATATCCTCAAGCTTTACTCGGATGATTTCATCGCCCGCTGGGACGGCCTCCTGCGCGACATCCGGCTCGCACCGCTCACCGATTTTGCCACCGCGAATGCGGCGATGAAGGATCTAGCGAGCCCCGACAGCGCGCTTAAGCGTCTGCTGACCGCCGTGGTGGCCGAGACCGACCTCGCGCGCCAGCCGGAGCCCGGGTCGGCAGCCGTTCCCGAGGGTCTTGTCGGAGCTGCGGCCAGGAAGCTCGGCAAGGTCGGGAAGCTGGTGAAGAAGTCGGGCGTGCTGTCCGGCGGCGGCGCCGCCTCGACAGAGCCGCCGGGCGCGGACGTGTCGCGGCATTTCTCGGCTCTCAAGGGGATGGTGGCCGAGGTGGATGGCGTGCCGCCCCTGATCGGCGATGCCTCGCTGGCGCTCGGCGCACTGGCCAACGCGCTGCAGACGGCGGCGGCGAGCCCGGATCCGCAGGCCGCGCTGACGGATCAGGGGGGCCTCGCCACGCTGACGGGCGGGCTTCAGGAAGTGGCCCGGCGGCTTCCCGCCCCGATCGACGAATGGCTCACCTCCCTCGCAGGAGAGACCGCAACCGTCACCCGCGAGGCCGTCGTGGCGCGGCTGAACGCGCGCTACAAGGCCGACGTGCTGCCGTTCTGCCGTGCGGCGACCGCGGGGCGCTACCCGTTCGAGGCCGGATCGGCCATCGACGTGAATACGGCCGACTTCCAGCGCCTCTTCGGTCCCGGCGGGCTCTTCGACAGCTTCACCAACGACCAGCTCGGCCCCTGGATCGACACGGCCCGGCGGCCGTGGGTCTGGCGCGCGGACCTGGGACTGGATGACGCCCGCCTCGCGCCCTTCGCGGCCGCCCGCCGGATGCGCGACGGGCTCTTTGCCGGCGGCATTGGCCCCATCATGGGGTTCCTGCTCGAGGCGCGCGACCTCTCGCCCAATGCAGCCCGAGTGACGCTGAACCTCGACGGCCAGCAACTCGTCTACATGAACGCCGCCGTCCCGCCGGTGGGCATGACCTGGCCCGGACAGAACGGGACGAACCTGATCGTCCTGTCCTTCACGCCGGTCGACGGCTCGGCCGAGGCGATCACTTCGGAATCCGGGGCCTGGGCGTGGCTGCGACTGATCGGCAAGAGCAGCCTCTCGCCCACGCCGCAACCCGACGTCTTCAACCTGCGCGTCGCCGCCGGTGGCTTCTCGGCAAGCTTCGGCCTGCGCGCGAATTCGGTGGAGAACCCGCTCGACCTCAGGCTCTTCGGCGGGTTCCGCTGTCCGGATGGACTCTGACCGACCCACGGCGGGACTGTTCGGCAAACTGCCCACTACGGGAGACTTCGTCGCGCGGGGGCTGCCCGAGCCGTTTCGGGCCGCATGGGACGGGTGGGTAACGCGCCACCTCGTCGGCCGGCTGGGGACCGGGCTGCCGGGAGGCCTGCGCTTTCGCCTCACCTCTGGCGGTCGGGCAGCGGCGGGCGTCATCCTCTCCAGTCACGATGCCGTCGGGCGCCGCTTTCCCCTCTCGCTGGTCCTGACCGCGGGTGCCCTTCCGGCCCCGCCTGCCCTCGACCCTTGGTGCGACGCGGCGGTCGAGGCGGCGGCAGGGCACGAGGAGGCGGACGGCCTCTGGATCGCGCTCGACGCGATTCCGCCGCCTGAAGGATCTGCGGAAAGCGCGCCCATGCTGCTCTGGACGCGGGCATCGCCCGCCTTGGCCTGCGACCCCGCTGCACCGGAGGAGGCACTCGGGCAATTGCTCAGTTCATGTTGATCTTGGAGCCCTTGGCCGTGATCTCGCCGCCCGCCTTCAGGTTGATCTTGCCCGAGGCGTCCAGCGTGATGTCCTTGCCCTTCAGGACGATGGTGCCGTCCTTCTTCAGCGTGATCTGGGCCGAGCCGCATTTCAGCGTGATCTCGTCCTTGACGTCGAGGGTGTAGGACTTGCCGACGTTGATCCCCATGGACCCGTCCGCCTTCTGCATGTCGTCCTTGGCGACCTGCGTCACGCGGCCTCCGCCCACCGAAGTGACCTGATCGGCCCCGGTGTTCACCGTCTGCTTCGAGCCCACGCTGACGGACTGGTCCGCGCCGACCGAGACGCTCTGCGAGCCCCCCACGGTCCAGCCGTCGTCGGCCCCGATGCTGTGGGTCTGGCCCGCGCCCACGGATACGCTGCGGCTGGCGCCGATGGTGTTGGTCTGCACCGCCCCGACCGAACGCGTCTCGGCGCCGCCCACCGTATCCGTCCGCGCGGCGCCGACCGAGATCGTCTGGGCGATGGCGACCGTCTGGGTGTGGTTCATGCCGATGGTCTCGGTCGAGTTCCGCCCGACCGAGATCGTCTCGTTGGCCCCGACCGTCAGGAACCGGTTGGATCCGACACCCTCGGTGTCATCCACGCCGATACTGACGGTCCGGTTGTTGCCGACGGTCGTGGACTTGTCGTTGCCCACGCTTTCAGTCCGGTCGTTGCCGACCGCCTGGGTCGCGTCGTGCCCCACATCCTCGGCGAAGTCGTTGCCGATCGAGCGGCTCTCGTTGTTCTTGATGAGTTCGTTGTGGTCCTTCTGCGCCTGGAAATAGACTTCCTCGGAGCCCGCCTTGTCCTCGAAGCGCAGCTCGTTCCAGCCGCCGCCGCCAGGCGACGAGTTCGACTTCCAGCCCGATTGGGTGGCGCTTCCCGGCAACCCGTAGGGCGGCATCTGCTCGGCGTTGTAGACCCGCCCCGTGATGACGGGGCGGTCGGGATCGCCCTCGATGAAATCGACGATGACCTCCTGCCCGATGCGCGGGATCTGGATGAACCCCCAGCCGGCACCGGCCCAGGTCTGGCTGACGCGCACGAAGCAAGACGAGTTCTCGTCGCTCCCGTCGAGCCGATCCCAGAAGAAATGCACCTTCACCCGCGCATATCTGTCGGTGAAGATCTCGGCGCCGGCCGGGCCCACCACCCGCGCCGTCTGCGGACCCTTCATCACCGGCCGGGGCGTCCGTCGGGCGGGCCGGAAAGGCAGCCGGGTCGGAACGAGGCTCAGGTCGACCTCGTAGCCGACATCTGCGCGCGACTGGCCCGAGCGGAACTGGTCGTCCCAGAGCCTGTAGCGGCAACCGGTCACCAGATACTCGTCGTTCTCGGCCTCGCGCGGGAAGAGGTCGAGCCGGAAGGTTCGGCCGGGCCAGAGCGGACGGGCGGTGCCCCGCGCCTCGATCTCGACATGGGGCGCCTGCGCCTCCTCGAGCCGCGTCTGCGTCAACCGATCGCCCGCCGAGAGCTTCGTGTAGTCGCCGGGCCAGCGATACTGCTCCGCATCGTCCGCGGCGTGGCCAAGCGGGCTTTCGGATCGGGTCGTCAGATCGGACGAAGGCTTCTCGAAATCGTAGTCGCCCTGCGCGAAGCGGCCCGGCCGGATGGTGGTACGCGGAAGCCACGAGGTGATGAAATCGCCGTCGCGAAAGCTCAGCCGGCTGTCCGCCTCGTAGGGCAGCGTCGCTGCCCCCGGGGCAGGCGCGAGCTTCGCATTCGCGTCGAACAGGACCAGCTTGTGCCGGTCCTCCGCATGTTCGAAGAAGTAGCCGATGCCCTCGTGCTCCATCAGCCGCTGGACGAAGTCGAGGTCGGTCTCGTCGTATTGCACGCAGTAGTCGCGGGGGGGATAGCTGCCCTGCAGGCGCAGTTCCCAATCAAGATCCGCGATCTCGGCGAAAACCTCCTCGAGGATCTCGGGCACCGACTTGCCCTGAAAGATCCGGTTGTCCCGGCGCAGGCCGAGCAGTGCGAGCGCGGGCTCCAGCACCAGCCGGTAGTGGGCATGGTCGTCGCGGATCTCGTCGAAGCTGAACGAGGTGACGATGCCGTTGAAATGCCGCGGCGCCTCGCCCGCCACCGTCACGACGACCGCCGTTCCGAGGATGTCTGCGGCATCGAGATCGAGCGACTTGCTGGCGATCATCACCGCGTAGCGGAAGGTCCGTCCAAGCGCGTCCTGTCCTTCCAGCGCCGAGAAATGCACCTCCTCGGCGGCGGCGGGAACCGAGACGGTGATTTCGCGCTCCTGGGCCATGTCGCTCTCCTTCGGGACCTTACAGAACGGGCGGGCAGGCAAGGCCCCGCGCCAGCCGCCGCATCGCGAGGGGATTCTGGACCGAGGCGAAGCCTGCCTCGACGAACAGCCGCGCGCCGCCGGACCTGAGGTCGATCAGGAACCGGCGGCCACCGTCGCGCTCGCGCAGGCGGAAGGGCTCGAGGAGCCTCAGAAGGCCCCAGGGCCCCGGCTCGGCCAGCCTCGCCTCGCCTCCCGGAGTGCGGAAGTCGATCCGGGCACCCTGCTCGGGCCTGGCGCCGGGCCAGGCGAGCCGCAGGCTGTCGCTGGTCGTCGTGACCGGCCCGCCCTGTCCGCCGAGCGCCATGACCGCGGTGCCCCGTTCCGCAAGCGCCGTCAGGGTCACCTCGGCGGGGGCCGAGAGCGCCGGGCCGATGGCGCTCGCGCGTTCGAGGAAGGCAGCGCTTTCCTGCGAGAGTCCGGCAAAGCGCGCCTCGGGTTTCCAGCGCCACGGGCTCTCGCCCGTATCAAGGTAGCTCGCAGCCCGCGTCGCGACGAAATTGGGGATCGCCCCGCCCGGCCCGAGCAGGCCCGCGACTGCGGCCGGATCCGCATCCGGACCCTTGGCGAAGGGATAGCGGCCGTCGAGTGCGTGGCGGCAGGCCGGAAGGACCTCGGCCTGCCATGCCCGCGTCAGCGGGTTGGTGAGTTCCGTGGCCTGCGCCGCTCCCGCCTGTGCCAGCAGATCCTCGATGATCTGCACGATCATCGCCGGCGCCTGACGCAGGGTGGTGATCGACCGCGCGCGCTCCTCGACCCGCATCAGGCGCTGGAGGCCCGTGGGCGAGTCACGGTCGAGGCTGCCCAACGCGACGTTGAGACCGGCAAAGAGGCCCGCGATGCCGTTCATGCCGCCGCGATCAATGAACTGCCTGGTCGGCCCGAATGCGGCTGCGATCTTCAGCTGCAACTCGTGCGGCCGAAGCGGATCCTCTCCCCCCGCCTCGCGCCACACCTCACGCAGAAGGCGCGTCAGCGGCGACTCGGGCCGGGACAGTTCGCCCGAGACTTGAACGGCAGTGTCGGGGGTGCGGAAGGGCACGACGCGAAGATCGGCCAGAAGGGCCGACCAGCGCGCAATCGTCTCGGCCTGGAGGAGGGCGAGCACGCGGTCGGCCGTGTCGTTGCGCTCTTCGAGGCGACCATCGAAGAGCCGCGCCTGCCGCCGCGCGGCCTGCACGGCCAGTCCTGCTCCGCGCTCGCGTGCGTGGTCCCACCCTTTGGCGGTGAAGAGGCCCGGCACAGCGGACGAGAGCGGCTCTCCCGAGCGGCGGAACAGGACCGTCCCGATTTCCGGAATGGCGACATCCGGCCGCCACGCCGGAATGGCGGAGGCCCCGTCCGACCGCAGGAGTTCGAGCCAGGCGCGCTCGGCCTCGGAAGCCGAGGCCGCAAACCCGCGCGCCTGCGCCAGAAGTTCCGGATCGGGCTGAGGCACGGGCGCGGCAGGTCGGTCGAGCCGGAGGACATGACGGTCGAGGCCCCTCAGGGCAGCGTCCTGCGATGCCCGCCGGTCGAGCCAGCCGGCGAGCCAGACCGGCGACCAGTCGGCCCACCCGCTCAGGATGGCCCAGGCACGGACCGTGTCGTAGCTCGATGCCGGCTCGGCCTCGGAGGCGATGGCGTCGTCGATCGCGTGCGCAAGCAGGGGCGGCAGCTCCTTCGCGATCTCGGCGCCATAGGACGCCTCCGCCTCCGCCACGGCATCGAAGCGCAGGATACCGGCGGCAAGCCGCAAGGGCACGTCCCCTGCCTCTGTCGCGACAGCCTCTGCCGCTTCGGCAAGAGCATCCAGCCTCGGCCCGAGCGGCAGCGCCGCAGCCTCCTGCGCGCGGGCCGCGAAGACAGCGGACAGCTGCCGGTGAAACGTCCATTCGACGTGAAGCGCCCATGCCGCCACCGCGAGGACGAAGGCCGATGCAAGGACCATGACGATCCCGCGCCAGTCGGATGCGCGCGCGGGATCGATCTGCGTCCGGCGCGCCTCGATCCGGGCGAGGCAGCTTTCAAGGAAGGCCCGCACGGGCTCGAATACAGGGCCTGCGGCGGCGGCGCTCCGGATGAAGGATCGCAGGTCCGGTTCCGACAGGTCCCGGCCGTCGAAGAGCCGCCGCCCCGCGGCTGCGCCCCACTTGCCGAGGTCGAGGCTGCGGTTCGCCCGGGCGCGCCTGTCGATCAGCAGGGCGAGCGCGTAGCGGGCCGGCGCTATGGCGGACGGCGGCGTGCCTGCGCGGCCGATCTCGTCGGCGAAGCGGTCGAGAAGGCCGCCCGCTTCGGTCGCGAGATCCGGTGCCGGATCGCGCCGGTGCTCGATATCCTCGGCGAAGGCGAAGACCGGCGCCGCGGCGAGATCGAAGGGATGGTCGGCAGGTGGCCGGCGGGATGGCATCATATCCTTCCCTCGGCAAGCCACTTGCGCAGCGTCTCCTCGCCCACCTCGAAATGCATCGAATCCTCGCGACTGTAGGCGGCCCCCCAGAACCAGCCCTCTTCGCGGAAGTATTCAGCGAGGTAGAGAAGCCCCGCGTGGGTCTGGCCATCGGCGAAGGGGTCGAGCACGCCCTCGAGCTTGAGGTCTATCGCGGTGCCCCAGGAATGGTTCGAGATCGAACTCGCCGACCCCCGGATCAGCCGGGCGCAAAGCGCGCCCGCGGTGCCGACCTTGGCGTGAATGTCGGGGTCGGACTGCTTCAGCCGGTCGAGCACCCGCTGCAGGCTGTCGAGCGCAGGCCGGATCATGCTGACCGTGATCGGCCCGACCTGCCGCGTCTCGATCAGGGCCCTCAGCTTCGGATTGGTCACGGGCTGGCAGTCGGTGCCGTAGGTCTCGCGCGGCTGCCCGAACAGCTGGAGCATCGTGCGGTTGCGGGGCTGGGTGACGCCGGAGTTGAAGCGCGACCGGGCGAGCTTCACCTCCTCGGTCAGGGCCTCCGCGGGCGGGTGCTCGAAGTCCTCGTCGGGCGGAAGCGTGGCGAAGGGAGTGCTTTCGGGCGGGACAGGCGGCGCCGAGCGATTTGCGACGAGGCTCAATTCGTCACGCAGATGCGCGAGATCCGATGTCAGCGCCGCGATCTGGCCGCGGAGATCCTCACGTGCGGCTTCTGCCGCGGCCACCTCCGCCTCGAGCCGCTTCAGACGCAATTCGGCCCCCTGGTCGGCGGTGCGCAGCAGGCTCGTCACCACCGCGAAGGCCATTGCGGCGATGACCACGCCGATGGCGACGATGATCGGGCCTGCAAGGTTTGACCGCTGCACCACTACCCCCCCACCACGTCGACCACGACGACCGAGACGTTATCGGGCGCACCCGCATCGAGCGCAGCCCGAACGAGCGCAAGGCAGGCGCCATAAGGGTCGGCGGCGTCGGCCAGAAGCCGCTCTATCGCCGGTTCGAAGACGCAGCAGGTAAGCCCGTCCGAACACAGCATCAGCCGGTCGCCCCCCTCGATGCACAGGGTACCGGCATCCACGTCGATCGTGTCCGCAGCCCCGACGGCCCGCGTCACGAGGTTCGCTTCGGGATGAGCAGCGGCGGCGGCGGCATCGATCTCACCGCGGTCGACCAGTGCCTGCACGACGCTGTGGTCATGCGTCAACGGACATAGCCGCCCCATGCGCAGCAGGTAGGCGCGGCTGTCGCCCACCCAGGCGACATGCGCCACCGCCCGCCCGATCATCAGCGCGACCACCGTCGAGCCCATCCGATCGGTGCCGGCTCTGCGGGCATGGGCACGGATGGCGGCGTTCGCGTCCTCGATCCGGGCCACGAGTATCGCCGCGGGATCCGCCGTGTCGGCGATCGTCTCCAGCTGGTCGATCACGATGTCGGCCGCCACGTCGCCGTGGCCGTAACCCCCCATCCCGTCGGCCACGGCCCAGAGCTGGCCCATCGGATCGGTGAGAATGGCGTCCTCGTTGCGCTCGCGCCGGCAACCGCTGTGGGTGAGGCCGCAGCCTTCGGTGCGCGGCAGACGGGACGATGCCGCCGGCACGACTGTTGCGGGCCCCTTCATCGCGCGGCCCCCCGGCGAGGGACACGCGGCCTACTCAATTCCGGAGGGAACATGGCGGCTGGTCCAAATGGGTGAAACCAATGCAGGGATATGATAGCCTCATTAGCGGAATTGAGCTTGTCCTTTTTGCGGGGTGATCGCGATGCGCCCGATCTACCGGCTCCTGCTGCTGGGAGGCTGTCTCGGCCTCGCACCCGCGGCAGCGGCGGAAGACCTGACAGACGAGCAGTTGCTGGCGCTGTTTCACCGCCAGCGGGACGCTTTCAGCGCCGCCGAGAGCGGCAATGGCATGGCGCGCGGCCTGAAGCTCGTCACGGTGGACCGGATCGGTCCGGCGCCCGCGGTGGGGGACGTGCCCGCCAGCCTCGGTACACCGGTAACGGAGGGTATGGCCGGCGTGCCGGCCACGCGAAGCGATCCTCTCTTCTCGGGAGACGACCGACCGGGCCTCGGCACACCCCAGGGCCGCGACCGCGTCGCGGTCGCCGACCAGCAGACACCGCCGCCGCGCGAGAATGCGGAGGTCATGCCGGTCGCAAGCCAGAGCTTCGGCCTCCTCGACCCCGCCTTGCAGGTCAATGTCCGCGTCCGGTTCGCCTTCGACTCGGCGCTTCTGTCGGACGACCAGAAGCCGCTGCTGGCGCAACTCTGCTCGGTGATGAAAGCGAGCGACATCCGGCTGTTCCAGATCGTCGGTCACACCGATGCGGCCGGCAGCGACGCCTACAACCGGCAACTCTCGCTCCTCCGGGCCAAGGAGGTCCGCCGCTACCTCGTCGACGACTGCGGCATTGATGGACAGCGCCTGCGCGCGCTGGGAATGGGCGAGCGCTTTCTTGCGAATACCGCAGACCCGCGCAGCGGCGACAATCGCCGCGTCGAGTTTCAGGCCATGAGCTAGGCACGCTCGGAAGCTCCTGCCGCGACCTGCGGGAGCCGCGTGGCGTGTCCGGCGCCCATCAGTCGACGGGCATGGGCCCCCGAGCCCGCCGCCCGCGATAGACCGAGCGAAGGAAGGCAGAGCCTTCGGCGTCGAGATCCGCGATGACGAGACCCAGTTCCTCACGAAGCCTGCGGCCCAGGGCGATCAGGGTCGACCGCCGCGCCGCCTCGTCGCCGTGGCGCGGCAGGATCTCGTCCTGCCAGAAATCCGCGAACCAGCCATAGTCGGCAACGCGTGCATGCGCGAAACCGTCCAGCGCAACCATCGTGCAGCCGAGTCGCGCGCCGAGGATCGCCCAGTCGCCGTTCTCGACATCGGTCCCGACCGAACACCAGATCCGCAACCGTTCGTGGTTCGCCTCGCCCGCATGCCGCAGGAGAGCTTCGGCCCGCGGCAGGTGCGGCAGCACCTCATAGGAGAGCCGGCCGCCCCCGAGGTTGAGCTTGACCCCCTCACGAAAGCCGGCGCGGAAGGCCTGCCGCGGCGAGGCGGTGACATGCACTTCGGAAATCACGCGGTTCACCTGGAAGTAGGGCACGGTCCAGCAGAAATCGACCGCCGCCTCGGACCGGCCCGCATGCTCGTGGCTGCGCAGGCCGAGAAGCGTCGCCCGCGGCCAGATCTTGACCCCGCCATTGCCGTATTCGAGGCCGTTCAGCGCATTGCGCGAACTGAAGGAAAACACGCAGCCGAGATCGCGCGGCGAGACGTCCAGCCGATCGTCGAGAAAGCCGGGATCCACGACCAGATTGTCCGCGTCGATGGTGATGACGTGGGGCGTCGAGGCGATCTCGCCCGCCCGTCGGTGGGCCGCGTCAAAGCCTCTCACGCCGTGCACCCGCCTCGCCCGCGGGACAGCCGCCGCGAGACGGGCGAAATGCGAATCGGCATTCGGCTCGTCGAAGCTGAGGAACACCACATCGCAGGCGGCGAGGTCGATCATGTCTCCCACTCTGCGCGGGTGCCGAGATGGACGATGGCGCGCGGCTGCCACTTGGCCACCAGAACCGCCCGCCGTCGCGCGAGGTAGGACAGCCAGTCGCCCTCGGCGAACGACGCGTTGGCAGCTGCATTCGGCAGCGTGTCATAGGCGAAGCCCGCCTGCCGGAGCCCACGGAAGTCCACGAGATCGACCACCAGGACCGGCACCATCTCCTGCTCGCGCGCGACATCGCGCGCGACCGGCAGAAGCGGCTCGATCCGCGGCCAGTCGAGGCCGGTCAGGTCCACGAGCATGACCGACACCGGCCTGTCCGCCCGCACCAGCCCCTCGACCACCGGGCTGTCGGCGTTGAAGGGCCAGGCGGCCGCGTCCGGCGTCAGGGCGGGCGGCTTGGAAGCCGGCTCGTCTGCCATCAGGACACCTCGCCGATCCGGCCGGGCGCCGCATGCACGAGAAGCGCGCTGAAGAGGTCGCGCCACATCGCGGAGACGATCCTCCGGTCGCGCGCGGGTGCGAGCGCCAGCGCCGCCGCACCGCGCTCCGCCCACCGATCCGGGCCCTCGGCCAAAGCCTCGGCGAGCACCTCGTCCAGCGGGCGCCGCGGATCGTGAAGGACGCCGGTCCGGCCCTGCTCCACCACGTCCCTCAGGCCCGGCAGGTCCGGCCCGAGGACGCCGCGGCCAAGCGTCTGCGCCAGCACCGCAGAGCCCGAGGTCAACGACCGGGCATAGGGCAGCGCCACGATGTCGGCTGCGGCATGGAACTGCGAGACCTGCTCGGGCGAGGCGAAGTCCGGCAAGACGGCGACCCGAGGGTCCTCGGGCGCCCCCTGCAACAGGTCGAGCGGCGCCTGCCCCGCGAGGAGCAGCCTGTCGTGGGGGCCGGCAACCCGGGAGAAGGCGGCCACCAGCGCGGCGGGCTGCTTGTAGGCCGCAAGCCGCCCCGGCAGCAGCACGACCATTCGGGCGTCCGCAAGCCCCAGTGCCGCCCGCGCCGCCTCGCGGCCGGCGACCGGATAGGCGCCTTCGTAGCCGCCGTGCGGGATGATGCGGATGCGCCCCGGCGGCAGCCGCAGGGCCTCGCGCGCGGCAACCACGGCGGGCAGCGAATGCAGATGGATGAGATCGGCCAGCAGGACGAGCCCGCTGCGCAGATCCTCCATCGCACCGGCAAGCCGGGCGTCTCGCGGCTCGAGGTTGTGGAGCGTCCAGACCACCCGGCCGCCTCGCGCGCGGAATTTGTCGAGGTCGTCGAGGAACGGCTCCGCCTTGCCCTGCAGCAGCACCGCATGTTCCCAGTGGAGGTGGAAGATCATCCGGCCTCCGGGCACGTCCGCCTGCCGATCGAGCGTCTCGGCGAGCGTGGCGGCCTGAGGCGAGAACATCGGACCCAGCCCGTCGTAGAGCAAGGTCTGATACGGGTTGGTTTCGGCGTAGTCCGGAAACCAGCAGAGGGGCACTGCACGGGCGGGCGGAAGCTCGAACATGGGCCGAGCGTCCCATGTCGCGGGCCGCTGTGCGAGGAAAATCTTTCGCCTCTGCCGTCGGTCCCGGCGCGATGCCATCTCTGGCAAAATCTTGCGTCGGGCACGGCGGCGCTTGACCGGAAAAGGCTTATGACTTCTACTTCAATTAGCCGCGACCATTGGTCACGCGATTTGAGGTGAGTCATTATGCCCAAGTGGATGCTGGGCCGGGCCCTGACGGTGTTCGGGTTGCTCGGTATCACCATGGTCGGGGCAGCCGCCCAGACCCCTGACAGCCGGACGTTCGCGACAGAGGCAGCCGCGCGCGCCTACCTGAGACAGAACCCGACCGGACCGATGGCCAAGGCGGCCTTCCTCGCGCTGGTCGAGTTCCGCCTGATGCGGACCAACCCCGGTCTTTCGCGCGAAGAGGTCATCGCAGGCTTCACCCGTGCGCCGAGCGCGCCCAAGGCCTACGCAAGGAGCGGCTCCGAGGGTCGCGAAGCGTCCAACGCCATGTACTAGGAGGACGGCCCATGCTCGGCGCGCAGCAGCGATGGCCGGTGCGGGCGGCGGTCCTGCTGGTGCTGATCTGCTCGGGCGGAGACGTGGCTGCACAGGAGGATGTGCTGCAGGGCCCGCCGCCCCGTGTCGCCATGGTGGTGGGCAACTCGGGTTATCTCAACGTGCCGCCGCTGCCCAATCCCGCCGGCGATGCCGAGCTGGTGGCCGAAAAGCTCTGGGAGTCGGGCTTCGAGGTGATCGAGACCATCGATGCGGACCGCGAGACGATGCTGGCCGACCTCGCCACCTTCCGCAGCCGCCTGCGCGAGGGCAGCGAGGCGCTGTTCTTCTACGCGGGCCATGGGGTGCAGATCGGCGGGCGGAACTATCTGCTGCCGGTCTCGGTGGCGCCCTCCTCGATCGAGGAACTCAAGGCGCAATCCGTCGATGCGCAGCTTTTCCTGGACGTGATGGCAGGGTCCGGGGCGCGGCTGAACCTCGTGCTTCTCGACGCCTGCCGGAACAACCCCTTCGTGGCGATACCCAAAGGCGACGCGACTTCCATCGAGACGCGGGCGATCTCGATCGGGGCCTCGCGCGAGGCCGTCGAGCGAGGGCTGAAGGATCTGGCCGAGGCAAGCCGCGGCGGACTTGCAGAGATGTCGGCCGGCCGGGGAGAGACCCTGATCAGCTTCGCCACGGCGCCCGGGACCGTCGCCTTCGACGGCAGCGGGCGGCACAGTCCCTATACGACGTCGCTGGCGGCCAGCATCGACGAGCCCGGCCTCGAGATCGTCGACCTCTTCCGGAGGGTGCGGGGCGAAGTGCGCGAAGTCACCGAGGGCCAGCAGATCGCCTGGACCACGAGCACGCTGGAGAGCCGCTTCTACTTCAAGCCCGCGATCGACGACCTTCGCCTCGCCACGACGGGCATGGGCACCGATTCCGACACGCTGGGCGAATTGCCGCCGCGCCGCGTGGTCGACCGCACGTTCTGGCGCTCGATCCGCGACACGTCCCGGCTGGATGCCTTTGCCGCCTATGTGCGCACCATGCCCGGCGGCGCCTTCGTGGAAGAGGCGAAGGCCAGGATCCGCGAGTTGGGTGGCGACCCGGATGCGATCCTCGTTTCGGACACGTCCCTGCCGCAACCCACCCGCGGCTTGGTCATGGCCGACGCTTCGGCGCGTGCGGACCTCGTGGCCACGCTGGACCGGGCGCCGACCTCGGTCCCGATCGGGACAGGGTCCGCGCCCGTGAGCGACGGCCCCGCCACGGATGCCTGGGTTCATGTGGACGCGGCGCCGAGGCTCGGCACGGTGACCGTCGGGGACGACCGGCTGGGAGCAGGATCGGTGCGCTGGATGACGGCGGGAGAGCGGCTCGACTACCTGCCGGGCATCGGCTCGAACGGCGGGATGGACGGATTTGCCGCAATGACCCTGCGCGAGGGCGGCGCGACCGAACCGCTGAACGTGGCGGTAGAGACCTATGTCGACGCCTGCGACATGCTTGCGGGGAATCCCTACGACAGCCAGCGCGTTACGGCGGGCACGCGCCAGTTCATCCTCGACCGCAATTTCGATGCGGCCATTGCCGTCTGCGAGATCGCGGTGGAACGCCATCCCGAGGTCGTCCGCTTCTGGGCGCAGCTGGCCCGCGGCTACCGGGCCGCCGGCCGCTACGACGAGGCACTGCACTGGCAGCAGAAGGCGGTCGATGCCGGCTATGCTTCGGCCATGGTCTATCTCGGGCAGATGTATCTCGATGGACAGGCCGTGCCGCGCGACTATGCCAGGGCCAGGCAGCTCTTCGATGCAGCCAACGGCCGGGGCGAGACGGCCGCGCTGACGGCGCTCGCCTGGATCTACCGGGCGGGCGTCGGGGTGCCGGAGGACCTCGGGATCGCCCTCGACTACTATCGACAGGCTGCAGCGCGCGGCAACGACTGGGCGATGGCGAACCTGGGCGAGTTCTACCAGAAGGGCCTGGGCGTCCCGCGCGACCCTGCCGAAGCCGTGCGCTGGTATACTGCCGGCGCCAAGAGCGGCGAACTGACGGCCCAGACCCGCCTCGCCCGCATGTACCAGACCGGCGACGGCATCCCCCGCGACTATGGGCAGGCGCGCCTCTGGTTCGAGACGGCGGCCGGCCGCGGCGTGCCGAATGCGCTGACCCGACTTGGCGTCATGTATGAAGAACGTCAGGGAACCGAGCGGAACCTCGAGAGCGCGGCACGCCTCTACACCCGCGCGGCGCGCGAGGGCGATGCCGAGGCCATCTATCGGCTCGGCAGGCTCGAAGCCTCGACAGAGCCGCTGTTCGACCACCCGGAGCGCGCCGCGGACCTGCTGCAGAAGGCGCTCGCCGCGCGCGTGAGCGGCGCCGCGCGCGAACTCGGGAGACTTCACGAGGCCGGCCGGGGCGTACCGAAGGATCTGGCCCGCGCCCGCGATCTCTACGTCCGGGACGCCGGGCAGAACCCCTGGGCCGCGCGCGACGCGGCCCGAGCCTTTGCTTCCGATGACGGAGCGGCACCGGATATGGCCGAGGCTGCTCGCTGGTATCGCCGGGCGGCGGACGGTGGAGTTCCCTGGGCCGCGATCGACCTTGGGCGCCTCCACGAGACAGGCCACGGGGTGGCCACGGATCGCATCGAGGCGCTGACACTCTACGCCTCGGCCGCCCGGATGGGCGACGACCCCAGGGCCCGCGAGGCGGCGGAGCGTGCGGCAGCCAACTATTCGGCAGACGAGCGCGCGCGCGCGGCTCAGGTCCTGCTGGGGCGCCTCGGCATGGACGTGGGCGTCGCGGACGGCCGGATCGGCCCCGCCACACGTGCGGCGCTGGACGCAGCCTTCGCCGCGCACGGGCGTCCTTCACCGGGCGGCCGGATCGACTTCGACACGCTGGCCGAGCTTTCGGCGATGGTTGAGGAGAGAACGCCATGAGACGGACCCATCCTGCCGCCGCGGCACTCGCGGCCCTCTTTCTTTCGGGCTGCGCGGAAATGGCGGCACGCACCGTTCCCGCCGAGGCCGAGCTGACCCGGCTGCAGGCGCTCGGCTTCACCACCGCCGCAACCTCCCGGTCGGGGCTGCAGGTGCTGCGCTACTCGGGACCGGTCACGGCCGCCGTCGCCTGCCGTTCGGCGGCAGGTTCCTCCTACGACACGCCGCCAACGGCGCGGGTCCGGGGCGACGGTGCCCGGCAGAGGATCGAGCTTGACGCGTATCTGATGCTGAACCCCGGCGCGGACGGCCAGCTGGCCCCCGGCGAGCGCGACGGGATCTACGTGGTCACGATCGTGACCCTCGCAGGCGGGCGCGCCTCGACCGAGTCCGTCTCTTTCGGTCCCGGAGGCAGCGGCACCTTCCGCTCGGGCATGACCTGCCGCCCCACCTGAGGTGAGCGTCGTTCGCCTCGACATCTGCCTGCTGGCCGACCTGCGCGTGGGCGACATCGCAGCACCCTGCCATGCCGCGGCAGCAGCCGCTCTCGCCGCGGCCGGATACAGGCTGGGCGTGCTGCCCGTCGCTCCGGCGGGCGTGGCGGCCGATCCCTACCGCATGGATCCGGTTCATGCGCATCTGTTCGCCACGGGCGCGGCAACGCGCCTTGCACCGGGCGTGTCGGTCGATTGCGCGCTGGCGCTCTGCCTCGACGCGCGCCTGTTTCACGACGGGCTCCGGTTGCACAGCCGCATCCGGGCGCAGCACCGGATCGTGACGGTCGAGCGTCCGGCCGCCCTTGCCGCCCTCCCGCGCCGGCAGCTCGATCGGCTGGCAGAGACCGCGGCCACGGCCTTGGGAGGAGCACCGGTCTGGGCGCCGACCTCGCTCATAGCGCGCGAGGCGCTTTGCCATGTCGTGCCCGACTGGAGGCTTACGCCCGACACCTGGGCCCCGGTGGCGCCCGAGTTCGGCGAGGTTCCGGATCGGCCGGGCGAGCGGGCCCGGCCCGTGATCGGCAGCGCCCGCATCGCCCGGTCGAGGCCCGTCCTGCGGCCCGACCGCATGTCGGCACCCCTCCCCCTCTGGCGATTGCGTCTGCCGCCAGATGTCCCGCGGCCCGCATGGCCGCGCGCCGCGCCGGTCGAGGTCTGGCCCGACGACCGGATCGCGTTCTCGCGGTTCCTGTCGCTCGTGGACATCCTCGCCAATCCGGACGAAGCCGATCACGACCCCTGTCCCGTCGAGGCGCTTCTGGCACTTCGGGCAGGCACCGTTCCTTACCTGCCGGCGGACTGTCGCTCCGCTTTCGGCGCGGCGGCGCTCTATGGCCGCCTTGACGATCTGCCCCGAAGGGCACTGGACCTGCATGCAGACCGGGGCCTTGCCGCGGATCTGCTTGCGGCGGCAAGGGATGCCCTCGCAGGTCCTTTCTCTCCCCGGACATTCGTAGCCCGCGTGCGGGAGGTGACAGGCCCTCCACGGGCGGACAGCTTCGCGCCGGCAGTGCTCGCACGCCCCCGCAAGCGCGTGCTCTTCCTGTCGACGAACGGCGTCGGCATGGGTCATCTCACCCGGCAACTCGCCATCGCGCGGCGCCTGCCGGCGTGGGTGGAACCCGTTTTCCTCAGCCATTCCCAGGCGGTGGACGTGGTGCGTGGCTGGGGCTTCCCGGCCGAGCACCTGCCCTACCATGCAGCCTATGGTCAGGCCCGCGCCCACTGGAACGCAGGTCTCGCCGAGACGCTGGCCGCTGCCTTCGGCTTCTGGCAGCCCTCCGCGCTGGTCTTCGACGGCAACGTCCCGTTCATGGGTCTGATCGCCGCCCTCGATGCTGCCCCCGAGATCGCCCGCATCTGGATCCGACGCGGCTTCTGGGGCATCGGCCGGGATCCCGAGGCACTCGACCGCAGCGGATTCTTCGACCTGATCATCGAGCCCGGCGATCCTGCCTCCGCGCTCGACGACGGGCCGACGGCGGCGCGCCGCGCCGAGGCCCTGCACGTGGCGCCGATCCGCCTGCTCGACGCGTCCGCGATGCGCAGCCGCGAGGCCGCCTGCGCGTCTCTCGGCCTCAATCCTCACGATGTCAACGTGCTCGTGGCGCCCGGCTCGGGCAACAACTTCGCCACCGGAAGCCTCGCGGCGCGGGCGCTGTCGCGACTGGGAGGCAGGCCGGGGATCGGCGTCGCGGTCGCGCGCTGGATGATTGCCCGGCACGAGCACGACCTGCCGCCGGGTATCGCCGCGATGACCGGCTATCCTTTCGCCCGTGACCTTTGCGCCTTCGACTTCGCCCTGGCAGCCGCCGGCTACAACAGCTTCGTCGAGCATCTCGAGCGGGCGCTGCCCACGATCTGGACACCCAACGAACATGCCGAACAGGATCGGCAGCTTCTGCGGGCCCGCTGGGCCGAAGATCGCGGGCTTGGCCTCGTGCTGCGGGTGAGCGAGGACATGCAGCTTGGTCGGGCGCTGGAGCGGATGCTCGACCCGCAGGAGCGCGAGGCCATGCGTGCCGAGGGCGCGGCGACCGCCGCCACTCTGGCCGCAGTCAACGGCGCCGGCGAGGCGGCAGGCGCGATCGCCTCGCTCTGCGGAACGGCTGTCGCGCGCTCAGGTCTGGCCATCCGCGGGGGTGCGGGCTGCGCCGAAGTGCTGGCTCCCGTCTAGGCCCTGGCACGACAGGGATCTGCCGAGCGGATGGCAAGGCCACGCAAGCCTCCTCGGCGCCGGCCTGACAGCCCCGGATGACCGAAGCGGGTCGCGTGGCTATGCCGGCGGCCCGCGGATGAGATCCCAGGCCGCGAGAACCATCGTCGCCGCGACCACGAGGCCGAGATCGAGCCGCGGAACCTTGGCAACAAGGATGCCGAGGAAGGCCGCAAGCACGAGAAGCGCGAAGAGGGGCAACAGGCGTCGGCTCATCGGATGTCCTCCTGTGCGGTGCGGGAGAGGCGGTCGCCGAGCCAGCGCGCCGTCCGAAGCAGCCGCGCATCGCCGCCGCGGGGGCCGACCAGCTGCGCACCCATCGGCATGCCGGCGGAAGAGGTAAAGACCGGCAGGGTGATCGCGGGCAGGCCGCAGAGCGTCCAGAGCCCGTTGAAGATCGCGTCGCCTGTGGTCTCGCGACCCGGCGCGGGACCGGGCGCGGCAGGGCAGAGAATGGCGTCGCAGCGGTGGAACACCGGCCCGAGGGCAGTCGCCAGATCCCCGCGGGCAGCCAGAGCCCGGAGATAGCTGGCTGCCGGAATGGCAGCGCCTTCCTCGATCGCGGCGCTGAGAAGGGGCGAGAGCGTCGCGCCTCGCGCCAGATCGCGGTAGTGGTGGGCCATCTCGGCCAGGTTGATCAGGCGCCGGAGGTCGGATGCCTCCTGGAAGATCGCCGGCAACTCCATGGCGAGGCAGTCGCGACCGAGGACATCGGCCAGTTCCTGAATCGCCAGGCGCATTTCCTCGGTGGCCGCATCCCAGCCCGGCGGGCGGACGAAGGCAAGCGTCGGCACGACAGGCGGCTGGGCCGAGGCGGTCTCGAAAATGCGCGGCGCCGGCTGCGGTTCGGTCGCCGGATCGGCGGGATCGTGTCCTGCCAGCGCATCGGCCAGCAGCGCCACATCGGCGACGGAGCGGCCGAAGACGCCCATCGTGTCGAGGCTCGGGGACTGGCTGAGAACGCCCGTCCGCGGGATCAGGCCGAAGCTCGGCTTGAAGCCGGTGATGCCGCAGAAGGCGGCGGGGCGGATCACCGATCCGCCGGTCTGCGTGCCGATGGCGAGGGGCACCATTCCGTCCGCGACCGCCGCCGCCGAACCCGAGGAGGACCCGCCCGGAGTGCAGGCCGGGTCGTGCGGGTTGCGCGTGGCGGGCGGTTCCAGAAAGGCGGCCTCGGCGGTCGCGGTCTTGCCGATCAGGATCGCCCCCGCGGCCCGCAGACGGGCCGCAACGAAGGCATCCGCCTGCGCGACCCGGCCAGCGCCCGCAAGTCCGCTTCCCGTGGGCATCCCCTTCACGTCGATCACGTCCTTCACCCCGACCGGCAGCCCGTGCAGCGGGCCGATCGCCGCACCGCTCTGCCGCCGTGCATCGAGGGCGCGGGCCTGCGCCAGCGCATGGTCGCCATCGAGGAAGGCCCAGGCGCGCACCTCCGGCTCGCGCGCGGCAATCCGGGAGAGGCAGGCCTCGACCAGTTCGACCGCCCGGAGCGAGCCCGAAGCGAGACGTTCCCTCAGGTCGATGGCCGGAAGCGCGAGCAGCGCCCCCTTCGGATCAGCGTGCCCCATAGACGAACTCCGGTAGCGCGAAAACGATCTGCGGGAAGATGTACATGAGCACCATGCAGGCGAAGACCATGCCCACATAGGGCATAGACCCCGCGAAGATCTGCGTGAGCCGAACCTGCGGCGGCGCGATGCCCTTCAGGTAATAGGCCGACATGGCCATGGGCGGTGTCAGGAACGAGGTCTGCAGGTTCAGCGCCACCAGCACGCCGAAGAACAGCGGGTCAATGTCGAAGATCCGCAGGAGCGGCAGGAAGATCGGTACGAAGATGATGATGATCTCGGACCATTCCAGCGGCCAGCCGAGAACGAAGATGATGATCTGCGCGAGGATCAGGAACTGCACCGGCGTCAGGTTCAGCCCGCCCACGAAATCCGCGATGAGCTGCTCGCCCCCGAGGTAGGAGAAGACTGCCGAGAAGGTGTAGGAGCCGACGAAGAGCCAGCAGACCATCGCCGTCGTGCGCACGGTGAGATAGACGCTCTCGCGCAGGCGGTCGAAGGTCATCGCGCGATAGGCCACGGCAAGGAGCATCCCGCCGAGCGCGCCGATCGAGGCGGCCTCGGTCGGCGTCGCCAGCCCGAAGAGGATCGAGCCCAGCACGGCAAGGATCAGCACCGCGAGCGGGAAGAACGAGGTGAGCAGCATGAGGAAGAGCTTGCCCCCCGGCACGTCTGGCACCTCGTCCTTCGAGGGCCGCGGCGCGACGCTCGGTTGCAGGATCGAGCGGCCGACGATGTAGACGAGGTAGAGGCCGACGAGCGTGAGGCCCGGCAGGAGCGCCGCGGCATAGAGCCGGACGATCGAGACGCCAGAGGCCGCGGCATAGACGATGAGCATGATCGAGGGCGGGATCAGGATGCCGAGCGTGCCGCCCGCGCAGATGATGCCCGCGGCGAAGGAATGGTCGTAGCGCGCGCGCAGCATCGCGGGCAGCGCAAGCAGCCCCATCAGCGTCACCACGGCCCCCACGATGCCCGTGGCCGTCGCGAAGAGCGCGCAGGTCACCAGCGCCGCCACCCCCATCGAGCCGGGGATGTTCTTCGAGGCGATGTTGAGCGTGGTGAACAGCCGGTCGACGATGTTCGCCCGCTCGACGATATAGCCCATGAAGAGGAAGAGCGGGATCGCCGTCAGCACCTCGTTCGACATCACCGTGTAGGTCTGGTTGATGAAGAGGTCGAAGATCCGGTTGTTGAAGAACCCCTCGAGCCAGGTCGTGGCCGAGGTCCAGCCGTCGGCCTCCTCGCCCAGCCGGTTGAAGGCCCGCCACATGCGGCTTGCGTCGAAATAGGCGTAGTAGCCGAAGCCTATTCCGAGGGCCATGAGCGTGAAGGCGATGGGAAAGCCGAGGAAGACGAGCGAGATGAAGATGCCCAGCATGAGAAGGGCGACTTGGGGGTCGGTCACTCGGCCGTCTCCTGGGTGAAAGGCTGGAACGCGGGCAGGACGGAGTGGCTGCCGGGGCACGGACCTTGAGGCGCCTGGCTGCGCCACGCGCCCGGTCCCTCCCGTTGCAAGGAAGCGCAGGTCATGTCGATTCTCCTCCATGGCTGCGCACGAGCGCCGCCTCGGTCTCCTCCACGTCCTCCTCGCCCGAAAGCCAGTAGCCGTCGCGCAGGCAGAGGATGCAGCGGCACACCTGCGCCAGTCCCTGAATGAAGAGGAGGATGCCGGCAGCCACCAGCACCGACTTGAACTGGTAGATCGGGATGCCGGCGGGGCTGTTCACGCTCACCTCGCCATAGCCCCAGGACCGGGCGGAGTATTTCCAGCCCGACAGGATCAGCGCGGTGATGCCCGGAAAGAAGAAGAGGATGTAGAGCACGAGATCCACCGTGGCCTGCGTCCGCGGGCGCCACATGCGGTAGAGAAAGTCGCCGCGCACATGTCCGTTGCGCGACAGCGTGTAGGCGCCGCCCATCATGAAGAGCGTGCCGTACATGATGAAGGAGACGTCGAGCGACCAGGGCGTCGGCGCGTTGAAGACGTAGCGCACGAGGACCTCGTAGCTGACGCCCAGCGTCATGAGGAGCACGAGCCAGCCGAAGGCATGGCCGAAGGCCGCCGAGAGCCGGTCGGCGAAGCGGATGAAGGCGTGCATGGGATCTCCCGCAGGAAGAGGCCCCGGAACGTCTCCCGGGGCCGGATCGCATCAAAGCTGAAGCTTGCCGGGGAAATGGTGCTCGTAGGCAAGGCCGAGATCGGCCGCGTTCATCAGCTCGTAGTAGCTCACCTGTTCCACCCAGGCGCGCTGGCTGTCGAGGACCTTCTTGAAGAACTCGTCGGTCTCGAGGTCGGTGATCAGCTTGTCCCAGGCCTCGAGCTGGCCTGCGAGGATCTCCTTCGGGGTCCGGTGGACCGCCACCCCGTTCTCCGAGGCGAGCGTCGCGAGATCGGCCGAATACTGGCGCAGCGCCAGCGCCGTGTTCGAGGTCGAGGCGGCCTCGACCGCATATTTCAGGATCGCCTGGAGATCCGGCTCCAGATCCTCGTAGAAGTCGCGGTTGAAGGTGTATTCGAAGCTCTCGGACGCCTGATGATAGGACGAGAGGTAGTAGTTCTTCGCCACGTCCTGCGCGCCGAAGCGCATGTCCGACGAGGGGTTGTTGAACTCGAAGGCGTCGATCACGCCGCGCTCCATCGCGGGCACGATCTCGCCCCCCGGAAGCTGCGCCACCGACATGCCCATCGCCTGCAGCAGGTCCGCGGCAAGGCCCACGGTCCGGTACTTGAAGCCCTGAATGTCGGCCACGCCGCCCACTTCGGTCTTGAACCAGCCGAAGGGCTGCGCGGGCATCGGGAAGCCGTAGAAGCCCACGATGTTCATGCCGAGGATGTCCTGGGTGAGCTCGCGGTAGAGGTCCTGCCCGCCGCCCTGGTAGAACCAGCTGAGCATCGTCGTGGCCGAGCCGCCGAAGACGGGCCCGGTGCCGAAGAACGAGGCCGCTTTCGACTTGCCGTACCAGTAGGCCGACACCGAATGCGAGGCGTCGATCACGCCGTCGTGCACCGCATCCATCACCTGGAAGGCGCCGACCACGGCCCCGGCCGGCAGCAGGTCCACCTTCAGCCTGCCCCCCGACATTTCCTCGACGCGGGTCACGTATTCGCGGGCGAAATCCATCCAGATGTCCGAGGCCGGCCAGGATGTCTGCATCTTCATAACCAACGGGGCCTGAGCCAGAACGGCCGGAGCCGCCAGGACAGAACCCGCCGCCGCACCACCGGCCAAGGCACCGGTACGCAGGAACGAGCGACGCGAATACGCCGCCTTCTTCTCGAGAGCCGTCATGTCTTTCCTCCCAGTTGGCCGCGCCCTCCCAAGCGCAGCCCCCGAAGTGTTGCCCGCAAGGAGCGACATTTCAACAATTTCCGGCCGGCGTTGCCGATAGGGATGAGATGACGCTACGGAAGGCCCCGCGTCGGCGCCGGCGAGCCGCGACGGCGGCGGACAGGACTCATCTTCTGGTTGCGGCGCGGGCAGGGTCCGCTTTCGGAGCAAGCTCGCCCCGGCGTTTTACTGATGGCGCAACGCCTCGATCGGATCAAGCCGCGCCGCCCGGCGGGCCGGAAAGAAGCCGAACAGGACCCCGACGAGGGCAGAGAAGCCGAAGGCCATCAGCACGACCAGCGGATCCGGCGTGAAGGGAATGAGCATGTAGCGCGAGGCCACGAGCGCCAGCCCCAGTCCCAGCGCAATCCCGATCATGCCGCCGAGCACGGACAGGACGACCGCCTCGACGAGGAACTGGGTCAGCACCTGCCCGGCGGTGGCCCCAACGGCAAGACGGATGCCGATCTCGCGCGTCCGCTCGGTGACCGAGACCAGCATGATGTTCATGATCCCGATGCCGCCGACGAGCAGGCTGACCGCCGCCACCGAAGACAGCAGCCCCGCCAGGACCGTATTGATGGAGGTCAGCATCGAGGCGATCTCCTTCATGTCGGTGACCGAGAAATTCTCCTCGTCCCCCGGCCCGATGCGGCGCCGCTCTCGCATCAGCGCGCTGATCTCGCGGATGCCGCGCGTGGACGACACGCCCTCGTCAAGCGCGATGGACATGCCCGAGACATCCTGATCCCCCTCCAGCCGCCGCTGAACGGTGCGGATCGGCATGAGGACCAGATCGTCCTGATCCTGCCCGAAGGACCCCGCGCCCTTTGCCTTCAGGACGCCCACCACCGTGCAGGAGATCGACTTGATCCGCACCGTGCGGTCAAGCGGGTCGGCGGCCCCGAAGAGCTTCTGGCGCACCGTCTCGCCGAGGATGCAGGCGGCCGCCCCCTGCCGCTCTTCCGCGAGGGTGAAGGCCCGCCCGCGGGCGAGCACCCAGTTCGAGACGGTGAGATAGTCGCTCGTCGAGCCGGTGATCGAGGTAGTGGCGTTCGCATTGCCGTAGACCACCGTCTGCGACGAAGAGGTGTTGGGTGCGACGGCACGGATCACCGGCAGCTCCTGCAAGGCCTCGACATCGCGCAGCGTGAAGGCGGGCGAGGTGTCGCGCACCCCCGGACCCATCATCCGCTTGCCGGGCCGCAGGATCAGCACATTGGTCCCGAGGCTCGCCACATTGGCCGAAACCTGCGCCGAAGAGCCCTGCCCCACCGTCACCATGGCGATGACGGCGGCCACCCCGATCACGACGCCGAGCACGGTCAGGAACGAGCGGAGCTTGTTCCTGACGATGGCGATGAAGGCGAGGCGGACCGTTTCCCAGAGCATCTCAGGCCCTCGCCCGCACGGGCTCGTCGCGCGCGACGCGGCCGTCGATGAAGACCACGAGCCGGCCTGCATAGGCCGCAATGTCCTCCTCGTGCGTGACCATCACGATGGTGATCCCTTCCCGGTTCAGCGCCTGCATCAGCTGCATGATCTCGTGCGACCTGTGGCTGTCGAGGTTGCCCGTGGGCTCGTCGGCGAGGATCACCATGGGTTCGCCCGCCAGCGCCCGCGCGATGGCGACCCGCTGCTGCTGGCCTCCCGAGAGTTGGGAGGGATCGTGATGCTCGCGTCCCGCCAGGCCCACGCGCGCGAGTGCGGCCCTCGCCTTCTCCACCCGCTCGGCGCGCGGCAACCCCTTGTAGATCAGCGGCAGCTCGACATTCTCGAGCGCCGTCGTGCGTGAAAGCAGATTGAAGCCCTGGAAGACGAAGCCCAGGAAATGCCGGCGCAGCAGCGCCCGCCCGTCGCGATCGAGGTCCGAGACATCCGTGCCCTCGAACAGGTAGCGGCCCGAACTGGGGCGGTCGAGGCAGCCGATGATGTTCATCGCCGTGGACTTGCCCGACCCCGAGGGCCCCATGATGGCCACGAACTCGCCCCGCTCGATCCGCAGGTCGACGCCGTCGAGAGCGCGCACCTCGGCCTCTCCCTCGCCGTAGATGCGGCTGATGCGATCGAGTTCGATCAACGGCGTCCGGGTCATCAGCCGGACTCGCGCTGGTCGGTGATGACGGCGTCTCCCTCGGCAAGATCGCCGCCGCGGATCTCGGTCCGCCGGCCGTCAGTCTCGCCGGTTTCGACGGGCACCGACACCGGCGCACCGCCGCGCAGCACCCAGAGGGTCGGCCCCTCCGGATCGGCCTGCTCTTCGGACCGCCCCGGTGGCCGCGGCATGATGAGGCCGAGAAGGCCTCCGCCGCGATTGCCGGTCGAGCCTCCGGTGGCGGTGGCGGCCGGCGGGGCGAAGCGCAGCGCCGCGTTCGGCACGAGAAGCGCATCCGACACGTCGGCCACGGTGATCGTCGCCGTGGCAGTCATGCCGGGGCGAAGCAGCCGGTCGGCGTTGTCCACCGACAGAATGGCCTTGTACGTCACGACCCCGTCCGTCGTCTCGGGTGCGTAGCGCACCTGCACGATCTCGGCCTTGAAGCTCCGCGACGCATAGGCATCGACCTTGAAGGTCGCGCGGTTGCCGACGCGGACACGGCCGATATCGGCTTCGTCGATGTCGACGCGCAGCTCCATCCGGTCCAGATCCTCGGCCAGCGTGAAGAGGACCGGCGTGTTCAGCGACGAGGCCACGATCTGTCCGGTCTCTGCCGCACGGTCCAGCACGATCCCCTTGATCGGCGAGCGGATGACCGATTTCGCCAGATCCACCCGTTGCACCTCGAGGTTGGCCTCGGCCAGCGTCAGGTCGGCGGCGGCGATCCTCACATCGGCCTCGGCACGCTGGTGGGCGGCCTCGGTGGCGACAAGGTCGAGATGCGAGCCGACGCCGCGCTTGTCGAGCGCCGCGCTCGAGGCATAGTTCTCGGCCGCCTCTCGGGCGGTGGCCTTCGCCTGTTCGAGCCGCCCTTCGGCCGCCGCGAGCGAGGCCTCGGCATTCGCGACCTGCGCCGAGAGTCGGGTGTCGTCGAGACGGGCGAGCGCCTGGCCGATCTCGACCTCGTCGTTGTAGTCCACCTCGACCGCGGCGATCGTGCCGGAGAGCTCCGACGAGACCTCGACCTGCGTCGTCGGCTGGACCGTGCCCGTGGCGGTGACCGTCACGATCAGCCCGCCACGGCCGACGGGCTCGGTCACATATGTCACCGCGGGCTCCCCCCCGCGCCGAGAGAGCCACACCGCACCGGCGGCGGCCAGCAGTGCCACGAGCAGCAGCGGCCAGAGCCACCGTCGCCGCCGGCTGCGCCGGTCGAGGATGCGGGCTATTTCGTCGCTTCGGTCAGTCATCGTTCCTTCCCTAGCGGCACTCGCCGCCTACCGGCCCCATGCATAGGGCAGCCGGGTCTTGAACGGTTTGCGCCAGATCATCCGTCGGCCGGTCGCCCGATTGCCTGCCTCAGCCGCAGAGCGAGCAGATGCGCCGAACGGCAAGCTCGTAGCCCTCGACCCCGAAACCCGCGAGCACCCCGTCGGCGCGGAGGCTGACATAGGAGTGATGCCGGAAGCTCTCCCGCTTGTGCACGTTCGAGATGTGGCACTCGATCACCGGCCCGTCGAAGGCATGGAGCGCGTCGAGGATGGCGACGGAGGTGTGGGTATAGGCGCCGGGATTGATGACGATGCCGCAGGCCGACTGCCGCGCCTCGTGGATCTGGTCGACGATGACGCCCTCGTGGTTCGACTGGAACAGGCGGACCGAGAAGCCCCGTTCGGCCGCAAGGGCCGTGCAGCGCCGCTCGACGTCGGCCAGCGTGTCGCTGCCGTAGATCTCGGGCTGGCGCTGGCCGAGCAGGTTCAGGTTGGGGCCGTTCAGGATGTAGATCGTCTTCGTCATGCGTCCTCCGTCGGACCGGGCGCCTGGCCCGACCTGCCGGAGATATGCCCTTCCTCTGGTCGCCTTTCCAGTGCGTCGCACTGCCCGCACGGCCTTGGCAAAGGACGGCGGGCCTCCGGGCGCGTCGCGGGGCCGGCATCGCCATGCGTGATGGCGTGCTTCAGCAATAGGCATTTGGTGCCAGCAAGGTGCGGGTCTAGTCTCGGCGCGACAGGAGGTGCCCCGTGACATACGAGCTTGCCATCGGCGATCGTGCCTATTCCAGTTGGAGCCTGCGCGGCTGGCTTCTCTTCGATGCCTTCGGCATCCCCGTCCGCGTAAGTCGGGCGCGGCTCTACACCGACGAGCTTCCCGCGCTTCTCGCAAAGTTCCCGTCAGCCCGCACGGTGCCGGTGATGAGGACGCCTGCGGGCACGGTCGTGGCGGAAAGCCTTGCCATCGCCGAGGAACTCGCTTCTCGCCATCCCGACGCCGGCCTGTGGCCCGCCGATCCCGAGCACCGCGCGGTGGCGCGGACGCTGGCCGCGGAAATGCATGCAGGCTTTTCGGCGCTGCGCAGCCACTGCCCGATGAACCTTCGCATCAGTTATCACGACTGCGCCCCGCCTCCGGAGGTGGTGTCCGATCTCGACCGGCTCGAGACCGTCTGGGCAGACGCGCGCGCGCGCTGCGGCGGATCCGGCCTCTGGCTCTGCGGCGACTACAGCGCGGCGGATGCCTTCTTCTCTCCCGTAGCCGCGCGGATCGCAGGATACGGGCTGAGCGTGGGGGCGGAGGCCGCGGCCTATGTCGCCGCTCACCTGGCCCATCCCTCCTTCCGCCGCTGGCGCGCGATGGGTCTCGTGGACGGCGCCGACCAGGACGTCTACCGGCGATCCTGGCCGCAGCGGCCCTGGCCGGGCCCCGCCCCGCTCGCAGCCCGGCCTGTCGCCGAAGGTCAGGCAGAGAACGCCGCCTGCCCCTATTCCGGCAAGCCGGTAACGGACCTGATGGAGGTCGAGGGGCGGATCTTCGGCTTCTGCAACTCCTTCTGCCGCGACAAGACCGTTGCCGACCCGGAGGCGTGGCCGGCCTTCATGGCGCTGCTCCGCACCTGACAGAAGAGGCAGGACCTCCGCGTGGCCGATCGTCTGCGGCCGGCTTCGTGCCGCCACTGATCGGGCCATGCGCCAAGTGGGAAGGACGGTGCGCCCGCAAGGGGCGGTGCCGCGAGGGGCCGAGCCTCCATTGTCCGCACACCGACCGCCCGCCCGGCATTCCGATCCTGCACGCTGCGGCGGCATCGCGTGATCCCGTCGCCCGAGTTCCGGTCAGTTCGACACATTTTCCGCTCCTCGTCCGAGCGGTTGCGCCGCATGGAACCACGATCCGGAAAGGAGCACGACTGCAGCATCGGAAATCCCGGTGCGTCCCGACCGCCCGGGCTGGCCTTGGGCACGGCACTTGCAGAACCGGTGGCGAAGGCAACTGACGGACTCGACCGACCGGGAGTGTGATGACGTGAAGATGCTGGTCTATCCCGGGCAGATGGGTCCGGTGCCCGAAAACCGTCTCGAGTTCGTGCGGAAGATCCGCCATGCACTCAGCCTGCGTGGCTGCGCCGTGGCGCTCGAGGATGCGCATGCGGCGTGGAGCGCCTATTCCGCTTCGGCCGGCTGGCCATGGGTCCGCGTGCCGGAAGACACCTATGAGGTCCTGTCGCGCATCCGCCCGCATCTGTCCCGGAGTTGAGAGGCGGCGTCCCCGCCGCCCCACCGCCTCAGGGGCGCAGGATCGTCGCCCCGGTCGTGCGGCGACCCTCCAGCGCACGATGGGCCTCGGCAGCATCCTTCAGGGCGAATGATTGGCCGATGTGCGGAACCAGCCGCCCCTCGGCGACCATGGCGAAAAGATCCGCCGCCCGCTCCTCGAGTTCCTGCCGCGTCGCGACGTAGTGGAAGAGCGATGGCCGGTTCGCCGTGAAGCTGCCCGACGCCAGGTCCGAGAAGCGGAACTCGTCCAGCGGCCCCGAGGACTGGCCGAAGCAGACGAAGCTGCCGCGGGGACGCAGGCTTTTCAGCGATCCGCACCAGGTGGTGCGGCCGACCGAGTCGTAGACCACGTCGCAGCCGCGCCCGCCGGTGATCTCGCGCACCGCCTCGGCAAAATCCGCGGCCGAATAGTCGATGACGTGCTCGTAGCCGTTCTGCTTCGCGAGCTCGGTCTTCTCGGGGCCTCCGGCCGTGCCGATGGTAACGGCTCCCTTCGCCTTAAGCCACTGGCCGAGAAGCTGGCCCACACCACCCGCCGCGGCATGGACGAGGACGTGATGCCCCGCCTCGACCCGGAAGCTGGAGTGGATGAGGTAATGCGCGGTCAGGCCCTTCAGCATGATCGAGGCCGCGACCTCGTCGGACACGCCCTCGGGCAGCCTCACCACCCGGTCGGCGGGCAGGACGCGGGCCGTGCGGCAGGCCCCGTTGGGCGTTGTGTAGGCCACGCGGTCGCCTGGGGCAAAGCCGGTCACCCCCTCGCCCAGCTCCTCGATGACGCCCGCGGCCTCGCCGCCGGGGATGAGCTCTTCGCCCGGCCAGGGATAGAGGCCCGAGCGGAAGTAGCAGTCGATGAAGTTGAGCCCAACGGCGGTCTGGCGCAGGCGCACCTCGCCGGGACCGGGACGGCCTGCCGGCCGCTCGGCCCATTCGAGCACCTCGGGTCCGCCCGGACGGGCGGCGATGATTGCGAAGTCGGTCATGGTTCCACCTGGAAGGCTGCATCGACGGGCACCTGAAGGGCCGTCACGAGCTGGTTGGTCTGGGCCGCCATGCCGAGCACGGCGAGGAACTCGGCCTCCTGCGCCTCGGTCAGGCCCCTGGCGCGGGCGGCGGCGGTGTGGGAATGGACGCAGTAGGAGCAGCCGTTCGTCGCCGAGACGGCGATGTAGAGCAGCTCCTTCGTCAGCGGATCGAGCGCACCCGGCGCCATCACCTGCTTCAGCCGGTTCCAGGTGCTTTCCAGAAGCTCGGGCTGGCTGGCCAGCGCACGCCAGAAGTTGTTGATGAAATCGGTCTTCCGCGTCGCGCGGATGTCGGCGAAGACGGCTGCGACACGCGGATCGCGGTCGGCCTCCTCGTCGGTCAGCAGCCGGACTGTGGCCATGGGGTCCTCGGGTTGGGCCGGCCCCGAAGGGCCGGGGTCTCGTCAGATCAGCGCGATGACGCGGGCCGGACCGCCGGAGCCGCCACGGTGCTTGGGCGCGCCGACGACGAGAGTAGCACCGGTGGCGGGCAGCTTGTCCAGATTGGCCAGGCACTCGATGCCGAAGCGGCCCGAGGGCAGCCAGGCGTAATGGGTGGCGAAATCCGGCGACATGCCGTGGTCGAGCGAGAGCGTATCCACCCCGATCGAGCCCGCCTGCGTCTCGAGCAGCATCTGCGCCGCCTCGACGTGGAAGCCGGGATAATGGCCCATGTCGTCGGCCCCTGCGTTGCGGTAGCGTTCCGTCGTGACGTGCTTGCCCCAGCCCGAGTGCATCGCGACGCAGGCGTTGGCCGGGATCTCGCCATGCTCGGAGATCCAGGCCTTGAGGTCGTCCGGCGTCAGCTGCGCATCCGGGTTCTCTTCAGCCTTGGCGGCGATGTCCACGATGCAGAGCGGCACCACAAGGTTGCCCACCGGGATCTCGGCCACGCTCATCCCGTCGGCCGAGAAATGCAGCGGCGCGTCGATATGGGTGCCCGTATGCTCGTTCACCCGGAACTCGGCCAGATTGAACTTGTGCTCGGCGTAGTTGAACTTCTGGTCGAAGAAGAACTGCTGCTCGCCGAAGAAGGTCGGGAAGCCCTCGTGCAGCTCATGGGTCAGGTCCTCGACGGACTGGTGCCCCTGCGCCAGCGCGGCCGGAGCCTGAAACACCGCCCCCGCAGCCGCCATCCCGGCCGCACCGCGGAAGAGGCCGCGGCGCGAGAGCATCCGCTCCTTGACGGCATTGGTCACGCAGATGTCGCACATAAGGTTCCCTCCAGTTGCTTGTTTTATGAGAGGGCCAGCCTGCCCGAGATGCACGACCTGTCAAGCTTCCCGGCGCCCGTCGGGATGCAATTTCCTCGCGCCGCGCGGGCTGCCTTCTGCATGTGCAAAGTCTCGTGAACGCCTTGTCCCGCCCGTCGCGGCACTAGATGGGGCATCGAGCGCCCGGAAAAACGAGAGCAGACACCATGCTGACCGCGGAAATCCTGGCACGGATCCAGTTCGCGTTTACCGTGTCGTTCCACATCATCTTCCCCGCCTTCTCGATCGGGCTGGCAAGCTACCTCGCCGTGCTGAATGCCCTCTGGCTGCGGACACGGGACGAGAGCTACCTCACGCTCTTCAACCACTGGAAGAAGATCTTTGCCGTCGCCTTCGGGATGGGCGTCGTCTCGGGGATCGTCATGTCCTACCAGTTCGGCACCAACTGGGCGGTCTTCTCGGACCGGGCCGGGCCGGTGGTGGGCCCGCTCATGGCCTACGAGGTGCTGACCGCCTTCTTCCTCGAGGCGGGCTTCCTCGGGATCATGCTCTTCGGGCGCAAACGCGTGGGCGACGGGCTGCACATGCTGGCCACCGCGATGGTCGCCATCGGCACGCTCATCTCGGCCACCTGGATCCTTGCGGTGAACAGCTGGATGCACACGCCCGCAGGCTTCTCGATGGGCGAGAACGGCCAGTTCCTGCCCGAGGACTGGTGGGCGATCATCTTCAACCCCTCCTTCCCCTACCGGCTCGTCCACATGGTGCTGGCGGCCTACCTGACCACCGCGCTCGTGGTGGCGGGGACGGCGGGCTACCATCTGCTGCGCGACCGGACCAACCCCGCCACGCGGCGCATGTTCTCGATGGCGACCGGCATGATCCTCGTCGTGGCTCCGATCCAGATCCTCGCGGGCGACATGCACGGGCTGAACACGCTCGAGCATCAGCCGGTGAAGGTCATGGCGATGGAGGGCCATTTCGAAAGCCACCCCGAGGGCGCGCCGCTGATCCTCTTCGGCCTGCCCGACCAGGAGGCGCAGGAGATGCGCTGGTCGGTCGAGATCCCCAAGCTCTCGAGCCTGATCCTGAAGCACTCGCTGAACGCCCCGCTTGACGGGCTCGACGGGGTGCCGCGCGACGAGCAGCCCCCGGTGGCCATCGTCTTCTGGTCGTTCCGCGTGATGGTGACGCTCGGGATGCTGATGCTGGGCCTTGGCCTCTGGTCGCTCTGGGCCCGCTTTCGCGGCCGGCTCTACGACTGGCCGGCACTTCACCGCACGGCGCTTGCGATGGGGCCGGCGGGCTTCGTCGCCGTGCTGGCGGGCTGGATCACGACCGAGGTCGGCCGCCAGCCCTGGACCGTCTACGGGCATCTGCGCACCTCCGACAGCCTCTCGCCGCTCGATGCCTCGGCGGTGGGCACGTCGCTCGTGGCCTTCATCGTGGTCTATTTCTTCGTCTTCGGCGCGGGCACCTTCTATCTGCTGCGCATGATGTCGATGCGGCCGGGGACCGAGCGCATGGGTCTGCGCGACGGGCCGATCCGCACGGCGGGCCTCACGCCCGGCCTGCACGAGGACCCGCGCGAGAGGAGCGACTGACATGCTGGGACTGGAGCTTTCCTTCATCTGGGCCGGGATCATCGCCTTCGCCGTGCTGGTCTACGTGATCCTCGACGGGTTCGACCTCGGCGTGGGGATCCTCTTTCCCTTCGCCAAGGACGAACGCGAGCGGGACGTGATGATGAACTCCGTGGCCCCGATCTGGGACGGGAACGAGACCTGGCTCGTGCTGGGCGGCGGCGGGCTCTTCGCGGTCTTCCCGCTGGCCTATGCCGTCGTCATGCCCGCGCTCTACGTTCCCGTCGTGGGCATGCTGCTCGCGCTGGTCTTCCGGGGAGTGGCCTTCGAATACCGCTGGCGGACGGTGCGCTGGAAGCGGCTCTGGGACTGGGCCTTTTTCGGCGGATCGCTGGTGGCGGCGTTGATGCAGGGGATCGCGCTCGGGGCGCTGGTGCAGGGGATCGAGGTCGAGAACCGTGCCTATGCAGGCGGCTGGTTCGACTGGCTTACGCCCTTCTCGATCCTCTCCGGCGTGGCGGTCGCCACCGGCTATGCGCTTCTGGGCGCCACCTGGTGCAACATGAAACTCGAAGGCCGCGTGCAGGAGCACATGCGCCGCCTCGCCCGGCCGCTGTCCCTCGCGACGCTGGGATTCCTCGGACTGGTCAGTATCTTCACGCCTCTGCAGGATGCCGTCTATGCCGAACGGTGGTTCCGATGGCCGACGATGGTCTGGTCGCTCGCGGTGCCGGTGCTGGTGGCGCTGGTGGCTCTCCGGCTCTGGCGCGGGCTCGAGAGAGGCGACGACTACGCCCCCTTCCTCTGCGCGCTCGGCCTCTTCGTGCTGGCCTTCGTCGGAATCGGGATCAGCTTCTATCCGATGATGGTCCCGCCGGAACTCACCATCGTCGAGGCGGCGGCGCCGGGTGAAAGCCTGCTCTTCACCCTCTTCGGCACACTCGTGCTGGTGCCGATCATCCTTGCCTATACGGCCTATACCTACTGGGTGTTCCGCGGGAAGATCGATGCAGACGAGGGCTACCACTGATGCGAAGGATCGGCTGGTTCCTCCTGCTCTGGCTGGCAGGGGTGGCCACGGTCTCGGCAGTGGCGCTGGCGATCCGGTCTGTCCTGCTCTAGCGGCCCGTCCATTCGGCTTCGTCGATAAGCCGGTGCCGACGGTCGTGGATCCGTCGGGGACGGAGCCCGCCACGCTCAAGCATCATCGTCCGCTTCGCCGGCTCGGCCCGAAAGCCATCGCCCGTCGAGACGAGGATAATCGGGCTCAAGACGGCGCGAAAGGGCGCGAACCTTCTGACCGGTGTCGGCATCGGTCGGTCGGCTCGTCGGGCTGGACAGAGGCGGGGAAGGATCAATCCGTGACGTGCGGAAAGCGCGCGGGCATGGATGATCTATCGTAT